>DASZXP010000162.1:0-55209 GCA_035545935.1 Puia sp. | reverse complement strand
TGGCCTGACCGCCTTGGTCGGTGCGGGTTTTACGGACTTCAGGAAATTATAAATAGCGGTAAGCTCATCGTCGCTCATGCGGCCGAAAGAATTCCAGGGCATGGGGCTTCCGGGGATCAGCCGTCCCTTGCGGAACCTGCCGATAAAATCCTTTTTGCTCCATTTGTAGATCCTTCCGCTGGGGTCAGGCGTGAGGTTGGGCGTGATAAAGCCTTCGACATTATTGCCGCCGCCGAAGGGTGGGCCGATGGGCTTACCTGACATATCCCTTTGCGTATGACAGCCGCTGCACTCGGCTACGTTCAAAGCCAGGTACCGACCATAGGCAGCTGTCGTGTCGGGTGTAATGCGCTTGGGAACTTCACCGGTGGGCCCTACGGGACTGATCAAAAAGGCTTTGACGGCATTGCCGAGGAGATTGAGTGAATGAGAAGGAACGGAATGCTCTATGGGATGTTGACTGCGGAGGAAAGAGATGATAGCCCTGAGATCTTCGTCGCTGAGGTTGTGGAATTGCATGAACTCATATACCACGGTGCCGTCGGGATGTACCCCATAACGTAACGCCCTTGCTATTTCCGCATCGGTGTAGCTGCCGATGCCCGTGGTCTTGTCCGGCGTGATATTTTTCGAATAGATCTTCCCGACGGGCAGGTCGAATACTACGCCGCCTGCCAAGGGTACCTCCTGGCCCAGGGCGATAAGCGAGTCGGAGTTGCCCTTATGGTGACAATCGATGCAATGCGCCGCGCTGTATGCCAGATGCCGTCCCCGTGCGATGACGGCGCTGTCGGTGGATGCATGGATATCGGGGAGGGGAGCATCATAGTGCAGGTTTTGCCGGGATGCGATCGTGGCGGAAAGCCCCAGTATCAACAGCAGCAGGACAATGCCTGTCCATTTGAATATCTTTTTCAGTCTTTTCATGCCGCAATGCTAACAAGCATGTCTGAGCCTGAAAAGAGAGAGGTGGATCAGTTGTTGGAAAGAAGGGATAGAATGCGGTTTTGCAGCTCCGACTCCAGCTTCAATGCTTTGGGAATAAGCACCTCCTCTTCGATGCGTGCGTGTACATGGAGGTCCTGTTCGAACGTCTCCAGCTGCGTCAGCAGGATGCGATAGAGCGATTCGTTGGTGGCCGGAGGCTGGTACAGCCGGATGGTCTCGCGTATGTCCTTCAACTCGTCTTCCGTGTCATGGTGATCCTTGAGGAATTCGGCGATGGAGTATTGCTGGCCTGCCAGCACGTATTCGGAGAAATGATAGGGCGCGAGACCCGCATTGTTCAACTTTATGATATAGGGGAGCAGGAGACGCTCTTCCTCGTTGATATGGGTAGTGAGCTCCTGGCAGTAGCGATGGAAGAAGGTCTGCAGGATCAGTAATATAGGGTGATTGGATTCGTAGTGGCCGGACAGCAGCAGGATGCTTTGCGCGATCTCAGGCAGCTTCTTCTGTAAGTAGAAGGAGTGGGTTCGTTGGATATAGTCCACGATCAGCCCGATGCGATAGGGGTCGAAGTCGGCGGCGGTGAATGATCTTTCTTCGAAGGAATGCAATAGAGCGGTGATGAATTCATTGTCTACCCCCGGCTGTATGGGCAGATGGGTAGTATGTGGCAATGGGTCCAGCTGGTAACGCTGCATCACCTGTGAGAATATATAGTTATTGTCAGGCACTTATGGTCTCTTTAAAGGGCCTAAGGTACGAATTCTTTTGAGTTGAACAAGACCGCCCCCGGGCGATCTTGTTATAGGTGATATAGGACACTACCAGCATGACCAGGAGCACGAGGGGCAGCACGGCGTAGGCGCCAAAACCATATACCGCCCAGTTGGCTACAGTGGCCGAGATAAAGTTGATGGCAAAGCCGGCATAGGCCCATTCCTTTACGCGCCGGGGCACGATGGGTAAAATGAGCGCAAGACCACCCAATACTTTGAACACCGTCAGCTCCACTCTAAAATAATCGGGGAAGCCCAGGTGACGGATGCCGTCGACAGCCAGCTGTGTATTGGAGGTAAAGGCGGGGATCAGCGAATCAAAGGCGAAGATGATGCCTGTGAAGATCCAGAAGATGATTTTGTTGCGTCGCATAGTTGTAAGTTTTATAGTTGGTTAATGTTGACTGATTCCTGACTGGTTCCTCGAATAATGGAACCTCCAGTGCATGCCGAACTTGTCGGTGAGCTCGCCATAAGTAGCGCCCCAGACAGTTTGATGCAGCGGTATCCTGATCTGGCCGTCTATAGCCAGCCTTTCGAAAGTGGCATACAGCTCTTCAGCGGCGCTGCATTGCAGGCATAACATGACCTCATTGCCTTTTTTCAAAGCATCTCCCAGCATATCGGAGCCCATCAATACCAGTCCATCCCGGACGAGAACGCTATGTAATATATTGGCGCCGGCCGTGGCGGATAATTGGGCCGCCATGGGAGATTCGGAGACTCTCTGCAGGGTCAGCTCACCACCGAGACATTCCTGGTAAAATTTCATCGCCTCGCGGCACCTGCCGTTGAAGTTCAAATAAGCGTTGATCCGTGTCATGTCCTGTAGGATTTTCTATAGCAAAGCTACTGTCGCAGATTAGCAAGGGATGTATGGTACTACGTCAATTCAAGGGGTTGTTTACGACACCCGCATCCCTTATCTTTACAGAACAGGCAGCTGTACAGGCCTGCCTGACGCACCAAACACGCCACTATATGAAAAATGTCGCCATCCTTGTTCCTGAAACAGCGGTCATCGAGGCCGTAGCAGACCCCCGGTATATGTTTACCGCCGTTAATGAATTCTTAAAAAGCGCCGGAAAAGACCCCTTGTTCAAGGTCCAGCTGGTGGGTCTTAGCAAGGAAGTAAAGGTCACGGATGGCATCTTTTCCATCCATGTGGATGTGGTGTTGTCGGAGGCGCAAAAGGCGGACCTTGTCATCATCCCGGCCATCAGCGGCAATATCGAAAGGGCTATCAAATTGAACCAGGACTTCCTGCCCTGGATCGTGCAGCAATACGTTCAGGGCGCCGAAGTGGCGAGCCTTTGCCTGGGGGCCTTCATACTGGCCAGCACGGGTCTGCTGAACGGCAAGACCTGCTCTACTCACTGGCTTTTCGCCAACGAATTCCGGGAGATGTTCCCCGACGTGGACCTCGCGGCGGCCAAGGTGGTGACGGACAACGGCCGCATTTATACCAGCGGCGGCGCCAACTCCTACTGGAACCTCCTGCTGCACCTCGTCGAGAAATATACCAGCCGCGAGCTGGCGATACTCGCTTCCAAATTCTTCGTCCTGGACATCGACAGGATGAGCCAGTCCCCCTTTAGCATTTTCAAGGGACAGAAGATCCACAACGACCCGGATATCGTAAGGGTACAGGAGTTCATCGAATCCAATTACCAGGATAAGATCACCATCGACATGCTAAGCGAGCGATTTGCGATCAGCCGGCGTACGTTTGAAAGGAGGTTCAAGAAGGCCACCAATAACACCGTGCTGGAATATATGCAACGAATGAAGATCGAGGCGGCCAAGCGGCAGCTGGAGACGGGCCGTAAGACGGTGAACGAGGTCATGTACGATGTCGGCTACTCCAATATCAAAGCTTTCCGGGATGTGTTCAAAAAAATAACCTCCATGTCCCCGGTGGATTATCGTAACAAATACAATAAGGCGGAATCCCTCAATTAGAGCGTCTCTATCGAGACACGGGTATACTATTTCTTTTCAAAAAAAGTACCCGCGAACTCGCAGTACATGCTGCCGGAATTATTGATGGCAAAATCTTTTGCGGCCCTGGCCGTGTTCTTGCCGGAGCCGTCGGGGGCCAGCGTAAGGACATAAAAGAAGTTCTTCAAAGCCAGCTCCGCCGGGCTCATATCCTTCCAGAAAGCGCCGCTCTGCAACGTTTTGCAATACTGTTCGAGGCTTTCGCGGGGCATCTGCTCCAGCATATTCTGAAGCTCATAATATTGTTTGGAGATGTATTCTTTTTGGGTCACACCTATGGCGTTGAATCGATGGAGCTCCTTGTCGGCGTAATAAAGACCCGAGAAGATATTGCTCATCATGAAGTCATACCATTCGTCCTTATTGCCCTTGTCTTTTTCCATCAGCAGCCGATAGAGACAGGGGGTCAGGGATTGGTTTTGGTACATGCTCCAGAGCAGCATCTTTTCCGTCTTGTCCTTTATGCCGGCGGGTATAGGGGTTGGGTGCATGCCGGCGGTAGTGAATTTCTTAGTGCGCTCGTATCTTTCTTCACAGTCGGGATGTGTCTTTAGCGAGTCGTCGAGGGAAGAGCTATCCTTGAAATTATAATTGCGGGTAGAGAGCCCTCTTGTGCGCCGCTGGGTCCAGCTGTCCTGGAATGGGAGCTGATAGCAGACGAAATAATCTTTTACGGGCTGTTTCAACGGCTGCCGGTACAGGATATCGGAGCTGTCCAGGCGAAGGAAGAAATCCGCGTCAAAGGCGATATTAGCCTGTTTCAGCAGGATGATGGCCAGGCTGTCGGCGTCACTCTCATGGTAGCGCTGGTGTCTGCTCCTGTTGAACGAATAGCTTTGCAGCACCTGCTGCAGACGCGTGAGCCGCTGGTATTTGGAGTCCAGTATGGCATTCATCGACTGCTTATATTCATCGGAGGTCAGCATCTCGGCCCTTTGTTTGATAGCCGTCTCCGTATGTTCGAGGATATTATGCGACAGCTCGTGCGCGATGGCAAGGGCCAGCTCTTCCCTGGATTGAGACCAGCTGATGAGTCCCAGGTTCACGGCTATCACATTGCCTCCGACGGCATAGGCATTGACGGAAGGGCTTCTATCCAGCAGGAGAAAAGGCTTTACGGGCATCAGCTGTTTGTTGGCCTGTACGATCTGGTCGATGATGCCGTCTATATAGGGATAAACATCCTGGTCCTTCACATAGGCATCGTCCGCAATGGCCCCTGTGATGAAGTCGGTGCGTTGATCCCAGATCTCCTTATATTGTTTCTGCGTTTCTTTTGTCTTATACACGGAGGGGCAGACCCAGGCTTTCTTCAGGGAATCCTTTTGCTTCGCATAGAATATATGAGAGAGGTCCTGGTAAGTATACAGCGGTGTGACCTGTGCGTACGATGCCCCTATCGACATGATGAGCCATATAAAGAGAGACATCCTGTAGAGGCCGGTCATATATATAGATTAGCTGATTTGATAACGTAATAATAGAGTTTTTGTATCATAATAGCTAATGTACGGAGCTGCTCTCAAAATTATAGCTGAAAGAAAGATTCAGCACTCTCGACTCCCGCCGGATGCCGATGCTGAGATTGACGGTCGTATTAACGGGATGGATTTGTAAATTGCAAGGATAAGCGAAACGTTGTATGAAGCATGTCCTTTTTGCACTTTGTCTTTTTTCCGGCGTCCAGTGCCTCGCGCAGCAGCCCTTGTATAAGGATAGTACACAACCCGTCGAGCGGAGGGTAGCAGACCTTTTGTCGAGGATGACGCCGGAAGAAAAGTCCTGGCAGATCTTTATGATACCGGGGGATATGGATCATGCTGAACCCGGCCAGTACCGCAACGGGTTATTCGGCTTCCAGGTCAGCGCGGGCGGCAGAGGGGACGCGGGTGGACAGATGCTGAACTATAACACCAGCGAGAACGCCTTACGGGTGGCGCATAAGATCAATGGGATACAGAAATACTTTGTAGAGCAGACGAGGCTGGGGATCCCTATCATCGCCTTTGACGAAGCGCTGCATGGACTGGTACGGGCAGGCGCAACGGCTTTTCCGCAATCTATCGGGCTTGCGGCGACATGGGATACGACATTGATGAGGCGGGTGGCCGGATCGATAGCACGCGAGACGGGGAGACGGGGTATACGGGACATACTTTCACCCGTCGTGAACCTGGCTTCGGATGTGCGGTGGGGCCGTACCGAGGAGACCTATGGCGAAGACCCTTTTCTCGCATCGGCCATGGGGGTAGCGTTTGTCAGCGCCTTTGAGCGGCGGGGGATCATCACGACGCCCAAACATTTTGTAGCCAATGTGGGTGATGGCGGGAGGGACAGCTATCCCATCCATTATAACGAGCGGCTGCTGGATGAGCTGTACCTGGCTCCTTTTAAGGCCTGTATCGAAAAGGGCGGGTCGCGGAGCATCATGTCCGCCTATAATTCCGTCGACGGCACGGCCGCCTCTTCCAATGGATGGCTGCTGCTGGATAAGCTGAAAAAACAATGGGGCTTCAAGGGGTTCGTTATCTCCGATGCGAATGCCGTGGGTGGGGAGCTGGTGCTGCATCATACGGCCGGTGATTATCCCTCGAGCGCGCAGCATGCCATCAATGGGGGATTGGATGTCATCTTTCAGACGGAATATAAACATCACGCCTTGTTCCTGCCTGACAGCGCATTGGACGGGATCGACAGTGCGCGGCTCAACGATGCCGTGGCCAGGGTCCTGCGGGCCAAGTTCGAGCTGGGTCTTTTTGAACATCCTTATATATCGGAGACGATGGACGCAGGGGAAGACAAGGAGAACAAGGCTATCGCACGGCAGGCTGCCCGCGAGTCGTTTGTGTTGTTGAAGAATGAGGGACAGGTGTTGCCTATCAGGTCTGGTGTGAAAACCATTGCCGTCCTTGGGGCGGACGCGGCGGAAGCGCGGCTGGGTGGATACAGCGGTCCGGGGAATGGTAAAGTGAGCATCCTGGAGGGTATAAAAGAACGGGTACGTGTGATCTATGCGGAGGGAGCGAACAGACACAGCCAGGAATATTCTGTCATTCCGGGTGGTGTTCTCGGTTTTAAGGACCAGGCCGGATTGCATGCGGCTTATTTTGCTACACGGGACATGAATGGCACTCCTGTAACAGAGCGTACCGATAAGGGGATCAATTTCCATTGGACCTTGTCACCGCCCGCGCCGGGGCTCAGCACGGATTTCTATTCGGTGCGGTGGACAGGCTCGCTGACCGCTCCTGTGACAGGGAAATATCGCATCGGGCTGGAAGGCAATGACGGCTACCGGCTATATATCAACGACAGTCTCATCGTATCGCGATGGGAAAAGCAATCTTATCACGCGACACTGGCGGATTATACGTTTGTAAAGGGCAGGAAATATAGCATACGGGTGGAGTTCTTCGAGACCAATGGAGACGCTACCATCCGGCTGGTGTGGAATGTAGGGGATACGGTGGACAGGTCGAAAAAGATAAGCGAGGCCGTGGCGGCTGCCCGGCAGGCGGATATGGCGGTGGTGGTCGCGGGCATTACGGAGGGTGAGTTCCAGGACAGGGCGATGTTGTCTTTACCCGGCGACCAGGAGACCTTGATACAGGCCGTGGCTGCTACAGGCAAGCCGCTGGTGGTCTTGTTGGTAGGAGGCAGCGCTATCACCATGAGCAATTGGATCGACAAGGCGCCGGCCATCGGCGCCGTCTGGTATCCCGGTGAGGAAGGAGGGCATGCGGTGGCGGATGTATTGTTTGGGGATTATAATCCTGCCGGCAGGCTGCCGATCACTTACCCCGTGCACGAGGCGCAGCTGCCATTGGTATACAACCATAAGCCTACGGGCAGAGGAGATGATTACAATAATTTATCGGGGATGCCTTTGTTCCCTTTTGGGTTTGGGCTGAGCTATACACAATTTGCTTACAGCGATCTTTCTTTTGACAGGGCGACTATTGCGGCGGGCGATAGTACGCGGGTGAGCTTTGTGGTAAAGAATGTGGGAGATAAAGAAGGCGACGAGGTCGTGCAATTGTATATCCATGATGAGCTGGCGTCCGTGGCGCGTCCCGTGATGGAGCTGAAAGGATTTCAGCGGGTGCATTTGCGGGTTGGGGAGAGCAGGAAATTATATTTTTCCATCACACCGGAGATGTTACAAATGCTGGATAAGGACTTGCACCGGGTCATCGAGCCGGGTGCGTTCCGGATCATGGTGGGAGGTTCTTCGCGTGATCTGCGATTGAAAGGGGACTTGACCGTACGGGCAAACTGACGTATATTGAACGCATAATTCAATATACTATGAAAATCTTCTGGCTATTTCTACTCTTCTTATTTTGTCATGCGCCGGCATTTTCACAGCGACCAGGGGTCAAGAAAGGCGTGTTGAGGATCAGCTTGTTAAAAATGAGCGAAAAGGGACATGTGGATCTTTACAACGAGGATGGCAAGCTGTATTGCCGGGTGTTCAGGAAGGGGAACGATAGTCTATTGAAAAATGTCCGGTCCTGCTACCTGGATCATGGAGTATTGATCTTCGATACGGACAGTACGTACTCCGGGGGAAAGATCTCCGTCTTTGTGGGCAATGAGAAGAAGTACCTGGATGTGCAGCGGATTCCCGGACTGGTGGTGGCGCAATCCTGGACGGTGTTTCTGAAGAGCATCTTCTTTAAAATGAATCCGTCGGCCGTGATGTATACGGCAGGACCAAATAAGGGGCGGCGGGTGGCGGGCGCTGGGAATTACAGCTATATTGTGAAGAGCGTGAAGAATGATTGGGTCTTTGTGGAGTGTGTGAAGACCTGTGCGGAATGTCCCAGGGGCAGCGTGCTCCAGGGATGGATACGATGGAGGGATGGGGGGAAGCTGTTGATAGAGTTGTATTATTTCTGTTGATACATGCGATATTATATTATTGAACATACATCTCATTAAACAATAGTTTGAACACCCCATGTGTCTGGGCCCGGAAAGTGATCTCGGGACCAAATGCATATAGCTTTCCCTTCCCCACATTCGCCACGAAGGCGGCAATGCCATTTCGCAAGTAAGCCTGCCCCCAGGCCCAGCCACTACGCAAGGGTTTGTCATTGGGGAACCAGGCGATGGGTTTGATCTCTCCTGTGGCGTAGGTAGAAGGTGAGATGACGAATACAGGGCTCTGCTCGAAATATACGTCCGCTGTGCCTTCCATGCCCCAGGCGGCCTCCTGTGTGGAGTCCACGCTGACCTGCAGCACGCTGCCCGGTACATAGAATTTCTCGCCCGGCAATTTGCGTTCCTTCCCACCTACCAGCTCGGTGAGCGCATCATGTACAGGGAGACCCAGATGATAGGCGAGGTTGGTGCTGCTGCCGATGGTGACGATGCTGCCGCCCTGTTCCAAAAATTTCTTTAGTTGCGGGATGGATTTCTCCGCCGTGATACGCCCCAGATGACTGCGATATTCCGCGGGGATCTCCTCGGGCCGGGGTTGTCTGAAACCAAAGCCGCCTCTGCGCTGAGGTGTGGCTCCGGGCGTGGCCACAGCCGGAATGGCGCCCGAGACAAAAATGATCCTATCGTATTTGCTGCGGAGGTCGATGCTATCGATGTCCTTTGCATAGATGACCTCCACGGGGAAATGATATTGTTCCGTCAGCCAGCGGATCCAGCCGGAGGGCAGCGAGCCGCCATAGACATCCCATAAGGCTACACGTGCGGGATGGATCTGTAGGAGATGGGCGGGGCGTTCGGGTACAGACAACACATCGACACCGCTGGAGGCGGCCAGTTTGGTCAGCAGCTGTTGCGCCTTGTCGGATGCGGGAACAAAGAAGGAGCCCTGGCCGTAGGGGGTGCCGGAACCTTGGCTGGTACCAGTACCGGAACCGCTGTCCGATGTGGTGATCCGTGACACTTCGATGCCTTCTTTCAGCAGATCATTGACCACCGCAAAAGATTGATTGGCGCGGCTGTCGAGGACAAAACCCCGGACAGGCCCCTTGACGACGAGCGCGCCGGGTATATGCTGTTCCTCTCCATAGGACAGACGGCGGAAAGGCCCCTCAAAACCATTCAGCAGGCGATCGAACTTCACTCCCATCTGGTAAGCCAGGGTCCAGCCGGCCGCATCGTAAGGAGGAATGGGAGGGCCTCCCGGATATTGGAAGTCGTTGGGATGATCCTGCGGCTCGAACATATCCAGCACGTGGGGTCTGAAGGCCTGGTCCGTCTTGATGATAAAGCTGCCGGCGGGATAGCTCCTGCCTTCCACGGTGAAGGCGGCGGTAGCCTGTTGCACGACGATGCCGGTGTTGATGAGCGCGTTGATAAACCGCACGGCGGTGGCGCGGTCCGGCTGGTCGGCGGGAATGATATAGCCACGTGGGTCGCGGAGGCTGGGGTTCTTTAATATGCTATCAAAATATTTCGAAGGAATGGTGTCGCTGCCTTCTTCAGTGGCGCGGCGGGACGATGAATCCTTATACAACGCTTCGATGGCGGCAATACGCCGGGGCGACAGGGTCCAATTATCTTTTTGTCCCCGCTGGATGGAGTTCATCCCCATCTTGTAGATATTATACAAAAGTTCGTCCCGGTTGCGTACGGCATAGTCCAGCACCGCATAATTCAGGGAGATGGAGTAATCGATGGATTGCCGGAAATGCCAGGGCTGCGGCGTGACGGGATTGGGCGTCGCCCCGCTGGGGATCAGCCGTTGCGGGACCAGGGGCACCGTGGTGGGAGTAGGATTCCCGATGATCTCCGTCAGCAGTCCGATCATATTGTGGAAATACGTAGTGGTGCGAAGCCCGCCGTTGTACCAGGTGGAGAACGAAGAGCCCGAACGTTGCGTATAGCCGGGCTTGCCTTCCACGTTCAGCCGGTTGTTCATAGCTGCGCCAACAGCATCGATGCTGGTGATGATGAGGGGATCGAAGACATAGTTGAAGGGATCGCGGTAGGGAGGTCCTGCCAGTACGGAGCCGGCGGGTCCGGCCTGGTGGTGGTTGTACATGATCTGTGGCAGCCATTCGATAAAGAGCTGGCGGCCTATATTCTGTGTCTCTTTTAGATTGAGCATGAAGAAATCCCGGTTGTTGTCATGGCCCGCATATTTTTCGTACAAGCGGGGGAGATTGTTGAGGGACCGCTTCTCCGGCCTGGACTCCCGCATATACCAGTTGGATACCAGCTCCTGACCGTCGGGATTACAATGGGTCAATAAAATTATCACATTGTCCAGGATCCGCATGGTCTCGGGGTCCTTACGGCTGATAAGCTGATAGGCAGTCTCGATGAGCTGATGGGTGCCTACCGTTTCGGTGGCATGCAGCCCCCCGTCGATCCATACTACCGCCTTGCCCTGGGCGGCCAGCTCGTGGGCCTGCTGATCCGTGAGTCCTTCGGCATGGGCCAGCCGCTGGGAGATGGTCTTGTATTTCGCCAGCTGTTTGATATTCTTTGGAGATGAAACGATGAGCATTAATTGAGACCGACCCTCTTCCGTCTTACCGATGTCTACCAAATGAACCCTGTCCGAGGCGGCGGCCAGCCGGCGAAAATAGGCTTCCGTCCGGGTATAGGTGGCCAGCTGATAGTCGTCGCCGATGTTGAAGCCAAAATGCTCTTTGGGAGTAGGGATGTTTTGGGCCCGGGAAGGGCGTTGCAGGAACAGGAAGACGGCTAAAAGAAGCAGGGCTGATCTCATGTGCAGTAGTTTCATCGAATATATTCAATAAATGCTTACCGGCTGTCCACCAATCATTTTTTGGTAAGAGTTTATACCTAATTCTTCTAAAAAGACGTTCCTTAGACAATGGGGCGAAAATCTCAGCTAGGATTATTCGTTATGGTACAAATGGTTAGGCGCTTATTCTAATTGAACCCGCATCGGTATGAGAACTATTTTTAATGGATTGTCAAGAATTCAGAGAAAGATAGCATGGCTCCTGCTGTTTTCCATTACCTCCCTGGCCCTGGTTGGGTGGCTTATCTACTCCAACAAACGGGACATGCGGGAAGAGGCCTTCTGGATCAACCATACCTATGCGGTGATCGAACAGATAGAGCGTATCGACAGCCAGGTGGCGGAGGGCGAGTCCTTTTCACTTCGCTATGGCATCAGCGGGGACGATTCATTAAGACCGGGCATGCAGCAGTTCCATGGTCTGCTGGAAGAAGATATCGCCCGTCTGAAGACGCTGACAAAGGACAACCCTTCTCAACAAGGATCTCTCCATCAACTTTTAGATTATACGCACCAGCTGGGGTTGTTCGTGGACAGCCTGGTCTACCTGGGTCCCGAGGTGGTCGCACGGGTAGGGGCTGATCCGTCGGACAAGGATTGGGCGGTGAGGGAGGCATCGGCCTATGCAAACGAGCGGGCAGGTATGCGGGCCGCGGCCATGATCCACCGGATGAAATACTCCCTACGCTCCATGATGCGGGAAGAGCGCAATCTGCTGAACCTCCGGCAATCCGTCAGCAGGAACAGCGAGCTGGGCAGCACCTATACGCTTATCACAGGCAGCCTGCTGGCCTTTCTCTTCATCGTCATCATACTCCTTCAGCTCAACAGGGATATACTTCTTCGCAAGCGGGCGGAAAAACGTCTCCTGCAGAGTGAAATGAAATACCGCATGCTCATCGAGAATGCCGGGGCCGTGATCTATTCTACCAACGAGCAGGGATATATCACCTTCACCAGCGCCCAGGTCCTGGAGCTGACGGGTTATACGTCCGAGGAGCTGACGGGTAAACATTTCTCCATGCTGGTAGAGCATTCCTGTCTGAAGGAGGTTACGCTCCACTACCAGCATCAGATAGATATCGGCGATAAGGAGTCCACGCTAAGCTTTAAGACCATCACGAAGAATAGAGAGATAAAATGGGTGGAACAGTTTGCCGTGCTGCTGGTAAAAAAGGGACGGCCTGCGGGATTCCAGTGTATCGTACGGGACATCTCGGAGAAGCAGCGTATGAAGATAGAGCTGGAAAGGTCGAGGGCGCACTATCAGCAACAATTGATCGAAGCCACCCGTGAGGCGCAGGAGGCCAAAGGGATGCAGGAGCAGTTCCTGGCCAATATGAGCCATGAGATCCGGACTCCCATGAATGGGATCCAGGGGATGACCAATCTCCTGCTGGAGACGCCGCTGTCGGAGCCGCAGAAAGAGTTTGTGGACATCATCAAACGCAGCGCGGACAACCTGCTGGTGATCATCAACGATATCCTGGACTTCTCCAAGATCAAGGCGGGCAAGCTCACCATCGAAAAGATAGACTTCCGGCTCAGGGATGTGCTGGACAATGTAAAGGGCATCTTTAACCATCGCGTGAAGAAAAAAGGGCTGCTGCTGAAAGTGGAGATAGACGCTGGTATCCCGCCCTTATTGAAAGGCGATCCTCACCGGCTGAACCAGGTATTGATCAACCTCATCGGCAATGCCATCAAATTCACGGAGCGGGGCTCCATCCATGTGCGGGTGAGCTTACAGGGACGGTCAGCCGAACAGGTAGGCTTGCTGTTCACGGTGGCTGACACCGGCATCGGCATACCCAAGGACCGTATACCGGAGATCTTCGACAATTTCTCCCAAGGGGGGCTGGATATCAGCCGCAAATATGGCGGGACGGGTCTGGGGCTGGCCATCTGCAAACAGCTGTTGCAATTGCAGGGCGGCAATATCTCCCTCACCAGCGAAGAAGGCAAGGGGGCCATATTCAGTTTCCAGATAGCCTATGGGAATAGTCAGCGGGAAGAGCCAGGCGCCGTGGCGGTGGTGGCGACGGGTATGTCCGATCACAGTCAGCTGTTGGCGGGACGGAGGTTCCTTGTGGCAGAGGACAATGAGGTCAACCAAAAGCTGGTGGAATATGTGCTGACCAAGGCGGGTGGTATCGTACAGCTGGCCAACAACGGTGAAGAGGCGGTGAACCTCCTGCGGCAGGATGCAAGCTATGACCTGATCATCATGGACCTGCAAATGCCGGAAATGGATGGATATGGAGCGACAAAGATCATCCGGGATGATATGCAGCTGCAGACACCCATCATTGCCATGACGGCGACGGCTCTTATAGGGGAGCAGGTACGTTGTCTGGATGCCGGCATCGATGAGTATATGACCAAGCCTTTCGATTTCAAAGAGCTGTACAGGACGATCGATGCATTGGTCAGCGAGGGTGGAAGAGGCAGGGTGGGCGTCCTGAATATCGGGCAGGCTTATGACCTTGGGCTCTTGCGGCAGATGGACGACAGGCAATATCTATGGGACAGGCTGAATGCTTTTCTTTCCGACACACCCATACAAATAGAAGAGATGCGGCGTGCGGAGGGTCACTATAAAAGAACACGTTACTGGGCCAGCAGGATCCAAAGGGGCGCCAGGGTATTACGATCCCAGGTGTTGCTGGATGTTTTGCAGCGGGTGATCTCCGGCTGTGATAAAGAGGAAGAGGTGCATGAACTGGTGCAGATGGTGCAGGTGGTATATGAGGGGCTGGAACCTTTATTACAGGAAGAGAAGGAGAAGATCGGATTTGTTTTGGCTCCTGAGGGTGAATAATTGGCTTTTTTGGTGTACATGGATGTCATGAATAGCGCACCCCACTGTAATTAAAGAGGCAGCACCGCCGTCATTTCCGTATCATCCACATGCGCGCCTATTCGCTTATAAAACTCGATGGCGTTGATATTCCAGCGCGAGACGAGCCAGCGCACCGTCCTGCAATTATTCTCTTTCGCCATACCAATAACGGCGTCCAGCAGCTGCCTGCCGATGCCATATTTACGATGACTGTCCCGGACATATAGGTCGTCGAGATAAACGCCTCTTCCCGTCCAGGAATAAAAGGCGAAGAACCAGGTGGCGAACCCTACTATATTCCCATCCACTATGGCTACCAGGCATTTGAAATGCTGTTCTTCAGCGAGGAGCTCTTCCAGGGTGATGTATAATTTCTCCGGCGTCTTTTGGAAGACGGCAAATTCCCGGAATAAGGCGTACACGGCGGGCAGGTCGGCCCGTTGGGCAGGTCTGATGGTGGTGTCGATCATCTGTCAAAGGAACGAATTTCTTGTATGAACTGGGTGGGTGTTTTTCCAAATTCCTTCTTAAATGCTTTAGTAAAATAGGATTGGGTTTGAATGCCAATACGGTACATTACCTCAGTGAGAGACACATCCTCGTGTGTCATGATCTGGACGGCCTTCTTCAGGCGAATGGTCCGGATGAAGTCGCCGATGGACTGTTGGGAGATGTTCTTTATCTTTTGATAGAGGCTGGTACGGCTCATTCCCATCTGCTGACAAAGATATTCGATGTCAAAGTCGGGATTTACCAGTTGCGTATCGATGATCTCCAGCAGGCGGGTCATGAATTCCTTATCCTTCTCTGAATGGACCAGCTCCATGGCTTCGATATTCGACTCCCTCGCATACCGTTCTTTGAGCCTTGCTATTTGCTCGAACCGATTGCGGATAGTCAGCAGCAGCAGCTCCATGTTGAGCGGCTTGGCAAAATAATAATCCGCGCCGGAGTCGAGGCCTTCCACCTGTGAGGCAAGGGCGGTCCGTGCCGTCAGCATCAAAAATGGGATATGGCTGGTGTTTATGTCCTGCTTGATCGCCCGGCAGAGCTGGATGCCATCCATACCCGGCATGATGACATCGCTGATGATAAATCCCGGATGATGTTCTTTGGCCTTTGCCAGCCCTTCCAGTCCATTGACGGCTTCGATGACCTTGTAGTGCTGGGAAAGACTGTCCTTTAAGAATTGTCTCAGCTCGTCATTGTCCTCCACCAGCAGCACGGCGTCGCTGGGCGATGTTTCGGATGTATCCGTCAATGTGGTATGGGGTTCGCCTGCAGTAAGCGTTTCCAGCCGCACACCCGTAACAGGTGTATGGTCCTCTCTTCTTTCTTCTGTGGTATAGTCCGTCCTGTCGACGGGGATGCCGATGATGATCTCGGTGCCTTTCAATCTTTCGCTATAGACATAGATATCGCCCTTGTGCAGCAATGCGAGGCTTTTTACAAAGGCCAGACCGATGCCGGAACCCAGATGCGAATCCGTGATCCGGTAGTAGCGCTCGAAAAGATGGGGAAGGGATTCACGGGAAATGCCGATGCCCGTGTCGGCCACCCGTATATAGGCATAGGTCCTGCCGCGGAATTCATTTTTCAAAATAAGCTCTCCCGCAAAAGAGGGTTTGAAATTTTCCAGCGACGACAGTATTTCCAGGTGCGTAGCGCCGCCCGGTCGTGTATATTTGAAGGAATTATGCAGCAGGTTGAGGATGATCTTTTCCAGGATCTGTCTGTCGAACCAGGTGTCCTGTTGTATGGCCGTCTTTTCGACGGTGAATCGGATTTCCTTTTGTATTGCCCAGTCCCGGAACTCTTCCGCCAGCTCGTCCAGGAAGGTGGGAAGATTGCCTTTCATCACGGCCAGCTTCAGGGCGCCGCTTTCCAGCTTGCCAAAGTCCATCAGCTCGTTGATAAGGTCCAGCAGCCGTTGGGTATTGCGGTACATGAGGTCGTAATAATGTTGCAGGCCGGGACGCGCATTTTCCTTCATGAGCTTTTCCAACGGACCCAGGATCAGAGAGAGGGGTGTCCTGAACTCATGGGAGATGTTGGTAAAGAATTGCATCTGCACTTTGTGCATCTCCTGTCTTTTTGTCTCCTCCAGTTGCCGGATCTTTAATTTTGTCCGGTGCTTATAGATGGCATAGAGACACGCAATAGCAAGAAGGATCAACAGAATAGTGAACCAGGCCGTCTTCCAGAAGGGAGGCGTGATGATGATCTTTATGGAGGCGCCGTCCTCGTTCCAGACGCCATCGTTATTGGACGCCTTGACCCGGAAAGTGTATTCGCCGGGTGCGAGGTTGGTATAGACGGATTTCTTTTCCTTGCCCACATAATTCCAGCTTTTCTCCGCCCCATCCAGCATGTAGGCATAACTGTTATTTTCCGGGGCGGTAAAATTCAGCGCTGAGAAGGTGAAGGAGAAGTTGGATTGTTTATAGGACAAAACGATCTCCTTTGTCAAACTTATATCCTTTTGTAAAGGAGAGCCCTGTTCGCCCACCCTGATCTTATGATTGAATAGCTGGAAGCCCGTGATATAGACGGGAGGTATAAAGGGATTTGCCCGGATGCCGGCCGGGTAGAAGGAATTGAACCCATTGATGCCTCCAAAATACATTTCCCCGTCCTTTGTTCGCATACATGCATTGACTTCGAACTCCAGTCCCTGCAGTCCGTCACCCGTGTTGTATTTTTTAAAGCTGCTATTGTCGGGATTGAATTGGATGAGACCGTTGGAAGTGGCTATCCATAAGGATCCCGATTCATCTTCCGTGATGCCTTTTATAAATTCATCGGACAGGCCCGCTTTGTCGGTGTATAACGAGAAGCTGTCTTTGGCGGGGTCGAAAAGATAAAGTCCTTTTTGGCCTACCCACAACCGGCCCTTGTTGTCCGTGAACAATACTCGCAGATCGGGCATTTTTCCGCCTTTGTCGAAATAATGGGTAAAGTGACGCGTAGCCTGGTGATAGCAGTTGAGCCCTCCGTCATCGGTGCCGATCCAGATATGTCCTTCCTTGTCCTCCATGATGGACACGATGTTCCTGCCCGTGAGACTGGTCTTCCCGGTGGGGTCGCTGACCATGCAGGTGAATTCTTTTTTTGCAGGGTCGAAAAGATTGAGACCACCATAATAGGTAGCTACCCAGAGGCGACTTTCGGCGTCTTCGAATGTTTTTTGGACGAAGTTCGAGCTGATGGAATGGCTGTCGGCCGGATTGTTTTGGAATCGGGTAAAAGTACCGTCCTTGTGCAGAAGGTCAAGACCTCCGCCCCAGGTGGATACCCAGATATTGCCTTTTTTATCCTGCATGATATCGAGCACAGCATCGGAGCCGATGCTGTTGTCCTTGAAAGGATCGTATCGATAGTGCCGGAAGCTGCGTTTGTCACGGCTGAAGAGGTCCAGCCCTCCACCATCCGTCCCTACCCAGATATTACCGTCCCTGTCCTCGCAAAAGGCTTTTACGTCATTGTAGCTCAAACTGGCGGGGGAAGATCCCTGGCGGAAGAGATTGAACTTTTCCATGCCGGGAGAATAGATATTGACTCCGCCCCGATGGGTGCCTATCCAGATGTTCCCCTGATGGTCTTCGAAGAGGGCGGATATCGTCCGCTGGGAAAGGCTGGAGCTATTGCCCGGCTCATTCTGATAATGGGAGAACTGACGTGCGCTGGCGTCGAAGAGATTGAGACCGCCGTTGATACCGCCTGCCCAGAGCTGTCCTTTTTTGTCGACCAGCAGACAGCGGACAAGATTGCTGCCCAGGCTGCCGGGTTGTTTGTCGGAATGGCCATAGCGGATATGGGTGTTCTGGACTGGGTCGAAAAGAAAAAGGCCGTCGTCCTCCGTACCCAGCCAGAGATTGCCTTGTCTGTCCTCCCGGATGGCGATGATGATGTCGCCGCTGGGATTTGTTTTTGCCGGGTTGGGGATATAGGTTAGGCGCTTATCGAATTTATACAAGCCTTTTTGCGTACCTACCCATAGCAGACCATCCTTACCCTGGTGGAGACAGTTGACATATGGCTGATCGGCAATGGTGGTAAATGTATTCGCGCCGGGGTCGATACGCTGCAGTCCCCCGCCAAAACTACCTACATAGAGATACCCCTGCGCATCCTCGGCCAGGCTGGTGACGAGGTTATTGCCCAGGCTGGTATTGTCCCCTTCCCGGTGTTTCAGCCGGGTGAAATTATTGGATTCCAGGTTCAGCCTGTTGAGCCCGTTGATAGTGCCCACCCAAAGACGATGCTGTTTATCCTCGTAGATACACCTTATATAATTATCGCTGAGGCTGGCGCTGTCCGCCGGGTCGTTGCGGTAAACGACGATCTCGCTGCCGTCGTAGCGGTTGAGCCCATCCCGGGTGCCAAACCAGATAAATCCCCTGCTGTCCTGGAAGATGGTCTCGATGGTGCTATTGGATAAGCCCTGCTCGTTGGAGATATGGGTAAACCGCAATGTAGGCGCCTGCCCCTGGGAGAAAAGGGTAGCGGGATGAAACAGCAAAAGTATATATATGATAATACGGTATCTCATTAAGCAATGGGATCAAATTTATTAAGCTTTGGCCGTATAGGAGCTTTACAAGGTGCAAAAAGTCAATTTGAACCAGAGAAATGGACGATAGGATCAAGGATAAACCGGCCTTCCAGGTAATTTGCATGCTTCCAAAACTCAACGGAAAATGAAAAAACGATTGCTTGTAAGGATTCCTATCCTTTTATTTATTGTCCTTATGGGGTGGCCCGCCCTGGCTCAGAAAAGGACCATCTCGGGGACTGTCACCGATGTCCGGGATGGATCGCCCCTGGCGGGGGTCAGCGTCCTACCCAAAGGTGGTAATACAGGGGTCGCCACCGGGGCGGACGGCAGCTTTCATATTGCCGTGGATCCTGGCATCAAGACCCTGATCTTCTCCTTCGTAGGGTATAGCACCCGGGAAATACCTATCACAGACGGTCCGCTGCGGATCGCGCTTACTTCCAGCAATGCCGCGCTCAACGAGATCGTGGTCATCGGGTATGGAACGGCCCGTAAAAAAGACCTTACGGGAGCGGTGGCCATCGTCGGCGAAAAAGATTTTCAAAAAGGCGCTTTTACGACACCCGAGCAAATGATCGCGGGTAAGGTCGCCGGGGTATCCATTATTTCCAACAGCGGTCAGCCCGGCGCGGGCAGCACCATCCGTATACGGGGCGGCTCTTCCCTGAATGCCAGCAACGATCCCCTGATCGTCATCGACGGGGTACCGATGGACAATGATATCGCTGTTGGCCAGAAAAGCGTGATCGCGGGTGCGGGTAATCCCCTCAGCTTTGTCAACCCCGATGACATCGAGACCTTCACGGTACTAAAAGACGCCTCCTCCGCGGCCATTTATGGTACCAGGGCCGCCAATGGGGTCATCCTTATAACGACCAAGAGAGGGAAGAGCGGCGCGCCAAAGATCAATCTCAATTCCGTCAATTCCCTGGCCTCGCTTACAAAAAAGGTCAGCGTGCTAAACGCAGCACAGTTCAGGTCCGTCGTCAATGCCAACGGCGATGCCACAAAAAAGGCAATGCTTGGCGCCGCCAATACGGACTGGCAGGACCAGATATTCCAGGATGCGCTGGGTACCAACAATAACCTCAGTATCAGCGGCGGTGTGAAGAAGCTGCCTTACCGGGTATCCGTAGGATACCAGGATCAAAATGGCATCCTACGCACCGACAATCTGAAGCGGCTGTCCGTGGGACTGATGCTGAACCCTGTGTTGTTCGACAATCACCTCAGAATAGACCTGAGCTTGAAAGGCAGCAAGGAGAATACCCGATTTGGCAACCAGGCCGCCATCGGCGGGGCCATCAGCTTCGATCCTACGCAACCCGTATATGTAAAGAGCCCTCGTTTTGGCGGATACTATGAGTGGCTGGATGCGACCACTCCCACCGGGCTTGCCAATCTGGCCGGCCGAAATCCACTGGGGCTGTTGAATCAACATTACGATAAAAGCCACCCCGAACGCAGCATCGGCAATATCCAGCTGGATTATAAATTCCATTTCCTGCCTGACCTGCACGCCAATGTCAACGCGGGCTATGATATATCCAGGGGACAGGGCAGCACCTTTATCCCGGACAGCGCGGCGGAAGCTTATGTCGCAGGTGGTACAGGCGGCAGCAACAATCCCTACAAGACCAATAAGACAAATACACTGTTCGAGTTCTACTTCCACTATGTGAAGGAGATAAAGAGCATCAAAAGCCATCTGGAATTTACACCCGGCTACTCGTACTACGATTATAAGACCACGGTGTACAACTATCCTACCTTCAACGCGCGTGGCGTAAAATTCCCGGGTTCCGATCCTGCTACGCCTACCAACGGGTATCGCCATGTGCTGATCTCGTATTTCGGACGGCTGCAGTATACCTATAACGACAAGTATGTGCTGCAAGCTTCGTTACGCCGGGATGGTTCCTCCAGATTTGCTCCCGGCAATCGTTGGGGGCTGTTCCCTGCCGTAGCTTTCGCCTGGAAGATGAAGGAAGAAAGCTTCCTCCAAAGCAGCAACGTGATCAGCGACCTGAAACTACGAGCCGGTTACGGCGTCACCGGTCAGCAGGACGGCATCGGCGACTATGACTATCTCTCCTATTATTATCTCAGCAATGCCGCCGCCTCTTATCAATTCGACAGCCTGTTCTATCAGGGTTATCGTCCTTCGGGATTTTATGCCAATCGCAAATGGGAGCAGACGGCTACTTATAACGTTGCGATCGACTATGGCCTCCTGGATGGCAAGATCACGGGTAGCGTCGACTTTTATTACAAAAAGACCACCAACCTGCTCAACCAGGTGTCACAGCCCGCGGGTAGTAATTTCTCCGCTTACATCATCGCCAATGTGGGCAGCATGGAGAACAAGGGTGTCGAGTTCGAGCTTGGACTGCATCCCATCCGCCGGCGGGAGCTGACATGGGATATGAGTTTCAACGTCACCTACAATCAGAATAAGATCACCAACCTCACCGTGGTGCCGGACGATCCTAATTATCCCGGCTTTGCATCGGGGACCATCGCCGGTGGGATAGGCGGGCAGTTTGCGCTGATAAATGCGGTGGGGTATAGCAAGAGCATCTTCAATCTGTACAAACAGGTGTACGATGCCTCCGGCAAGCCCATAGAGGGCGTCTTTGTGGACAAGAACCACGACGGTATCATCAATCAAAACGACCTGTTCAAGAGCAAGCCGGCCGATCCGAAAGTGTTCCTTGGATTCAGCACCGGCGTCACGTATCATAAATGGAATGCGGGGTTTGTACTGCGCAGCAGCATCGGTAATTACGTTTATAACAATATTCAAAGTCAGACGGGTGTGCTGACTCAGATAACGGGCAACCCGGTGCTGTACAACGGCAGCACCAACTACCTCGTGACAAAGTTCAAGGGCAGCAATGCGCAGCAGCTGTTGAGCGACTATTACATCGAGAATGGAAGCTTTTTACGGATGGACAATTTCAATGTGGGGTATGATATGGGCAGGATCGCGCATACCAAGGTGCGTCTGCGATTGAATGCCTCTGTGCAGAATGTGTTTGTCATCACCAGGTATTCCGGGCTCGATCCCGAGATCGGGGCAGGGACGGCGAATAATCCTGGTATCGATAATAATTTATATCCAAGGCCAAGGACATATGCGTTGGGAGTAAGTCTGGACTATTGACCAGTAGGTTTCTTGAAGTTGAACATTTTAATGATAAAAAAATTTTTTATGAGAGTTCGCGATATTTTTTCACTGGGTGTGTTGCTGATGCTGGGGGCCTGTACCAAAAACCTGAACCAGACGCCAAACAATGCCATCACGGCAGACCAGGCGTACAGCACATCGCTGGGTTACAAACAGGGTCTTGCCAAGATGTATGCGGCCTTTGCCCTTACGGGCAATACGGGCGGCACGGGCAACCCCGATATTCCCTCACAGATCATTTCGGATGAGGGCAACTCGGATTTCCTGCGTCTTTATTTCAATCTGCAGGAGCTGACCACGGACGAGGCCGCCTGGACCTGGCAGAACGATGCCGGCATACAGGGGCTTCATGAGATGAGCTGGTCGTCCATCAATCCCATCGTGGATGGTCTGTACTACCGGAGCTTTTTCCAGATCACCTTGTGTAATGAGTTCATCCGGCAGTCGTCGGATGCGAATCTTTCCGCCAGGGGCATCACCGGGTCGAGTGCGGACAGCATCCGTCACTACAGGGCCGAGGCCAGGTTCCTCCGGGCCTATCAATACTGGGTGCTGATGGATCTTTATGGCGATCCTCCTTTTGCCTCGGAGAAAGATCCTGTGGGTGGATTTATCCCCAAACAGATCAGCCGCAGCGATCTTTTCGCTTATGTAGAGTCGGAGCTGAAGGCCATCGATGGGGACCTGGTAGAGGCGCGCAAGAACGAATATGGCCGTGCTGATCAGGCGGCTGCCTGGGCTTTGCTGGCGCGTATGTACCTGAATGCGGAAGTATACACGGGTACGGCTCATTATACGGATGCCATCACCTATTGCAATAAGATCATCCAGGCGGGCTATACGCTTCATCCCGATTATAGGGAGCTGATGCTGGCCGACAACAACCTGAATACGGATGAGTTCATCCTTACCATCAATTACGATGCCCTATATACGCAGAATTACGGGGGTACTACCTATCTCCTGCATGGACCTGCCAATGTGCCTGCCTATGTATCCAATTCCAGCGGCAGCTGGACGGGGTTGCGGTGTACGCAAAACTTTATCGCGCTCTTCCCGGACCATAGCGGCAATACGGATCAGCGGGCGCAGTTCTGGGATTCCACGCAGTCATTGCAAATGAAGGAGCTGTATACGGCGGCGGATGGGCTGTCCACCTATAAGTTCAGGAACTGGACCAGGGATACGCTGGCGCCCGCGCACGAGGATTCCAAAAAGGATTTTTCGGATATCGACTTCCCTTTGTTCCGGCTGGGCGAGATCTATCTGATCTATGCCGAGTCCGTGCTAAGAGGCGGCGCCGGTGGCGATCAGGGGACGGCTTTGCAATATATCAACAACCTGCGGGAACGCGCTTATGGCAATAGCGGGGGTGGGGATATCACTGCCGGGGAGCTGACGACGGATTTTATCCTGGATGAGCGTGGACGTGAATTGTATTATGAAGCCTTCCGTCGCACCGATCTCATCCGGTATAAGAAGTTCACCACCGCGTCCTATCTGTGGGCCTGGAAGGGTGGTGTGGAAGGGGGGACCGCTGTCGCGGATAAATATAATCTCTTCCCCATCCCAAGCACCGATCTTTCTTCGAATCCTAATTTGAAACAAAACAACGGGTACTAGTCATGAAAAATATATTCTTTCTTATGCTGATGGCGACTTTCCTGTTTGCCTCCTGTAAAAAAGACGAGGCGCGGGCGGTATTGCACGCGCCGGCTGCTCCCAAGGGGTTTGCCACTACCTCCAACCAGATCGTTCTGTCAACCGCCAACGACTCCGCCATGGTGGCGAAGTTCAGCTGGGAGGCCGCCGATTATGGTTTCCCTGCCGCCGTAACCTATACCCTGCTGTTCGATGTCCCTTCCGACACCAGCGGAGCCACGGGTTGGGGCAATGCGATAAAAGTGACCGTCGCCACCGACAGTCTCAGCAAGTCCTGGCTGGGTACGGACTTTAACCATATGCTGAACCAGATGGGACTCGATCCCGGTGTGGCCAGCACCGTCGTGGTGCGATTGAAGGCGGATGTCAACCAGAGCACGGGCGCCGCTTCCAACGTCTCTTCCATCTTTAGCGATCTTCCCATCACCGTAACGCCCTATCATGTGTTGCTCATCTATCCCAAGCTGTATGTGGCGGGCGATTTCCTGGATCCCACGTGGACGCAGAAAGATCAGTCCGGCTGGATCCTGGCTTCCGTGAAGAGTGACGGCAATTATGAAGGGTGTGTAAATTTCTCCAATACGGATAATAACTTTAAATTATGTACGCAGCTGGATTGGAATGGAACGAATTATGGTTGGGGTACCAGCGGGACCACGATGAGCGCTACGGGGGGGAACCTTTATTTTGGCGGTCCCGGATATTGCCGCGTGGTGGCGGATACGAAGGACCTGACGATATCGTACAGCCCCCTGCAGTTCCGTATAGCAGGAGATTTCAATGGATGGGATCTTTCCGCGACGCCTATGACCTTTGACGCCGGTACCAATCTGTGGACGGCTACGGGCGTAAGCATGACGGAAGGGGATAAGTTCAAGTTCGAAGGCAATGACAGCTGGACGGCTGAATTCGGCTGGGACAGCAAAAGCAACCTGGTATTTGGCGGCGGGAATATCATTGCGGCCAAGACGGGTACGTTCACTGTGACGCTGGACCTGAGCCAGGCCGCGGGTAATTATACGTATTCTGTAAAATAAACGCTATGAAGCTATTCGTGTGGGGGTGCATGATCGTGTTGGGTCTTGTCAGTTGTAATAAGAGTTCCGGGGGAGGTACTGTCACGCCTCCGCCTGTCGCCGACACACCCGTTATAAAGGGTGCGGATATCAGCTGGCTGACACAGATGGAGTCCCAGGGTTTGAAGTTTTATAATTCGTCGGGCACGGCCATGGATTGCATGCAGCTGATGCAGAGCCTTGGCATCGATGCCATCCGTCTGCGGGTGTGGGTGAACCCTGCCGGTGGGTGGAATGGCAACGCGGATGTCGTGGCAAAGGCCAAACGTGTCAAACAGCTGGGGCTGCGACTGATGATCGACCTCCATTACAGCGACACATGGGCCGATCCCGGCAATCAGACAAAGCCGGCTGCGTGGGCTTTACTGGATAGCGCTGCGCTGGTACAACAGGTGTATGACTATACTTTTTCCGTCCTGGATACGCTCCGTACCGCGGGTGTGGTTCCCAGCTGGGTGCAGGTAGGTAACGAGACCAGCGATGGCATGCTCTGGCCGGATGGACAGGCTTCCAAGCATATGGCTGCCTTTGCCGCTCTTGTCAGCTCCGGTTATCGTGCCGTCAAAGCTATCAATGACTCTATCAAGGTCATCGTACATATCAACAATGGATATGACAATGCCCTGTACCGGTGGATCTTCGATGGACTCAAGTCCAATGGCGTCAGTTGGGATATCATCGGTATGTCTTTGTATCCTCCGGTGGATAGCTGGCAGACCTATGACAACAATTGTCTGTCCAATATGAAAGATATGGTGACAAGGTATAACAAGCCTGTGATGATCTGTGAAGTGGGCATGCCGGCGGATCAGGCGGCGGTCTGTCAGTCTTTTTTGTCCGATCTTATCAGTAAGACGCGATCCGTGCCGGGTGGGAATGGTCTGGGCGTATTTTACTGGGAGCCGGAATCCTATAACAGCTGGCAGGGGTATAAGCTGGGGGCTTTTGACGACAGCGGCAAACCTACGGCGGCGATGAATGCATTTTCTCATTAATAAAATCGGTTCTTTTGAAAGTATGTAGCATTATAGCGGCGCTCTTGATGATTGCAGCACAAGGGCACGCACAATCGGGCAACTCCGAGCATGTGATGAACCTGCACACCCTGGCGGGCGCGCGGAGCCTGACGATGGCGGCGGTAGAGGGTTCGTTACGCCACCGTCAATCCATCGACGATGGTTGGAAATTCCATTTTGGCGATGCGGCCGACCCTGCCCGTGACTTTAACTTTTCGCTGGTCTCTATCTTTGCCAAGTCCGGCAAGGCGGCGGGAACGGCTATTGCTCCCGAATTCCCCGACAGCGGCTGGCGAACCTTGCAGCTGCCCCATGACTGGGCTGTGGAACTGCCTTTTGAAAATTCTCCCGACGCGGATGTCATGGCGCATGGCTATAAACCCGTGGGAGGTTTATTCCCTCGTACCAGCATCGGGTGGTACCGGAAACATTTTGCCCTGACGGCGGCTGATAGCGGCAGACGATGGGTGGTGCGGTTTGACGGGGTCTTTCGGGACAGCAAGGTCTGGATCAATGGATTTTATCTGGGTGGCAATGCCAGCGGGTACAGCGGGTTCGAATTCGATGTGACGGATTATATACGATTCGATAAGGAGAATGTACTGGCCGTGCGGGTGGATGCTTCGCAATACGAAGGCTGGTATTACGAAGGGGCGGGGATCTACCGGCATGTGTGGCTGGATTCCTATGACAATTTACATATCGCGCAGGATGGGGTATTTGTCCATAGCACGGTTGAGAAGGATGCGGCTACCGTCACGGTGGAGACCACCGTGCAGAACAATGCGCCTTTGGCCGGCGATGCGGAGCTGACCTGCTTTGTTACGGATAGGGATGGGCGACAGGTTGGGGAGGCGGTGACCGCGCCACTATCTGTTGCGGCCAATGGAGAAAAAACAGTGCGTCAGGACATTGTCGTGCCACGTCCTATTCTCTGGTCTACGGATGCGCCTTATTTGTACAGGGCTGTGGCCGTGGTGCATGTGGGGGGTAAGATCATCGATGCGGAGAAGTTAAGGATCGGTGTCCGTACCATCAGGATCGACTCATCGGGATTGTATGTGAATGGCATTTATACCAAGGTCAAAGGAGTCAATGCACACCAGGACCATGCGGGTGTCGGCAATGCCCTGCCTGACTATTTGTACTATCATCGTATACGATTGTTGAAAGAGATGGGGGCGAATGCCTTTCGCACCAGTCATAATCCGCCGGCGCCCGAATTGCTGGATGCCTGTGACAGCCTGGGGATGTTGGTATTGGACGAGAACAGATTGCTCAACAGCAGCCCCGAGTACCTCGATCAGTTCCGGCGGCTGATATACCGGGACAGGAGCCGTGCTTCCGTATTCCTTTGGAGTATCGGCAACGAGGAAGGACATATACAGACGGGTCCGCTGGGGCGACGCATCGCGCAGACGCTGGTGCAGCGTCAGCAGGAATGGGACCCTACACGGCTGTCCACCTATGGGGCTGATCTGGCGAATGAATACAAAGGTGTGAATGAGGTCGTCGCTGTCCGTGGTTTCAACTATCGCATCTTTGCGGTAGACCCTTATCATAAAGATCATCCCACGCAACCGATCTTAGGCACGGAGATGGGCAGCACCGTCACCACCCGTGGCATCTATACAAAGGACAGCGTGGCCGGTTATGTGCCGGATGAGGACCTTATGGCCCCCTGGTGGGCCAATACGGCGGAGCAATGGTGGCCATTGGCGGCAGATCGTCCCTGGTGGATGGGTGGTTTTATCTGGACAGGGTTCGACTATCGTGGCGAACCGACGCCGTATCAGTGGCCGAATATCAATTCTCATTTTGGGGTAATGGATATGTGCGGGTTTCCCAAGAACCTTTTTTATTATTATCAATCCTGGTGGACGGACAAGGATGTATTGCATATCTCTCCTCACTGGAACTGGAAGGGCCGGGAGGGCAAGCATATTTCCGTGTGGGTGAACAGCAATGCGGACAGGGTCACGCTTTTTCTCAACGGCAAGAGCCTGGGGGAAAAGATCATGCCGCGTAATAAACATTTGGAATGGAATGTACCTTATGCGCCGGGCAAGCTGGAGGCGGTGGGGTATCGTAATGGACGGAAGCTGACGGCATCGGTGGAGACGACGGGTTCGCCCTATGAAGTGGTGGTGACGCCTTACCGAACGACGATGCTGGCCGATGGGCGCGATGCCTCTGTGATCAACATTAGTGTTGTAGATAAAAAGGGACGTGAGGTGCCGGATGCCGGTGATCTTATCACATTCACCGTGCGGGGCGGGATGAAGATCCTGGGGGTA
This sequence comes from Puia sp., assembly GCA_035545935.1. Taxonomy (GTDB): domain Bacteria; phylum Bacteroidota; class Bacteroidia; order Chitinophagales; family Chitinophagaceae; genus Puia. The sequence goes on along the minus strand of DASZXP010000162.1, from coordinate 27,102 downwards.
GGTAATGGCGATCCCAGCAGCCATGAGCCGGACAAGTGTGAAGAGGGTAAGTGGCAGCGGCATTTGTTCAATGGGAAGTGTCAGGTGATCGTTAGCGCGGGGGTGAACCCTGACAGGGTGTATTTTGAGGCCTCGGCACAGGGATTACATCCGGGGAGTACGGATATTTATCTCGTAAGGCCTGATAAACCTGTTGCCGGCCCGGGAGCTTCGGCAAGCCCTGGCGTGGCGCCCGACACTTCGCATGCGCGACCCATTAGCAAAATGCTGGGTGCGGACATCTCTTTCCTGCCCGAACAGGAGGCCAAAGGCATAAAGTTCTCCGACAAGGGAGTGCAAAAAGATGCGCTGCAGATATTGAAGGATCATGGTTTCAATTACATCCGGCTGCGGATCTTTAACGAGCCTGCGCGTGATAGCGGCTATTCGCCCGGCAAGGGGTTCTGTGATCTGGCGCATACCATGCAGATGGCCCGCCGGATACGGGCAGCAGGTATGATGTTCCTGTTGGATTTCCATTACAGCGATTATTGGGCCGACCCGGGCAAGCAATATAAACCCGAGGCGTGGAAGAGTTGTGATTTTCCGGCCTTGCAGGATTCGGTGTACGCATTTACCGTACGGGTATTACAGGCGTTGAAGGACCAGGGCACTCCTCCCGACATGGTGCAGGTGGGGAATGAGATCAACCATGGGATGATCTGGCCGGAGGGAAGCATCAGCCATCCCGATAGTCTCGCCGCGCTGGTCAGGGCCGGCATACGGGGAGTGAGGGCTGTGGATGCGGAATGTCCCGTGATGTTGCATATTGCGTTGGGTGGGCAGAATGACGAATCGCATTTTTTCCTGGACAATATGCTGCGGCGGGGCGTTCATTTCGATGTGGTGGGGTTGTCCTATTATCCTAAATGGCATGGGACGCTGGCTGATCTGTCTTATAATGTCAATGATCTGGCCAGGAGCTATAAGAAGGATATTATCATCGTGGAATACACGCAGTTGAAGAGGGAGGTGAATGAGATCGCTTTTTCCATCCCGGATGGGCTGGGGAAGGGGACTTGTATTTGGGAGCCGTTGAATACCTGGGAGAGGATATTCGATGAGCAGGGGAGGAGCAATGAGCTGTTGGGGGTGTATGATGAGGTGAGCAAGAAGTATTTAAAGGCGAAGTGAGACAGGACTGCCAGAGGTTTTACGGGTGGGCGACGCGGGGATCGTCTACTCATATAGTTCGATAGTCTACCCATTTGGTCATGGCCGAAAATAAGGTCATAACTTACATGAGTTATGCCTGCACGTAGATTTAAAATAGCCTTGTATGCCCCCGCCGTACATATCGTCATCTGGGGGGTCTTATTGGCCATTCCCGCCATTATATTTCACAATGCGTCAGACAGCCCGGCGTTGCCTGGCGCATTTTTTCTTTTTACCAACCTGTATCATATAGGGCTCTTCTATCTCAGCGCCCTGGTCCTGTATCCACGGCTTATGACCCGGTGGCGCTGGCCCTTGTATTGGCTGTCGCTGGGAGCCATCGTGGCGCTGTCCTATTACGCCAAGCTGTATATCCTCCGCTGGTGGGCGCCGGATATGCCAATAACGTCTCTGATCCATCGCCTGCTGGTATTCCCGCCCATCCCCTTCCTGGCGGCCTCCATCATCTATTGCGTGGTGCGGGACAGCGTGCGGCGGGAGCGAATGGAGAAAGAGCGCAAGGCGGAAAGGCTGACGGCGGAGCTGAAATTCCTGCGTCAGCAGATGAACCCGCATTTCCTTTTTAACATGCTTACCAATATGGTCTCGCTGGCCAGACAGGGATCACCCCTGCTGGAACCGTCGCTGATCAAGCTGGCGGACCTGCTGCGTTATTCTCTGTATGAGTCCGGTGAGGGAAAAGTCCCGTTGACCAAAGAGATCAATCTCATAGAGAATTACATCGACCTGCAACGGCTGCGTTTTGGAGAGGATGTGGATATCCGGCTGACCATCTCCGACATCGATCCGGAGCTGCTGATCGAACCCATGCTGCTGGCTCCCTTTGTGGAGAATGCCTTTAAACACGGCGCGGGAATGGTGAGGGACCCCTTTATTCACATCGAGATCAAGGTGATGGAGGTGGTATTGTTCTTTAAGATCGTCAATAATTATCAGGACGTGTCGAAAGAGGCGGGTATCGGGCTGGCCAATATACGCAGCCGGCTGGAGCTTTTATATCCGAGGCACCGGCTGACCATCACGGATAGCGCTAATGTCCGTCCTTCGGACGAGTCCCTTTCAGGGACTCCTGGAATTTATACCGTGGATCTAAAAATTGTCCTGTCATGATGAACTGTATTGCCGTCGACGATGAGAAGCTTGTCCTGGACCTCCTGGTGGACAATATTTCAAAAGTGCCTTTCCTGCATCTAGCGGGGCGGTGCAGGAATGCGCTGGAGGCGATGGATGTCCTGCACAGAGAGGCAGTGGACCTCATCTTCCTCGACATACAAATGCCGGGACTCAATGGGCTGCAATTTATTTCTTCCCTCCCTTCGCCTCCCATGGTGATCTTTATCACGGCCTATAAAGAACATGCGTTGGAAGGGTTTAACCTCGATGCGGTGGATTATCTGTTAAAGCCGGTGGCCTTTGAAAGATTTTTAAAAGCCTGTAATAAGGCGCAGGAGCTGCATGCGTTGCGGGTCGGCGCCGGCACGAGTGGGCCACCGCTGGATTACTTCTTTGTCTATGTGGAATACCACCTGGAGAAAATATCCATCCCCTCCATACTTTATATAGAGGGGATGAAGGATTATATAAAAGTCTTTATGGAAGGCGCCGCCCGGCCATTGATCACCAAGATGAGCATGAAGGCGATGGAGGAAAAGCTGGCGGGTCACCGGCTGACACGTATACACCGGAGCTATATCGTGCATTTGGATAAGATAACATCCATCCGCCGGGACCTGGTGGTAGTAGGTAAGGCGGAGCTGCCATTGAGCGACAGCTACCGGCCTCAACTCGAAGAGCTATTGCGTCTCTCTACGCTGTCCACGCGGCAGAAGGGCGCCGGCGATGATGACCCAGACCATCGCTGAAAAACGTCCCAATGGTATCAGCACCGACAAGGACGGCCACACCATGCTCAACGTGCAGAGCTCACTGATCACACCGATGACGATACCTGCTGCGGCCCATCCCTTTGGCAAGTATCCCAGGATCAGCGAGGGTACTGCGACACCCGCCACCAATAGTCCAAGCGCGGCCGTATGCGCTACGCCGCCTGCGATAAATCCTATCAGCTGCAATCCTCTCATCGTATCGAATGTATTGGCCATACCCGGCTGCGACAATACCCAGGTCATCATACCCGAACATGCCAAAAAAATAGAGGAAGCGATGCCACCGAACAAGGCTATCTGCGGGCCGCTGGCAGTCACTCCTAAAAACCGGAGCCGGCTGGTCACCGACGCCGTATAGATACCGAGGACGATGGCCGAACCCAGCTGCAGGAAACCGCTGAGCCGGACGACCGTGGGAAAAGAAAGATAGTACTGTTGTGAATGCCAGGGATCGCCATAAGGCATGGGCAGCGGCGCGCCGTGTGTAAGGATGCGCGACAGGATGATGCCCAGCAAAAAGAGCAGGGTAAAAACGCCTGCTACCGCCGGCAGGGGTGGACCCTTATGCGTTGCAATGTTTGGTGCTGTCATGATTTTTTGTTCAAGTTAGCGCGGCTATGCTACGGAACAGACCATCCGTCGACGAGGGCCTTCAATGTGTCGATATTTGATGTATATTCGGACAAATACCTATCCCCATGCGTCGACGCGATTTTCTCCGGAATGGAGGTTTGGCTGGCCTGTCCCTGAACAGTCTTTTCCGGAGCACGGATCAACCTCTTCCACTTACCGAAATATGGTTCCTGGATGAGGTCTCCCTCGATGAGCTGCAGCAAATGATGATTTCCGGCAAGGGAACTTCCCGTTCCATCACGGAGGCGTATCTGAAGCATATGAAGGGCTTTAATGATCCCCTGTCGATCAATGCCGTCATCGAGCTAAATCCCGACGCCTTAACTATAGCCGACCAATTGGATAAGGAACGCAAGACGGGTAAGGTCAGGGGGCCGCTGCATGGGATACCTATTTTAGTAAAGGACAATATCGACACGGGCGATAAGATGATGACCACCGCGGGATCGCTGGCGCTGTTGGGGCACAAGGCGGCACAAGATGCCTTTATCATCGACAGGTTGCGGGCGGCGGGCGCGGTGCTGTTGGGCAAGACCAATCTCAGCGAGTGGGCCAATTTTCGTAGCAGCCGGTCCACCGGCGGATGGAGCAGCCGGGGCGGTCAAACGAGAAATCCCTATCATCTGGATCGCAATCCTTCCGGGTCCAGCGCCGGGTCCGCGGTAGCCGTATCCGCCAACCTTTGTGCTGTGGCTATCGGTACGGAGACGGATGGCTCTATCGTATCGCCATCCTCCTGCAATGGCATTGTAGGCATAAAGCCTACGGTCGGCCTCTGGAGCCGCAGCGGGATCATCCCTATCTCCGCTACACAGGACACGGCCGGACCCATGGCCCGGACGGTAAAGGACGCTGCCATATTGCTGGGCGCGCTGGCGGGTGTGGATGAAAAAGACCCGGTGACCAGGCAGAGTGTGGGAAGAGCAAAGAAGGATTATAGTACCTTTTGCGTGAAGGATGGGCTGAAGATGAAAAGGATCGGGATTGAAAAATCCCATTTGAACGGACATGAGTGGGTAGTAGCTTTATACCGGGCCGCGATAGAGGTCATGAAGCAGCAGGGCGCGGAGATCATCGAGATCGATCTGTTCGGTCCTATACGAGAACTGGGATCATCGGAGTTCACCGTATTGCAATACGAGTTCAAGGACGGATTGAATAAATATTTAGCAGGCGTGGAAGGGATGCGCTCCCTGGAAGAGGTAATTGCCTTTAATCGTAAGAATGAGTCGAAGACCATGCCCTTTTTTAAACAGGATACGCTGGAAAGCAGCCAGGCAAAAGGTGGTCTGGATAGTCAGGAGTATCTTGACGCCCTGACGAAAAGCACCAGCGCGCGTAAGATCATCGACGACCTGATCCTCCAACACCGCCTGGATGCCATCGTGGGCGTCACGAATGGTCCGGCAGGCTGTACCGACCATGTGCTGGGTAGTTACGGGTCCGGATTTTCCTTTTCCTCCCCCGCCGCCAAGGCAGGATATCCTCATATTACCGTACCGATGGGAACAGTACAGGGACTACCTGTCGGGATCTCTTTTGTCGCCGGCGCCTACAAGGAGGGAGAGCTGATCTCTCTGGCATACAGTTATGAACAGGCCAGCAAAGAAAGACGCAAGCCTATGTTCTTTCCTCCCTCATTAATTTATTAACTTTGGGGTCCAAATGATCTAACATGCATCCCCATAATAAGTATTCTATTCCAAAGGGGTATAATACTACACGCCTTATCCTGCGCAGCCTTCGTTATTTCCGCCGCAGCACCATCAAAGCCATCACCATCAATATGGAGAAGTTCGGGGATACTTATTCCGTCGTATTCCCCGGCAACAGGCTTATCATCGTCACCCGTGATCTTTCCTTTATCCAGCATACGCTCCGGGACAATCACACCAACTACCACAAGTCGAGATTCATGGTGGCCAAGATCGGCAAGCTGTTTGGCAACGGACTCCTTTTCTCCAGCGGCAGCTACTGGCTGCAGCAACGCAGACTGATACAACCGGGGTTCCATATGAAGAAGCTGCAGGGGCTGTATACGATCATGGTAGAAAGGATCGAACAGGCGCTGGATTCTTTTCCTGCCGGCGCCGGCGTCAATGTCTATCCCGCCGTTTATCAGCTGGCTTTTACTACATTGCTCCGCAGTCTGTTCGACATCGATCTGTCACAGGAGACGAAACAGGAGATCAGCATGCTGTTCAACGGCATGCAGGACTTTGTGGTGAAAGATATGAACCGGCCTTTCCGCTATCTATCCTATGTTTTTACGCACGAGGATAAGATCAATATGCGTCGCCGGGACAGGCTGCGCAGTATCATACATGCCATCATCGAACAACGGAGGCAGGACCCGCACCCCTACCATGATCTGCTGGATATGCTGCTCAATGCCCGGTATGAGGATACGGGGGAAGCTATGTCCGATGACCAGATCATCGATGAAGTGCTGGTGCTGCTGCTGGCGGGACATGAAACGACGGCCAATACCCTGTGCTGGATGCTGTCGATGGTGGTGAAAGAGCCACAAGTGCTTGACAAGCTGCGATCTGTTGCGGAGACCACCGGGATCTATGACAGTGTAAGGAACGATTATATCAATGCGGTGATCAATGAATCCATGCGGCTGCGTCCGGCCGCCTTTATGACGGACAGGATGGCGTTGGCGGATGATGGTATCGGTCAGTGGGCTTTTCCCAAGGACACGGTGGTGATACCATTCTTTTACGGCGTGCATAGAAGCAAGGACCATTGGGATGATCCCGACGCCTTTGTTCCGGAAAGGTTCCTGGATGAGGAGGGCAAGCTAAAGAAGATGCCCGCCTTTTTTCCTTTTGGCGCGGGCCCACGGCTTTGTATCGGCAATAACTTCGCCATGGCGGAGATGTGTTTTTTCGTCCACGCCTTTTTTCGTCGATATACCATATCTTCCACGGGACAGGAGCCTGTCATGAAGCCATTGATCACATTACGGCCGGACAAAGTGGTGTTGAATGTGCGGCGGACGACGACGTTGCTATAATGCATTCTTTCGGGCGGTGATCTTTTCCCGGATGTTGTTGAAGAACCTTCTTCTTTCTTTCTCGCCGACCTCGCTGATCAGCATGGACCTTTTTATGAGATTGCGTATATTCTGATAGGTGTGTTCACAAAAACCCGGATCGCTCGTCACCAGGTAGTTCAGAACGGAGTGATTGATATAGGTGATCTTTCTGTCCCCCAACACCGCCAGTAAGGTATTGTCACCCAGTATAAGCTCGTTGACATACATTTTATAAGGAGCGCCCGTCCTGTCGCCCGGGCTGCCAGGTGTCAATTTATATCCCGCCTCGGCCTGGTGTTCCAGGTGATCCATGATCTTTTGCAGACAATCATAAATAGCAAGGATGTCCTGCCTGGAAGCGAAGACGCCGGCATTCTTATAATACTCTATCTGCCGGATGGTGCTGTTGATATTCTCCGTGTTCCATATTTCCTGAGAGGGGAGGATCCGATAGGCTTCCGAGAGCTGACGTCCCAGCTGGAATATTTTCTCATCCTGAAATTTGTCGAGCTGGAAGGTCTGATTGGCGTATTGGGGAGAATGCAGGATGGTCTTCACCCAGAAAAAAGATTTGAATGCCACCATCTCGGGAAAAAGAAAGTAATGAAAGACGGGGATGTCCTTGTTGAGATAATAGAGTTCGCGTGATGGAAAGGAATTCATCAGCTGAACGTTCCGCAATATATCCGTCAGGTATTGTTCATAATCAAAGGCTCCCTGTCCGGCCGTCTGTCCGGTGAAGACAAAAGAATCCGTCTGCAGATGAAAGAATTGATCCAGGGAGATCTTGAAATGTCCGCAAAGTTTCCGCAGCTCGTCAAAGGAAATGGGTTTTTCTCCCCTTATGCGCCGGTAGGCGCTGTCGTTGCTTATGTCCAGCAGTTCCGCGATCTCGTCCACCAGCGATAAATGTGGGGGCAATAACGCCTTGATATGCTGGAAGAAGGTGATCTGGACATTTTCTTGCCCCATGTGGTTGGTTTAGGGATGCTCGTTTAAATATAAGCATTTTTTAGTATAAACCAAGAATGGGCGGTCCGGCGCCTATTTCGAAGTATCCTGTATGAACGCAGCGACGTCCTTTTTGAATGCCACCAACGAAGGCGTGTGTATGTACATCATATGCCCCGCGGGATAATATTTCATGGTGACATTGCTGCGGATCTTTCTTTCCAGGCCCATGTGGTCGAACGTATATTCCGTACCGAAGAAAGGCGTAGCCAGATCATAGTAGCCATTCAGCACCAGTATCTTCAGGTTCGGGTTCTTGCTCATGACATTGGCCAGGTCCACGCTGGTATTGGGCATGGCGGGGAACCCATCTCCACCGTTGGGGGCATGATGCCAGTCCCACTTGAAGCCTTCCGCGGCATAGGCGGAGACATGATAGATATAGTTCTTATTCACCTTGAGCTCACCATAGTAATAGCTCATGAATTCCGCGATGTAGGGCGGGCTGATCTGTGTGCTTTGCGGGTCGTCGTTGGAGAATTCGCTCAGCGGGTCCTGGTTGATGCCTTTGTAACGGGCATCCAGCCTTCCTACCATCTGGTGCTCATCGCGAAGCAGCTCTTGCGTAAAGGCCGGCTCGGGCACCCGCAAATTGGCTTTTATCCAATAGTCCTTGCTCAGTCCCGTATATCCGGAGAGTTTAGCCGCCACCTGCGCCTTTTCCGCATCGCTGAGCTCATCGCCTTTTTGAAGAGCGGTAGCGTATTCACCTTGTGCAAAACCCCTTGCGTCTTTGAGGAACGCCTCGAGATCGGCGGGCTTGTTGGCGAGCTTGTTATGGAACCAGGCGACGGCGGCATAGGTGGGTATGTATACGACGTGGGAGATATCGTCCTGGAAAGTGAGCTGGTGGATGTCCAGGGCCACGGATACCAGGACCACGCCATTCAGCTGGATCCCCATATTGTCATGCAGATAGCTGGCGATGCCGGCCGAACGGGTAGTGCCATAGCTTTCGCCCAAGAGATATTTGGGAGAGTTCCATCTGTCGTTCTCCTTTACATATTGGGTGATGAACTGGCTCATGGATTTGATGTCCTGGTCGACACCCCAGAAGTCCTTGTTGACCGCCCGCCCGATGGCGTGGCTGAAGCCCGTGCCTACGGGATCGATCATGACCAGGTCGGTGACATCGATGATGGAATTCTCATTGTCCTCCAGCTTGTGAGGAGGTGCGGGATTGGGGGAGGGATCGTTGAGGACTACACGACGGGGACCGAGGGCGCCCATATGCAGCCAGATGGAAGAGGAGCCGGGGCCGCCGTTATAGGCGAAGGTCAGCGGGCGGCGGGTAGCATCGGATTCCCCGTCCTTGATATAAGCCGTAAAGCCGAATAGTGCGACGGTTTCGTCCTTTTCATTCTTTAGCAGCATCGTACCTGCCGTGGCCGTATAGTTGACGATCTTTCCATCGACCTTGATAGAGTGTTTTGTCACCGCCTTGTCGGGCCTGGTGACAACAGAGGTATCGGGTGCGGGGCTGGGTGAGGGTTGTGCGGTCACGGTCAGGTGGGCCAGGGTTGCTATTGCCAGCGCGGCAAGTGTTCGTCTCATATGCTGTTATTTAGGCTTTCAAGATAGCCTTTTTAAAGGCACATGGGGGCTAAGGTTGGGATGGACGGTAGAAAATAAGTATTTTTATATAAAATCATTCCGCTATGGCAGGGAAAATACTGATGGTCGAGCATGACCAGGACGACAGGTGGCTTACGGAAGAAACCTTCCAGTCGGAAGGTTTCGAAGGCGGCATCGATTTTATCTACCCCGCTGAACTAACGGCCTATTTGCAGCACTCCGATAACCGGCCAGCGCTGATCCTGCTCGATATGAATGCACAGCCTTTCGATGGGATGGACCTGATACATCAGATCAGGGATACGGAAGGGTATGAAAAGACACCGCTGATCGTCCTCAGCGAAAGCGTCCTGCCCGGGGACGTACTGTCGAGCTATGCCGCGGGAGCTACCAGCTTTATACAAAAGCCGGCTTCCTACCATGATACCCTCTTCAAGATCAGGTCGTTCATCAATTACTGGTTCCGCACCGTGGAGCTACCTGCTTAAATTCTCCAGCTTTTTGCGCGTATCCGGATTCTCCCGTAACAAAAGGGCCTTTTGATAACATTTCATGGCCGAATCTTTTTGTGCACGCGCCACCAGCAGATCGCCCATCGAATCGTATACGTTGAAGCTGTTGGGATAGTTGTCCATGTTGAGGTGGAAATAATAGGCCGCCCTGTCCAGCTGATTACCTCCCATCAATTGATAGCCCGTGCCATTGATGACAAACTCCGGCGGTGCGACCTTATAGCCCATATACCAGCTGATGATCCTGTAATGCGCTGCTATCAGTGAATCCTGTGACCAGTCAGGGGCAAAGAATTCCCGGAAGGGGAAGTTGAGCGAATAATAATTGAATAAGAATCGGAGGGCATCGTATTCGGCCGGTGTGGGAAGGGCGCCATGATCATAGTCGGGATAATATTTCCAGGCAAACCGGAACGGCGCCGCGCCGGCCGGTGGGACTTTTTCGGCAACGGGCAACTGACCTGTAAAGGGAACAAAGGGTGGAGCTGTAGAGTGAGGCCAGGCTGCCAGGACGCTGTTCCTGAGCGCGAAAACGGATGCCATATGTATGCTGAAGATGTTGGTGGTGTCGGACTTGATAGTGGTCGTATCCGCGCCGGGGGGCAGGTTGTCCGCAATGCCAAGGTAGAGGGCCCTGCCGGCGAATTTCTTTTCTTTTAGGAGATCCTTTGCCTGGTGCAACAATTTTTTATCGTCCCAGGACATGCTGGGGTCTGTCGCCACATAAGCATTGAATAGAGATGTATGATGAAGGAAGGTGTTGATCACCGTGAGGCCGCCCAGGGAGTGACCCATGAATATGCGGTAGGGGGCGGTGCGATAGGTGGAGTCGATGTACGGGATCAGCTCATTGCCGATGAAGGCAAGGAATTTTTCGCCGCCGCCTGTACGGCTGAGGGTAGCGCTGTCCGCCTGGTGGGTGGGATCTTTGGTGATATGGGTAGGGGTGAGATCGCGCATCCTGTCGGTGTTGGTGATGGCTACTATGATGAGCTCCGGGAAGTCCATGGGGCCGCGGTCCTCGCTGAGTATTTGTACCATGGAGGACACTGTATTGATGTGCGAGTCACCGTCCAGGACATAAAGGACGGGGTAGCGGCGGGGATAGAAATAGGTGTCTCCATAGCTGGAGGGAAGATATATGAGAAGACGCCTGGTCTCGCCAAGGGTCTTTGAGTAGAGTGTGTCTGTCTTGCCGGTGTGGATCTGGGCCTGAGAGGTCTGGGCCAGCACGAGGGAGAGCATCACGAGGTGAAAAAACTTTTTCATTGCTGTGGGTTTTGCAGCAAGATTAGGCGATGGGAACGGAGGATTTTTTCAAATGTGACGAACAGGCCGGGAAATGTGACGGAAATGACCTGTCAATGCAGCTCCTCGAACTGTCCCGTCTGTCTGTTCTTCCGGACATTATCCCAGGTGAAATACCGTCCATTCATGGCCACATACACTCCGTGAGGCAGTGTCTGCGCGAAGGCCAGGGCGCCGCCAAGGTTGAAGAATCCGTCGGAGGAGCCGAATTTATATGGGATCATGGCGCCGGTGATGACGATGGTCTTGTCTTTTACCTTCTCCGCCAGCACACGGGCGGTGACAGACATGGTGTCGGTGCCATGAGTGATGATGATCTTGTCTTCTTCGGCCGCCCGGCATTGATGGACGATGAGCTCGCGGTCTTCTTCTGACATGTTGAGGCTGTCGATCATCATAAGGGTCCGTACCGTCACGTCGATGGTGCAGCGGGCGCGGTTGAGCATTTCAGGAAGATGCGTCTCCTTAAAAAAGAGCTCACCTGTGAGCTCGTTGTACTCTTTGTCGAAGGTGCCGCCCGTGACGAAGATGCGGATGGAGATCATAGAGGGTAATTTTGGGGCCCAAAGATAGGGAGATCGGCGAATTAAAGCACGATCCTCTTTCCTTCTTTGGCGCTGCGGCTGGCGGCCTCCAGTATGCGCACCACGATCAGGTTATTAGGCAGGGACGACAGGTCATTGCCCGGATCGATCTTACCGCTAAGGACATCCGCAAGATACGGCAGATTGTCGCGATAGACGGCAGGATGTACGGCGACGCTATCGTAGTTCTTTTTCATCCGCTGTTGCAGGATATTCGGGTCCAGGGCATGCAGGTAGCCGCTAACCCCAAAGACTTCCCAATCCTTGATGCCAAAAGGCCAGTTCCAGGACGCCTCGATAATACCCGTCGCATCGGGATATTCCAGCAGGATGGTAGCGTCATCGTCCACCTTGGGGTAGACGTCGGGCTTGATATGATGGGTCATCGCCGTCACCGCCACAGGGGCCTTGCCCTGCATCAGCCAGACCATCAGGTTGGCGCCATAGCAGCCGAAGTCGCGGATAGCCCCTCCGCCATTCTTTACGGGGTCGGTGAGCCATCCCAGGAAATCTTTCGAGCAGCCTATCTCTTTGGGACCCTGGTGCCCGTCATGCACCACCATCTTGCGGACGGCGCCGATGGCATGCTGATCGTTGACCATTTCATAGATTTGCTGATTGGTATTGTACCAGGTGGTCTCGTAGTTGGTGAGCACATGGATATGGTATTGCGCAGCCAGGCTGGATATACGTTCCGCATCCCTGACGGTAGTGGCCAGGGGCTTTTCCACCATGACCGAGATGCCTTTCGGCGCGCAGGTCTCGACCACGCCCAAATGTTCGGAGATGGCATTGTACGCCAGCACCGCGTCGGGATGGATGTGCTCCAATAAGGCCGACAGGCTGGGATAGAACAATGAGTCGGGCAGATGATAGCTGTTCTTGTAACGCTGGATCAGCTGCTGGTCCGACTCCGCAATACCCGCGATGATCACCTCTCCTCTTTTGAACTGGTTCATGATGTTGTGGACATGGTCATGGGTAAGACCGGCCACTCCTACTCGTAATAGTTTCTGGGCGGGAGCGGAAAAGCTTGACAGCAGAAGGAGGGAGAATGCCAGGATTCGCATAGTGGTAGCAATTATGTGCGTTAAATGTAAGGATAATTGGGGCATGCGAAGACTAAGTTTTAATTTAGTTGCAAATATGAAGAAGAGATTCTACTGCACCGTACTGGGTATTTTATTGATCATGGGGTTGCGTGCGCAGCACAGCTTTGCTTTGAGCGATTCCGCGTTTTTGTTGGATGGAAAGCCTTTTGTCATGATCTCCGGGGAGATGCATTATCCCCGGGTGCCGCGGGAGGCATGGCGCGCCCGTATGAAGATGGCAAAGGCCATGGGATTGAATACCATCGGCACCTATGTGTTCTGGAATGTGCATGAGCCGCAGAAGGGGGTATTCGACTTCTCGGGGAACAATGATGTACGCGAGTTTGTAAAGATCGCCCGGGAAGAAGGGCTTTGGGTCATTCTCCGGCCCAGTCCTTATATATGCGCCGAATGGGAGTTCGGCGGCTATCCCTACTGGCTGCAGAATGAAGCGGGACTTATTGTACGTAGCAAGGAGCCTCAATACCTGCACGAATACGAGCAGTATATAAAAGAGGTGGGACGTCAGCTGGCTCCCTTGCAGGTGAACCATGGGGGGAATATCCTTATGGTGCAGATAGAAAATGAATATGGTTCGTATGGCGCCGACAAGGAATATCTTGATATCAATCGAAAATTATTCATCGAGGCGGGCTTCGACGGCCTGCTCTATACCTGTGATCCGGCGCCCGATGTGAAGAAGGGGCATCTGCCGGGCTTGCTGCCGGCGGTGAATGGAGATGTCAGCCCGGATAGGCTCAAACAGCTGGTGCGGGAGAATCACAATGGGGTCGGACCTTATTATCTCGCCGAATGGTATCCTGCCTGGTTCGACTGGTGGGGGGCGCCTCATCATACCGTGCCTGCCGAGCGATACGTGGGGCGTCTGGATGCTACATTGACGGCGGGTATCTCCATCAATATGTATATGTTCCATGGGGGTACTACCCGTGGGTTTATGAATGGGGCCAACTATTATGATAGCAGTCAGTATGAGCCGCAGATCAGCAGCTATGATTATGATGCGCCACTGGACGAGGCGGGCAATCCGACGGAGAAATTTATGCGATTCCGCGAGGTCATTGCCAAACATCTGCCTGCGGGGGTGACGTTACCGGATGTGCCGGCTGCCAAGCCGTCCGTGGCGGTGGCTCCTATTGAAATGGGGGTGCTGGGCCGGCTGCTGGATGTGTTGCCGGCGCCTGTTCGTAGCGAGAGGCCGATGACCTTTGAAGATCTGCATCAGGATTATGGATTTGTGCTGTACCGCACGAGATTGAAGGGTGGACGTACGGCGGTGCTGCGGATAAAGGATGTGCGCGACTATGCTATCGTAATGGTGAATGGGCGTCCCGCCGGGGTATTGGATCGAAGACTTCGCCAGGACAGCTTATCGTTGCAATTGCCTGCCGGAAAGGTGCGGCTGGACATATTGGTGGAAAATCTGGGTCGCATCAATTTCGGTCCTTATCTGTTGAAGAATAAAAAGGGTATCACCGACAGGGTGGAATTGGGTGGCGAGGAGCTGAAGGGATGGGAGATGTATAGTCTGCCTTTGCGTACTACTGATGGGCTGAAGTCTCTCACGAGCAGTGAGGGTGGACCTGTCATTCGTCGTGGTTGGTTCGATATGCCTGTGGTGGCGGATACTTATCTGGATATGCGTGATTGGGGTAAGGGGGTGGTATGGGTCAATGGGCATAACCTGGGAAGGTATTGGGCTATCGGTCCGCAGCAGACTATATATGTACCCGTTGAATGGTTGAAGCCGACGAAGAATGAGGTGGTGGTGCTGGAGCTGCTGAAGCCGGATGTGAAGGAGCTGAGGGGGTTGGAGAAGCCGGTGTTGGGGGTCATCGCCCGATAGGCCCACACTTCACGCAGGCAAATCCTCAATTCATACACCCCCGCATTGCCCTCCCGTCGAGGGCACATCATCTTTGCGCCATAAATCTATTTTATGCGCAAGACGATATACATACTGACGGCCGCCCTCTTTTTGGGAACCCCCGGCTATAGTCAGTTCAAAGGCCTGCTAAACAAGGTAAAGGCCAAGGTCGACCAGCGGGTCGACAAAAAGGTGGACAATACCATCGACAATACCCTGGACAAGGCGGAGGGTAAGAACACTGTAACGGCCACCGCCGCCCCTGACGGGGCCTCCACCGGGGAAGACACCAAGCCCAGCCTGAAAAGCTTTTCCAAATACGACTTTGTTCCCGGCGAAAAGGTGCTGTATGCGGATGATTTTGCACAGGACGCCATCGGAGAACTGCCCGCGGCATGGAACAGCAACGGCAGCGGAGAAGTGGTGACATTGGATAAATACGCCGGAAACTGGCTGCGTCTGCACAAGGCGACGGCCTACCTCTCCGCCAATCAAAACAGCTTTGGGGAGAACTATACGGTAGAGTTCGATATGATCCTTCAATTGAAGAACAATGGCTGGATGTACCCCGCTGTATATTTCAGCCTCGTGTCCAGCAAGGATCTGTCCCCCCTGGACAACAGCCTGCTGAAGGAATACAAGCAATTCAACTCAGTCACCGCCCTGGTGCAGCCGGCCGAGAATAACGCTTCCCGCACGGTGCTGGAATCTTACACGGAAAACAAACAATTTTTCAAGAGCGGTATCGTAGCCGTCGCCCCCCTGCAGAACTGGTATGGGCAGCCTATACATGTCGCCATCCAGGTGCAAAAAGAACGGTATCGCTGCTGGATCAACGAACTAAAGGCTTTCGATGTCCCCAAGGGTGTGGCCGCCACGGCGGATACGATGAACCAGCTGCGCCTCGAAGTGGGGGGGACGAACTATAGCGAGGAGACGTACGGGGTGTTTGTAGGAAATATCAAGATCGCCACCGGCCTGCCCGACACACGTCATAAGCTTATAGAAGAAGGCAAATTCAGCACCAACGGCATTTTGTTCGACGTGCAGAGCGATGTCATCCGGCCCGAATCCTATGGCGTGGTCAAGGAGATCGCCGGCGTGCTGAAAGAAAATCCTTCCATACGGGTCAGGGTCATCGGACATACCAGCAGCGACGGGGACGATGCCGCCAACCTGGAGCTGTCGAAGAAAAGGGCCGCAGCCGTGAAAGCGCTGCTCACCAGCGAATTTTCCATCGATGCCGGCAGGATCGATACGGAAGGTAAAGGGGAGACCGAACCCATTGCCGACAACAAGACCAGGGAAGGCAGGGTACAGAACAGGAGAGTAGAGTTTATAAAACTATAATAATACAAAAACACCAACCATTTTATGAGATCGATCACCATCAAGCTGGGAGCATTCGCCATAGCGCTGTTCTCCTGCTCCATGCTCCTCTCCTTTGTCGTCGCCGACAGACTGGCGGATGACATCTGGAAAAGACTTGGCATCAACAGACAGGAAGGTTCCGAAAAGATCAGGAACAGTTTCATCGACGGCTATCTGCATTATGAAGGTCTTGGCAATATAAAAGGCATCGTCCTCAACGATCGTACCGGCGTAGCAAAGGACCTGATGACCTTTGCCAAACAATACCTCAACGGCCCGGTCTTCAAGGCCGAATACGACAAGATGCGCAAGGCGGCCCATCCCGTACAGCCCGTTGAAAATACCAAGACAAAAGAACAGATCAGGAGTGAGCAGATAGCCGAACTGAAAAAATCCATCGAGACCATGGAAGGACTGGCCAAAACGATGCCGGCCGATCAGAAGAAAAGCTATCAATCCTCCATCGATGTATACCGAAAGATGCTGAAGGACTACCAGGAACCGAACAATCCCACCATCGAAATGATGTATGAACAGCAGGTAGGAACGAACAAGCGGGATATAGAGGATTACAATAAGACGATAAAACGCTGGGAGACGGAGTATCCTACGGACAGCAAACAATTCGTCAAAGCCCGTCTGCAGCATTACCTGGAAGTGGCTGCTACCGTGGACTTTTCGGCCCAGCTGACGGAGAAGTATGGCAAGAAGCGATTTGTCAATCCCGCCTATCAGTCCAAGAGCAACGAATGGAAGATGATCTATCGCGCCGGAAAAGATGTCTATGAGCAGACAAAGCCTTTCGCGGAGCAGTGGATAAAGGAATTGCAATAAAAAATTATAAAGCGAAATTTTATGTCACAACAATTTGATCAAGCGCATGACAACCGGCCGATCATCCTGGTAACAGGCGCCACGGGCGCGCAAGGGGGCAGTGTAGCGCGGGCCTTGCTGCAGACGGGCAAGTGGAAAGTACGCTGTCTCACCCGGGATGCCGGCTCTGAAAAGGCACGGGCATTGCAAAAGGCGGGAGCTATCATTATAGCGGGCGATCTGGATAATATGGACTGCCTGCTGGAAGCCACAAAGGGATGTTATGGCGTCTTTGGTCTGACCAATTTCTGGGAACATTTTGGAAAAGAATATGAGCAGGGAAAGAACCTCATCGATGCCGTACATGCATCGGGGGTGAAACACTTCGTCTATAGCAGCCTGCCTTCTTACAAGACCCTCAGCGGCGATAAGCTGTCCGTGCCTCATTGCGATATCAAGGCGGCGTTGGAAGTATATACCCGGAGCAGGGACATCTCCTCCACTTTTGTGCATGTGGCCTTTTACTATGAGAATTTCCTTTATTTCTTCCCGCCCCAGCGTGAAGAGGACGGCGCGTTCTACTTCGGATTCCCACAAGGCCATACGCCGTTAGCCATGGTCACGCCGGAGGACCTGGGTCCTATAACAGGCCTGATCTTCGACCACCCGGATATCTATGTGGGCAAGACCGTCGGTGTGGTAGGAGAGAACCGTACCTGTTCCGAATATGCCGCCATCATGAGCCGTGTGCTGGGCGTCACCGTACGCTATCGATATATCCCGCGCGATGTATATGCCGGCCTGGGCTTCCCCGGTGCGGAGGAGCTGGCCAACATGTTCGAGGTACAGCGTCTGCATATTCCCCATCGCCGGGGCGATCTGATGAACAGCTACTATATGAACCCCCGCATGCAAAGCTTCGAAAGCTGGCTGCTGCGGAATAAATCCCAATTATTGCAACTTTTAAACCAAACCGAATATGCGTAATGTGCTATTTTTTGTAATGGCAGTGACAGTGGCCTTAACGCTTTTAATGAATGCATCCTGTCATGAAGCTGTCAAAGACACGCTGAAGGACAGCGCTCAGCTGGTCAAGAGGGGTGAATACCTGGTCTCCACGATGGGATGCGACGACTGTCATTCCCCCAAAAAAATGGGGCCGCATGGTCCCGAGGTGGATATGGACCTGCGCTTTTCCGGATTCCCCGCCGCCAGGCCATTGTCCTCTTTCGACACTGTCACGACAAAGAGCTGGTACCTGTTCAACCAGGACCTGACAGCATCGGTGGGACCCTGGGGTATTTCTTTCGCGGCCAACCTCACTTCGGATCCAACAGGCATAGGCAATTGGAAGGAGGACCAATTCATTCGTTGCCTGCGTGAAGGCAAGTGGATGGGTCTTCCGGATGCGCGTCCTTTGATGCCGCCCATGCCCTGGCAGAATTTTGCCAAACTGACGGACGAAGACCTGAGCAGCATCTATCACTATCTCAAGACGACGAAGCCCGTCAACAATACTGTACCAGCATGGATACCCAAAAAATGATCATCGCCATTTTTTTATGGATAGGCATTGGACAAGGCGCTAACGCGCAGCCGGATAGTGTAAAACAGGTGCTCGACTCGTCGATAACGTTGTTGCGTACGCATGCTTTACACCGACAACGGCCCGATTGGGATTATGTCAGGGAGCGGGCTTACGAGCTGGCGGGGGAGGCTACCCGCTGGGAGGACCTCGGGCCCGCGATCTCCTGGCTTTTCGAGGCGGTGGATGACCATCATGGAGGACTGGCTGTGGGCGATACCCTATTACGATGGGAAAGGTCGGAACCGCCTTTTTTGTCCGAGGCGTTGAGGCATGAATGGACCAAGGGCTGCAGCATCATAAAAAAGATGCTGCCCGGTGGCATCGGCTATTTGCGGGTGCCCGGCGGTATGTCGCCATCGCTGCGGGACAGCCTATTCGCCCTGGAGACGGAGGGCGCGCGGAAGCTGATCCTCGACCTGCGGCTGACCACGGATGGAGCGATGTTGCCGATGCTCGAAGGTATCTCGCCGCTGCTGGGCAATGGGTATTTTTTGGGAAATGCCGACTGTACAGGAAAGATACTGGATATGATAAAGGTGGACGCTCCCGAGGGCCGGCATATACTAGATACACGTACTCCGGTGGTGGTTCTCACCGGTCATGGCACGGGCCGTGCCGGGGAATCCATAGCCGTAGCTTTCCGAGGCCGGAAGCATACTATCTTTATCGGCGAACCCACGGCCGGATACACCACTGCCAACGATGGACATTTGATCGTGGATGGAAAGGTGGCGATCGTGATGGCGGAGACCATGCTGGCGGACAGGAAGCACAGGGTCTACCCACGGAACCTGATACCCGACGAATGGGTGCCGGGCGGCGATGATCTTTCCGACTATAGCAAGGACAAAAAGATACAGGCTGCCATCAGATGGCTCGAATTATAGATTTTTATTTAATTTGACAGCATGAGAATAAAAAGGTATAGCAGGATAGAGCCAAAGATCTTTATATGGTTCATGACCCCCTATACCGTGCTGATCAACCTGCTGTTGTTCGGCTCCTGTGTTTTTAGCTCCTTTGGCAATTTTTTCAGGTACTATGGCATCTCTGTAGTCTATTTTGCCGTCATTTATTCTGTCTTTGGCATGGCGGCGATGGTGGTGAAGAGGCGGTTTCCCGGGGACGACGAGCTGTTCAGGCGGATAGCGATACTGCTGCCCCTGTTCTGTGTGATGAACCTGCTGACCGTACAGGGCGTATATCTTCTATACGAACGGCTGGCGCTGACGGGATGTTCCATCCGGCGCTATATGGAATGGTGGGTCACGGGCTATGGCTGTCTTGCCAGCGCCATCCTCACCTTTGTCAACGAGGCAGCGCTGGGATGGGAAAAATGGAGGAATGCCATGACGGAGACCAATCGGCTCCAGAGCGCCTATCAGAAAAGCCGTTTGATGAGCCTTCGCCGGCAGCTGCATCCGCATTTCCTCTTCAATTGTTTCAATTCGTTGTCGAGCCTGATACAGGAGGATGAGAACGAGGCAGGCAGATTCCTCGACGAGCTGACCAAGGTGTACCGCTATTTATTGAAAGGGGATGAGGAGCAGCTGGTAAGTCTGCAAGAGGAGCTGAAATTCATCGATTCTTATCTATACCTGGTCAAGACCCGGTTTGGCGCCGCCCTGGGAGTGGTGGTCGACGTGGACCCGGGGGAGTCGATGAAGCGCATCGCCCCCATGAGTCTGCTGGTGGTGCTGGAGAATATAATTTACCGTAATAGCTTCAGTAAGGTCCATCCATTGCAGATAGATATACGTACATCGCTGCGCAGCCTGGTCATCGACAATACCCTGCAGCCAAAGCCCGTCACAGGGGACGGGTTCGACCAGGAAGAAGGGCTGGACGACCTCGTGAGCAAGTACAGACTGCTGGGCAGGCCGGAAGTAGAGATACACGAATCGCCTACGCGACGTAGCGTGATCATTCCCCTCATCGAACTAAACGGATCCCCGCTATGAAATTCACCCGCCCCTCGAGGGTACATACAGTAAGTTTTTGGATCTCCATGCCGGTGATCACGTTGACATGGAATGCCATTTTATACCCCGGGAGGTTTTTGACGGATTGGCGGGTATGGGCTGTCTCCTGGCCTCTCATTTATGGCATCGGCATCGTGAGCTGGTTTTTCCACGTACAGTATGACTCCGTCATCCGCCGGAAATTCCCCTCCCTAAAGCTGACTGGCAGACGGATCTTCTTCAAGGCATTGGTCAACCTTGTCGTCATGACCCCCAGCGTGCTGTTCATATTCTACGTCTATGACTGCTTCCATATATTGGGATATCATCTGCGTGGGACCGATCTGAAGTGGGGATACCTCATCGGGCTGTCCATCAACCTGCTGTTCGAAACGCTGTGGGAGGTGTTGTATCTCCTGGATAAATATCGCGAAAACCTGTCGGAAAGGGAGCTGCTGGAAAAGATGAATATGGACTATGAGTTCGAAAATTTAAAGGGACAGGTCAACCCGCATTTTTTATTCAATTGTTTCAATACCCTTTCCTCTCTTATCGAAGAGGACAGGAAGGAGGCCGAACATTTTCTGGACGAGCTGAGCAAGGTCTACCGGTATCTGTTGCGCAATAACGAGGATGGCGTCAGTACCGTGGAAAAGGAGATAAAGTTCATACAATCGTATTATGAGCTGTTGCGGACGCGCTATGGGGAGGGTCTTCAGCTCAGCATCGAGATCGACCGCCGCTATTACCCTTATCAATTGCCCTCCCTAAGCCTGCAGCTGCTGGTGGAAAATGCCGTCAAGCACAATATCGTCTCACGACAGCAGCCCCTGGTAATGGAGATCTTCACTACGGCAGGCAACAAGCTGGTGGTGAATAACAATCTGCAACGCAAGACTACCAATAAGCCATCCACCCGCATAGGACTGAGTAATATCCGCGCCAAATACAAGCTGATGAAGTGTGAAGGCTTTCAGGTGGTGGAAGGGGAAAATAATTTTATGGTCGTACTGCCTCTGATCTGGAATAACAACTAAAAAATCTAGCTACCATGAACATTCTTATTGTCGAAGACGAAGACCTGGCCGTTAAAAAGATACAAAAGACCTTATTGTCCGTAGAAGGGGATGCCAATATAGTGGGTGTCACCGACAGTATAAAGAGCACCGTGGAATGGCTGGAAGAGCACGATGCGCCCGACCTGATCCTGATGGATATCGAGCTGGCGGATGGACAGAGCTTCGAGATCTTCAAGCTGACGGAGATAAAAAGCCCCGTGATCTTTACCACCTCCTATGATGAATATGCCTTGAAGGCCTTTAAGGTCAACAGCATCGACTATCTGCTGAAACCTGTACAAAAGGAGGAGCTGCAGGCTGCCCTGGACAAGTACAAGCAGATGAAGAAGAGCTATGGCCCCAGGGAAGGCGAGATGGAAGAAGCGCGCCTGGACAGCTTGCTGAAGGAGCTGCGCAGCCGGCTGGAGCCAAAGGAATACCGTCAGCGGTTCCTTGTCAAGCACGGGCAGAAGCTGGTGAGCATCGAGATGAATGAGATAGCCTATTTCTTTAGCGATGGAAGGCTCAACTTCTTCAAGACCATCGACAACCGGAAGTTCGTGGTAGACTATACGATGGACGAGCTGGAGGATATGGTGGACCCGCGGCGTTATTTCAGGATCAGCCGGAGCTTCTACGTATCGGTGAACAGCATCGACAGGATAGAGGACTATTTTGGCAATAGGCTGATCCTTTCGTTGCGGCCGGCGGTAGACAAGGAAGCGCTCGTGAGCAGGGAGAAGGTCACCGACTTTAAAAAATGGATGGGCAAATAAGGAGGATAGCCGCGCCCCTGTCGTCATATTGTAGATCCAGCGTACCATGGATGGCCCGGGCCCTCGTCTTCATTTCTTCCAGCAGCCTGAAGTAGCGCGTACCCCGCTCGTCGGGCCGTACTTCCGTGGAGAAAAGGGTCAGGTGTAGATGGGGGCGCTGGTAATCCAGCTGTATAAGGACATTGGACACTTTTATTTCCTCTATCAGCATACGCAAAGCCAGCTTGTATATCAGCAGGAACTCATGTCTTACTTTCATGTCCGGCTTCAGCGTGCGGAGCGCTTCGTCCACCTGCAGCTCGATATAGGCATTGTTCCTCCGTGAGAGGGCGCCTGCGAATTCGCGCATCCTGTCTATCGCTTTATCCATCGTATCATTGGCGGGGTCGATGCTCCAGAGCATATCATCCATGGCGATGATCATGTTATGGCTCTTATGATGGATCTCGTCTATATAGCTGATGGATTGCTGCGGGTGCTTCTGGGCGCGGATACGGGCTATCTCGCTGAGCACGTTGATATTTTGCAGGGCCTGGTTTACTTCCTCGTGCAGGTTTCGTGAGATCTCGCTACGCATGTTCTCCATGGCCGCTTTTTTCTGCATGCGCTGGCGATCCAGCCAGTACAGGAGGGCCGCGAACGCCAGTAACAGGAATCCCAGGAACCACCAGGTGCGCCAGAAAGGGCTTCTTATGAGAATATGGACTTCTTTGATATGCGGGCTATTCAAATCCTTGCCATTACGGGCATTGATACGGAAGGTGTAGCTGCCCGGCGGGAGATAGTTGTACACCGCCTCGTTGGACTGAGCTAAGATCCAGCTATCATCGAGGTTTTCCATCTGGTAGGTGATGCCAAATGAATTTTGATAGGTGAGCGTGGAAAAGGTAAAGCGAATAGAGTTCTCATCATAGGGCAGCTCCAGTGTTCCCTGACGGGCCAATGAGTCCAGCGGCAGCCATTTGTTCATGACGGCAATGCCCGTGATCTCCACATCGGGCGGCCGCTGACTGCCGCCCGTGATCTGTTCAGGCTGGAAGACGATGATGTCGTGAATGGTGCCGAAAGCTATCCTCCCGTCGTGAAGCAGGCAGCCCGAGGCGGGGTTGAAGGCGTTGGAGCCGATGCCATCCGCTTCGCTGAAAGTGCTTCTTACCTCCTTGGGCAGGTTCAATCTGCACAGCCCGTTGCGACAAGTGATCCAAAGCTGGCCTTTTCTGTCCAGCATGATATTGGTGATGCCCTCGAATGGTAGATCCCGGCCCTGTCTGGCGGTCTGTACTATTCCGGTGTAGACATCGAGCATATAGAGATTATCGGATGCCACGGCATAAAGGCTATCCGAGATCTGGACGATGTCATTGGTCGTGATAGTAGAGAGTTTTTCCGACCCTGGCTTGTCGGGGAGATAATTGTACAGGATGGACCCGTCGCTGGGACGGATATGAAAGAGGCCGTTCTTTTGGGTGCAGGCCCAGCAGTCGCCTTTCCAGTCGAAATACAGACGAATGATGCTGCTGTGCAGCAGCTGCATGTAGACGAAGGTGTTGGTGGCGGCAATCCATTTTATCAGGTCGCCCGCATGCGTGCCCAGCCAGAGGTCCCCGTTCCTGTCCTCTGCTATCTGGCGAATGGTGGAGTGATGAAAGATGGGCGGTTCCAGCCTTTCGGTGGTATGGGTGGCAGGGTGAGAGACGTAGATGACGCCATGCTGATGTCCTCTCCAGAGGTCGCCATTGGCACGTTCGTGTATGCACCAGGAAGCTCCTTCCCCTTTGTGCAGACCTTGTGTCACATACCATCTCTCGATGGGATGAAAGCTGCTGTCATAGGCAAAGAGACCGCTGCCCCAGGTGGCTACCACGATGTCGCCGTTGCCGATCTGCGATATATCCGTCACGTCGGGCGTGAAAACGGTGTCCCGGCCCGGTCTTTTTTCGGGGATGGTCTGGAAGGCCTGGGCGTACGGGTTAAACCGGTAAATGCCTTTATCGGTGCCCAGCCAGATATTGCCTTCCCTGTCTTCGAGCATGCTCGATACGTTGTCGTAGTAGAGGCCGAACTCTCCCAGAGTCCGGGATTGCAGGGGCTCGAAGTCCTTGCTGTTCTTACGAAGGATAGCCAGCGTGTTGAGCCCGATGAACCAGATGGTGCCATCCTTTTGTTCTCCGATGTGCCGGACCTCATGGTATACGCCGTGTATGAGCCTATCGAGGGAGGGATGCCAGGGTGTTACCTTGTTCGTATGGATATTGTAAGTATAGAAGGAGGAGCCCGGACCGCCACGGGGCCAGACGTTGAGCCAGAAATTGCCCTGCCTGTCCAGGTGAGCAAGGCCGGTGTATCTGTATTGCTGGTAATGTTCTATCACGGGATCGTGATCTATGTTGTGATCGCGATAGGAGAGGGTTTGGTGGCGAACATCATATTTTACCACTCCGGAGTCCGATGTAAGATAATAAGCGTGGGAGATGCTGTCCTCATAGATGCCTGTCGCTGCCCAGCCTTCCGGCATTTGGAAAGGGACGTTCCTGCGGTTGAAAATTTTGGCGCCCTCATCATAGGTCAGGGTGCCTTTGAAGTTGAGGAAGAGGATGATATTCCCTTCATAGTCGATGTGGATATTGCCTTCCAGTCCGCTGAGCTCCGGCTCCGGCCAGTCTATTGGCACCGGGTGGTATTGCAGATTTTCGAGATCTATATAACCTATCTTGTTGTACTGGCATACTACCCAGAGCCGGTTTTTTTTGTCCAGCCGGATGGCCAGGACGATGTCGTTCGGGAGGGAGTTGCGGCCTTCGGATTTATGGTGCCAGAGAATAAAGCGTTGACCGTCGTACCGTTCCAGTCCGCTCATCGTGGCTATCCAGATATAGCCTTTGGCATCTTGTTCGAGGCCGTTTACTACATTGGAAGCCAGGCCATCACGCATACCCAGGTGAGAAAAGAGATATTGCTGCTGGGCCGGGAGACGGGTGCAGGCGAGAAGGGCGGCGGCGAGGTATATTAAAAATCGAAGCACGGCCCTAATGTAGGGAAGTATTGCGGCATCCCGGTACAATTCATACACCGAAAACCTCAATTCATACAAATTGCCGGCGCCGGCTCATGTAATATATCGATGCTCCCCGCGACTAAGAAAGTATGTTAAAGTATCATCTGCGGAAGAACAAATTGTATTCCCTTATCAATTTATTGGGGCTCACTGCGGGTATGGCCGTAGCCATCCTCATCGGATTGTGGGTCGGCGATGAGCTGTCCTGGGACAAGTATCATGATCATTACGGGCGATTGGCGCAGGTGATGGATACCCAGCTTATCAACGGCGAGCTTACTACGGGAGAGGGGAATGCTATCCCCCTGGCGGAAGAGCTGCGGAGCAAATATTCCGATGACTTCAAACGGGTGGCTCTTTTTTACCCTTTGTTCACCCATACCGTGACGGTGGATGAGAAAAAGATATCGGCGCCGGGCAGCTGGGTACAGGCAGACCTCCCCGAAATGCTCACCCTTCATATGCTCAGAGGAAGCCGGGGCGCCTTGCGTGACCCTGCCAATGTATTGCTCACCCGCAGCCTGGCCCATAGCCTGTTTGGAGATGCCGATCCCATGGATAAGATCATCAAGCTGGACAATATGGCCACCGTAAAGGTGGGCGGCGTGTATGAAGACCTGCCTGAAAACTCCACCTTTCATGACGCCCGTCTGCTCCTCTCCTGGGATAAGGCCCTTACCGTGCTGGATTGGTTCAAAGGCGTGCAGGGCGACTGGGGCATCCGCTATTGGAAACTGTATGTCGAGCTGAACGATCATGTGGACCTGGAAAAGGAGTCCGCCAAGATCCGTACTATCATGATCGGGCATGTAAAGGGGGATAGCCATGAGACCTTGCTGCTGCATCCCATGAAGAAATGGCATTTGTACAGCACATTCAACAATGGTGTCATCACAGGCGGACGCATACGCATCGTACGTCTGCTGGGGATCATCGGCGGGGCCGTGCTATTGCTGGCCTGTATCAACTTCATGAACCTGTCCACCGCCCGTAGCGAAAGAAGGGCCAGGGAGGTGGGGATACGAAAGGCTATCGGTTCGTCGCGGGGACAGCTGATCGCGCAATTCGTGGGTGAATCGATGATCTTCGTGCTTGTGGCCGGTGTGCTGGCCATCGTGGTCGCGGGATTGTGTATGCCTTTTTTCAATCGTATGACGGAAAAGCAGCTGTCCCTCCCTGTGGGGAGCGCTGTTTTTTGGGTGAGCATGGCGTTGTTTGTGGTGATCACGGGTGTGGTGGCGGGAAGCTATCCCGCTTTTTATCTGTCTTCTTTTCGGCCGGTGGAGGTGTTGAAGGGGCGTCTGAATATGGGACGGGCTGCTTCCCTGCCGCGTAAGGTATTGGTCGTCGTTCAGTTCGCCGTATCCGTCACCCTGATCATCAGCACCGTGATGGTGCGGTGGCAGGTGGAGTATGTAAAGGACAGACCCGTAGGCTATATACGGGAAGGGCTTATTGCCGTCACCATGAACAGCGGAGATATCTATGGCATACCTTATAATACTTTACGGGATGAATTGCGCAAGACCGGGATGGTGGCGGATATGACAAAGTGCAATGACCCTGTCACCGCGGCGCCGGGAACTATGTCCGGGTTTTTCTGGAAAGGGAAGGAGCCCGGCCCCGATCCTGAGATAGGAGTAGTGATGACTACGTATGACTATGGTGGGACCATGAGATGGCGTATTGCGGAGGGGAGGGATTTTTCCAGGGATTTTGCATCCGACAGCACCG
>DASZXP010000161.1:0-63559 GCA_035545935.1 Puia sp. | reverse complement strand
CCAGAAGGGCTGTAAGGCATATTTTTTCTCCCGGAAGAATTCTTTTGTTGCGATAACGGCCATGAAGATCACCCGGCTAACGGAAAGGATCATGAATACGATGAAGAGGGAGAACAGGATATGCCCACTCCAATAACCCAGCTCGGCGAAATAATAATTTATCTGCAGCAGGTAGTAGCCGCTGCCTTTTGGTACGGGCGGCATCATTTCTTCCCGGCTCTTGCCCAATATATCGGACACGGTGGTGAACTGGAACTTCCGGGCCTGGAAATATTCGATGATCCGGGGAAGGGCTTCTATGGTAGCGCTTCTATCCTCCCCACCCGCATCATGCAGCAGGATGATGTTCCCGCTGAGGCCGGATGTCGTCATTTCATTCTTGCGCCGGACCACCCTGTCGAAGATGCTATCGGCAGGCGTGCCGGGTTCCCAGTCCAGGGGGTCGATGGATTCTCCGATGTCCAGGTAATTCTTTGTACGTGCAATGGCTACGGGGATCAGCTCCTCCCATTTCTCGGGTTCGAAGTCGGCATTGTAGGGGGCCCTGAACATGATGGTGGAATGCCCCGTGATGCATTCAATGAGCAGACGGGTGGACTCCATTTCCAGGATGGCCCTTCGTTGGCTGACCTTGGCGATGTTCGGATGGGTGAAGGTATGGTTGCCTATCTCGTGTCCCTCTTTGAACTCCCGCTTCACAATAGGAATATTATTCTCCGCATTGATCCCTACGAGGAAGAAGGTGGCGGGAACATGGTATTTTGCCAGGATGTCCAGGATCTTGGGTGTGTAGCTGGGATCGGGACCGTCGTCAAAGGTCAATACCAGCTTCATGGAGTCGCTGGTCCCGTACTTCCGCGCGACGAACCGGGACGGCAGGCTGTCATAGGATTCTTCGCTGATCAGCATCTCGCCTGTGTTCACTTCCGGTGTAATGCGTCCGTTGGTGGGAGTAGCGATGATGTCAAGCACTTCCCCGGAGCCTTCGTAGTCGACGAAGTCGGCGTTGGCCATGGCGTCTACTTTGCTGAACTCCGAGAAATTGAAATGACCCATGGCTGATTTCTGCATGTCCCTGTCATAGAAATACCAGACCCTGGGGTCCTCGTCCCCCAGCCGCCAGATGGCCGTACCTGCGATCCCGTATTCGGTGGCAAACCGCAGGGCGTTGAAGATGGTAGCCGCGTCGGTGAACTGGACCTGGTGCGGGATACTGTCCTCGTCCTCGTATTGATAGTGGAGGTTATAGGAGTCGTTGTCAAAGTCGATGTGGGCCTCGTTGTCCTTGGCCGTAAACAGCGCCTGCTGGTAGCTGACGGTGCGCGCGGAGACTTCCTTGCCCATTTTCCAGTCATAGCCGTAGGCGGCCAGGCAGAGAATAAGCTTTTCCATCGGTATCTTTTTGACGGCCTCATCCACGGCGCCTTCGATCCATTTCTGATGGGAGACAGGTCCCGGGCCGGTGTTGTCGGAATACTGGTCGTAGGCCATTAAAAAGACGTAGTCGTTGTACTTGGAGAGCTCTTTGAAGTTGTAATCCTCGTTGAAGGGAATGACGTCTTGTGTGACAAGGAAATGTTTTGCGTGCAGCTGGGTATAAACATCGCGCTGGAATTCGACCAGGGCCTCATTCTTTTTTTCCTGCAATTCTTCAAAGTCGACATTGACGCCCACGAAGTCGTACTTTTCCAGGATCTTTATTACGTCATCGATCAACCGCTGTTTCTTTACGGGGTCGTTGATGATACGATGGACCCCATCTCCGCGAAAGACCTCTTTATAGTTATTGGAAAGGATGGGCATGATCTTTACCCCCGAGCTCTTCATTACCTTCAGGGCACGGTCGTCGATGGTGGTAAATACGGTGTCTGCCGTAGGGTCGATAAAGATCCACTCGGGGATGACGAGGTTCATTTTGGAGATATACTCCTGGAGGGACAGAAAGCTCTGGGCGTCCCAGTCCACATAAAAGGCCGCTCGTATGCCGGAAGGGAATTTTGTAAAAGAGCGGAAGCTGGTATCCGCCCGGGAGGCCGCCAAAGAGGCCGAATCCTTTCTTGCCTGTCCGGGAAAGGCCCCTGCGTTGTAAGGGACTTTTTCGTTGATGTATTTACGAAAGCCTCCATATTGCTTCAAAAGGTTGTTGTCTTTGAAAAGGAGGCGGTTGGTGTCCAGCACTTTCTTATACAGCTGGCTTTGTTCCTTGATCCTGGGAAGGTCAGGGGTATACCCGCGATTGACGGCAATAGAGAAAATGACGATACCCAGCACAAGCACCAGCAGTATCACCCTTCCCCCCCATTTAAATCGTTGCCACCTGCCTGGCGAGCTGGTTTGAAATATCTGTTGTTTGGAATGAGGTTTCGAATTGCCTGTCATAGAATAGTTAGTATTGGCAAAATTCCCGCCAACCGGGTATATATCAAAAATCCGGCATTTGATTTAACTGGGATTTAAGAAGCTTGTACGCCATCAATAATCAAGCTCCAGCTTTAGACGATCTTTCAGCTCTTTTACCAGGGGGTATTGCTCCACGATTTGCAAGAACTGTTCCCGGGTATTCAGGGGTCTTTCAACGGGCTCCTCCGTGTCGGGTCTTTCTTCCACGATGACGGTAAAGGAGATCGCCTTGTTGGCAAATTCTTTTTGCAGGAATTCGGATAGGGTACGTTTTTCCTGCTCGATGAATTTTTGTTCGAGGTTGTTGCTGGTGACGACCTCGAAATTGCTTGTGTCCAGGATCCTTAAAACAGCCATCTCCAGGCTTTGTACGGCCGGGTTCTTGTTTTCCCGCAATTGCCGTGCATAGGCGGCCCAGGTTTTTGCCAGCGCATCTGCTTCCAGCGGCCGGACCTGTGTTTCACTGTTTTGCAGGCGGGAAGAAAATTGCTGTCTGATCTTCGATAAAGACCCCAGGGAAGGGCTACCGGCGGGCCTGACGTCAGGGGTCTTTACATCCGCCTCCACCATTAATTTAGCGCCTTCGGGGCTATGAGAAGGCGCGCTTTTGGCGACCGGAGAAGTATCCTGGCCGGTGAGTTTCGGACCGGGGGTCGCGCCGATGGTCGTGGAGGCGACGCCGGGTGTTTGCTCCTGCGGAGCAGATGCCCCCGATGTCGGGGCTGCCTGAGGGGCGCTTCTGGAAACCACCAGCTCCATGGCCGGGATACCCCGGAAGGATACAGGTCTTACGGATTCAAGGGCTTTTTTTTTGCCGGCAGGTTCAGCCGTCAGCTGAAGGGCCTGTCCCAGATAGGACAGCTTGATCAATGCCAGCTCCACATGCAGCCGCTTGTTACGGGCCCCTTTATAATTGATCTCGGCTTCATTCAATACGTTGAGGGCGCTGATCAGCCAGGCCGCATCTACCGCCTTGCCCGCAGCGATATATTTGTCCCGGAAACTTTCCACCACTTCCAGCAGCGATGCTACTTTCTCATCCTTGCATACGAGAAGGTTCCGGATGAACTCTGCCAGTCCATTCAATACGAGGTCGCCTTCGAAGCCTTTCCGGTTGATGTCATCG
Organism: Puia sp.; assembly: GCA_035545935.1. Taxonomy (GTDB): domain Bacteria; phylum Bacteroidota; class Bacteroidia; order Chitinophagales; family Chitinophagaceae; genus Puia. Next base: position 60,033 of record DASZXP010000161.1, on the reverse strand, counting down.
TACACAAGCAATGCGTCCGACAGCTGTTGTTGCTGCATAGCTTCCAGCAGCTTGAAATAATAATCCGCATCCAATATATTCAGATGCTCCAGCGTGTTCTTATAGCTGAGCTCACCGTTGGTGAAGCTGACGATCTTGTCCAGTATGCTCAATGCGTCCCGCATGCAGCCTTCGCTCTTCTGCGCGATGACCTGCAAGGCTGCTTTTTCGGCTGTTATATCTTCTTTGTTGCAGATGTCCTGCAGGTGTTCCACGGTGTCGGCCGTCGTGATGCGTTTAAAATCGAAGATCTGGCACCTGGAGAGAATGGTGGGAAGTATCTTGTGCTTCTCCGTAGTGGCCAGGATGAAGATGGCATAGGAGGGCGGCTCTTCCAGGGTCTTGAGGAATGCGTTGAAGGCGGAGGAGCTGAGCATGTGCACCTCATCGATGATATATACCTTGTATTTGCCTGCCTGCGGAGCAAATCGCACCTGTTCCACCAGGGTCCGGATATCGTCCACGGAGTTATTGCTGGCGGCATCCAGCTCATGGATGTTCAGGGAAGTGCCTTCATTGAAAGACACACAGGAATGACATTTATTGCAGGCTTCCCCATATTGATCGGGATTCTCGCAATTGATCGTTTTCGCGAGGATACGGGCACAGGTTGTCTTACCTACGCCCCTGGGTCCACAAAATAGGAAAGCATGCGCTAACTGATTGTTTTTGATGGCATTCTTAAGTGTGGTGGTAATATGGGACTGCCCTACTACCGTCGAAAAATCCTGAGGCCTGTATTTTCTTGCAGAGACAATGAATTTATCCATGGTATACTCTTATGGCAAACCTACCACAAATACCAATAACGGGCAAAATTTGGGGTCATCCCGGGGAGCTGGAGGGAAGGACCGGGGGCCATAAGGCAGGATGGGCAAAAAAAAGGGTAAAAAAAAATTTGGAATATTAACAGTGTTAATTAAATTTGCCGTGTTAATTATTTAATATGGGAATTGCAGAAAGAAAAGAAAAGCAGAAACTCGAGATCCGCAAGCGGATACTGGAGGCTTCCATGAAACTCTTTGTGGAAGAGGGTTTTGGCAATGTATCCATACGTCGTATAGCCGATATCATCGAATACAGCCCTACCACCATTTATCTCTACTTTAAAGATAAGGACGAGATCTTTTACAACCTGCATGAGATCGGCTTTTTAAAAATGCAGGAGATGAACAAGGACCTGGACGAGATCCACAATCCCTTGCTGCGGCTGCATAAGATGGGTGAGAACTATATACGATTCGGTATGGAAAACCCTGAGTATTATGACCTTATGTTTATTCAGCCGGAGCCGATGGACAAATTGACGGAGATGGGGTGCGAGTGGGAGAACGGGGATGCGGCCCTTACACGGCTGCGGGATACGCTGGCGGAGTGTATGGAAAAAGGGTATATCGCCAAGACAGACCCCACGATGCTCAGCCTTTCCGTCTGGAGCATGGTGCATGGACTGGTATCGCTGGCGACAAGACAGCGGTTGGAGAAGCTGGTACCGGAAAAGGAGAACGTGGTGCCGATGATCCGGCAATCCCTTACCTGGCTGATCAATACCCTGGATATTTCTGGGAAGGAAAAGTGATATAGCGTAGAAGAAACTGCTTAAAGAGCCCATATGGGCCTTTTTTTAACCACCATACTTAACATCGTTAATAAAATTCACTAGATAAATAAATTAAACATGGTACCAAAGCTTATCACCTTTCTCTTCGCCGTACTGTTCGCCTTTGGCCTGGCGGCACAGGACCCTTCCGCACCCACATCCGGGAGGACTGCGACCCTGCCCGGCCTTTCAGCCTCTTCCGACATCCTGGAAGGATATATTCGTCTGGGACTGGACAGCAACCTGGCGTTGCGGCAGCGGGGTTTCGACCTGCAAAAGTCTTTGCTGGACCTGAAAAGAGCTCAGTCCCTTTTCTATCCTCAAGCCAACTTCAGCTCTCAGTATACGCTGGCACATGGCGGCCGCAGCCAGGATATCCCGGTGGGCGATCTGCTCAACGGGGTTTATTCCACTCTCAACCAGCTTACGTCCTCCAATAAGTTCCCCCAGGTGCCCAATCAGTCCATCCAGTTCCTCCCCAACGACTACCATGACACGAAGATGGAGGTCACGCTGCCGCTGATCAACACCGATCTGCAACACAACCGTGATGTTAATCATGAAATGATCAATGCGCGCCGCGCCGATCTGGATGTCTACAAACGGGAGCTGGTACAGCAGATCCGTCAGGCTTATTATCAATACCTGCAAGCCGACCGGGCGGTAAGTATCTATACCAATGCGCTTGGACTGGTGAAGGAGAATAAACGAGTCAGCGAAAAATTCGTAGAGAACAGGATGGCTACCAAAGAGATCGTGCTGCGTTCCCAGGCGCAGGTCAGCCAGGTGGAATCATCGCTCATCGAAGCCAGGAATGGACAGCGCAATGCCGCCGCTTATTTCAATTTCTTACTCAACAGGCCATTGGATGCGGAGATACGGACAGATGAAAGGCTTTTTGCTTTGGAACCGGGAATAGCGAGTGAAGTGAGTATGAATGTTACGGGAAGGGAGGAACTGGCCAAACTGGGCAGCATGCAGAAGATCTTTACCTCCAATCTGAAGTACGATCGTCAATATCTCGTCCCCAGGCTCAATGCCTTCTATGATATCGGATGGCAGGGGTTCGGCTTCAAATTCAACAGCGATCAGTTCTATCAGCTGGCGGGCGTACAGCTGGTGTGGCCTCTTTTCAAGGCAAACGATAATAAATACAAGATCCGCCAATCGGAGATAGATATAAATGCCATCCAGGATCAATACCGGGAGCTGACACAGCAGTTGACGCTACAGGTGCAGACCAGCGCCAATGACTACGCCTCGGCTGTCGAAGCATTGCAATCGCTCACGGATGAAGTGGCCAGCGCCCGGGAGACCTATCGCCTGGCGGAAAGGAGGTTCAAGGAAGGCAATGCCATTCAAATAGAATTGATCGATGCCCGAACACAAATGACGAGCGCGGAGCTACGCTATTCACTGGGCTGTCTCACGGTGCTGAACAGGGCCGCGGACCTGGAACGGGCAACGGCCTCTTATAAATTCTGATCCCCGAGATACATCATCAAGAAACTATAAACTAAAAACCATGCATTCCAAATTCTTTACAGCGCTACGTTTCCCTCTCGTGGCCATACTCGCCTTCGCCCTGGTAAAATGCGGCGATAACAAAGCGGCCACTCAGCAAAAGACAGAGGAAGACCCCATCCTGGTAAAACTACAGCCAGTGACAATGGGCAGCTACAGTCGTGATCTCCAATATTCCGGGCTGATAGCCTCCAACGAGGAAGCCCGTCTTTCTTTCAAGATCGGCGGCGTCATCTCCCGGATATATGTAAAGGAGGGCGACCATGTTGCAGCCGGGCAGCTGCTGGCGACCCTGGACCTCACGGAGATAGATGCACAGGTGCGGCAAGCCTCGCAAAGCCTGGAAAAGAACCAGCGGGATGAAGCCCGTATCAGCAACCTTTACCGGGATACGGTGGCTTCGCTGGAGCAGCTGCAAAACACGCGTACACAGGTCAGCGTGGCAACGGAAGCCTTGCGTATCGCCAAATTCAACCAGCAATATTCCCAGATACATGCCCCGGCCGGCGGTGTCATCCTGCAGAAGCTGATGAACGAAGGAGAAATGGCTTCCGTCGGAAAGGATGTCTTTATATTCAATGGCACGGAAAAGAATGAATGGGTAGTGCGTTTTGGCGTGTCCGATCGTGACTGGGTGATCCTTAAGAAGGGAGATAAGGCCACTGTCTCCATCGAGGCTTATCCCGGCCAGACTTTTACCGGCGCCATCACCAAGATGGCGGAAGGCGCGGACCCTGTCAACGGTACCTACCCGATAGAAGTCACGGTGTCACCCGCCGGCCGTAAGCTGGCCCCCGGTCTTTTTTGCTCCCTGCAGCTGCGGCCTTCCTCCCGGCAATCGCTGACCATGATCCCCATCGAGGCATTGGTGGAAGGGGAGGGCAAGACGGGATATGTGTATACACTGAATGCGGATCAGCGGACGGTGAAGAAGAACCCTGTTCAAGTCGCCTTTCTGACAAAGGATAAGGTTGCTGTCAGCGGCGGGCTGGATAGCGTGGGACAGGTGATCACCGACGGCGTCGGTTATTTGACAGCAACCTCCGTTGTAAAGGTTGCTCCTAATGAAAACACTCCCTCAAAATAATTGTTATGAAGATCACCGATTTTTCAGTAAAGAACTACCAGTTCACGCTCATCGTATTCGTGATGCTGGCAGCCATCGGCGTGAATTCTCTTCTGAACATGCCCCGGGGTGAAGACCCGGATATACAGGCCCCTCAGTTTTCCACCATCGTGATCTATCCCGGGACCAGCCCCAAGGATATGGAAGAGTTGGTCGTGAACCCCATCGAAAAAAGGTTCAACGAGATGGATGATGTCAAACGTATCCGCTCGCAGATAGACGATGGCCTGGCTGTGATCAATATCGAGTTCAAGTATGAGATGGACCCGGATAAGAAATACCAGGACGTTGTCCGTGAGCTGGGCGCCATCCGCCCGGACCTTCCCTCGGACGTGCAAAGCATCAAGGTGCAGAAGTTCACCCCTTCGGATGTCAACATCCTGCAGGTAGCTCTTACCAGCGAGACGACCCCGTATAAAGACATGGAAGAATGGAGCAAGAAGCTGAAAGAAAGGCTGGAGAAGATCAAATCCCTGAAAAATGTAGAGAACTGGGCCTTTCCCAAGCAACAGGTCCGCGTATCGTTGAACCTGGAAAAGCTGGCGCAGAACAAGATACCATTGAACACCCTGCTCCGTGCCATACAGAGCGAGAATGTGAACATCCCCGCGGGCAGTATCGAGATGGGCGCCAAAAAATTCAATGTAAAGACCAGCGGCGACTATAAAAATGTGGATGAGATCCGAAACACCATCGTCAGCAGCGCCGGTGGTAAGATCATCTACGTAAAAGACCTGGCCGATGTGGAATTCAACTATGAGGAACAGAATTATATCGGCAGGCTCAACGGCAAGCGTGCGGTCTTCGTCACTGCCAGCCGCAAGTCGGGCACCAATATTTTCGCCGTAGAAAAGGAGATGGAGCCTGTCCTGCAACAGTTCCAAAAGGAGCTGCCGGCCTCTATTGTGTATGAAAAAAGCTTTAACAATGCGGAGAGCGTGCGTACGCGTCTCGGGCATTTCGGTATGGACTTTGTCATCGCGATCTTTTTGGTCTTGCTGACCTTGCTGCCGCTGGGGCCGCGTGCTTCCATCGTGGTGATGATATCTATTCCGCTGTCGCTGGCCATCGGGCTTTTTTTGCTGGACCTTTTCCATATCACCATCAACCAGCTGAGCATCGTGGGCATGGTGGTGGCGCTGGGACTGCTGGTGGATGACAGCATCGTGGTCGTGGAGAATATCGAGCGTTATCTGCGTATGGGATATGGGCGAAAGGAAGCCGCTATGGCCGCTACCCGGCAGATCGGTCTGGCTGTGCTGGGTTGTACCGCCACGCTTATATTCGCTTTTTTGCCGCTGATGTTCCTGCCGGAAGGGGCGGGGGATTTTATCCGCAGCCTGCCCGCGGCGGTGGTTACGACCGTGCTGGCTTCTCTTTTTGTATCGTTGACGATCGTGCCCTTTCTTTCCAGCCGTATCCTCAGCGGACATGAGCATCCGGAAGGCAATTTTTTCCTGCGTGGACTAAAGCGATTTATCAATGGCTCTTATCGCCGTCTGCTGCACGCGGCCATTGCCCGCCCCGTGGTTACCCTGCTGGTGGCGCTAGTGATCTTTGCAGGTTGCCTCTTTTTGGTACCGGTGGTGGGATTCAGCGTCTTCCCCGCCAGCGAGAAACCCATGTTCCTTGTCAATATCGAGACCCCGCTGGGAACAAGTCTGCCTGCAACGGATTCCGTTACCAAATGGGTGGAGCAGGAGATCCGGCAGCTGCCCGATCTGAAGAACTATGCCACCAATGTTGGCCGGGGCAACCCGCGTATCTACTACAATGTCATCCCGCAAAACGAGGTCAGCAACTATGCACAGCTCTTTATACAATTGAAGGAGACGCCTCCGTTGAAAAAGAGGCAGCTTATCGATATGCTGCGTCGGAAATTCTCCGCTTACGCCGGTGCGCGCATCGAGGTAAAGGATTTCGAGCAGGGCCCGCCGATAGAGGCGCCTATTGCGATCCGGCTGTTCTCGGAAGACCTGGATACATTGCGGAGTCTTGCCTTCCGGGTAGAAGACCTGTTAAAACGGACGCCAGGTACCTTGTATGTAAAGAATGAGCTCACTACGCTGAAGACGGATATAAAGATAAAAGTGAACAAGGAGAAGGCGGGCATTTTAGGCGTACCGGTGAATGAGATAGACCGCACGGTCAGACTGGCCGTGGCGGGCCTGGATATAGGGAAGTTCCGGAAGGACAATGCGAATGACGATGACTACAGCATCAATGTCTGTCTGCCGAGAGCGCAGCGTCAATCCCTGGATGCGTTGGATAAAGTGTATATAGGGGCGTACAATGGCAATTCCATTCCCCTGAGCCAGCTGGCCGAAGTGCAGTTCCAAAGCAGCCCTACAAGCATACATCACTATGATAAGGACAGGTATACGACTGTCACCGCTTTTGTACAAAATGGGTATAACACTACCCGTGTGACGGATGATCTGTTGAAGCAGTTGGATAAGATGAGCTTTCCCAAGGGGTCGTATTACAAGGCCGCCGGCGAGGTGGAGAGCAAGCAGGAGAGTTTTGGAGGGCTTGGCACCATCATCCTGATCACCATATTTGGGATACTGGGGATACTGATCCTGGAGTTCAAGACCTTCCGGGGGACGCTGATCGTTCTTTCCGTCGTGCCGCTGGGTATTATCGGCGCGGTGCTGGCATTGCTTTTCTCGGGGAATACCTTCTCTTTTGTGGCTGTCATCGGGATCATTGCCCTGATCGGTATCGAAGTGAAGAATTCCATCCTGCTGGTGGATTATACGGATCAACTGCGGAGGGATGGGAAGGGGCTGGATGAGGCGATACAGGAGGCGGGGGAGACAAGGTTTGTACCTATCATACTTACGACATTGACGGCCATCGGAGGGTTGATCCCTTTGGTGGCGGAGAATAATCCGTTGTATTCACCGCTGGCGCTGGTGATCATCGGCGGATTGTTGAGCTCGACGATACTGACGAGGGTGGTGACGCCGGTGTTGTATAAATTGCTGGCGCCGAAGATCGTGGGGTGACGGCTCAAAGGTCACATTTTGTGACCTTTGAAATGGATGAGGTATGCTACATTCGCCGGACAAAACCTTATTACTATGAGCACATCAATTATTTATCAGAAGATCTATGAGCTGAGGGGGCAAAAAGTAATGCTGGATTTTGACCTGGCTGAACTGTATGAAGTGTCAACAGGTGTTCTAAATCAGGCAGTTAAGCGAAATTATAAGCGATTTCCGGAGGATTTTATGTTCCAATTGACCAGGGAGGAGTACAATCGTCTAAGATCACAAATTGTGATCTTAGAGAATTCGGGGAAGGGGAATTACAGTAAGTACAATCCTTACGCCTTTACGGAACATGGGGTAACCATGCTGGCCAGCGTCCTGAAAAGCGACAAGGCCATCGAGATGAATCTTGTCATTGTCCGGGCCTTCATTGCTTTGCGTCAGTTTGCTTTGACCTATAAGGACCTGGAGCGCCAGATTCAGGAGATATGGCTGACGGTTGGCAATCAGGACGAGCAGCTGAAGCGAATCAATGCCGCGATCGAAGGCCTTATTAATGGAAAGATGGAAAAGCAGTCCTGGGAAGGAAGGGATCGGATAGGATTTGAAACTTCCTGATCCCCAACCCGGAAAATAAGCTCCCGAAAGGCTATTCAGGGCATCCTTAGCAGACAGGGATGCCCTTTCTTTTCGGTAACTTCCGTGAAAACTCCTTTCATGCGATCAATGATGCTCTTCTTTCTTGTGCTGGCTATGACTGGTCAGGGGCAATCCATGTCCCCATCACAGGCTCCGGCGGCTGCGGATGATTTTTCCGTTGCTCCCGCACTGGCGTGGAAATTCACGGCAAAACAGCCCTTTTTTGCTTCGCCGCAGATCGATGGGGAGCGGGTGTATGTCGGCAATAACGACAGCACACTGTATTGTCTGGATATTGCATCGGGCAAAGTGGCATGGAAATTCCCTACGAAAGGACCTGTGAGATCGGGTGTCGGCATCGATGGGGACCATCTGTTCCTTATAGGCGGGGACAGCAGTCTTTATTGCCTGAATAAGAACAATGGCCGCGTGCAATGGACCTTCCGGACGGAAGGGGAGCACATGTATGATCAGTATGATTATTATCAGTCCACACCGGTGATAAAGGGCGATACCCTTTTCTTCGGCTCTGGTGACGGGTATGTATATGCGGTGAATCAACGCTCGGGAACCCTTATCTGGAAGTATAAGACAGGGGATGTCGTGCATAGCAAACCCGCCTTGTACAAAGGACATTTGTTCGTAGGCTCTTTTGACGGCTATACCTATGCCCTGAATACCAGCGATGGGAGCCTGGTCTGGAAGATGAAATCATTGGGACAACGATTTTTTCCAAAAGGAGAGATGCAATTCTCGCCGACGGTGGTTAGTGGTATCGTACTTATTGGCAGCCGGGATTATAACCTCTATGCCATCGATGCCGAAAAGGGCTATTGCCGTTGGAACAAACAATATCCAAAAGGCTGGGCGCCCGTGATCACGGCTACGCATCATGATTCGGCAGTGCTGGTAGGCACGTCGGATGACAAAGTGCTGTTGGAACTACGAACGGAGGATGGCAAAGAGGTCTGGCGGAGCAATGTACAATTCAATGTATTCGGATCCAGCGTACTGACGACCAATATGTGCTATACGACCACGCTTATGGGCAAGCTGCTCGGCATCGATCTCCGGACGGGCGCCATTGCCTGGAGCGTTGCCACGGACAAGTATAAGGAAAACAGGTTGAAATATTTCAAGCCTGACGATACTTACCGGGACGATATCTTTTCCATCATCCACTCCCAAAAGGAGTATTTAGCATTCCTGAATAATATCGGGGCCGTCTATTCGTCCCCCGCCCTTTACAAAGACCATATTGTATTCAGCAGTACGGACGGCTCGGTGTATTGTCTGAAGAAAGCATAACTCGATACCACAAAAAAAGGCGACCGTCTGAAGACGGTCGCCCAAATAATGTCCAGAAGTACGATAATCCTTGGTTTTTCCTCACATATTGGATCAACATGACTTTCACCAATGGGTCGCCACAGGCTGGACTTGGTCTTGGCACAGGAACTGGATTGGCTTTTCAGGACGATCGGATCTTGTTCAGCTTTAGATTTTCACCGGTTTTTCTGGACTTGGATCTTCACTCCTATTTATCAAGTGTATCTTTGACATTCTTTGATAGGCATAGCCCATGCCGGAAAAAATAAGCTTCTAAGTCAATTTCTTATGTAGGACTTTTACTATAAGGGAATCTCCCGAAAGGAAAATATTCCCATAAGGGGAATTTTCCACACCGCATCAGGACACCATGGGATGCCGTTTGAATTCCTTGCCCCTGTCGAAAAGGTAGCGGTAGGTCGTCAATTTACGGCTGATAAAGGTCTCCCCCAGGGTCTTGGCTACATTGACCATTTTGGGGTTGAAATCCCCGATCCACTGCATCTCGAGGTAGGTATATGGAGTGTCGGGCTGGATAACCGCGGCCGACTCCCCGATGATATAGGCATCTACTCCTTTCCCCTGGAATTCGGGGATGATGGCGAAGACCAGTCCGGTGAAATAATGACAGGCACCCCTAAATCTCAGCCATAGGAACCAGAGCTTTTGCAGGAGCCCGAACTTGCCGTTGAAGTGCTTGAAGTATTGGTTCAGGTCCGGGATATTGATAAAAAAGGCAATGGGTCTGTCTTTGTGATAGGCGAACCATACTATTCTCTCATCCATCAGGGGCTTCATCTTTCTGAAGAGGGCCATGACCTGGTCTTTCTTCATCTCCTTCAACCCGCCATGTCCTGCATAGGCGCCGTTGTAAATAGCTACAAAGTCATCCGCATATTTTTCAAGCCGGGACCTTTCGATGGTATGAGCGCTGTATTCGGGATCGGCAGCCAGCGCGGCGTGTCGTTGTTTGACCTTATCGCTCACCGGCCTTTTAGGATCCAGGCCAAAGCATAGCTGGTGATAGAAGGGTTTGAAGCCATAGTTTTCCAGCAACTGCTGGTAATAGGGCGGATTGAAGTTCATTCCATAAGGAGGTTCTTTAAAGCCTTCCACCAGGCAACCCCACCACTTGTCCCGTTCACCAAAGTTGATGGGACCGTCCATGGCTTCCATGCCTTTTTGCGCAAGCCAGTGCCGGGCTACGTCCAGGAGCATATCCGCCGCCTGCTGGTCGTTGATGCAATCGAAAAATCCGATGCCTCCCACGGGCACATCGTCCCCTTTATTCTTATATCTTTTATTTACAAAAGCCGCGATTCGGCCGTTGAGCCTGCCCTGATCATCCTTGAGCACCCAGCGGGCGACCTCACCGTGCCGGAAAGCTTTGTTCTTTTTGGGATTGAAGATCTCCCGGATCTCGTCATCGATGGGGCGGATATAGCCGGGCACGTTGCGGTTGAGCTCTACGTTGACGCGTATGAAATCCTTTTCCAGTCCGGGGGTATTGACAGATAATAATTGCATAATAAAATGCGGGAATTGTTCCTGCCCGAAATATAGCCCAATTCCCGCACAAAGCTAATGATTGTCCTTCGGACGAACCGCCTCCGGCGGTTCCTGACGGATGGCAAATTTAACCCTTGGAAGCAAACGAATCGAATCCTGAAAAGTTCAAACAGTTTTTTGGACTTTGGGCTTCCGCCCTTACCTTTGCAGCCAAAATTAAAAGCTCCTTAAATATGGCAAGTACCGGTAAGATCAAACAAATCATCGGCGCTGTAATCGATGTGCAGTTCGAGGGGAAACTCCCTGAAATATATAATGCATTGGAACTGAAGCGTTCCAATGGTGAAAAACTGGTGTTGGAGGTTCAACAGCACCTGGGAGAGGACAGCGTTCGTTGTATTGCCATGGACGGTACGGAAGGTCTGGTGCGCGGGCTGCCTGTCGAAGACACCGGCGCCGCTATTGCCATGCCCACGGGAGAAGCTATTAAGGGACGTCTGTTCAACGTAACGGGCGATCCCATCGATGGACTGCCTGCTGTCTCCAAGGCCCATGGCCGCCCTATCCACAGTAAGCCCCCCGCCTTCGAAAATCTGAGCACCAGCACGGAGGTATTATATACAGGTATCAAGGTAATCGATCTGATCGAGCCCTATGCAAAAGGTGGTAAGATCGGCTTGTTCGGTGGCGCCGGTGTAGGAAAAACGGTACTTATCCAGGAGCTGATCAACAACATCGCCAAGGCATATTCCGGATTGTCCGTGTTTGCCGGTGTAGGTGAGCGTACCCGTGAAGGGAATGACCTGATGCGTGAAATGATCGAAGCCGGCATCATGAAGTACGGCGAAGATTTTAAACATAGCATGGAACATGGCGGATGGGACCTGAGCAAGGTCAATCTGCAGGAGCTGTCCGACTCCAAGGCGACCTTTGTTTTCGGACAGATGAATGAGCCCCCCGGAGCACGTGCCCGTGTGGCCCTGAGTGGTCTGACCATTGCCGAGTACTATCGTGACGGAGATGGCAAGGGACAGGGACGTGATATCCTCTTTTTCGTAGATAATATCTTCCGTTTCACCCAGGCGGGTTCCGAAGTATCGGCCCTGTTGGGACGTATGCCTTCAGCGGTGGGTTATCAACCGACACTGGCTACCGAAATGGGTCTCATGCAGGAAAGGATCACTTCTACCAAGAATGGTTCCATCACGTCCGTACAGGCCGTATACGTACCTGCGGATGACCTGACCGACCCTGCTCCGGCTACGACCTTTGCCCACCTGGATGCCACGACGGTGCTTAGCCGTAAGATCGCCGACCTTGGTATCTATCCGGCCGTAGATCCTCTGGACTCCACTTCCCGTATCCTCACTCCTCTTATCGTTGGGGATGCGCACTATAACACCGCCAACAGGGTCAAGCTGATCCTGCAGCGTTATAAAGAATTGCAGGACATCATCGCGATCCTTGGTCTGGATGAATTGAGCGACGAGGATAAGATGACCGTTGCCCGGGCCCGTAAGGTACAGCGTTTCCTTTCCCAGCCCTTCCATGTGGCTGAGCAGTTCACCGGCCTGAAGGGGGTGCTGGTTCCCATCGATGAAACTATCCGTGGGTTCAATATGATCATGGATGGTGAAGTGGATGAGTATCCCGAGGCGGCTTTCAACCTGGTAGGTACGATCGATGACGCCATCGAGAAAGGTAAGAAGCTGCTGGCACAGGCTCAAGGTTAATGGGGCCAGCCAATGGTTAGGACAAACAACAAGTTCTGCCAGGGTTAGGACAAGCAACCCGGACGAAGTTTAAATCGTAATACTAATGAATCTCGAGATATTAACACCCGAAAGGACGTTATTCAGCGGCGACGTATACGGCGTGCAATTGCCAGGCGTGTCGGGTCTTTTTGAAGTATTGGAGAAGCATGCTCCGCTGGTCAGCGCCCTGAAGGCCGGGAAGGTGAAAGTATTGAAGGATAATAAAAGCCACCTCGCGTACTTTACGATCCAAAGCGGATTCGTAGAAGTCATCCACAATAAAGTGACCGTTTTGGTTGAAGGCGCTGTACCTGTTGAAGGCAAATAGTTCGGCCCTTTACACGCGCGGTCCCCACCCGAGGAAAAAGAAATGTTAGTTTTAAGGAGCCCCCGGTTTACACCGGGGGTTTTTGTTAGTCCTCTGTTAAAGCCCTGATAGCGCTTAAACCTAAGGCACCCTATTTGCGTCTATAGTGCTGTATCGTGAACATATTCTTAAATATTAAAACAGCACCGATTATGAAAAGAATAGGATGGTTGACAGGAGTAGCGCTGCTGACAATATTCGCCTTTGGAAGCTGCCGGAAGGATCCTCTGAACAATCTTACTAACGACGAGTCGCGTATCTACATCTCCAATTACGATACGACGGCTAATTTTGCCAGTTATAAAACATTCAGCGTCACCGATTCGGTAGACGTCATCCAGGACAATCAATTATACGGACGAGAGCTGTCTTCCTTTGACAGTACGGTGATCGCCGTCACGAAAAGCATTCTTCAGCAGCGGGGCTATCAGCTGGTGGCCAGGGAATCCTCGCCCGACCTGGCCGTGAATATTTCGAGAGTATACAATACCTCCACCGGCGTCTTTAGTTATGGGGATTATTGGGATTACTATGACAGCTACTGGGATCCTTATTACTGGGGTTATGGCGGCTATGGGTATTACCCGCCTTATTATGCCGTAGGCGTATATTCCATAAGCAGCGGGGGTTTGGAGATCGATCTGCTGGACCTAAAGAATGCGTCTGCGGATGGCAACAAGATCAAGACCGTATGGACGGGGCTGGCAAGAGGCGAAGATGTATTTCGTCAGGCCAATGCGGCTGCGGAAGTACAGGCGTTGATGGATCAGTCCGCTTATCTTAAACAATAATCATCATCGTAGAACAGCAAGGAGGTATAACATGCGTACATTATTAAAATATGGAGGAGTAGCGGCAATCGTACTATTATTCAGCTGTCCTGCCCTCCGCGCTCAGAATTATTTGAATGTCACGGTGGGGTATGGCGTGAATTTCCCTACGGGTTCATTCAAGGATTATGTATCTCATCCGGCTTACAAGGGGTTCAATGCAGGGCTGGCTTATCCCGTGAATGATCAATTGAGCCTTGGATTGAGCTTTGGATACAACGACTATTATCAGAAGTATCCCCGCCAGACCTATGATGACGGGAAAGGTACTACGGTGTCCGCGGTGGTAAGCAATTCCATACAGCAGATACCGGTATTGCTGACGGCCGATTATACATTGACGAAGAAAGGATTTATTCGCCCTTATGTCGGAGCGGGGGCAGGGGTGAATTTCGCCACATTCGACCAGTACCTGGGAGAATTCGATGACCCGCATTCCAAAGCCAATTGGGCATTGAAGGGAGAGGCTGGCTTTTATATTCCATTGAGCAGCTATTCACCGACGGCTATCAAGATCGGTGGCAGCTACAATTATGCGCCATTCAACAGCGATGGAGTCAAGAATCTGGATACCTGGGGTATCGAGGCGGGGATCAGATTTGCCATTCATTAGTGGACGCTGGAGAAGGACATCAAGGCTCTCGCTCACGCGAGAGCTTTTTTTAATTGACGGACCGAAGGTTCGTCGTCCGAAGGACAGACATTAATTCAGCTGGGGGTCAATGGGGAAATTGATCATGATCTCGTATTCTCCCCCTAAATGACGGAGCGCTTCCTTCCAGATCTCATCCGCCTTTTTATGGAATACCAGCTTACGGCTGGCCTGTACCGTCAGCCACGATTTTTCTTTCAACTCATCGGCCAGCTGACCGCTGCCCCAGCCGGAGTATCCTATATAGAAGCGGATCTTGGAGACATCTACCTCGCCCGCGCGTATCAGATCGATGGCCGTCTCGAAGCTGCCGCCCCAAAAGACACCGTCGATGATCTCGTAACCTCCGATGATCTTATCGGGATATTGATGCAGGAAATGGATCGTATCCATCTGCACGGGTCCTCCTAAATAAACGGGTAATTTCAGGTCGTCCAGTCCGCTGACCAATTCATTCAATGTGTAGTCGTAACTCTTATTCAGGACAAATCCAAAGCTTCCCTCGTCCTGGTGCTCGCAAAGGAACACGACGGTCCGCATGAAATTCGGATCTTTTAGGAATGGATCTGCGATCAACAATATGCCAGGTGCCGGGCTCTCCATAGAGTCTAAATTAAGTATTTATGGGAGATAACAAAATGCGATTATTCCACAGGGAGCTCCGGAGCCGGAAATTGCCGGAAAATGCGGGAAACCGGACCTCCGGGAGTAGTGGGTCCCTGCCGAACGGGGACCGGGGGAACCTGTGGTTTTTAGCACGAAATCCCCTTTCTTTGTGAAACCTTCGTTAAATAGCTTGCGGCGTGGGGCATGGAGGCAGCCTATCCTTTGACCTTTTGAATATCTTTATAGTTGGGCCCGATGCCCGGTACATAAAAGCAATTTGGTTTGAAAAAAATTTTTCCCATTATCTTTCTTCTGATCTCGCTGTCCCTCATTGGTATTATCTATATCCAGATCAATTGGCTGTTTACCATGGTGGAGAACAGGCAGGAGCTGTTGAAGCACAAGCTCATCGATGCCATGAATGACGTGGGGCATCAGCTGGTAGAGCAAAGAGGCTCTTCTCCCAATTTCAAGACATTGCGGCTAAAGCCGGGGCTCACCTGGCGGCCTTCCGACCAGTTCATGCTGGAGCTGATGCGTCCCCCTACCATTGCCGAAAAGTTTACACCCGAGGACATTGCCGACAAGCTGAGGAAATCCTTCAATATCCATGGTCTAAAGGATACAAAATTCGAATTCGCCATCTCCGCGTTCCTGGGCACCGGAATGTCATTCCGGCCTCCGGAGATACGCTCGCCCAATTATTTCAAGGAGCTGGAAGATTCCGTACACAATTGGGCCGCCTACTATCCCCTCCAGGCTCCCGAGAACCTGGGTGTGGGAGAAACAATTCCCGACGAGGTCCTGGTGGTCGTCATCCCCGACTTCCGGAATATCGTGCTGAGCCAGATGCGGTGGATGATCGGGGGAGCCATCTTCTTTACCCTTGTAATCATCGCCGCCTTTTATGTGACGGTGAGGGCGCTGCTCCGGCAGAAGAAACTAAGTGAAATAAAGAACGACTTTATCAACAATATGACCCATGAGTTCAAGACGCCCCTGGCCACCATTTCCCTGGCGGTGGATGCGTTGAAGAATGAAAAGGTCATACAGGACAGACAGAAATCGGAGTATTTCACGGGTATCATCAAGGAGGAGAACCGCCGGATGAACAAGCAGGTGGAGACGATACTACAGGCATCGCTGCTCGACAGACAGGAACAAGAGCTGAACCTGACGCCTATCCATGCGCAAAACGTCATAGAGGAGGCCATTGAAAATTTCCAGCTGCAGCTGGATGGGAAAGGCGGGCGGTCGGAATTACAGCTCAATGCAAAGAACGATCTGATCAGCGCGGATGAAGTACATTTTACCAACCTGATCTCCAATCTCATCGACAATGCCATAAAGTATTCGAAAGAAAACCTTCTCATACGGATAACTACCCACAGCACTGCCAAAAGCCTGGTCATACGCATAGAGGACAACGGCATCGGTATGAGCAAGGAGACGCAGCGGCGCATCTTCGAGAAGTTCTACCGGGCTCATACGGGTAATATCCATAATGTCAAGGGTTTTGGCCTCGGGCTTAGCTATGTAAAGACCATCGTGGAGGCCCATCAGGGCAAGATCAAGGTGGACAGCGTGGTGGGTAAGGGTACGACCTTTACATTGGAATTTCCCTTGCAGACAGAAGAAGTGTAGATCATTTCCACAACAGACAGCCATCTCCATAACTGAGGAAGCGAAAGCTGTGCTGAATGGCATAGTCATAGATCCTTTTCCATTCGTCACCTACCATCGAGGCGATCAGCAGGAGCAAGGTCGACTCCGGCTGATGAAAATTTGTTATCAGGGCGCCCGCGATCTTCCAATTATAGCCGGGTGTTATCAGCAACTGCGTACGAGTGATCAGCTGTGTCAGCTCCTGACGATGCATCCATTCCAGCAAGGCGGTGAGCGCAGTCTGCGGGCTTATAGCCTCCGCCGGGAGCTCGTATGCATCCCATTGGTGCACTACCAGGTCGTCGGGAGAGATGGATGGGTCACGCGCGGTTTTTACGCCCAGCCAGTAAAGGCTTTCGATGGTGCGGGCAGAGGTGGTGCCGACGGGAATGACGGGTTTGCTTACTGTTTTCAAGAGCATGGATATCGTCTCCCGAGTGACGGCAATCCATTCCACATGCATCGTATGATCCGAAAGTGTGGTCGCTTTTACGGGAAGGAAGGTCCCTGCTCCGACATGCAGGGTGACGAAACTGTGTTGAATGTTCTTTGCAGACAGGGTCTTAAAGACCGTGTCCGTAAAATGCAGACCAGCCGTGGGGGCCGCTACCGATCCGTCGTGCCGGGCATAGATGGTTTGATACCTTTCTGCGTCCGAGCTTTCCGCGGGCCGGCGGATATAGGGAGGTAAGGGGATCAGTCCTGCCTGATGAAGGAGCTCCGCAAAGGTCAGCTCGGCGGGCGTCCAGGACAGCTCGATGAGGAACGCGTCGGCTTCCTTGCGCAGATAGGTTGCCGATAGATGGATTTCGGGAGATGATCCCGATACTATTTCCTTGTGCAGCACCTGCCCTGGTTTCCATTTGCTGGCTCCCCCGATGAGACATTTCCAGCGCACCTGGCCTTTTTGCATCATGGCCGCTGCAATGCCTCCATATGTTGCCGGCGGCTCCAGGCAGAAGAGCTCGATCTGTCCGCCCGTGGGCTTGCGGAAGAGGATCCTTGCCTCGACGACCTTTGTATTGTTGAATACGAGCAGTGACCCATCAGGAATATATTCTACAATATGCCGATAAATGTCCTCCGAGATGTTGCCTTCTTTGTAGACCAGTAATTTACTGGCATCCCTTTCGGCCAATGGATAGTGTGCGATGAGCTCTGCCGGGAGCGGGTAGGTATACGCCGCGATAGAAATACTTTTTGGATCCATGAGATAGGCAAAATTATTGATATTTGGCTGAACGTATGACAGATAGTCAACTGGAGCAGGCCGTTGCTCACAATCACGCGCAATTGTTCTACCGGAATGCCATTGCCCGGGGCGGAGAGGTCCGGACGGCGGGGGATCTCATCTATACGTATGATGGCGGGGATTTTCAGTCGATGATCTCCTTTCCACGTCTGGATGAGGCAACGGCCGATGAGCAGCTGGATGAGATGATGGCCTGGTATCGGCAACACCCTACCAAAGGGCTGGGATGCTGGTCCCTTGCTCCTCCGCAGCCGGCCGATCTGGGTGCGAGGCTGCTTGCGAGAGGTTTTCAGGATGGCTGGCGTCCCTGCTGGATGGCTGTGGAGCTTGCAAGCGTGGAGGAGGGGATACCCGCAGCGCTGCAGATCGTGGCCGATAATTATCTATCTCTACATCATTTGAAAGACATACCCTATACGGGTGAACATGGCGCTGTCTCGCCCATGCTGATGAAGGCCCATCCGGAGCTGACTCAACAATTTGTGGCATTATGGAGCGGGCAGGTTGTAGGGCATGCTTCCTTGTTCCTTACGACGGGAGAGGATGGCGTGGCAGGACTTTACGACGTGGCGGTGGCGCCTTCGGTACGGGGACAAGGTATCGGGAAAGCCCTGGTAAGGGCGGCATGTCTTTATGCAAGGGCCAGGGGATATCGTTATGCCGTATTGAATGCGACGGGACGGCGGATGTATGAACAGGCTGGTTTCCGGCATATCGGAGATGGGATGACCTGGTGGTGGTTCGACCGATGAGGGAGACGGAATAGCCTGCAGTTGCCATTTATAGGGGATTTTTGCTTTTCCACACCCAAACCGTCCTTTTCCACAGGTTTTCCACCGCAATTCACACTCAAATCACATCCCCTTCTCTCGCCCGGGAGGGCTAATTCCACCTCACTTCCTCTGCTTCAACGTAATACACTACTGTGGAAAAATTAAATTTTTTGATTTTCCCTGATTTGGTGGGAAAAAGTGTTATTTTGTGTAGGTTTTAGTATAATTTGATTCAACTCCTCATAAATGATTGGTTTTCTGGGCGAATACGAAGCTACACTGGACTCGAAAGGTCGCTTCTTGCTCCCGGCTGGCTTATCGAAGCAGCTACCGGAAGAGGGAACCACGCAGTTTGTGGTGAACAGAGGATTTGAAAAGTGCCTAAGCCTCTATCCCATGAAAAGCTGGGAACCCATTTTCGCCAGGATCAGCCAATTGAATGATTTTGACCCCGAAGTTCGGCAATTCCGGAGATATTTCCTGAATGGAGCCACGATGGTAGAATTGGATTCCGCGGGAAGGTTGTTGGTTCCGCAAAACCTGAAAGAGCATGCCGGCCTGGGAAAAGATATCGTACTGGCGGCCGCCGTTGACAAAATTGAGATCTGGGATAAAAGTAAGTACCAACAGTTCTTTGAATCTTTTTCACCGGAGACATTCAGCAGCCTGGCCAAGCAGGTTATGAACCCGGGAGGGCTCGGGCCATGACGAAGCGGGACGGTCAGGGGAGTATGGGCAGTGCGTATCATGTTCCTGTCCTTTATCATGAGGCCCTGGACGGACTGGCGATACAAGCCGGGGGTGTTTATGTCGACTGTACTTTCGGTGGTGGCGGCCATTCCAGGGGTATCCTGGAAAGATTGGGTCCTTCGGGCAGATTATATGCCTTTGACCAGGACAGCGACGCCCGGCAAAATCTGCCAGACGACGCCCGGATCACTTTCCTCCCCCATAATTTCCGTCACCTGAGCCGGATGCTTCGTCTGCATCATGTCGGACAGGTCAATGGGATATTGGCCGACCTGGGGGTCAGCAGTCACCAGTTCGATCAGCCCGGGCGGGGGTTTTCCATCCGTTATACCGGCGACCTGGATATGAGGATGGACCAGCGTCAGACCATGACGGCCTTTGATGTTGTCAATACCTATTCGGAGCAACAGCTTCACAAGCTCTTCGAGCAGTATGGGGAAGTTACCAATGCAAAGACCCTGGCCAGGACGATAGTGGATATCCGCCGTCAAATCCCGTTGAAGACCATTTCGAATTTTAAAGCTGCCTTGAGCAGCGTGGTGAAAGGGAATCCCAATAAGTATTTTGCCCAGGTTTTTCAAGCCTTACGCATCGAAGTCAACGATGAATTGGGAGCGTTGAAGGAATTGCTGCAACAAATGCCCGCCCTGCTTTTGCCAGGCGGTCGTGCAGCCGTTATCACCTTCCATTCGCTGGAAGATCGTATCGTCAAGAATTTTTTTAAGCGAGGCTCCTTTGAAGATGAAGACGACCTTTTGGACCCTTATGGTCAACCCAAGGCCAACCCCCTCTTGAAAGTCATCACCCGCAAACCTATAACACCCGGTGAAAAAGAACTAAAGCTGAATCCAAGGGCTCGCAGCGCCAAATTGCGCATAGCCGGGCACGTATAAGAACCCCCGACCCGCCGAGGGAGGAGTGAAGCCGAAGAGGCATCAAGCTGATGAAGACAAAGAGATATAAATGACCATGAGCGATAAAGATCAATATACCAAGCCACGCTGGAAGCCATCCATGAGCTACCGTTGGATCATGAAGAACATCCCCTTCTTCCTGTTCCTGGCGGCCCTGGCGGTGATCTATATCTACAACGGCCATTATGCGGACAAGATCGTCCGGGATATCAACCGGACCAATAAAGAGTTAAAAGAACTGCAATACGAATACAAAACCTTGAAAAGCGAAGTGATGTTCCGTAGTAAGCAAAGCGAACTTGCCAAAGCCGTCGAGCCTTTCGGATTGAAAGAGCTGACACAGCCGCCTGTCGTTTTGATCGACTCGAACGCCACCGCTCATAATTGAAATGGAGGTCAAACGCGACATATTGTGGAGGGTGTATTTATGCTTCATCGGCCTTGCGGTGTTATGCCTGGTGGTGTTGGGTAAAGCGTTCTATATCCAACGCGTTCAGGGCGCCTACTGGAGAAGTCTCAGCGACAGCCTGCACCAGAAGTTCATTGAAATGGATGCCGAAAGAGGTACGATCTACAGCGAGGACAGCAGCATGCTGAGCACTTCCATACCTTATTTCAATATCTACATCGACTTTGGCGCGGATGGTTTGCGGGAGAAGGATGGGAAACGGTTTAAAGAGAACCTGGATTCCCTGTCCCTTTGTCTGGCGTCGCTGTTTGGCGACCAGTCCGCACAGGCTTATAAAAAAGAATTGCAGCAAGGGTATCGTGCGACAGACCGGTATTATCTCCTGCATGCGAACCTGAGCTTCGACCAGTATAAAAAACTGAGGACCTTCCCGCTGGTGAGACAGGGGAGGAACAGGAGCGGCTTCATCGCAGAAGTCAATCAAAAGAGATTGAATCCGTTCGGTCTCCTGGCCAATCGTACCATCGGCCTGGCCAGAGCCAATGCCCAGAATGTAGGGCTGGAGCGTACCTATGATACATTGCTGAAAGGGCAGAGCGGGCGCCGGCTGGTCCGCTACATCGCCGGCGGTACCTATATTCCCGTGGAAGGATATGAGATAGAGTCCGAGAATGGCAAGGACATCGTCACTACCCTCGACGTGAATATCCAGGACATCGCCGAAAATGCGCTCCTGAAAGAAATGATCGGCAATGAAGCCGAGCACGGCACATGCATCGTCATGGAAGTCGCCACCGGCAAGATCAAGGCCATTGCTAACCTTGGACGCCAGACAGACGGCACCTATTGGGAAGACCTGAATTATGCCATCCGTGCTACCGAACCGGGCTCTACTTTCAAGCTGGCGACGCTGCTGTCGTTGCTGGAGGATCACAAAGTGCGGCTCACGGACAATCTCAACCTGGAGGGTGGCGTATGGAAGGTCGCCGGCAGGACGGTCTATGACTCCGAACCCCATGACAACAATCGGACCTTCACGGTGAAGGAAGCATTCGAGCTCAGCTCCAATGTCGGCATGGCCAAGCTGGCCTGGGCCAACTATTCGAGTGACCCGAACGGTTTTATAGATCACTTGAAGAAGCTGAAACTCAACCAGCCTACGGGTGTCGACCTGATGGGCGAAACAGTCCCTATCATAAAAAGCCCCAAGTCCCGTACCTGGAGCAATACTACGCTGCCCTGGATGGCCTTTGGCTATGAAGTGCTGGTAAGCCCGCTGCAGACCCTTAGCCTGTACAATGCGGTGGCCAACAACGGCAGGATGATGAAGCCCTACCTGGTCAGCTCCGTGCAGGAGTCGGGCATCGCCAGCAAAGAAAATGCGCCGGAGACCATCGTCGGGAAGATATGCAGCGACGCCACGCTCCAGCAGCTGAAGGAGTGTCTGAAAGGCGTCTGTGCGGATAAGGAGGGGACGGCCCGGAAGATCTTTGCAACCGCCTGGTACAAGGTGGCCGGTAAGACGGGAACGGCGCTGGTGGCCAATGGCAGCCGCGGCTACGCGGACCATATCTATCAGTCGTCCTTTGCGGGATATTTCCCTGCCGACAATCCCAAGTATTCCTGTATCGTAGTGATCAAGAATAAGCCCTTTGCCAAAAATTATTTAGGCGCGCTGGTGGCGGGCCCTGTTTTTCGGGAATTGGCGGACAAGCTGATGAGCGCCGAGGTCGCACCGATGGAGGCATCCGCTCCATCTTTTAAAAATGACAGCGCGCAGTTCTTTTACGCGGGCTCCACCCACGACATGCAGGAGGTGGTGCATACGCTGGGTGTGAATTATATCGATTCCGCCGGCAGGAATGAATGGGGGCGCCTCTATGCTTCCAACTATCAGCCTGTGATGAACAGGGCGGTGGTTTCCAGGCAAACCATGCCGGATATAAAAGGGATGGGGTTGAAGGATGCGCTCTATCTGTTGGAAAGCATGGATCTGAAGGTGGCGGTACGGGGGCGGGGAAAAGTGAAAGTACAAAGCATTATGCCGGGGTCGGCGTTGAAAAAGAATGAAAGCGTATCAATTGAATTAAACTGATGGCAAACCTGCAGGACATATTGTATAAGGTGAGCATCCGGGCTGTCTATGGCGACATGGGTAAGGAAGTGCGTGACTTACAAATGGACTCGAGGAAGGTGGGACCGGGCTCGCTCTTCATAGCGCAGAAGGGCACCCATACGGACAGCCATCAATATATTCCCCAGGTGACGGCTGCCGGGGCTGCGGTGGTGATCTGCGAGGATGTTCCCGTCCCGCGTGCGGAGAACGTCACCTATATACAGGTGGAGAACAGTGCAGCGGCGGCCGGCTATATAGCGCATAATTTTTATGGCCAGCCATCCGAAAAGCTGAAGCTGGTGGGTGTCACGGGGACCAATGGCAAGACGACGATAGCCACCTTATTATATAAGCTCTTTAGTTCTTTGGGATACAAGTGCGGATTGTTGAGCACGGTGCAAAACCATATCGGCGAGCGGGTCGTGGCTGCTACCCATACCACTCCCGATGCGCTGGCGCTCAACAGCCTGTTAAAGGATATGGTAGACGAGGGGTGTACGTATGCATTCATGGAGACCAGCTCCCATGCCATCCATCAGCACCGGATAGCGGGTCTTCATTATGCCGGAGGATTGTTCAGCAATATCACTCACGACCACCTGGACTATCACAAGACCTTCGACGAGTACATACGTGTGAAGAAGTCGTTTTTCGATGGGCTGGCTTCCGATGCCTTTGCCATCTCCAATGCGGATGATAAAAGAGGGATGGTCATGCTGCAGAATACCAATGCCAAAAAGTATCTCTACAGTCTGAAGACGATGGCGGACTTTAAGGGCAAGATCCTGGAGAACAATCTCACGGGGCTGGTCATGACCATCAATGATCAGGAGGTGCATTTCCGGCTCATCGGGGAGTTCAATGCCTATAATCTGCTGGCTGTCTATGGCGCGGCCATTTGTTTAGGGCAGGATAAGAGCGAAGTGCTCCGTACGCTGAGCACGCTTAGCGGCGCGGAGGGAAGATTCGACTATGTTATTTCCACCAGTGAAAGAGTGATCGGCATCGTGGACTATGCCCATACGCCCGACGCGCTGATCAATGTGCTGGCTACGATACAAAAGCTACGGAAGGGACATGAACAGATCATCACGGTGGTGGGCTGTGGGGGCGATCGGGACAAGACCAAGCGGCCGCTCATGGGCGCCGCGGCCTGCGAGTACAGCGACAAGGCCATCTTCACGTCGGACAATCCCCGGAGCGAAGACCCGGAGCAGATCCTGATCGATATGGAGGCGGATCTGAATACCGCGGCCAAAAGAAAGTATACCAAGATCGCCGACAGGAAAGAGGCTATACGTACGGCGATCAACCTTGCCAGGCCGGAGGATATTGTTCTGATAGCCGGTAAGGGACATGAGAAATACCAGGAGATAAAGGGCGTAAAATACCCTTTCGACGATAAACAAGTATTGCTGGAGATGTTCGAGCTGCTGGGCAAATAACCCGGGTCGGACAACCAGGAATCGCTGGAAGCATATTAAACCAAGGATCAACATGCTGTATCATTTGTTCGAATGGCTGAGGGGGGCCGGTATCAAAGTGCCGGGGAGCGCCCTGTTCCAATTCATCACGTTCCGCGTGTTGCTGGCCGTTCTGTTCTCCCTGATCATCAGTATGCTCTTTGGCAAACGGCTGATCAATTTCCTGCTCAGGAAGCAGGTGGGCGAGACGGTGCGTGATCTTGGGCTGGAAGGTCAGCAGAAAAAGGCGGGTACTCCCACTATGGGCGGCTTTATCATCATCCTGGCGATACTGGTCCCTACTCTTTTGCTGGCGGACCTGCATAAGGCATATATACGGCTGATGCTTTTCAGCACCGTCTGGCTGGGTTTGATCGGCTTTATCGACGACTATTTGAAGCTGCGGGCCAAGCGCATTGCCAAAGAGCAGGGTGTGCCATATAAAAAAGGAGATAAGGATGGGCTGGCGGGCTGGTTCAAGGTATTGGGACAGATCGTGCTGGGTGTGGTGGTAGGCGCGACATTGTATTTCAGCAGCAGTACGACGGTGTATCGGGAGTATGTAGGGCAGACGCTGCCGGCCGATACGGTGGGTATGAAGATCGTGCAGCTTGGCAAGGAGAAGAAGATCTTTGTGCCGGCCAAGGAACCGATCACTTCCATTCCCTTTGTAAAGAACCATGAGTTCAATTATTCCAAGCTGCTGCCGCAGGCCATGAGAACATTGACGTGGATACTTTATATCATCATCGTCATCTTTATCATCACGGCGGTGTCGAATGGAGCGAACCTGACGGATGGGCTGGATGGACTGGCCACAGGTGTCAGCGCCATCATCGGGGCCTGTCTGGGGATCTTTGCCTATGCCAGCGGCAATATCCGCTTTGCCGAGTACCTGAACATCATGTATATACCCAACCTGGGCGAGCTGTCCATCTTCATAGGCGCGCTGATCGGGGCCTGTGTGGGGTTCCTCTGGTACAATGCGTTCCCGGCACAGGTGTTCATGGGCGACACCGGCAGCCTGACGCTCGGGGGTATCATTGCCGCCCTGGCCATCATCGTAAGAAAAGAATGGCTGATCCCAATATTCTGCGCTGTATTCCTTGTGGAGAATCTCAGCGTGGTCATACAAGTGACTTACTTCAAATACACTAAGAAAAAGTACGGAGAGGGAAGAAGGGTTTTTTTAATGAGTCCCCTGCATCATCATTACCAGAAATTAGGTTACCATGAAAGTAAGATCGTAACCAGGTTTTGGATTGTGACTATACTGTGCGTGGCGTTTGCCATAGCTACATTGAAGATCAGGTAACTGAGTATGAAAAACCAATCAATCCGCGGAACCCCTGGTCGAGGGAGGTTCCTTAGCTGAAGAGATTATGAAGAGATTGTGGTGCAGTAAGAGTCCATACTTGTGAAAAACCCCCAAAATCCGTTTGACCTCCGGGCGGGAGGCGGATGACATTGAACAATGAAAAAACGACTCGTCATACTAGGGGGAGGTGAGAGTGGTGTCGGCGCGGCGGTGCTGGCGGCCAAAGAAGGTTATGATGTATTCCTTTCCGACGGGGGGCCATTGAAAGACGATTACAGAAAGGACCTTCAGCAGCTGGGCGTCGCCTTCGAAGAGGGTGGGCATACGGAGGAAAAGATCCTGCATGCGGACGAGGTCATGAAGAGCCCGGGGATACCCGAGAAGAACGAGATGGTGAAGAAGATCAGGGCCAGGGGTATACCGGTGATCAGCGAGATAGAGCTGGCCTATCGTCACAAAGGGGAAAGCAGGATCATCGGCATAACGGGAAGCAATGGAAAGACGACCACCACCTCCATGATCTTCCATATCTGTCGTCACGGGGGACTGGATTGTGCGCTGGTAGGCAATATAGGTTACTCGTTTGCGAGACAGGTGGCGGAAGATCCGAAGCAATGGTATGTGGCGGAGATCAGCAGCTTTCAATTGGACGACATCGTCAATTTCAGACCGGATGTTGCCGTCCTCACCAATATCACGGAAGACCATTTGGATCGTTACGATTATAAGTTCGAGAACTATATCCGAAGCAAGTTCCGTATCACGATGAACCAGACGAAAGAGGATTATTTTATTTACAATGATGACGACCCTGTGATCAAGGATCATTTAAACCGGGAGCCCATTTATTCTAACCCATTACCATTTACTATGCAACACGAAACCAACAAAGGAGGATTTATAAATAAGGGACAAATGAACATCGAGACAGGCAATGAGAAATGGCAAATGAGTATTTATGACTTTGCGTTGAAAGGTATTCACAATCAATACAACACTATGGCAGCAGGCATCGCGTCGGCCACCGTCGGCATCCGCAAGCAGAAGATCCGTGAGGCGATACAGAGCTTCGAAGCCCTGGAGCATCGCATGGAATATGTCAGCACAGTGAGAGGGGTGGAGTTTATCAACGACTCCAAAGCCACCAATGTGAACAGCACCTGGTATGCGTTGGAGAGCATGGATAAGCCTACGATACTTATCCTGGGCGGGGTGGACAAAGGAAATGATTATTCCCTTATCAGGGACCTGGTGAAGGAAAAAGTAAAGGCCATCGTATGCATGGGTGTGGACAACAGGAAGATACATGAGGCTTTTCAGAATGACGTGGCATTGATGGTGAATACGGGCAGTGCGGAAGAGGCTGTAAAGGCCGCTTTTCACTTCGCCACGAAGGGAGATGTGGTGTTGTTGAGCCCGGCATGCGCCAGTTTCGATCTTTTTAAAAATTATGAGGACAGGGGCCGGCAGTTCAAGGAAGCTGTTCGGGACCTGTGAAAATATGAGTAACACGACGACGATAGAAAAAGCTCCGTTCGGGAGCCTGGGGTCCAGGACCAAGGGTGACAAGGTGATCTGGACGATGGTAGTGCTGCTGGCAGTGGTATCCCTTCTCGTCGTCTACAGCTCCACCGGATTGCTGGCGTATAAGATGTACAAGGGTAATACGGAGATCTACCTCTTCAAGCAGTCGGCCTTTATCCTGGTAGGCGTCCTGGTGATCTATTTTGCCCACCAGGTGAACTATACCGTGTATTCCAAGGTGGCGCGGATCTTATTCCTGATATCCATTCCCCTGTTGTTCTATACCCTGTTCTTCGGCGTTAAGCTGAATGAGGGCAGCCGCTGGATCCGTCTGCCTATCATCAATATGACCTTTCAGACCTCCGATCTGGCCAAGCTGGCGCTTTTCATGTATCTGAGCCGGCTGCTGAGCAAGAAGCAGGATGTGATCAAGGATTTCAGGAAAGGGTTTATTCCGGTGATCACGCCTGTAGCGGTGGTGTGTGTGCTGATCGCGCCCGCGAATTTATCGACGGCCCTGCTTATCGGAGCTACGAGCCTGATGCTGCTGTTCATCGGCAGGGTCAGCGCCAGGCATCTGCTGATGACGATCGGGGTGGCATCGATACCCGTGGTGATCCTGGTAATGGCGGCAGTGATAAAGCACAAGTCGGACGGGGGTGTTATGGAGAAGCCTACCAAGTCCGTGGAAGGAGAGTCCCGCCTCCTGGTGCGGGTAGGCACCTGGGTCAGCCGTGTGGAGGCATTTATGTACGGGAGCAAAGAAGACGTCGACGACAACAATTACCAGGTGAACCAGGCGAAGATCGCGATCGCCAAAGGTGGGATCCTGGGGAAGGGGCCGGGGAACAGCGAACAGCGCAATTTCCTGCCGCATCCTTATTCGGACTTTATATACGCCATTATAATAGAAGAGTATGGGCTGGTAGGAGGGGCTTTTATCGTATTTATTTATTTGATATTCCTTCTTCGCAGCATTCGCATCTTCCGTAAATGTCCCTATGCTTTTGGGGCATTCCTTGCGTTGGGGCTAAGCTTTACCCTGGTGATACAGGCCCTGGCCAATATGGCGGTGAATGTGAATCTCTTCCCGGTGACGGGGGTAACGTTGCCGCTGGTGAGCATGGGCGGGAGCTCGTTCCTCTTCACCTGTCTGGCCATCGGCATCATACTCAGCGTGGCGCGAAATGCGGAGATGGAGGCAAAGCGAGTAAAAGAAGAAGAAGAGGAGGCTGTGGCATGAGCAAGAAGATCATCATAGCCGGGGGGGGCACCGGCGGTCATATATTTCCTGCGATAGCCATTGCAGGGGCCTTGAAGAAGCAGGCGCCCGATGTAGAGCTGCTTTTTGTCGGGGCCAAGGGAAAGATGGAGATGGAAAAAGTACCGCAGGCCGGCTACCAGATAGAGGGGATCGATATCGCG
This sequence comes from Puia sp., assembly GCA_035545935.1. Taxonomy (GTDB): domain Bacteria; phylum Bacteroidota; class Bacteroidia; order Chitinophagales; family Chitinophagaceae; genus Puia. The sequence goes on along the minus strand of DASZXP010000161.1, from coordinate 31,453 downwards.
GGTCTCAACAGAAGCTCTTTGATAAAGAATCTTGGTCTTCCATTGAAGCTGATCAAGAGTTTTTTCCAGGTGCGGAATATCATCCAGCAGTTCATGCCGGATGCGGTAGTGGGTGTAGGAGGATATTCCAGCTATCCCGTGTTGCGGGCAGCGCAGGGCAAAGGCATCCCGACTTTTATCCACGAGTCCAATTCTTTTGCCGGCAAGGCGAATCAGTGGCTGGGGAAGAAGGCGACGGCCATTTTTGTGGCCAGCGATGGGATGGAAAAATTCTTTCCGGCGGAGAAGATCCTGATCACGGGTAATCCTGTACGGGCGGGTCTCACGGGTAGCAAGATCACCAGGGAGCAAGCCATCCGGTTCTTTGGGCTCGACCCGGCTAAACCCACAATGCTTTCCACGGGGGGCAGCCTGGGGGCAAAGGGTATCAACGAGGCCATTGCCGCGCACCTGGATGAGTTCGGGAGGAATGAGGTCCAGCTGATATGGCAGACGGGCAAGCCTTTTGCGGAGCAGGCGGCGGCTCTTTGTAAGGGCAAGCCGAATGTCTGGACCGGTGATTTTATCACCCAGATGGAATATGCATTCCCTGCGGGTGACGTGGTGGTTTCACGCAGTGGAGCCATGTCCATTGCCGAACTATGCGTTCAGCGGAAACCGGTAATATTCGTGCCCTTTCCTTTTGCGGCGGAAGATCATCAGACCGTGAATGCGCAACGGTTGGTGGACAAGGGGGCAGGGCTGCTGATAAAGGACAGCGAAGCAAGGGATAAGTTAGTGTCGACGGCCATCGCCTTGTTAAAGGACGAACCCAGGCGACGGCAATTGGAAGAAAATATTGGAAGACTGGCAGTGACCAATGCGGATGAGGTGATAGCGAGGGAGATACTGGCAAAGATATGATGAAAGGGCTAATGATGGTCCTTCGGACAAAGGGCACCCGGCCCAAGGGCCCTGGTGAGAGGTTTCTTGCCGGGCCCGCCCGGGTCAAACGAGGAGCATGGACGACGGCCAAAACGGACAAACGAAAACAATGCTCGAACTGAAGGATATAAAGAAGGTCTATTTCATCGGCGTCGGGGGCATCGGGATGAGTGCGCTGGCCCGGTATTTCAAAGGACAGGGAAAAGAGGTTGGCGGTTACGATAAGACATCCACCACTCTTACCCGGCAGCTGGAAAGTGAGGGTATTGCGGTGCACTATGAAGACGACCCGGAGCAGGCGCCCAGGGATGCGGATCTGGTAGTATATACTCCGGCGGTGCCAAAGGATCATAAAGAGTTGTCGTATTATCAACGACATTCCTATACGACGTTGAAGCGCAGCGATGTGTTGGGTGTGATCACCAGAAGCTCTTTTAATATCTGTGTAGCGGGCACGCATGGTAAGACCACCGTATCGACCATGATCGCGCATATCCTCCGGCACAGCGGGTATGGCTGCAATGCTTTTTTAGGAGGCATCGCCGTCAACTACAATAGTAATTTCTGGAGCGATAAACGGAATGTGTGTGTCGTGGAGGCGGATGAATATGATCGCAGCTTCCTGAAGCTGAGCCCGGATATCGCCGTCATTACGGCTATGGACGCCGACCACCTGGATATCTATGGCACGGCGGAAGAGGTGGAGCAGGCCTTTATCGAATTCAGCGGGAAGATCAAGCCGGGCGGCACGTTGTTGAGCAAGGCTGGGTTGAAGAGGGAAGACGATCTGAGGGGAGGCCAGCATTTGACCTATGGACTGGGCAGCGGAGGATTTTCCGCGATGGGTGTCGACATTCGGGATGGCAGCTATCATTTCCGGGTGGAGAGTAAGGACTGGACGCTGAACGATGTCGTGCTCCATATGGGTGGGCTGCATAATGTAGAGAATGCAACGGCGGCCATTACGGTGGCGCACCAGCTGGGGATCGAGGATGAGAAGATACGGGCGGCTGTGGAGGCGTTCCGGGGTGTGAAGAGGAGGTTCGAGTATATATTCCGGAATAAAGGGGTTGTGTTCATCGACGACTATGCGCATCATCCCGAAGAGCTGAGGGCATTGATCGGCGGCGCCAAAGGTCTTTACCCGGGCAGGAAGTGTACGGTGATCTTCCAGCCGCATCTGTTCACGAGGACCCGGGACTTCGTAGAAGGGTTTGCGGAAAGCCTGGAGCTGGCGGATGAGGTTTTTCTGCTGCCTATCTATCCGGCGAGGGAATTGCCCATCGAAGGGGTGACGAGCCGGCTGATCGTGGACAGGATGACACCGGGCAAGGCTGCCGTGGTGGACAAAGAGGAATTGTTGAGGATACTGGATGATATGGTAGTATATAATGATGATCTGGAATTGCTGATCACGGCTGGAGCAGGGGACATAGATACGCTGGTGGAACCTATAAGGAAGATATTGGAGAAGAAATATAAATAGCAACGGATTGTGCACGGGGAGTGAATCTGTCCCGGACACTTTTGTACCCGTCTGACGGTCTACCCGGTCGTCGGGCGGGTCTCAAAGAACTAATCAACTAATGGCCATTAAAGTAAATATCAAAAAGATCGTCTCTTTAACGCTGTGGTGCGCATTGAGCGCCGGCGTGCTGGTATTGCTGGTGGCGGCCATTGGCTATCGGAACAATAAGACATGTAAGGGATACAGGGTCGAGATCGCGGGCGCTTCGGGGGTACAATTTATCGACAGGAAGCAGATCCTGGACCTGCTGGCGGGTACGGGTGTGGGAAAGATACAGAACACTCCTATCGCGCATTTCGACCTGCGGCGTATGGAGTCCGTACTGGAAAAGAATGTCTGGATCAAGGATGCGGAGCTGTTCTTCGACAACAATGAGGTCCTACGGGTAAATGTTACGGAGCGGGAGCCCATTGCCAGGGTCTTTACCCGTGAGGGCAACAGCTTTTATATGGACAGCAGCGGCATTCAGCTGCCGTTGTCGGATAGGCTTATCACCAAGCTGCCGGTTTTTACGAACTATCCGGAGGCAAAGATCAGTACACGTGGAGGGGACAGCCTGCTGACCGTACAGATGCGGCAGATGAGCGCGTTCCTGCGCAGCGATTCGTTCTGGATGGCGCAAATAGCGCAGCTGGACATCACTTCCGATAAACGATTCGAGCTGATCCCCACTGTCGGCAATCATGTGATCAGCTTTGGGGATGGCAGCGATTATCAGGCAAAGTTCCACCGGCTGTTCGTCTTTTATAAAGAGGTGCTGAGCAAGACAGGTTTCGATAAATATTCCCGCGTCGATGTGGCTTATGCGGAACAGGTGATCGGCACGCGTAAGGGCAGCGAGGGCACACGTATGGATTCTCTGCAGGGGATGAGGAATATACAGCAATTGATCCGTTCGGCACAACTATTGCAATCCGATACCATTCACCAACGCGACATGCGGCCACTGGAAAGGCCTACCCAGACGGAACAGACGCTTACCAACTACGACCTGATCCCTGCCAGTGGAGACAGCGTCCACACTACCTCTCCAACCACGACCAGCCGTCCGCCTGTCAGACCAAGAGCAATAATGCCAAACAATAATAAACCCCATAGTAATCATTAACCCATTTAAAAAAACAACTGAAAAAATAAACTAAACTTATGAATCACGAGCAACCAATAATTGTCGGCCTGGACATAGGGACGACCAAGATCGCTGCCATCGCAGGCCGTAAGAACGAATACGGCAAACTGGAGATACTGGGATTCGGCCGTGCGAACTCCAATGGGGTGAAGCATGGGCAGGTATTGAATATAGACGAGACGATCAAAGCCATCCGGGTAGCCCTGGATAACTGTTATGCATCCAATCCTAATCTGGAAATATCCGAGGTATATGTAGGCATTGCCGGACATCATATCAAGAGCTTGCAGACCAGGGGCGATATCGTGCGGCAGAACACGGAAGACGAGATCACCCGGCGGGAGATCGATCAGCTGATAGCAGATCAGTACAAGACCTATATTCCCGCGGGCGACCAGATCATCGACGTGATCCCGCAGGAGTTCACCGTGGACAATTTCCAGAACATCCCCAATCCCATCGGGTATGGCGGTGTGAAGGTGGGCGCTAATTTCCATATCATCACGGGTGATAAGAATGCCATCCGCAATATCAACCGCGCCGTGGAGAAAAGCAACCTGCATACAAAGGACCTCGTTCTGCAGCCGCTGGCTTCGGCAGCCGCCGTCATGGGGCAAGAGGATCTGGAAGCAGGGGTCGCCATCGTAGATATTGGCGGCGGCACCACCGACCTGGCCGTGTTTTATGAAGGCATCCTGAAGCATACGGCTGTCATTCCTTTTGGCGGTGAGAATATCACCAACGATATAAAGACGGGGTTGGGCGTATTGAAGACGCAGGCCGAGCAAATGAAGGTACAGTTCGGGTCCGCCCTTTCCAATGAGGCCAAGTCCAATGCCTATATCACCATTCCCGGTCTCAGGGGCATGCCTGCCAAAGAGATCAGCGTAAAGAACCTGGCCAATATCATCCAGGCGCGTATGAGCGAGATCATGGATTTCGTCACCTATCATCTCAAGCAGGTGGGTCTCGATAACCGGGCCCTCAATGGCGGGATCGTCATGACGGGCGGAGGGTCGCAGCTGAGGCATCTCATCCAGCTGACGGAGTATGTCACGGGGTTGAATGCCCGTATAGGATATCCGACAGAGCATCTGGCTGCGGGGCATATCGAAGAGCTGGCCAAGCCTACGTATTCCACCTGTATCGGTCTTATCCTGAAGGGTTACAGCGACTACGAGCACAACCGCAAGCAGTTCGACAAGGGCTTCCTGAAGATGGAAGTGCCGGACAATCTGAAGAAGGCGAATATCCAGCAGGAAGAGGAGACGGCGATCCAACAGGACAGCGAGCTTGCTCAACAGGCAAGGGTCCGCAACCGGAAAGGGATGAAGGATTTCTGGGGAAAATTCAAAGACGGCATCATCGACCTCTTCAAAGAAGAGGAAGACCATGCTCTTTAAAATAGCTGGCTGCGTCCGCGCAGTCCGTCATATGTAATGTCATTTTGTTATTGTAGTAAATTTTTATAGTCATGATCCATTTTGATCTACCGAAAGAGAAATCATCCATCATCAAGGTCATTGGTGTGGGTGGTGGTGGCAGCAATGCTGTAAATCATATGTTCAGCCAGAACATAGAGGGGGTGAATTTCATCATTTGCAATACGGACGCCCAGGCCATTGCAACGAGCCGGGTACCGAATAAAGTGCAATTAGGGCCACACCTGACACAGGGTCTGGGGGCGGGCGCTAATCCTGACATCGGCCGGCAAGCGACGGAGGAGAGTCTGGAGGAGATCAAGAACATCCTGGAAGTGAATACCAAGATGGCTTTTATCACGGCCGGCATGGGCGGTGGTACGGGTACGGGCGGCGCTCCTATCATTTCCAAGATCTGTAAGGACCTCGGCATCCTTACGGTGGGGATCATTACTACTCCTTTTGCCTATGAGGGGAGGAAGAGACAGCTGCAGGCGGAGGAAGGTATCCGGATCATGAAGCAATATGTGGATACCCTGCTGGTCATCAGCAATGACAAGCTGCGTCATCAGTTTGGCAATCTGAAGATGAAAGAGGCATTTGCGAAAGCGGATAATGTACTGGCGACTGCTGCCAAGTGTATCACGGATGTGATCAACAGCACCGGTCAGATCAATGTCGACTTCGCGGACGTATGTACTGTCATGCGTAATGGCGGTGTCGCCATCCTGGGGAGCGCTACTGCCAAGGGCGACAACCGGGCGCAGAAGGCCATCGAAGAAGCGTTGAATTCGCCGTTGTTGAATGACAACGATATCCGGGGCGCCAAATGGATACTTATCAATATCAATTCTTCCGAGGGTGAGCATGAGTTTACCATGGATGAAGTGGAGATCATCCAAAATCACCTGCTCAGCCAGGCGGGTGAACATACGGATGTGATCATGGGTCTCGGTTACGATAATACGCTCAATGCAAGTCTGGGCATAACCCTTATTGCCACCGGTTTCGAACATAAGGACCCTTTTACGAAAGCGGCCGAAGCCAAACCTGCACCTAAGAAAGAGGAAAAGATCCTAATGACCCTAGGTCAGTCCGAGGAAGAACAAAAGCTCGAACAGCGGCCTGTCCTTACCACTGCCAAGGATCCGTCAGTAGAGGAGCAATCTGCCCACGCTCCTCTACCGGATACTTTGCTTCCCAAGCTGGTTGAAAGCGTTCCATCGGAGCCTGCTGTTAATATTTTCAGCATGGAGGGGATGAAAGCTCCCGAGGCGCATACACCCGCACCCACGGAAAAAAATGAATTGTCGCCCAGAATAGAGTGGGTGCTTTCGCCGGAGCCGGAACCCGCTCCTCCTCAAAATATCAAGGCGCCCGTATCGAACCCGGGCGCCGGAAAAAGCTCTCCGGCATCTGCAGTGTCCGGAGGATATCTGGCAAGGCCATCCAATATCTATGCGGAAGAACCCTGGACAGAAAAACAATCCAACCCCTTGGCAGCCGAAGGTTCTCCAAAGGCAATGCCTGAACACAACACACCTGGTAAGGAATCTATTCTGAACACGCCTGATCCGTCCAACCATGAAGACAGTTCACCTGAGATGCAATTGGTGTTCAGAGATGGCAGTCCAACGGCGGATGAGCCTGGGGCCCACCAAACTCACTCGCTTTCGGTGCCGAACTCACCCGCAGAGGAGCCTGCCACGCAGGACGATACGGATGATCCCAAACGCAGGGCGGCTGAACGGATCAACAAGTTGCGCAACTTGTCGTTCAACATCAATGCCGCCGATCCGAATAATGAGTTTGAAACAGTGCCGGCGTACATCCGCCGTAATTTAGAGCTCTATAACACCATATCCAATGTAGAGAATTTCTACAGCAATTATGAGGTAAAGACGGATGAAAATAACAATACGGAGATCAGCACGATCAATACTTTCCTGGATGGGAAGCGTCCGGATTGATCCCTCAGAACGAACCAAGGGTTCGTTGTCCGAAGGACAATCATTAGCCTTTTAGCACAATTGGGCTAAATTTCCGGGAGACCAATTGTGCTTCAAATAAACATAGTTTGTTTTTAGTTGTTTTATTCCCCCTGGTTCTCCGGGGGGATTTTTGTGCGCAGCCGCGCACAAAAATCCCCGCCCTTCAATATCTTTAAATATAAAACAATCCGCCAATGTCTACCATACTTATCACCGGGGGTACGGGCCTGATCGGCACGGCCCTTAGCAGGATGCTGACTTCGAAGGGGCATACGGTCATTATCCTGTCGCGGCATGCCACGGGTATTGGCCATTGGGATCCTTACAAGGAGGTCATCGACCCGGAAGCCATCCGGAGCGCCGACTTTATCGTCCATCTTGCCGGAGCGGGCGTGGCTGACAAAAGGTGGACGACCCGGAGGAAAAAGGAGATCGTCGAGAGCCGTACGCGCAGCAGCGCCCTGCTGGTTAAGGCATTGAAAGAGATACCTAACAACGTGCAGGCGGTCATCAGCGCATCCGGCATCGGCTGGTATGGCCCGGACCCGGTCATTCCGAATCCCCGTCCTTTTGTGGAGCCGGACCCGGTAGATGAGGATTTTCTCGGAGAGACCTGCCGGCTATGGGAGGAGTCTATCCGGCCGGTGGAGACATTGGGAAAAAGACTGGTGATCCTGCGCACGGGTCTTGTCCTCAGCAATGAGGGAGGCGCGCTGCTGGAGTTCAAAAAGCCTGTGAAGCTGGGCGTGGCAGCCATCCTGGGCAGCGGCCGTCAGGTGATGAGCTGGATACATATCGAGGATCAATGCCGGATGTTCCTGCATGCCATCGAAGACAAAAGCTGGTCGGGGGTGTACAATGCCGCGGCGCCGCAGCCGGTGAATAACAGAACCCTCACGCTGGAACTGGCCCGTCGTATAAAGGGACATTATTTCGTGCCTGTGTATGTTCCTTCCCTGCTGCTGAAAATAATAGTAGGCAAGCTCAGTATCGAAGTGTTGAAGAGCGCCACCGTCAGTGCGGAGAAAGTACATAAAGGAGGGTTCCAGTTCCTCTATCCTTCTATCCAGAGCGCATTGGATCAGCTGACGGGTCACCGCTAGAGATCGCTGCGCAGGAATTTTCTGCTTATTATAAAGCAATACACGATGAGGTAGAGGGAAGCTACGATGAGCAACGAAGGGATAATATGCTCCCAATCGGATGTATTACGAGTGAGCAGTCCTTTGGCATAAGGGACGGGTATGAGCTTGTCCGTTACCTCTTCGGGGAGATAGTTCACCGCCTGTATCTTATATTTTTCACGCATGATGCCTACTACGATCTGCTCCGCTATCATATAGATAAGAAAGACGCCGATGGACAGGCCTGCCCGCTTGATCAGCATGCTCAACAGGAAGGCTATCATGGAGTAAGAAAGGATCTGCACGAAATAAAAGAAAATAAAGCGGCTTTGCGTCCAGGTGGACACGCCGTCGGGCAGCTTGTTGCCAATGAGGCCGAAGCCAAGTACTGTCAGAAAAGCGACAAACGTGCAAAGCGCCGACAACATCAGTATTTCCACCAGCTTGACGCTGACGAATTGCTGCCTGCTCCAGCCATCGATGATATTCTGCCGGTGTGTCTTGTATGTAAATTCGTTGGTGGTCAGGGTAATGATAAGCAGAGCAGGGATGATAAAGAAAAACCAGGCATTCCAGGTTACGGTCTGCCAGACATCGGGGAAGGCAAAGGGGCTGCCCAGGATGGCATTCTTGCCATTCCTCCCTTTTGGGAAACTGTTATTCATCAGATCATAGATCAGATAGTTGATGCCGGGAATGCTGAGAATGGTGATGCCAAGCAGTATCCAGAATGTGCGATAGTTCTTTACCTTCATCCATTCCACTTTTAGCGCTGAGAGCATATTGAATTATTTTGTCAATTCCATGAATTTTGATTCCAGGCTTTTCTTACGGAGCTGCAGGTGGCTCAATACCACGCCGTGGTCGAAACAATATTTGTTGATCTTTGCCGGGGTCGCGGGTGAGTCTTTGTCCAGGGACAGCTGAAAATAGCCGTTGAGCTCCCTTACCTGCCGGACGCCTTGCAATCCGGTGAGCGTGGTGCGGAGCTGTTCCATGTCCTGCGCTCCCAGTTCGACAAAGTCTTCATTCGTAAGGACTACATTAACATCTCCCGCCATGAGGAGCTGTCCTTTTTGAAGGATGGCCACATGGGTGCAGACCTTTTCCACTTCATCCAGCAGGTGGCTGGCCAGGACGATGGTCTTGCCTTCTTTGGCGAGGTCCCGTATCAGTTCCCTTGTGTATGCGATACCAACGGGATCGAGGCCATTCGTAGGTTCGTCGAAGACGAGTACGGACGGGTCGCCCAGCAGACAGGAGGCGATGGCCAGACGCTGTTTCATCCCCAGCGAATAGGTGCTGAACTTCGAGCTCTTCCGGTCGGAGAGCTTTACCACCTCCAGCACCCGGCCGATATCTTCCATTCCCCTACCCTTGATGGCGGCGGCTATCTGTAAATTCCTTTCGCCGGACAGGTAATGATAGAAGTTGGGTGTTTCCAGCAATGTCCCGATCTTCTGCCGCTGCCGCTCGGAAGGAGGTTCGCCAAACCAGGAATAGGTCCCGCTGGTGGCGCGAAGGACATCCATGATGATGCCGAGCAGCGTAGTCTTGCCGCTGCCGTTAGGCCCCAGTACACCGAATACGGCCCCGGGCGGTACATCAAAGGATACTTCGTGCAGCGCACGGATACTCCCATAATATTTTGTGATGCTGTTAATAGAGAGGATATTGCTCACGGTGAAGAATTATACAAAGTAAGATAGACATTCCCTTTAACTTTCCAAATGCTTCTGATGATATAAGGATGAAAATTCACCAAGAACGGAAAAGGATTGGTGATCAAAGGTGAGGCGTGATAATTTCAGCGCCTGGATATCGCTGTCCAGTACCTTGCGGGTAAAAGGATTCAAGGTGCCGCCCTTGCTGCCTGCCGGGACGGAAGGATCGTATTGAAATACGGGATCGCATAGGGTTCCCCGGGGGTACATGATGCCGGGCTGGCCCTTGCCGCGGATATCGAGGACCTTCGGATGATCCAGCCCCAACGTATGACCATATTCGTGCGCGCCGGTGGTGGAGCGGGACTGTAGATTGGCTCGTTTGAAATAACCTGTGTTCGAGCCCAGCCCGTCGACGAATGAGATGTCGTGCAGGGAATACTCTTCTATGCGGAAATAATTATATCTCGGATTGGTATTATGCCAGACGGTGGCGGGTGCGAGGTCGGGCGCGTAGACGCCCTCGATGTCAAACCGGACTTCATACCATTCTTTTTTGATCCTGACCAATGCCCGGGGTTCATTCCAGGAAAAGGCGATCTCTTCGGCCACCTGTACGGCGAGCGTCTGATCCGCGGCGTCTCCGTAGAAAAAGATAGTACTGCGTATGATAAGCTTGTGGCTAGAGGTATTCAGTTCAGCTTCACCCATGATCTTTGTTTCGTTAGCACTGCCTGGCTGGGACTACTTCGTCAGGTCTTCCAGTTTTTTGACCAGGTCTTCTCCCCTCAGTCCCTTGGCGATGATCTTTCCGTCCTTATCCAGCAAATAGTTCATGGGGATGCCTTTTACCCCATAGAGGTCCGCTACTTTGTTCTGCCAGCCTTTCAGATCGGAGACCTGTGTCCAGGCCAGCTGATCTTTCTTTACGGCGGCCAGCCATTTGTCCTTGTTGTTGTCCAGGGAAACGCCCAAAATAGTAAAACCTTTGGGCGAATATTTTTGATAGGCTGCTACGACATTGGGGTTTTCGGCCCGGCAGGGTCCGCACCAGCTGGCCCAGAAATCCAGCAGTACGTATTTCCCTTTGAAAGAAGCCAGGGATACGGGCTTGCCGTTGGGGTCGTTTTGCACAAAGGCGGGGGCGGGCTGACCTATATCCGTCAGCTCCGCTGCATCCAGGCTGGCTTTGACCTGTCGTCCGAAATAAGAGGATTGTATGGCGGGGTCGAGGTTTTTGTACAATGGTCGCAGCTCCGATGCCTCGGGATTATAGACGAAGGTGGTATAGATGGCATAGGCCGTGACATAGCTGGCGGGATGTGCGGCTGCATAATCCTTTACGTATTGCCGGCGGCGTTTGTCCAGATCGGTGAAGACATTCTCTATGCTGTCCATCCGGTGTCTGTCGTTCTTTGCCCTGGCCTCGTCATATGATCTATCCAGCTGCGATTCGATGACGTCGAGATCTTTCTGGCCCGCCTTGAACTGAACGGATTCATCCTGCGTGGGCGAGCCGGAAATGACGGCCTTTGCTATGGAATCCTTTGTACCGGTGAGATGGATGTCTCCGGCCTGCAGCCAGAATCCCAGCCGGAATTCTTTCCCTTGTTTGCCGGGAATACCGAGCAGGCAATGTTCGGGGGTGGAGGTATGGCCTTTTATGACGAAGCTGCCGTCCTTGACCCGGGCGGAATCCATGTCATTGTCCGTCTGGCTGTGATATAACCAGACCCAGCCATCGGGCAGGCCATCTATCTTACCTGTCAGCGTGTAGGTAGTGTCGACGGGGGCGGCCTTTATCTGTAACGAAGGCCAGAGGAATGTCAGATATACGAAGGAGGTTATTACGTACTTCATGCCCCCAATTTACGCTAATTTCTCAACGGTTTGCCTCCTTTCAACACGCTCTGTATCCTTTCCAGGGTTTTTTTCTCGCCGCAGAGGCTGAGGAAGGCTTCCCGTTCGAGGTCCAGGACGTATTGTTCGCTGACGAGGGTGGGCTCGCTGAGATCGCCGCCGCACATGACATAGGCCAGCTTTTTTGCCACCTTTACATCGTGGTCTGTCGCGTAATTGCCCCGCCACATGCCGTTGATGCCGGCATAGAGGGCGCCCAGGGCGCTGCGGCCAAGGACTTTTACATCCGTACGTGTTACGGGTAATACGTATCCGTCGTCAAACAGCTCGATGACCGAGGCCTTGGCTTCGGCGATGCGGCGTCCCTGGTTGATGCTGACGATGTCCCGCCCCTTGCGTAAGATACCCAGCTCGTAAGCCTCCATGGCGGAGGTGGATACTTTGGCGGTGGCGATCGTGAAGAAACGATTTTTTAGGGTAATGGTCTCGGGCTCGTCCTCATGCATTTCGTCAGCCGCGCGAAGGGTAAATTCCTTTGTGCCGCCGCCGCCGGGTATCAGCCCTACCCCCAGCTCTACCAGTCCTATATAAGATTCCGCCGCGGGCACCACACGGTCTGCATGCAGGCTCATTTCACAGGCGCCGCCCAATGTCAGTCCATGCGGCGCTACCACCACGGGTACGGCCGAGTAACGGACACGCATCAGCGTAGATTGGAACTGACGGATGGCCATATCCAGCTCATCGAAGTCCTGTTCGATGGCCAGCATAAAGATCAGTCCCACGTTGGCGCCGGCGCTGAAGTTCGGTCCCTCGCCCGCAATGACCAGCCCTTTGTATTTTTCTTCCGACAGGGCAATGCCCTTTTGAATGCCTTCCAACACCTCGCCTCCGATGCTGCCCATTTTGGTGTACCATTCGAGACCGAGTACGTCATCGCCGAGGTGGTAGAGGCGGGCGGCGCTGTTCTTCCATACCGTCTGTCCTTCGAAGTTGCGCATGACCAGGAAGGCTTCGCCGCCGGGCAGGGACTTGTAAGATTTGGAAGGAATATCGTAATAAAGACGCCGGCCCTGTTCGACCTTATAGAAGCTGCGGGCGCCGGAAGCCAGCATCTCATCTACCCAGGGGGCTACGGTATAGCCGGCTTCCTTCATTTTTTTAACGGTGGCCTCTACGCCCAGGGTGTCCCAGCTTTCGAAGGCGCCAATCTCCCAGCCAAAGCCCGCCATCATGGCATCGTCCACACGATAGAGCTCATCCGAGATCTCGGGTATGCGATGGGATATATAGGAAAAGAGGCCATAGTGCAGCTGGCGATAGAATTCACCGGCCCGGTCTGCGCCCTGGAAAAGGGCTTTCAGGCGTGTCTTCAGGTCATCGATGGGTTTGGCGGCCTCCACGGTTGCAAATTTTGGCTTCTGGCGGGCACCGTATTCCAATGTTTTCAGGTCGAGGGTCAGGATCTCTTTTTCACCGCCCGCGCCTTTGGTCTTTTTGAAGAAGCCCTGTCCTGTTTTGTCTCCCAGCCATTTGTTGGCTACTATTTTATCCAGCCAGGCGGGGATGGCAAAGACGGCTTTTTGTTCGTCCTGCGGACAATTCTCTGCTATTCCTTTTGCCACTTTTACCAGCGTATCGATGCCTACTACGTCCGCTGTGCGGAAGGTTGCCGACTTGGGTCTGCCGATGATGGGTCCGGTGAGGGCGTCTACCTCGTCGATGGTCAAACCCAATTTTTCCACCAGTCCAAAAATGGCCATGATGCCATAGACGCCGATACGGTTGGCGATAAAGGCGGGTGTATCCTTTGCCAGCACTGTCGTCTTACCCAGGTAAAGGTCTCCGTAGTGCATAAGAAATTCCACCACGGCCGGATCGGTGTCGGGAGTGGGGATGATCTCCAATAGCCGGAGGTACCGGGGCGGGTTGAAAAAGTGCGTACCGCAGAAGTGTTTTTTAAAATCATCGCTGCGTCCTTCCGTCATCAGATGGATAGGGATACCGGATGTATTCGAGGTGATAAGGGTACCCGGCTTGCGGTATTTCTCCACCTCGGTGAACACCTGCTGTTTTATATCGAGACGTTCGACCACGACCTCTATGATCCAGTCGCAGCCGGCGATGTCTTTCATATTGTCCGTGAAGTTGCCGGTCTTTATCCTTTTGACGGCATCCCTGGTATATATGGGGGAGGGGTTGGATTTGACGGCGGCTGCCAATGCTTCGTTCACGATCCGGTTTTTTACGGCCGGATGGTCCAGGGTGAGCTTTTTTGCCGTCTCCGCCTCATTCAATGCGGTGGGAGCAATGTCCAACAGCAAGGTCTGAATACCGATGCCCGCGAAATGACAAGCGATCCTGGAACCCATTACACCACTTCCCAATACGGCTACTTTTTTGATGATCCGGTTCATGGTTTGAAATTAGTTAGTTAAACAACTATTTGGTTTAAAGGTAGTGAAAAACCAACAAAAAAAGAGACCAGATGGCCTCTTTTTAATATTGTGGAAAGGGATGTGTTAGAGTATCTTACTCAGACGATCGATCTCATAATTATCGGCCTTGCTGGTCTGATCCATCCGGGTTTGCATCTGGTCCTGCATGAGCTTTTTCGGATGGCTGTCGCCGCAGATATAGCTAACGGTGAGATAGACACCCTTCTCGATGATCATTTTGTTGCCGCATATATCGGTCAGGTATACCTTTTCCTCATTCTCGAAAGAGCCTGAGCAATGATATTTGTTCTTTATGGAGTTCACGAGGATCTCATTCGTCTTTTCCGTAAAGGAAAGGAAGCTCAGCTGGGAGTAATAGAAATACCCCTGGATGAAGTGGAACTGGATCAATACCTTTTGACGCAGCAGCTTGGTGCGGTAGAAAAGGATCTTGTGGTCCTTGAAATCATTGATATCCTTCAGCTGGAAAGAAGGCATGCCTGTCTTCCAGATCACCCTTCTGGGGGTGGCGCCGAAAGGTATATCCTGCGGGGCAATGATCGTATTGGTCAGATAGGGAGCAAGATGCTCCTGTGACAGCATCTGATGCGCAAAATCAAGATAATACTGATTGATAAAGCTCCTATAAAAGTTTTCCTTTTCGTGGTAATAGTTATTGTACCGTTGATAAGGCAGTATTTTGTATTGCAGGTTCTGTTTCATAACACAATAGGGTGTGTTTGATATTAGATTTGCATCCCGCCAACAGACCTGATAAAACGGATTGATCCTCGGCTAACAGGTGTCGTGGGAATGGGTCGTAACTACAACGCAATTATGTGCTTCTAAGTATGAAAATGTCTAAATCTAGGGGTTTAACCTTATTTTTTTGTCCTATTTCGTAGGATAGTTGCTGTTTTTCTATAATACATTATCCCTATGTACGAGAAATAGCAGGGTTAGGAGTTTTCAAGCGGAGCCGAGGATCTTCAGCTCACCCCTGACCCTGCGTCGATCTTGCTATCGGGGCTTACGAAATGGAGCTTGCCGTTCTTGTCCTCGGCCATAAGGATCATCCCGTTGCTTTCGATGCCGCGCATTTTTCTGGGCGCCAGGTTGGCCACTACGACCACCTGTCGGCCGATGATGTCCGCCGGCTGGAAATGAAGGGCGATGCCGGAAACGATGGTCCGTTGTTCGGCGCCCATGTCTACGGTGAGCTTTAGCAGCTTGTCCGCCTTTTCCACTTTTTCGGCGTGCAGGATGGTCCCTACTTTCAGATCCAGTTTGGCAAAGTCATCATATACGATGGTGGACTTCGCCGGGGCGGGGGCTGGTGAAGCTGATTTCGTGGAGGAAGCCGGTTGTGCTGCGGAACCGGTGTCGGCGGCCCTGGCGGCAGCCGCGGCCGCGGCCTTTGCTTTCAGGAGCTTATCAACCTGGTGCTGGACCTCTTCGTCCTCGATCTTGCGGAACAGCAGTTCGGGCGCGCGAAGGCTATAGCCTACGCTCAGCAGGTTCATCCTGCCGGCATTTTCCCAGTCCAGTATTTTCTCTACCACCTTCATCATGTGCAGCATTTTCTTTGCCGTGAAGGGAAGGAATGGATTGATCAGGATAGCGAGGTTGGCTGTCAGCTGCAGGCATATATGGAGACAATTATCGATGAGTCCCTGGTTGGCCGGCGTTTCGGTCAGGGTCCGGGCTACGATCCAGGGTTCTTTTTCCTGCATGTATTTATTGCCTTTCCGGGACAGGTCGATGACTTCGAACAAGGCTTCCCGGAATTTATATTGTTCCAGCAGGCCTTCTATCCTGGGTCTGGCATTCTCTATTTCTTTGATCATGTTCCGGTCGGCATCGTCCAGAATGGCATTGTGCAGAGCGGGCACCTTGCCGCCGCACAGCTTGTGCATGAGGACGAATGTGCGGTTCACAAAATTGCCGAATATGCTGACCAGCTCGCTGTTATTGGCATCCTGGAAACCTTTCCAGATAAATTCGCTGTCCTTGGTCTCGGGAGCTATCGTCGTCAGATAGTAGCGCAGGCTGTCTGCCAGCTGGCTGCCGCCATTGTCCTTTTTTATAAAGTCATCGATATAGTCCTGCATGTCCAGCTTCCAACCACGGCTGGTGCTCATTTTTTCTCCTTCCAGGTTCATGAACTCATTGGCAGGGACGTTGTCGGGCAGGATATTCCCATGCAATTTCAGCATGATAGGGAAGATGATACAGTGGAATACGATATTATCCTTACCGATGAAATGCACCAGCTTGGTATCCTTGTCGTACCAATACGGTTTCCAGTCCTTGCCGGTGTCCAGTCCCCACTGGCGGGTGGCGCTGATATAGCCGATGGGAGCGTCGAACCATACATACAGCACTTTCCCCTGTGCCTCGGGCAGGGGCACTTTTACCCCCCAGTCCAGGTCGCGGGTGACGGCCCTGGGCTGCAATCCGCCGTCTATCCAGCTCTTGCACTGTCCTACTACATTGGCGCGCCAGTCGTCCTTGTGCTCCTGCAAGATCCATTCCCTTAAGAAAGGTTCGTGTTTGTCCAGGGGCAAATACCAATGCGCGGTGCTCTTTTTTATGGGGGGCTTGCCGCTGAGGGTGCTATGCGGGTTGATCAGCATGTCGGGGCTGAGCGTGCTGCCGCAGTTCTCACACTGGTCGCCATAAGCCCGTTGATAGCCGCAGACGGGACAGGTGCCCATGATATACCTGTCGGCGAGGAAGGTCTTTGCTTCCTCGTCGTAATACTGTTCGCTTTCTTTTACTTCCAGCTCACCGCGGCTATGCAGGTCCAGAAAAAATTCCTGGGAGGTCTCATGATGGATGGGCTCGCTGGTCCGGTGATAGATATCGAAAGAGATCCCCAGATCGGCGAAATTCTGTTTGATCAGCTCATGGTATTTATCGATGATGGCCCGTGGTGTCGTACCTTCTTTCATGGCCTGGATGGGAATGGCCGTCCCATGCTCATCGCTGCCGCAAATAAATGCCACATCCCGGCGTTGCGCCCTTAAATATCGTACATATATATCCGCAGGCAGATAAGCCCCCGCCAGGTGACCGATATGTTTCAGTCCATTGGCATAGGGCAAGGCTGCCGTGATCAGGTATCTTTTTGGTTGATCCATTCGGTGATTCTATTTACACTAAAGACGGCAAATTTACGGATTTTAGCGGTCACTCCTGCAGGCTGAATTCCACCGAGGCATTGCGTTTATAGTCAGTGGATAGGAATAGATTATACGTCTTGCCATGGACGGTGACTTCCATGAGCGCCGTATTGGGCGGTAGTTTACCAAGGTTTTCCGCGAAAAGCACCAGCTTGTTCACGGGCAGGCTTTTGTCGATGGGGATGATCAGCGTTTTTGCCTGTGCGGTAAGCTTCAGGTGTGACAGAAGCAATTCATTGTTCAGGTACAGGCTGACGGAGTCGCCGTCTATTTCGCCATTATCATACAGGTCTATGCGGATGGAGTCGATGCCTTTGACAGGGATATTGGCTGCCACGACGGAGCTACGGCTCATAAAGGCGTCGAATTGTTTTTGCTGGGTAGAGTCTTTTTTCTTGTGTATGCTGAGGGCTACGGGAATAAAGGGGGGCGCTTTCTTTTCCAGGCGGATGGACAGTTCGGGCAACTTTTCGCCGCTGTTGCGGGCGATACTTTGCCAGTGCCCCTCCAGGATATCCTTATGATTGATACGTTTGTAATAAAGGACATAGAAGCCGCCCGGAGGACGTCCCATCAGTTTTTGCAGGTCTGCCGCATCGGGGGGCATCTGCTCACCGGGGAGGCCTGCGACGATGATATTATTTTTTCCGCCTTCCGGTCTGTTGACGGTGACGCTATCCTCCCGGATAGTGAGAATGGAGTCCCGTCCGTAATAACGCCCGCTGATAACGAGATGCCGGATATAATGAGATTCCGGAAAATACCAGTGTAATACGCCTCCAAAGCTTGAATCCGCGATAGTGATCGTCAGCACCAGCTTTTGCCGCTGGTCCGATGATGAGCTGGTGACGTCTCCTGTCCATTGGCCCGTGAGATCCTGCGCCTGTATTGTAACTCCCCATCCACACAATAAGATCGCCAATAACCAACGCATGTATTTCTTAGCTTATTTAAAAGCGGCAAGTTAGGCTCAAAATTCAGAATGATCCGAAAAAAGTTTAGTTAACTTCGGAGCCATGAAGCGTAAACATTTTCTTTCTTCGCTGCTGACCGTAGGTGCGGGTGCGGCCTTTCCCTTGCGGGGTGCGGCAGCGCGGCAGGCAGTTCAAGAGAGCCAGGCCATGAAGCCTTTGGCGCCAAGGGTCCCGGATTATCTTTCCACGGGCGACACCATCGGCATCACCTGCCCGGCGGGATTTATCACTTTGAAGGAGATAGAACCTGCTATCCAGCAGATAGAGAGCTGGGGGTTTAAGATAAAGATCGGCGACACGGTGGGCAAAAGGGATTTTAGTTTTGGCGGCACGGATGCGGAAAGGGCGGCGGACCTGCAACAAATGATAGACGATCCCAGCCTGAAGGCCATCCTCTGTGCGAGGGGCGGCTACGGCGCCGTGCGTATCATCGACCAGCTGGATCTCAGCGGTCTTTCCAACTATCCCAAATGGATCATCGGCTTTAGCGATATCACGGTCTTGCTCTGTCATGTCCATCGCAACGTGAATATGGCGACCATCCATTCCAAGATGTGCAACAGCTTCCCGGATGACTGGTCAAAGGCGGAGCCTGTGCAGATCGATTCCATCCTTTCCATACGCCAGGCATTGACGGGTGGGGCGATACAGTATCCTGTTGTGGTGAATGAGAAGAACAGGACGGGTATTGGGGAGGGGCAGCTGGTGGGCGGCAACCTGAAGACGATAGAGACATTGTCGGGCACCCGCTCCGATATAGATACGGTGGGGAAGATCCTTTTCGTGGAAGACACGGGAGAATACCTCTACAGCATCGATCGCATGTTCTGGAACCTGGAGCGTACCGGCAAGCTGGCCGGATTGCAGGGGCTGGTGGTGGGCGGCTTTAAAATAAAACCGGACGATCCTGGTGAAGAGTTTGGCCGCACCTTATACGACATCGTGCAGGAAAGAGTAAAAGCATATCATTTCCCCGTAGCCTTCGATTTTCCTGTCGGTCACCAAAAAAATAATTACGCCCTGAAATATGGGATGCCGCACCGGCTTACTGTCACTACCGAAAAAGTTGTTTTGGAGGACCGCCCATGATACATATCCCATCCTATTTACAACCCGGTGATACCATTGCGCTTGTCTGCCCGGCAGGCTATATGGAGGCGGAGAGGGCACAGACCTGTATAGAAACACTTCGAAGCTGGGGGTATGTCGTGCAGCCAGGTAAGACGATGAATAGTCATTCCGAAAATTATTTTTCCGGTACGGATGAGGAAAGGCTGGCGGACCTGCAGCAGGCGCTGGATGATCCCGTTATAAAAGCCATCCTCTGCGGGCGTGGCGGGTATGGTCTTAGCCGCATCATCGACCGGATAGATTTTGGGGTCTTTGAGAAAAACCCTAAATGGATCATCGGCTTTAGCGATATCACGATCCTGCACACGCATATCTATGTCAACTATAGGACGGCCAGCCTGCATGCGCCCATGGCGGGTGCGTTCAACGACGGCGGCGCCGAAGGGGTATATATCGCCTCCTTGCGTGCGGCCATGGAAGGGAAGAAGACCCGCTACGGCTGCGATGTGCATCCCTTTTCCAGAATGGGCCGGGCTACGGGGCCGCTGGTGGGAGGGAACCTTTCCCTGCTGGCGCATTCCTGTGGCACCGTCTCCGAACTAAAGACGAAGGGAAGGATCCTTTTCCTGGAGGATGTGGGAGAATACCTGTACAATGTGGACAGGATGCTGCAGCAATTAAAACGTAACGGCCGGCTGGCCAGGCTGGCGGGTCTTGTCATCGGCGGCTTTACGGAAATGAAGGATACCACGCGCCCCTTTGGTCAGTCTGTCCATGAGATCATCCGGGACATCGTGAAGGAGTATGACTATCCTGTCTGCTATAATTTCCCTGTCAGTCATGGCGGTGACAACTATGCGTTGAAGCACGGTATGGAATATACGCTTAGCGTTGGGGAGGATGGGGTCGTATTGGAGGAGTAGTTAAAAAAGATGTGCCTCGCCCAGCAGCTCATCCACCAATCCCAGGTCTTTTGCTTCCCTGGCATTCATGAACTTGTCCCTGCGGAACAGCTCGTCTATCTTTTCCAGCGAAAGACCGGAATTCCGGGATATCAGCCGGTAGATCTGGTTTTGCATCCTCTCCTGTTCGCGATAAGCGATGCCTACGTCCTCGGTATATCCTTTTGCGCCGCTGCTGGCGGGATGCATATGGATGGTGGCATGCGGCAATGCATAGCGCTGACCTTTGGCTCCGGAGGTAAGGAGTACGGTGCCCATGCTCATCGTGGCGCCCACGGCTACCGTGGCAACAGGGGACTTTAGCATCTTTATGGTGTCATAGATGGCAAAGCCGGCATATACGCTGCCTCCGGGACTGTTGATATAAAGTTTGATGGTATCGTGGTTCTCGCTGTCCAGGTATAGCAGCTGTGCGATGACGAGATTGGCGATCTGGTCGTCGATGCCTGTCCCTAAAAAGACGATCCTTTCCTTCAGCAGCTGGCTGTAGATGTCGAAGGCGCCCCGGGAAGAGCTGTCGACGACCGTAGGTATCAGTGTCATATCAGGAAAAAATTGATGTTATCTGCCTGTTGAAGGCTGCGTCGTTCATCAGTCGAGTGTGCAGCGATGTCAGCTCCTCCTTCTTCTTCTTCCGGGAGGCCCATTGCAGAAACGCATATACTTTACGCTGCCATCCGACCTTTTCCTTCAGCTCGGGCTGAAGGATCATTCGGGCCTGGAATACCAATCTGTCGGCCCTGGTCATCGTATGGAAGATGTACCGGTCGATGTCCCGTACCTCATGCAACTGCTTCCTCATACTCGGTGGTTTTTATTTTTTCTCTCAATTTCTCCAGGCATTTGTATTTCTGAACGGTGGCGGAGTGTGTGGACCGGTAGTGGAATTTTTCCGCGATGGCCCGCATAGACAGCCCTTCGTAATAAAAGGCCTGTAACAGCCGCATGCAGGAGGCTCCGGCCGCCTGTACCTGTTCCCGGAGCAAACGGTATTTTTTTTCCGGATCGGCGGGCGGCTCTTCGGCGACAAGATCATCCATTTCTGTGCTGTCGCTGATGGACCGGCGTTCCTTGCATTGTTTGAACCAGGTGATACGGGCAATGCCTGCCAGGTACTGCGTTGGCGTAACAGCCGGGGGCAGCCGATGATCGCGCATCTTTTCGAGATAGATGACCATGGCGTCGTGAAAGATGTCCCTCGCGGTGGGGAGGTCGGCTCCCAATCCATGTAAAAGCTTTGCTATCGGGGGAAAAGCCTCACGATAGATCTTTTCTACGTATTGATCTTCGATGTTCATATACTATAGTATCAAAAATGAGCAGCATATCACCCTGAACCTGAAAAAATTTATGGCTTGATGCTTGTAGAATGTACGACGAATCCGTCAAAGGAAGCTTTGTAACCATCAATCTACTATATATGAAACCAAAAACCAGTGTTGTAATCCTCGCAAGTGTTTTATTATTAGGAAGTTGTGTATCCAGTAAAAAATTCAAGGCTTCACAGAGCGCCCTGGAATCCGCCCGGAACGACAGCGCCCGGCTGGCTGGTAAGGTAGCCGATCAGGAGGCGACGATTGGGCAATTAAAGCAACAGGTTGGGGACCTGACCAACAAGGTCAATGATCTTACCAATCAGGCGGGTCGTCTAAGCAGCGACGTGGCCAATAAGAACTCTCAGCTGGGTAAGAGCAAGGAGGAGCTGGCAGCGCAGCAACGGAAGCTGGAACAGCTGCAGGCCCTGATGGATCAGCAGAAAAAGGCTACCCAGGCCATTCGTCAGAAGATGGCCGATGCCCTGGTGGGCTTCAAATCCAGCGAGCTCACCGTATCTGTAAAGAACGGAAAAGTTTATGTAAGCCTACAGGAGAACCTGCTTTTTCCCTCCGGCAGCGCGGTGGTCAACCCCAAAGGGAAAGAGGCGCTTGGCAAGCTGGCTGAAGTGTTGAACAATAACCCGGATATTACGGTGAACATCGAAGGACATACCGATACGGTACCTATCCGCACACGATTCAAGGATAACTGGGATCTGAGCACGGCGCGCGCCAATGCCATTGTGCGGATCCTGACCAACGACTATAAGGTAGACCCCGTGCGGGTAGAGGCCTCGGGGCATAGTCAATATGACCCTGTAGCTACCAATAGCACGCCGGAAGGAAGGGGGTTGAACAGGAGGACGGAGATCATCCTTTCACCCAAGCTGGATGAGCTGTATAAATTGTTGGAGACGGGCAGTTCGGAGTGACGTTAGTTGATCTTTTTGTATGTCTGCCGGTGGTTGATCTGGATACCGCTGACACGGCCATTCTCGCGGGTGAATTGAAAGTCGCCCCGCTGGTCGTAGAGGAAGAATTCATCCGCCGTGGTGAAATGCACCTGCCACTGTTCAGACTCCACTTCGATAAATATTTTTCCGTCTTTTTGGAACGCACGTGCGGTGTCATTGCCGAGCGCATACTGTCCTGTATATTGTTCCAATGGGGCGGGGGCGTCGATCTCCGTCTTTACAACGGGGGTATAGAAGCCTTCCCATTTATAAACGGTGGCTACGCTGTTGATGATCTCATCTAAAATGGCTCCATTGTCCGAGTTGACCATTACCACCACGCCTTTTCCGCCATGCAGACTACCATAATACTGGCAGCGGAATCCTTCATTGGCCCCGCCATGGGTGAAGTATTTGTCATTGCCTCGTTGCTGGATGAAAACGCCCAGCGCGGCATTGCTGTCGATGAAGGGAGTAAGCCGCAGCTTTGTCATGGCAGGTGATAGCGGGCCGCCGGCCTGGCCTTCGAGCGACCGTTGTGTGGCGATGATATAGTGCGCCAGGTCGGTGGGGTTTGTCCAGAGCCCGGCGGCGGCCTGTTCGGGATAAATATGAAACTTGCCGTGCAATGCCGCGCCGCCCGCCCTGTATCCAGTGGCCAGCACTGTTTTTTTATCAGCGGGCGGCGGCTGTGTATAGAAGCTGCCGCTCATACCCATGGGTTTTAAGATGCTGTCGCGCATATAGGTGTCATAGGGCAGCCCTGTGATATTTGTTATGACGAGCTGGGACAGGGTAATGCCACCGCCTGAATATTCGGAACGAAGACCCGGTTCGATCATGGATCTTACTTTGGGATTGTTGGCGGGCCGCTGACCATCCAGGATCTGTGTGATGGCAGGGAGGGTGTCGTCGATGTCATATCCGGGGAAGCCATGTACCGTCAGTCCGGCGGTGTGGCTCAGCAATTCTCCCACGGTGATCTTTTTGCCTTTGGACACGCTGTCATAAGGGAATTTCCAATTTTTCAGGTATTGGTTTACGTCGGTGTTCAGGTCCAGCCTGCCGTCCTGCACCAGTAGCATAACGCCCACCCCATTGAGGGATTTGCTGATCGAGGCTGCCTGGAATAAGGTAGCAGTGGTCACCTGCCGGCCTTCGCTGCTGTCCGCCCAGCCATAACCTTTGGCCCATTCGATCTTATAGTTGTCGATGACAGCGATGCTCAGTCCTTTGAGATGGTAGTGCGCCATCCTGTCGGCCAGGGTCCATTGTCCGTCGTGTTGTGTTCGTACCCATCCGGAAAGATGCGTCTCCACGTCGTGGATCTTCTGGTCTTTTGACTGGGTGTAGGCGCAGGAGGCCAGAAGGAAGAGGAACAGGACGGAGGATAGGAGCTGTTTCATGTATACCAAGATCGTGCTTTTATAGTACAGTTCATAATCTTAATTGACCCTACCCTGTTCTTCATCGGCGCTGCTATTGTCTTTCCGCCGGCGGCGCTGGTTGGATTCCTTGCCAAACCGGTAGTTGAATGCCAGCCCTACACGCTGTGAATCCTCGACATAGGTGTGGAAGGCGGCGGTATTGGGGATGTCGGTGGTCTGGTCATGGTTGCGGCGCGAATGGAAGATGTCATCAATTGTCAACCGGAGGCTGGCCTTGTCTTTCCATATATTTTTCTGGACGGCGGCGTTGGCAAAGTAGATGGCGCCGGTGACGTTCTGGGCGGAAAGGATCCTGCTCCGGGCACTGGCGTATAGTTCCGCGCTCCATCCTTTTTTGAACCGGAACTGGTTAAAGAGATCGCCCGTGGCGGCAACAATGCTTTTGTCCACGTATACTCCATTGATGTTGCTTTTGTTGACCAGGTTGCCAAGCCTGCCGAAGAAGTTGAGATTCCACCATTTGACGGGGGAGAAGTTCAGGTTGACGACCATAAAAAGGATATGGCCATGGGCTATATTGCCGGGGCGGGTGATAAAGATATCGCCTTCCGTCGTCGTGGTAGAGAAGATGATATCGTCTACATGATCATAATGCGCGCCGAGGGTGAGAAATTGCTTATAGCGCCAGGACAGCTCGATGTGATAATTATAGCAGGGGTTCAGGTAGGGGTTGCCGGAATTATAGGAATATTTATCGTGATAGGCGAGGAAGGGGTTCAGCTGCTGATAGCCGGGGCGATTGATCCTTCGGCCGTAGCGCAGCACCAGCGTATTCTTACCGGCGCTGTCCAGCTTGTAGTTGAAAAATGCGGTAGGGAAGAGGTCGGTGTAGTTACGGGAGAAAGAGGAGTCCTTTACGACCGCATTGCCTAGCTGGTGGCCTTCGGGGCGGGTGTTCTCTACCCTCGCTCCTATCTGCGCGGACAACCTTTTCCATTCCTTACTTAGGGTAGCATAGGCCGCGGCGATGTGTTCTTTGTATACAAAATGATCCGTCTGTCCGTAATCCGGTAAAGGGATGTTGCCGGAGATGTCGTAATAATCGGTGGCGATGTCGGTGTTGACATAGCTGTATTTAAGTCCTGCCTCCAGCTTGGCGCGCCCTTTCAGCGGATGTGTATAATCCGTCTTGGCGGAATAGATATGGATATCCGCGGGGGTCTGGTATTGGAAGTCGAGTTCGCTGGTGGGAGTCCCATCGGGGAGGGTGACATAGTTAGGAGAGTATTTATTCCCATCCGAATTGTAGTTGATATAATCCAGATCGACATCTATTTCTCTCCCCTCCTTGCCTATGCGGTGTTGAAAATTCAGATTGGCGCCGAGGTTCTTCCAATGGTAGTTGCCGGATGTATAGCCAAGCCCGGTGGAGTCCAGATGCATATTTCCATCGTAGCTGTTGCTGGTGTAGGACAGCCGATCGTTGGAGGGGCGGGTATTGCCTGTCAGCACGAACCCGATATTCGTATTGGCGGTGGCGGCGAAGTCCATCCCCAGCTTGCCATTCCAGGCGTTGCTGGTGTTCTTGTAACGCGTGTCCATCAAAACGGCGTTGTTGAGCGTGGCATCGTCGTTGTAGAAATATCTTCGATAGGATTCGTCGCTGTAGTTGTTGTAGAGGCTATAACCCAGATTGGCAAAAAGGGTGATTTTCCTGTTGTGATAGTTAAGGTTGAGGGCGTCGTTGCTGCGACCATAAAAGCCCTGGTTGTATCCCACAGAGATGTTGCCGGTGAAGCCGGCCGCCCTGTTCTTCTTTAGCCGGATGTTGATCACGGTGGCGCCAGAGGCGTCATATTTCGCGGGAGGGTTTGTCATCAGCTCTACCTTATCGAGGACGCCGGCGGGGACGGAGCGGAGGTAGGCGGCCAGGTCGGAAGCCGACAGGTAGGTGGGTCTGCCGTCTATCAGTACTGTCGTGCCGCTGCCATTGAGGGTGATGCTTCCATCCGTGCCGACTGTCACGCCGGGGGATTTTGCCAGGACGTCCAGGGCGCTGCTGCCGGCATTGCCGATCATGGCGTCTACGTTGACCACGGTGCGATCCAGCTGTTCCTCTACCAGCGCTTTTTTGGCTGTGACGGCCACCTCTTTTAGCGTATTGGCGCCAGTGCGTTGAAGGATGATCACCGGCAGGCGTATGGAGCTGTGCTGGTCATCGATGGTAAGGGGGATGCTGGTATATTTTTTATAGCCGAGGCCTGTGGCTACCAGCAGATAGGCGCCATTGTTTATTTTTTTGAACTCGAACTTCCCCTGGTCGTCCGTAACGGCGCCTTTTACCTGAGCGGAATCGGAGGCGTGCAGGAGCCGGACGGTGACGGCGGGTATGGGCTGGCTGGCTGCGTCGTGGATGGCGCCGGCGATCTTTTTGACGGGCGATTGGGCAAAGGCGGACGCTGCCGGGACGAGTAGTGCTAAAAGTATAATATATTTATGCATAAGATTTAGATGTATTAACGAAACTAACGTTAATTTTATTAAGATGTTGTGTTTTATTATTTCCACAGAGTGGGCCGGACAATTCCACAAGGTGGCGGGAAAGGGATTCAAAATAGAGTGCCAGTTCTCATTCGACTGACAATCATCCTTCTTGAAAGCAGCAGTCTGGCAGCCTTGTCTGTTTACGATACAATGTTTGTTTGATTATAATACACCTGCATTGGACCACTGTTCCGGATGCAAGGTTGCAAGGAATCCGGGTTTTGCGGCGAAAAAGTGATCAAACCGGGGAAATATGTGATGGGTTATCTTTGCATATGACATTCATACAACTCGAATATATCGTGGCGGTGGATACCTATCGCCATTTTGCCACTGCCGCCGCGCATTGTTTTGTCACGCAACCTACGCTTAGCATGCAGGTGCAGAAGCTGGAGGAAGAGCTGGGAATAAAGATCTTCGACAGGAGCAAGCAGCCTGTGCTGCCTACGGAGGCGGGGCGGGAGCTGATCGACCAGGCCAGGAAGATACTGGCCGAAAAAGAGGTTATCCAGGAGATCGTGCAGGCCAAGAAGGGGTTGTTGAAAGGAGAGCTGCGCATCGGGATCATCCCCACCCTGGCGCCTTATTTACTGCCGTTGTTCATACAGGGTTTTGCCATGAAATATCCCCAGATCAAGCTGGTAGTAAATGAAATGACCACCGAGGTGCTGGTTACCCGGCTTCGGGAGGGCAGGATCGATGTGGGTATTCTGGTCACTCCTCTGCAGGAGAATGGGATCCGGGAGCATGTGCTTTTCTATGAAGAGCTGCTGGTCTATGTGTCCCGTAAGAATGCGGCCTATAAGAAGACGTATATGCTGGCGCAGGACATCGATCCGGATAAGCTATGGCTGTTGGAAGAGGGGCATTGTTTCCGCAGCCAGATCGTTCGTCTCTGCGAGCTGAGAAAAGCCAGTAAGGAAGGGAGTCATTTCGACTATGAGGCGGGCAGCCTGGAGACGTTGCGCAGAATGGTGGAGCTGAACGATGGCATCACTATTCTTCCGGAACTGGCTACGATGGGCCTTACCAAGAAACAATCCCAGCTGATCCGTCATTTCAAGCGTCCGGCTCCCATGCGGGAAGTGAGCCTGGTAGTGCACCGCGATTTTGTAAAGCAACGGCTTGTACAGGCCTTGCGGGAAGAGATCGTCAAGGCCATACCCGAAAAGGTGCGGCAGAACAAGAACCTGCATGTCGTTCCCATTTGAAAAATCCACGGGAAGCACGTAGCTTGCGGTCCTAACACATTGTATGGGCATCAAGCGTTTGTTAATCAATATATTAGGGGAGCGCAGCTATTTGTCATTGTTAGCGGGCACTTTTCAGCGGCTGTATCCTACGGGCAAGCTGGGTCTTATTTACCAGGACGTTTATTTTTTACAGCATATTATCGGGAAGGGCGATGTCTGTGTGGACATCGGCGCTCATCTGGGGTATTATACCTTGGAGATGGGCAGGCGGGCCGGCGCCACCGGCAAGGTCATAGCCATCGAACCCATGCCTACGTTCAACGAGGTGCTGGGGAAGCTGCTGCGGAAGAAGAAGGCGGACAATGTAGAGCTATTACAGGTGGCTCTTGGCGGGGATGGGGATTATGTGGAGATGGGAATACCCAAGGTGGGGAATAACAAACAATTTGCCTATGCACGGGTGATGAAGAGCGATACGCAGTACGAGTACCTGGAACAGGTGAAAGTAAAAAACGAACAAGGAGATAAGCTGTTCGGTCAGCTCCCCCGTCTGGATTTTATCAAATGCGATGTAGAAGGGTTGGAAATAAAAGTATTTTCCTCCCTGATGGAGACGCTGTCAAGGCACCGACCCATATTGCTGGTGGAGCTGGTGAACAAGGGCGAGCGGATACGGTTCTTCGACCTGTTGCGACCCCTGGGGTATGAATCGTATTACCTGGAGAAGGGAAAGCTATATCCGCTGGACCTGCACGGGGATGTATTTCCCGTCAGCCATAATCATTATTTTATACCGGGGGTGAGGAGGGAGAAACTGCAACAGTATTTAGCTTAAGGCCTTCCACCAAGGAACTCTTTTCCTTTTTCCGTGATTCTATATTTTTGGTCCGGGGTAAACGGCGAATCCGGATTGGTACGAACTATCCATTGAAGCTGTTCCAAGGGTTTCATATAATTTTCCCGGAATGTTTTTCTATTCTTATAGTCCAGATATAACATTAAATCCGAAAGAGAAATAGGTTCAGCACAGTAGCTCAATATAGCCAGGATATATCGGACCTTTTTGTGTAGTAGCCTGGTACCTTTTTCGGACCAGGCTGGTATCTTTTCGATCTCGGATTTTGTAAGAGGTTGATTTTTAGGCCAATCTAAAGAGGGTGACTTGGTACCTTTTTGGGACCAGCCTGGTATCAAATATAATAAGACTGTTGGCCAGTCGTCTGCACTTAATTCAGTTGGAAGCGGTATTTGGGTCAATCCTTTTTGAAGATGAGTAGAAGATTCCGTAGGCAGGTCCAGCCAAGTGATCCAGTGATTTGTGAATTTTCCTAATGTGGCAAAACATAAAGGGATTTCGGTACGAAAGGTATTACCTTCTACAAAATGGGGTTGAGCTCCTTGCACATATAAAGGCAAATATTTAATCAGGTTCCTTATTCCTGAACCAATTTCGTCTGCCCATCCGAATGCATTGAAAAGTTTACGAAGATTAGGGTTCTTGGGAAATGGGTTGAAGCTGTTGGGGTCGATGGGGCCCATAAAATGAGGTTTATTGGGATTAGTGATCGTGACGGATTCGGCTTTAATGATGATCTCGGTTGACAATGCGCTCGTATAGTCTCTATGAAGTATGACATTACTGATTATTTCCCGGAATATTCTGTCGCGAAGATCTACGCGCTGATCTGCCATCAGATAAAAGCGTTCAGGAAGATGTTTATTGATAAATTGCTTGAGTTGGGTGTAGGTGTCGATCAAATTTGTTCTTAGCGGAGGGTTGATCCTGTCATCCCATTGATCGACGTTCTGAATTTTCACCATAGCTTCTACTTTATAAGCAGGGAGGATGCTCTGAATGGTGGTGTCTTTGCCAAAAAGCAACGCGGCTCCCAATGTCAGGCCATCTTCATTTTTTGTAAAATCTTTGCGTAAGAGTACCGAATCCCTGAGTATTTGTTCATCGCTAACGAATAACCAAGGATGATCTCCTCGATTGCTGCGGATAAGCTCCCTGGCTTTAAGAAATAGGTTGGGATCAAGATCATCCATTGTAAGTGCTGGATAAATGTGAGACTCACTGAAGTCGCTACGTTTTTTTAAGTATAAATCGCTGACCCGTTGATGGCTATTAGTAATATCCAGGTCGCTTTCAAATTCACGATAATAGATTCTTCTTTTATGATCATGGACTTGCGAACTGGGGGGGATTTCGATAACAATTACCGACCCTTCAGGATGGGCAATAAGAATAGGCTGAACATAGATGGAAGGATTAACACAATCCGGAGAATTCAGCGCAGTAACAATATCTCTCTGAAGTTTGGCTTGTACCAATGGATTAACACCATTGACTTGGCCATCATCATTCACCCCCAACAGGATTACTCCTCCTTCTGCATTTGAAAAGCTTACTACTGTTTCATAGAGGGAACTTGGCACGTTATCCGTACACAGCTTAAATTCAATTTTTGATCCTTCTTTTTGCGCGATAATTTTTAAGAGGTCGTGAATGGTCATAAGACAAGCAATTTTTAAAAAAAATCGAAATATTATTTTGAGGTCTAAAAAGACCGCGCTATCTTTGAATAGATGATTTTTTAAACCTCGCTTTATAGATCATTTATCCATTATATGCACATTGGATAGAATGACCAGCAAGTTGTATGTCTATATAAAACAATAGACATAAAAGGACGCGTTTGTTAATGGTGGAATAGCAGACACCCGGGAATTCCCTTCTAAATGAAAATATAGTAATGATGCGCTAGCAAGGCGAAGGAAGGTTTCGGTTTAATGAGATTACTATATAGTCATCGAAGGCGGTGTAAAGTTAAAAGAGAAAAGCATATAGAAATAAAAAAAATGACTGGAATTTTATTTTCCTGGTCAACACTTATTTGCTGATTTGGTGGGGTCTATGTTGTAAAAAAATGATTATTTACGAAACAATTCCTCCAATTTTTCCCGAACGCAAATCCTTATCATTCCAGGAGCTTGCCTAAATGACTTTTGAATTCCTGATGATCATGCAGGTCATTATGTCCTCCCCCATCGATGGTGATAAACTCATCTCCTTTTTTCAGCAGCGGTTTTAATCGTGACGCATTGCTATAAGGCACAACTCCATCGCTGGCGCCGTGAAAGATGGTGATGGGCGCCGTCACCTGCGGCAGGTGCTGCCAGGTGGGGAATTTAAAATGAAGCATACTGCCGACTGGCCATATGGGCATATAGTGACGCACGAGTGATGTCATGCTGTAATAGGGGCATTCCAGGATCAGTCTGCGGCAGTCGCGTACGTCCGCCAGCTGCGCCGCTACGCCGGTGCCCAGGCTTTTACCATAAATAATGATCTGATCGGGGCGCCACTTGCTACGGGCCAGCTTGTACAACACCAGGGCCTGGGCGTAAAGGTTCTCTTCGCTGAATTTACCCGTGCTTTTACCATACCCGGGATAATCCATCATCCATATCTCATAGCCATTGGTGGTAAAGTCGCTGGCGAAAGTAGCGTAGTGGGTTACGTTGTCTTTGTTACCGTGGAAGTACAGCACGACGCCCCGGGGGGTATCGGCAGTTGTGAATTGGATGACATCGATGTTCGTCTCCTTGTTATAAGGGATATCGACCTCGTTGAAGGGCTGGTCGAAATGGTAGGGAGCATGCATATCCACGGCAACGGGGTGAAACAAGATGCGTTCCTGCAGATAATAAAAAGCAATGCCGATGATACAATAGAGGAGTATCAGCACTTTTAGCCAACGGTATACTTTCTTCTTCGTGATCTT
>DASZXP010000160.1:0-8078 GCA_035545935.1 Puia sp. | reverse complement strand
GGAAGGGTGGTTATGCGACTCGATCTTGAAAACAACGCCAAACCCGTCCCCAATATCCATCAACCCGGCATTCTCTTCGCCGGCCTTGACCAGCATCTTCTTCCCCTCACGAGGCAGGGTCTTCAACCACTTGATGGAATTCTTATAGCTGCAGTGCTCGCTCCACATGGCGCTAAAGGCGCATAGCTCCGTAAAATTGGGAGTGCGCCCAAGTTTCTGTTTGATCGATTCAAATTCTTCGGGAGTGAGCCTAAGCTGTGCGGCTGTTTTTGCGCTTATTTCCATGATAATTTGATGCACCGGAACCCCGGGCTTTAGAAGCCGCAAAGGTACAAAACCGTCCGCTATTCTCCCCCGTTCAAGGGAAAAATTGAATAAATCGATACGAATCAGTAGGTTTGCCCCGTATGCCCCCCAATAAAAGAATCGCTTTTGTAGCCAATACCAGTTGGAGTATCTACAAATTCAGAATACATCTCCTGGAAAAACTCATCGAAAAGGGCTTTTCCGTATTCGTGCTGGCGCCTCGGGACAGGTATACAGAAAAATTCGAGGACATAAAAGGGCTCACCTTTATCCAGCTGACAAAATTCCGGGCAAAAAGCATTTCCATTTTTCACAACCTGCAGCTGAAAAAAGAGCTGACCCGGCATTATAGCCAGATCCGGCCCGCGCTGATATTCCATTACACCGTCAAGGCCAATCTCTATGGCTCCAAGGCCGCCGCAAAAGCCCATTGTCCTTCCATCAGCGTCTTTACGGGCCTGGGCTATACCTTTTCCAACAGCCTGCTGCAGTCTTTTGTCCAGACCAGGCTCCGGCCGGCATTGAAAAAGAATGTGGACAACTGGTTCCTCAACGAGGATGACAGGCAGCTCTTTATAGAGAAAAAGCTGGTAAAAAAAGAAAAGACCTTTCTCCTGCCGGGCGAGGGCATAGACACGGACAGATTCTATCCGGCGCCTTATAATGAACACCCCGGGCTCGTCTTCCTGCTCATTGCCAGGATCATAAAACATAAAGGCATTTATGAGTTCGTCCGGGCGGCGGAGATCTTACAACGCAAGGGGCTTCCCATAAAATGCCAGCTCCTGGGCTTTTTCGACGAAGGGAGCCGGATAGCCATTTCCCGCCGGGAAGTAGAAGAATGGCAGCAAAAAGGACTGATACATTACCTGGGCGACACGGATGACGTAGCGCCCTTTATCCAACAGGCGGACTGTATCGTGCTGCCTTCCTATCGCGAGGGCATGCCCCTGAGCCTGCTGGAGGGAGCCAGCATGTGCAAGGGACTCATCGCCACCGATGTTGCCGGCTGCCGCGCCATCGTCAGGGACGGGGTCAACGGTTTTCTTTGCAAACCCAGGGATGGCGACGACCTGGCCGAAGCCATCGAGAAATATTACCGCCTCTCCCCGGAAGATAAAAAGAAGATGGGCCAGACAGGCAGGGAACTGATCCTGGAGAGCTTTACCCGGGACATTGTCACCAATATCTACCTGGATAAAATAAAGGCGCTGCTGGCCATCCGGCAGGAACATCGATAGAATGCATATCCTCTTATTCATCTTTTATACCCTCCTCATCTGTTGGATATTGCTCAGACGCCCTTTCTTCAAAGACCTGCGTCCGGGTTGGCTGTTGGCCTTTTTTTTAGTAAGAGTGGGGGTGGGATGCCTGCATAACCTGATAGCCTATAAATATTATCCGCAGCATGGAGATATCTGGCGCTTCTTCCAGGACAGCTTTACCACCCGTCATGACCTGTCTATGGGCCTCTCCTATTTTTGGGCGCGCAACGCTTACCTCGTCCACCCGGCGTATTGGCCACACAACATCATCGAATGGATGCATATCCTTTTCAACTTCCTCTCCTTCGACAACCTTTATATAAATACCCTCTTCTTTTCCTTTCTCACCCTTGGCGGACAGATCGCGCTGTTCCGCGTATTTTATGAAAAATTTGGCAGGGACGCGATTAGCGGGGTCGGTATGCTGCTCCTTCCTTCCGTGCTTTTCTGGACTTCTTGCATACACACGGAAGGCATTATTTATGCCCTGTTGGGATGGCTCTTCTATGGATTGCATCGGGCGCTCACAAAAGGCTGGACCGCCGGACTCATTATACGAGCTCTCCTGTTGACAGGCCTGATCATACTCCTGAGACCCGCCCTTGCCATTGGACTGTTACCCGCGCTGGCGATATGGCTGGCAGGGGAGTTGCACATGCGTCGTATCACCTTCTTCGCCAGCCTGGGCGCACTTATATTGCTCATCGTTGGCCTGGATATCTTCAAACCCGCTGTGCTGAACAAAATTCCACGGGCACTGAGCGAAAGACAGCAAGAGTACCTGTTCCTCAACGGCAATTCCCGGATCCCGCTCCCTACGCTGCAGCCCACCTGGAACAGCTTGCGCGACATCATCCCCGATGCCCTTTTCAATGGCTTTTGCCAGCCTCTCCCCGGCGTGGGTGGCCAGAACATCTACCTGGCATTCTCCCTGGAGCTTATGGCCATCGGTGTCATCATCGGGATTGCCTTTATCATCTTCGTCGTCAATGGCGCCCGGGGACACCACCCATACCCCAGCTTCCATTACCCCCGTTTTTTTGCCGCTGCCTCCCTCCTGCTGGCCTTTTTGGGGATCCTCCTCATAGGCTGCATCATACCCTTCGTGGGGGCCATCGTCCGCTATCGAAGCATTTATCTCCCCCTTTTCCTGCCACCCTACCTGGCAACCCTTCATGATTACCCCGCTTACAGGAGATTGAATAATAAGCTGATCCGCTTTATCTTCAAATAATAATTAATTTCTATAAATCGAAAAAGTATAAAAATCGCCCTCGAAATATCCAAAATATATTTTTTTTAAGTTTTTTTGTTGATATCTATTCATTTTTAGGCCTGTTATCCTAAAAAATTGTTTAATATGCTGCAAACATTTAGTTTCGCTAAAACTTTACAGCATGTCATTATTAAGATTTAAAGCCATCGACAATTTGACTACCACGCAAGAAACCCAGCTTCCTGGTTCCACCAAGATCACTGCCATCTTCGGCGAAAATGTTTTCACGTTGAAAACATCCCGGGAATTCCTCAGCGATGAGGCCTATAAGAGTTTACTCGCATCCATCAAGGGTGGCAAGAAAATTGATCGGGTCGTTGCCAATCAGATTGCTTCCGGCATGCGGCAATGGGCAGAAGCGAAGGGGGTAACGCACTTCACACACTGGTTCCAGCCTCTCACAGGCACTACTGCAGAAAAACATGATTCTTTCTTTACCATAAAGAGCGACGGCACAGCCATAGAAGAGTTTGACGGCGCAGCCCTGATCCAACAGGAGCCCGATGCATCCTCTTTCCCCAGCGGTGGATTACGCGCCACTTTCGAAGCCCGTGGCTATACTGCATGGGATCCTTCCTCTCCTGCCTTTGTCATGGAGATAGGTTCCGGCAAGACGCTTTGCATACCCACCATTTTCGTATCCTACACCGGTGAATCCCTGGACTATAAAGCTCCTTTGCTGAAGGCGCTGGCTGCCCTGGACAAGGCGGCTGTAGACGTATGTCATTATTTTGATAAGAACGTAACCAAAGTAACGGCGACCCTGGGATGGGAACAAGAGTATTTCATCATCGACGAGGGCCTGTTCAATGCCCGTCCCGACCTGGTGATGAGCGGTCGCACCGTTTTCGGCCACGCTCCCGCCAAAGGACAGCAGCTGGAAGACCATTATTTTGGTAGCATCCCCGAGAGAGTATACGCCTTCATGCGTGACTACGAGCAAGAGGCCTATAAATTAGGGATCCCTCTCCGCACCCGTCACAATGAGGTGGCTCCCGCACAGTTCGAGTGCGCCCCCATCTTCGAAGAGGTCAGCGTTGCCGTGGACCATAACATCCTGCTGATGGATATCATGGACAGGGTTGCCCGTCGCCATCACCTGCGTGTGCTGCTGCATGAAAAACCCTTCGCCGGCATCAACGGCAGCGGTAAGCACAACAACTGGAGCATGGCCACCGATACAGGCGTGAACCTGCTGGCTCCCGGCAAAACGCCGAAGACCAATCTCATGTTCCTCACTTTCTTCGTCAATACTATCAAGGCCGTATACGAGTATTCCGATATCATGAGAGCGTCTATCGCCAGTGCCGGCAACGACTTCCGTCTGGGCGCCAACGAAGCTCCTCCCGCTATCATCTCCGTCTTCATCGGTGAGTACCTGAGCAAGGTGCTGGCTGACGTAAAGGAAAGAGTAGGTGATAAGTTCGACGAGCAGGACGAAGCCATTCTGAAGCTGGACCTGCATCGCAGCATTCCTGAGCTGCTGCTGGACAACACCGATCGCAATCGTACCTCTCCTTTCGCCTTCACGGGTAATAAGTTCGAGTTCCGCGCCGTAGGCAGCAGCGCCAACTGCGCCAATGCGATGATCGCCGTAAACACTATCATGGCCGAGACCCTGAAGAAGTTCAAGAAGGATGTTGATGCCCTCATCGAAAAAGGCGACAAAAAAGAGATCGCCATCATGCACGTCATCCGCGAGTACGTCGTCAGCAGCGAAAAAGTGTTGTTCGAAGGCGACGGCTACAGCGAAGAATGGCACCATGAAGCCGAAAGACGTGGTCTGCCCAATGTACGCACTACACCCCTGGCGCTGGATGCCATGGTCACCGAAAAGGCCAAACACCTGTACGAATCCAATGGCGTATACAGCCACATCGAGCTGGAAGCCCGTCACGAGATCGAGCTGGAAAAATATATCAAGCGGGTGCAGATCGAAGCCCGTATCATGGGCGAGCTGGCCACCAGCCATATCCTGCCCCCTGCCATCAAGTATCAGAATACCCTCATCGAAAATATCAAGGGCCTGAAGGAACTGGGCCTGAAGGACAGCGCATATGCCAACCAGAAAGCTATCCTGGAAAAGATCTCCGAGCACATCTCTAAAGTCAGCGCCCTGGTGGAAAAAATGATCGAAGCCCGTAAAGTGGCTAACGCCATCAGCGACACCCGCACCAAGGCCATTGCCTACAACAGCCAGGTGAAAGAGCCGTTCTTCGACGAGATCCGCTACCATGTAGACAAGCTGGAGCTCCTCGTAGATGACAACGAGTGGGTTCTCTCTAAATACCGCGAAATGTTGTTCCTGCGTTAGCAGAACAACATTGCCTCCGCAGGAGGCACATCATTAGACATAATATCTTAAACCCCGCCCCGGCGGGGTTTATCACTTATATAAGTCTTATCAGGTCTTACTCGGACATCTTTTCTTTCGTCCAATGTAACGCCGTCTCCAATTGCTGCTTCATCGTCAGATGAGAATTATCCAGCACCACGGCATCATCCGCCTTCCGGAGCGGGCTTATCTCCCGGTGGCTGTCGATATAATCGCGCGTTTCCAGGTTATGCTTTACTTCTTCCAGGGTGATATTGGGGTTCTTCTGGAACAGCTCGGAAAAGCGCCGCTGCACTCTCACCTTCTCATCCGCCGTCATAAAGATCTTCAGCTCCGCATGGGGGAAGACGGTGGTGCCGATGTCCCGGCCGTCCATGACGATACCTTTATTTTTTCCCATATCCTGCTGCTTGGCCACGGCAAACTCCCGTACAGCCTTGATCGCAGCCACCTCGCTTACTTTTTCGGCGATCACCAGGTCACGGATGACATACTCCACATTCTCTCCATTGAGCCACATCTCCGTCTGACCCGACTTGTGATTGGATACGAACTCGAGCACGACATGCCGAAGGGCGTCCTGTACCGATTCCGGATGGGTCCAGTCCACGTGGTTACGAAGGAAATACAGGGTAATGGCACGGTACATGGCGCCGCTGTCGATATACTTGTACTTCAGCTCGCGCGCCAGTTGCTTTGCCAGGGTGCTCTTCCCTGTGGAGCTCCAGCCATCGATGGTGACGATGATCTTTTTCTTTCCTTCCATACGTTGTGTAAAATACAAAAAAAGAGGCTGCTCTATTGAGACAGCCTCGTTTATTTCATAAAGCGCACTTCACTTACGCTTCCGATTTCTCTTTTGTCTTTT
The DNA here is from genome assembly GCA_035545935.1 of Puia sp. Classification (GTDB taxonomy): domain Bacteria; phylum Bacteroidota; class Bacteroidia; order Chitinophagales; family Chitinophagaceae; genus Puia. The sequence continues at coordinate 2,028 of DASZXP010000160.1, read as the reverse complement.
CTTTCAGGGTGAACCTGATCTTGGCATTTTCTTTATCGAGGTCGGCCACCAATACATCGCCGTTCTTGATGCTCATGTTCAGTATCTCTTCCGCCAGGGGATCTTCCAAATATTTCTGGATAGCCCTGTGCAGGGGACGTGCGCCGAACTGCGCGTCATAGCCCTTGTCGGCAATGAAATTCTTGGCTTCTTCCGTCAGCTCGAGCGTAAAGCCCAGCGTGGTCAGGCGTTTCAGAACTCCTTTCATGAGGATATCGATGATCTGGAAGATATGATCCTTGTTAAGAGCATTGAATATGACCACGTCATCGATCCTGTTCAGGAACTCGGGGCTGAACGTGCGTTTCAACGCCTTCTCGATGACAGCCTTATTGTTCTCGTCGGCATTTTGTGTCCGGGCGGCCGTTGCAAATCCGACCCCATCGCCAAAATCCTTCAGCTGACGAACACCGATATTGGAGGTCATGATGATCAGAGTGTTCTTGAAATCTACCTTGCGGCCCAAACCATCCGTTAATTGACCGTCGTCCAGCACCTGCAGCAGGATATTATAGATATCCGGGTGAGCCTTTTCGATCTCATCCAGCAGGATCACGGAATATGGCTTGCGACGAACTCTTTCCGTCAGCTGACCGCCTTCTTCATATCCTACATATCCCGGAGGCGCGCCGATCAGACGGCTCACCGTGAATTTTTCCATGTATTCGCTCATATCGATACGGATGAGTGAATCTTCCGAGTCGAACATATAACGTGCCAGGGCTCTTGCCAGCTCGGTCTTACCGACACCGGTGGGGCCAAGGAATATAAAGGTCCCGATGGGCTTCTTGGGATCTTTCAGACCTACGCGGTTACGCTGGATGGCCTTTACCACTTTTTGAATGGCTTCATCCTGACCTACCACCATGCCACGCATGTCGACAGACATGTTGCGCAGCTTCTCGCTTTCGGCCTGTACCATTCTCTTCACGGGAATGCCTGTCATCATGCTCACCACTTCGGCGATATTTTCTTCGTCGATGGGGTAACGCTTGTGCTTGCTCTCCTCTTCCCACTCGGATTTGGCCTTTTCCAGGTCTTCCTGTAGACGTTTTTCCGTGTCGCGGAGACTGGCGGCTTCTTCGAACTTCTGGCTTTTTACCACCTTGTTCTTTTCATTCTTCACGTCTTCGATCTTCTTTTCCAGGTCGACGATATTCTGCGGAACATTGATGTTCTTCAGGTGTACCCGGGCGCCTACTTCATCGAGTACGTCGATAGCCTTGTCGGGAAGCAGACGGTCCGTCATATAACGGTCGCTCAGCTTCACGCACGCGTCGATAGCGTCGTCTGAATAGGTGACATTATGGTAATCCTCGTACTTCGATTTGATATTATTGAGTATCTGAATGGTCTCTTCCACACTGGGAGGATCGACCATTACTTTCTGGAAACGGCGATCGAGCGCGCCGTCCTTCTCGATATACATGCGGTACTCGTCCAGGGTAGAAGCGCCAATGCATTGGAGTTCGCCTCTTGCCAGGGCGGGTTTGAAGATGTTGCTGGCATCCAGGGATCCGCTGGCGCCGCCGGCGCCTACGATGGTATGTATCTCATCGATGAAAAGGATCACATCGCGATTCTTTTCCAGTTCATTCATGATCGCCTTCATTCTTTCTTCGAACTGGCCACGATACTTCGTGCCTGCCACCAGGGCTGCCAGGTCGAGGGAGATGACGCGCTTGTCGAACAGCACGCGCGATACCTTGCGCTGTACTATACGGAGAGCAAGACCTTCCACGATGGCGGTCTTACCCACGCCGGGTTCCCCAATGAGGATGGGGTTGTTCTTCTTGCGGCGGGACAGGATCTGCGATACTCTTTCGATCTCTTCTTCCCTGCCTACGATGGGATCCAGGGCCCCCATTTCAGCCAGCCGGGTGATATCCCTGCCGAAATTATCCAGGACAGGGGTCTTGCTCTTGGCATTGCCGGCAGACCTTGCTTTTTGTTGAGAGTATTTCTTTTCTTCATCGAAGTCGTCGTCGT
>DASZXP010000159.1:0-2869 GCA_035545935.1 Puia sp. | reverse complement strand
CTTCCCTCCTCCCCTATATGCCGCCCATATCACCCATTGGCGCGCCGGATGGCGGGGTGGCGGGGGCAGGCGCCGGCTTATCTGTAATGGCCAGTATATTACATGTACTGCCAGTAGTAGCTGTTGGAGTTCAATTCACTGGCCACTTTATAATGCGCGTCGCTGTCGAACTTCAAGACGCCCTGGTCTATCCAGAAAATCTTCTTTTCATAACAGGCGATCACCGTTTCCAGCAGCGAGGACAAGGAATCATAAATTGTTTCCAGCGTATTTTTTCCCAGCAGTTCCGGCGAATAAAGGCTGATCATCTCATAGGTCGGACTGCTTTCATCCAAATTATAGAGAAAAATATCCCCATAACCGCTATAAAACAGCGGGAAATAATTGGTCTCGAACTGGTGTTGTTGGAGCGAGTCCGTTCTATACGTGTCCACCGCATTAGCCAGCGAATAGGGTATCCCCATGGGAAAGATCTGAAATGTCTCCAGGGGGATGTCGGCGAAAGTCACAACACCGTTCTTCCAGGAAAACAACGTATAGAGTTCAGCAGTAAGCTGCACCCTGGCTGATGCTATCAGTTTATCTATATCGCCCGGGGACAGGCCAGGCTGCAGTTGTTGCATCAGCGCCGGGTGGAACTGGCCGATAACCTCTCCCAGTCTGTCCACAGCCGGGGTAATTCCTGATTCTATCATTTGACCAATTTTAATCCATTGCTATGCCATAGAAGGCGGCCGCATTCAGACCAAAGATCTGCTCCTTTTCCTCCACTGAATAATCCTCCATATATTTTTCGAGCAGGCTTTTCCACTGCACATACATACCCGACAGCAGGATGACCGGCCAATCGCTGCCATACATCAACCGGCCGACGCCGAATGCTTCAAACACCACATCGAGATAAGGATAGAAGTCACCCGCATGCCATTCTTTCCAGGCAGCCTCCGTGAACAAGCCGGAGAGCTTGCAATACACGTTCTGGTATTTGGCGTACTCCCTGATCCAGGTTTTCCATTCATCGATCCTGCCATGGCGAATGTCCGGGCTGCCGCAGTGGTCTACCACAAATTTCTGATGGGGGAGCTGCGCTATAAATTCGGCCGCGGCCGGCCATTGGTGATGACTGATCGGGAGATCGAACGTGTAATTACGATCCTGCAATTGCTGTATGCCCCGGCGAAAATCTGCATTCTCCCAAAAATTACCGGCTTCCTCCCGGACAGAATGGCGCCAGCCTTTGATGATGGGGTATTGGGCAAATTCGTCGAGCTTCCGGGCAATGTCCCTGCTTCCCAGGTCAACCCAGCCGATCACGCCCTTTATCATGGGATAGGTTTCGGACAGTTCAACCAGAAAACGCGTATCGACTTCCGCTTGCTCCGCCTGGACAGCGATGACACCGTCGATGCCGTTCCTTTTTTGGATCGGGAGCAATTGGTCCGGCAGGTAATCTTTCCGGAGAACGTCCATAGCGTTCGTGATCCAGTTGTACCGGTCCTTATCGAACTTCCAGAAATGTACATGGGCATCTATAACCATGATCCAGTCTATTTCACTTCCTCAAAAGTGACGTCCTGCACGTCGTCCGTACCTGGCTGGTGGACATGCGATGCCTCACCCGGATGTCCTTCTCCCGCGGCGCCGTTGCCTGTCTTTGGTCCTGCTTTGTACAGGTCTTCGCTGGCGGCATTCCAGGCTGTGTTCAGATCCACTACAGACCGGGCGATGCCCGCCATATCTTTTTGTTCGGCCGCGTATTTCAACGCATCCCGCGCACTTTCTATGAGCGTTTTTTTATCCGCCGGTATTTTATCGCCGTATTCCTTGAGCTGTTTATCTGTCTGAAAAAGCAGGCTGTCCGCATGGTTCAATGTATCCGCATTCTCCCGCGCCATTTTATCGGCTGCTTCATTGGCTTTGGCATCCGCCTTCATCTTCTCTACTTCCGCCTTGCTCAGGCCGCTGCCCGCCTCGATGCGGATGGTTTGTTCCTTGCCGGTGCCTTTATCCTTTGCAGAAACATTCAGGATGCCGTTGGCATCGATGTCAAAGGTCACTTCGATCTGTGGCAGTCCCCTTGGCGCCGGTGGTATGCCGTCCAGGTTGAAGATGCCGAGGCTTTTATTGTCCCTGGCCATCGTACGGTCTCCCTGCAGGACATGTACCTGTACGCCGGGCTGATTATCGCTGGCAGTCGAAAAGGTCTCCGATTTCTTCGCAGGGATCGTCGTATTGGCTGGAATTAAGGTGGTCATAACTCCGCCCATGGTTTCTATCCCCAGGGAAAGCGGGGTCACGTCCAGCAGTAACACATCCTTTACCTCTCCGGTCAGCACCGCGCCCTGGATGGCGGCGCCAATGGCCACCACTTCATCCGGATTGACGCTTTTATTGGGTTTACGACCAAAGAACTTCTCTACGATGTCCTGTACCTTGGGGATACGTGTACTCCCCCCGACCAGGATCACTTCCTCGATATCGGATGCTTTAACGTTCGCGTCCTTCAAGGCCGTTTCGCAAGGTTTCAGGCAACGGCTAAAAAGGTTATCGGACAATTGCTCGAATTTTGCGCGCGTCAGCTTCCGGACAAGGTGCTTGGGTACGCCGTCGACGGCTGTTACATATGGAAGATTTATTTCTGTCTCGGTGGCGGAAGAAAGCTCTACTTTTGCCTTTTCCGAAGCTTCTTTCAGACGCTGCAGGGCCATGGGGTCTTTCCGCAGATCGATACCTTCGTCTTTTTTAAATTCATCGGCCAGCCAGTCCATGATCGCCTTGTCAAAATCGTCACCGCCGAGGTGTGTATCGCCGTTGGTGGATTTTACTTCGAACACCCCATCTCCCAGTTCCAAAATAGAGATATCGAATG
>DASZXP010000158.1:0-57374 GCA_035545935.1 Puia sp. | reverse complement strand
GCACCCGGCGACTTTATCAACGAGCGATCCTTTCAGCTGGAGAAATACGAGGACAACCTGAAATCGGCCCTCGGCGACGAGCCCACCATCATCAACGGGTTGCTGTATCGCACCTATCAGTCCCATGCCGACTTTGAGGAGGACACCTATCTGGACCTGTATATCTACCAGACGGGCAGGAAGCTGGGGAAGCAGGCCACCGGGGTGGAGAACTATTTCCAGACCGAGCAGCTTGTCATGGAGGCTGCCCAGGATATGATGAAGGACAAGCGGAAAAGGCCGCCCGACACCGACGGGGCATCTCCTTATGAGCTGGAAAAAAAGACACAGGAGGCCTACCGGAAAGGGGACCTCGATATGCTGGACTCCCTGGAAAAGCTTATGCAGCCCTCCGAAGCCTATATGGAAAAATTCCTCTACCGGCGGAACGAGATACAGGCGGCATCCATCGACAGCATTATAAAGCAGCACACGCTCTTTGTAGGAGTGGGGGCGGCCCATCTGCCCGGGAAAAGGGGGGTTATCGAGCTGCTTAGGAAAAAGGGCTATACCCTTCGTCCCGTCACCATGCCTGACCGGGACGCCAACCAAAAGGATGACATCGACAAGATAAGGGTGCCTGTCAGTTTTTCCAGCTTCTCCCCGGACGACGGCGATTTCTCCGTCCAGCTGCCGGGTAAGCTGTATCGTCGTCCCGATAGCCGCACCGACTCCTGGCAATATGCCGATATGAGCAATGGAGCATATTATATGATCGGCCGATTGAAGACCCATAGCAGCTTCCTGGGGCAAAAAGACGAGACGGTGTTGCGAAAAATAGACAGTCTGCTGTATGAAAGCATACCCGGGAAGATATTAAAAAAGGTTCCCATCACCCGCAGCGGCTTTAAAGGTTTCGATATCACCGGCAAGACCCGCCGGGGTGATATACAGCGGTATAATGTCCTTGTCACTCCTTATGAGGTGCTCATTTTTAAAATGAGCGGGAACAACAATTATGTAGAAGGGAAGGAGGCGGAGCAGTTCTTCAATTCCATCATGATCCATCCCGCCGGGGTCAATGTCTGGGCGGATTTTTCACCGCCACAGGGAGGTTTCCAGGTGAAGCTGCCCCGCATTCCCGCACAGTTCAAGAATTCGGCCAATATCGACGGCATCCCCCGCTGGGAATACGAATGTACCGATTCGGCCACCGGCGACGCCTTCCTTATCTGGAAAAAAGCGGTGCAGAACTATCATTTCCTGGAAGAAGATACGGCCGACCTTGCCCTTATGGAAGAAAGTTTCCGGCTGTCCGATCTTGTCGACAGGACGCTGACCCGCCGCACGGGGTTGTACCGGGGGTATCCCTGTCTGGACGCAAGCTATCAGCTAAAGGATGGTTCGTATATACGGACAAGGTTCCTCATCAAGGGGCCGCATTATTACCTGCTGGCCAGCAGAAGCCATAACAAGGACAAGACTTTTTTGAACTTTTTCAATTCCCTGGAGTTTACGCCTTACCGGTATAGCGGCTTCCAGAACTATGTCGATACCTTTATCAATATCCGTGTGACCACTCCCGTGGTGCCGGACATCGATGCGGGCATGAGGGGACTGCTGGAGCGCGCCTCCAGCGAAGAGTTCCTTAGCTCCATACCGGATTACAACAATTACTGGCCCCGGGCAAAGACCGCCCTTTTCCAGGATGACTCCACGGGAGAGGCCGTCTTTGTATCCATGGAGACTTTCCCCAAATATTATTATCCCAAGGATTCCGCTTCCTTCTGGAAGGAAGAGACCGATGAAAAGGAAGTAAGGGAAGACTTTGTCATCCGTGACAGACAGGCATTACATTTCGACCAACCCAATGTTACGGGTTTTAAATACCTCTATGTCGACACCAATACCTCCCGTTGTATCACCAGCTGGATCTTTTTGAAGGACAACCGGCTTTTCCGGGTGACTTCTCTGGGGGATACACTGGAAGGTCCCTCTCCCTTTGTCGAAAAATTCTATGCCAGTCTCCGGCCGCTGGAGAGGAAGCTGGGGCCTTCCGTCTATGTCAGCAAGCTGGATACTTTCTTTGTCGACCTGTATAGCAAGGATTCTCTTGTCAGCCGGCGGGCCAAGGAAGCCATTCCCAACGTTTATTTCGGCGCGGGCGGTCTGCCCTTGCTGCTAAAGGCTATCCGGACATTGCCGTACAACGGGAAGGATTATTTCGAGACCAGGACGAAGCTGATCAATGAACTGGGATATATCGACGACAGCGTCACCATCCGGAAGGTGGTCGAGGGGTTGAAGGATATATATGAGCGCGCGGGCGATACCAGCACCTTCCAGAATGCGGTGTTCAAAGCCCTGGCCCGTCATAAGACCCTTCCCGCCTACGAGCTGCTCAGGACATTGCTGATACAGGACCCGCCCATTTTCGACAACGAATCCGACTATAATTTCCTGTTCCAGAACATACGGGATTCCCTGGCGCTGGCCAGGACGCTTTTCCCGGACCTTTTGCAGATGGCCACGGTGGATGATTACAAGTCCAATGTTCAATCCCTGCTGGCTACTCTTGTGGACAGCGGCTATCTCCGGAGCACGGACTATGAATCTTATTTCAGCCAATTGTATTTCGACGCCAGATTGCAATGGAAGAAGCAGGAAGGCCGGGATGAAAAGCGGCTGCAGAAAAAAGAGGATGACAATTCCGATGAATCCTCTTCCTATAGGGGAGAAGACGAGACGGACGACCAACTGGCGGATTATGCGGTGCTGTTAGCTCCTTTCTATGACAGGAACAATACCGTACCACGATTCTTCAACAAACTGCTCCAAAGCTCGGACCCGTCCCTGCGGCTGACCACGGTGGTGCTGCTGCTGCGTAATAACAAGCCCGTCGCCGACAGTATCATCCAGTCCCTGGCGGCCAGCGACCAGCACAGGAGCGCTTTGTTAAAAGAGCTGGAGGACATACACAAGGCCGACCGGTTTCCCCGTAATTTCCATAACCAGGTGGATGTTGCCCGCAGCCTGCTGGTCAGCGGAAAGAATGACAATGAATTCTTCGCCGTACAATATGTAGATAAGAAGCTCATCCAGTTCCGTCAGAAGAAGGGGTATATCTATTTCTTCCAGTATAAGGTCAACAAGGACGACGAATGGCAGATGGGTCTCAGCGGGCTGCAGCCTGTCAATCCAAAAGAGGTGAGCACCGACGACGACTTTGTGCGGTTGACGGGGAAGAAGATCCGGCCGGGGACGCCCGTGCGGGATCAGTTTGAAAAGCAGCTGAAACGGCTCCTTTTTTCCAAACGTAAGAGCGTCAATGTATTTTATCTCGATAATGACTACTATGGCGAGCGCAGCGACGAGGATTAGGTCTAAAATGCTGCTGCTGGTCTGTCTGCTGATCTGTCACTCTTTGGGCGCACGATGTCAAACCCTCCTTGCGAATGGCGGCTTCGAGGATGTCAATACCTGCACGGAATACCATGCCCAGTGTGCGCCGGCGGCCTGGTTTACCGTATCTCCTCCCGAATTTGCCTGGCCCACGGCCAAGGAAGGCGAGCAGACCATGTCCTTTGTATATGACAATGTATATACACCCATGGCCAAACGTTCCTTCCCTTATACCATGACCCTTTGCCCGCTGAAGGCAGGGAAGGAGTATGAAGTATCGTTCTGGCTTTACACCGACAAATTCCCTTTTACCCATCTGGAGATCATGCTGAGCGCAGCGGACCCTGCCAGGGCTCCAAGGGTTATCGGGAAGACGCCCCCTTCCGTGAGCTTGTCGAAAGCAGACATCGTGGAGAAGGATGACTATGGGTGGATGCTTTTTCGGAAGAAGTTCAGGGTAGAAGAAGAGAAGAATTTTTTTATGGTGGGTAATATGCTGTTACCGGAACCTTTTCCGCGGGGGCTGGATAAAAAACTGGGAAAAGCCTATGGCAATATCGTTTTCTGGATGGATGATATCGACCTGTATCCTACGGATACGGCTGAGCGGCTTTGTCCCTGGAGCGGATATAACCAATCCGTCCTTTACCAGGAGCATCACCGGCATACCAAACATATTTACCTGGACTCGCTGCCGGCCAATAGCGTCCCCCTCGAGACCTCGCATGACACGCTGGTAGCACAGCAGTCCACGCCTCCTCTTTTTGTGATGCCGCCCATCGATACATTACTGGTGCCCGGTATATTTTTCGCGACCAACAGCAGTATCATCAAGCGTAATTATGCCCGGCTGCTGGATACGCTGATCAGCCGGATAGGTAGTAAAAAACCCGTCCGGATCGAAATAGCGGGTCATACGGACAATACGGCCACCGATGCGTTCAATCAGGGGCTTTCGTTACGACGGGCTGCCGGTATCCGGGACTATATTCTTCTGCATCAGCCTGGTCTGACCTCCATTACCAGCATACAGGGTTATGGATCGTCGCGTCCTGTCGCTACCAACGTCACCCCTGCCGGCAAGGCGCGCAATCGCCGGGTGGAGATCGTGATCATCTACTGATCCTGTTTCAACGCATTCACCGGATTGGTCATTGCCGCGCGGATGGATTGAAAGCCGGTGGTCAGCAAGGTGATGACGAGCAAGGTGATCCCGGCCATGACAAACAGGCCGGCGCCGATGGAAATGCGATAGGCAAATCCTTCCAGCCATCGATGCATGACCCACCAGGACAGCGGGAAGGCGAGCAGGACGGCTATCAGGATCAATACGAGGGAATCTTTCGATAACAGGATAACCACATCCTTTACAGAAGCGCCTACGACCTTGCGGATGCCGATCTCTTTTTGTCTTCTTTGTGCGGTAAAGGCGGACAGGCCAAACAGACCCAGGCAGGAGATGACGATGGCGATGCCGGCGAAATATTTCGACAGGTCCGAGACCCTTGTTTCCGCTGCATACAGCGCCTGGTAGTCCTTATCGAGGAAGGAGAATTCAAACGGCAATCCCGGGTTATATTGTTTGTATACGGATGTCAGCTGTGAAAGCGTCTCTTTTTCCTTGCCGGCCCTGATCCGGATGAAGATATTGCTGTTGCTGTCCCTGAAGCTGATCAGCAGGGGACCGATCTTTTTATAGAGAGATTCGTAATTGAAATCTTTTACCACTCCGATGATCTGTCCTTTTGTGCCATACAGGCTTACCGGCTGGCCGATGGGGTCTTTGAGATGCAACATGGCGACGGCTGTCTCGTTGAGCACAATGCCATTCCTATCCGTGGGGTAGTGCCGGCTGAAAGTGCGTCCCTCCTTCATCTGTAGTCCCATCGTCTCCATGAGATCGTAGTCCACGTACAGGATGTCGAACTCCTTACCTGCCGTCTTGCCAGGCCAGTCGAAACCGCCTCCTGAGCTGTGGTTGCCGATCATGTCCCCTTCCATATCCGATGCATATGCCACTCCCGGCAGGGTGCGCACGCTGGCAAGAAATGCTTCCTGGCTATGGGCAACACCGCCTTCGTTGGACATGCGCAGGACATTGTCCTTGTTATAGCCCAAATTCTTCTTTTGCACCAGCTGCATCTGTCCATATACCACCAGCACCGTCACGATGAGGATGGCCGAGAGGCTGAACTGGAATACGACCAGGCATTTGCGGATGAAGGCTTCCCCTCCTGTACGTTCGGCGCCGCCCTTGAGCACCTTTACGGGACGGAAACCCGAGAGGTACAGCGCGGGATAGCTTCCTGCCAGCAGGCCGGTGAGGAGGATGATGAGGATAAGAGTGATCCATGCGCCTGTAGAGAAATGCAGGGTTATGCGTTGATCTGCGATGTTCTCGAAGGAGGGTAGCAGCAGTGCGGCCAGCATGATGGCGACGATGAGGGATGCCAGGGTCATCAGTATGGATTCACCCAGGTATTGAAGGACCAGCGTCATTCTTGTAGCGCCCATCACTTTTTTTATACCCACCACTTTTATCCTTTTGGCCGCCCTGGCCGTGGCCAGGTTCATGAAGTTGATGCAGGCTATGATGAGGATGCCGATGGCAATGAGGGAGAACAAATGTATATAAGCTATTCGACCGCCTGCCACTTTCCCATTCTCGTAGTGGTTATACAGATAGGTGTCCTGATAGGGTTGAAGGAAGAAGGTGCCGGCCCATTTGTACTGGTCGGTGCCCGGCTGGAACCTTTTTCTTGCAAAGCTCTCCAGCTTTTTATTCAGCTGCGCTACATCTGTTCCTTCCTTCAGCAGCACATAGGTGGGAGGGCTGCTGCTGAACCAGCTGATGTTATGCGTAATGTGGGCAAAGTACAGGGCATGGGTGAACAGCATGTCGAACTGCTGGGAGGAGTTGTTCGGTACGTCGGCGAAGATGCCGGAGACGGTGTAGCTGCCGTTCATGCTGGCCGGGCCCATCGTGGCTGTGCCTCTGTCCCAGGTGACGGTCTTGCCGATGAGGTCGTGGGTCGTATGGAATAGCTTCATCGCCAGGCTTTCCGACAGGAGTACGTATGATCTATCCGACAGGGCCTGGTGTGCATTCCCTTCCAGGAGCTTATAGGAGAATACGTCGAAGAAGTTAGGAGTGACATACATCTCTTTTGCCTTTATACGGGCTCCATTCACGGCAATGACCCCTCTGCTGTTCCCATCGGCATCCGGCGGCATGGCAATGACGGCTTCCTGGATCTCCGGCAGTTCCTGCTTCAGGGTGGCTGCCAGCAGATCGGGCGTATTGGGGAATGTTTGTACGCCGCCATCCCCGGAATATTCGTTCTGCAGCACCTGGTAAAGACGGGGATTGTTCTTATGGAATGTATCGTAGCTGCGTTCGTTGTTGATCCATAGGAAGATGAGGAGGGCGCAGGCCAGTCCGATGGAGAGTCCTGCCAGGTTGAGCAGGCTGAACTGACGGTCTTTTACTAGGCTGCGCCAGGCCATTTTAAAGAAGCTCTTTATCATGAGATGGAGTTTATATCCTTATAAGTTTGGATAGGGCCTGCGATTACATCGCCTTTGGCACGGCCTCTAGCAGCTTCTTTGTGTATTCCGACCGTGGCGTGTTGTATACTTCTTCCGCCTCTCCTATCTCTTCTATCCTGCCTTTGTTCATCACCAGGATGCGGTCGCTGATATACCGGATGACCTGCAGATCGTGCGAGATGAAGACCACAGTGAAGCCCAGCTCTTTTTTCAGTTGGTTCAGGAGGTTGAGCACCTGGGCCTGTATGCTGACATCGAGGGCGGATACGGATTCGTCGCAGACCACAAAGGACGGACGCAGTATCAGCGCCCGGGCAATGACGATGCGTTGCCGCTGGCCTCCGGAGAACTCGTGCGGGTACCGGTTGTAATGTTCCGCGGAGAGGCTTACTTTTTCCAGCAATTCCACTACCTGCTCTTTCCGCTGTCCGTCCGTCGTCCCTCGTCCGTGTACCTTCAAGACTTCCGCGATGGCAGGGCCGATGGGGATACGGGGATTCAGGGAAGAGTATGGGTCCTGGAAGACGATCTGTATATGGCTCCGTAGCTTTTTCAGCTCGTGCGCCGTATAGGTGGACAGGTCCCTTCCTTCGAACAGGATGCGGCCCGCGGTGGGTTCTATCAGCCGGAGCAGGGTCCTTCCCAGGGTGGTCTTGCCACATCCGGATTCTCCCACCAGTCCCAGCGTCTCTCCCCGGAATATGCGGAAGGAGATATCGTCCACCGCCCGGGTGTAGGACTGGGGCTTGCCGAGGAAGCTTTTGCGGGACGGATACCATACTTTCAGGTCCTTTATTTCCATAAGGGTGTTGCCGGCGGGCAGGGAGGACAGTTCGTCGCGGCCAGCCGGGGCGGATTTGGGAGGCGGGGTTTGTATCGCCCGCCAGCGTTCCAGCAGTCCCCGGGTATAAGGATGCTGCGGATGGTGAAAAAGTTGCATCACGCTGCTTTCTTCCACGACATTTCCTTTGTATAGCACCAGGGCCCTGTCGGCGATCCCGGCTACTACTCCCAGGTCGTGGGTGATAAAGATGACACCCATGTTCTCCGTCTCCTGCAGGGAGCGGATGAGCTCCAGGATTGTCTTTTGCACCGTGACATCCAATGCGGTGGTCGGCTCGTCGCAAATGAGCAGGGAGGGGCGGTTGCTCATGGCCATGGCGATCATTACCCGTTGTTTCTGTCCGCCGCTGAGCTGATGGGGGTATCGGGAGAAGATGCCTGTGGGGTCGGGCAGCCGGACCTTTTCGAACAGGGCGATGGCTTCTTTGCGCGCCTCTTCGGCCGTCAGCCTGCGATGGACGCGGATGGCTTCCGTCACCTGGTATCCGCAGGTGAGCACGGGGTTGAGGGAGGTCATGGGCTCCTGAAAGATCATGGCTATCTCGTTGCCGCGGATGTCCTGCATAGCCGCGGGGCTTTGCTGCAGGAGGTCGATGGAGGCTCCGTCGCGTGTAGTAAACAATATTTGTCCGCTGACTACCCGGGCCGGGGGCATCGGCAGCAGCTGGAGGACGGAAAGAGAGGTAATGGATTTTCCCGAGCCGGATTCTCCTACGAGGGCAACGATCTCACCCCGATGGACATCCAGGTTGATGTTCTGTACGCCCGGAGATGTTCCTGTCTCTGTTTGGAACTCAATGGTAAGATCTTTGATAGATAGTAAAGCTGCCATGCTGCGACGACGAAGGTTTTATTCCGCAGCCGTAAGATAGCTATTTTATCTTTTGGACATTCTTTACAGCGATGGTGGGGGGAGGTTGCGGATACCAGAGCATACATATATAGCAGCCTTTATCCGTAGGGTTGGGATCGATGTCGAATGTGAAATTATCCCCCACGTGCAGCCCGTAATCCCCGAAGTGGCAGAAATTCGATACGCCGAAAACATTGGTATATACACTGTCGATATATGAATCTGTCCAGGATTTTACGATAAGGGAGGAGTCGATATTGCCTGCCAGTACCTGTACTGTATATTGTCCGCATGGCCCCGCCAGCACCAGCCTGCCTGTCAGTGCGCCCGGGACGGTTACTTTGGTAGGATGGCATGCCACCAGGGCGGTAAGGAGAAGGAACCACGGTAATTGAAATATCCGTTGCATATCATCAATTTACTTTAGTCACTTTTATATAATTAGAGACAGAAGGAGCCGCGGGCTCGAAGACCTGGCAGGTCTCGCAGGTTTGTGCCGTCGTGTCGGAGCTAAGGTAGAATTCGATGGCATCGTTCTGATAGAGATGCAGCGAGTCGAGGTAGCAGTAGTTCGTGGCGGCGAATACATTATGGAATGTGCCTCCGCCATTGCCCGGCGTCCATGTCTTCAGGTACAGGGAAGGGTCCATATTGCCGGACTGGAGCTGGATGACATAATAGGAACAGATATGGCTGACGACCTTGCCTATGAAGGGGCCGTTCGGATATATTTTAGAATGTTTACAGCCGAAGAAGAGCAGGCCGAAAAATAATGGCAATTGGTATATACGGCGCATGGTTTTTTTCTTTTTGACAAGAATAGCTGCCGCACCGTTGCATGCATTAGAAGCGAAGATGTCTTACTGTGACGCCGTTGTTGATCAGCTGTTTCAGGCTGTCTATGCCGATGTGGATGTGATTTTCCACGAATTGGGAGGTGATCTTCAAGTCGCTCTCCGCCGTTTTTACCCCTTCCGGCACCATAGGTTGATCGCTGACCAGCAGCAAGGCTCCGGTCGGGATCTTGTTGAAGAAGCCCACGGAAAATATGGTGGCTGTCTCCATATCGATGGCGTAGGCCCGTATCTTTTTCAAATATTCCTTAAAGACCTCGTCGTGTTCCCATACCCGTCTGTTGGTCGTATAGACCGTACCTGTCCAATAGTCCACGGCGTATTCACGGATGGTGGTGGAGATGGCTTTTTGAAGCGCGAATGCCGGCAGGGCAGGAACTTCCGGAGGGAAGTAGTCATTGGAGGTACCTTCTCCGCGTATGGCTGCAATGGGTAGGATCAGGTCCCCCAGCTTATTGCGTTTTTTCAGGCCGCCGCATTTTCCCAAAAAGAGAACGGCCTTTGGTTCGATGGCCGTAAGGAGGTCCATGACGGTGGCGGCTCCGGGGCTACCCATTCCAAAATTGATGATGGTAATGTCGTCTGCCGTAGCGCATTGCATGGGTTTATGCAGACCCACCACTTCCACTTTATGCCATTCCGCGAACAGGGTGACATAGTTCTCGAAGTTGGTGAGCAGTATATATTTCCCGAAATTTTCCAGCTGTTGACCAGTATAGCGCGGCAGCCAGTTTTGTACAATTTCCTCTTTGGTTTTCATTCCGTAAATTTAACAAATAGTTTCGGCAACATGATAAAGATCTACTATCCTACCCCTTCTTTCAAGATAAGAGAGCCGCAGAAAAAGAAAGAGGAGATATGGGACGACTTGCGGAAAGCATGGGTTCGTCTGACCCCGGAAGAATGGGTTCGCCAAAATTTTATACAATACCTGCTCCAGGTGAAGAGCTATCCGGCCAGCTATATAGCTGTGGAAAGGAATATGAAGCTGGGAGAGCTCAATAAACGATTCGATCTTTTGGTATTCGACAGCAGCGCGCGTCCCTGGATGCTGGTGGAATGCAAGGCCATGGAAGAGCAGCTGAACAGCCGGGTGATGTGGCAGGTGTTACGGTATAATATGGCCACCCCCGTAAAATACATCGTCATCACCAATGGCGGGGAGTGTTATGCTTTCGTCCGGGGGGAGATGGATTTCGAGACGATAAATACTTTGCCAAACTATGATGAGTAGGCTATTGATGGAAGCTCACCCCGATGAACGCCAGTGCGTCCGTGATGCCCGTCCTCCAGTATGTCCAGTTGTGCGCTCCATCCCTTATACGAAACTCATGCGGGACGTGTTTTTCCTGCAATGCGATGTGGAGCAGACAATTGCCTTTTGAAAGAAAATCATCATCCCCGCAGTCGATCCAGTAACGGACTTTTTTTAGCTCATCGGCGGACTTTGTTTCCACGATCTTCAGGGGAGAGTTGTCATACCATGTTTTGGTGAGCCTATCCTTTCCTTTTAGCAACCGGCCGTATAGCTGTCCGAAGGTATTGGTCCAGCTGATGTCGGGCATGGTCATGAGGGTCGAGTCGTCGAATACCGCGGCGCTAAAGGGCGCTGCCGCCGCAAAGAGGTCGGGGTGTTTGAGGGAGTAGATCAGGGTGCCATATCCGCCCATGGAAAGACCCGCCACGCCGCGATAGTGCTTTTCCGCCCGGATGCGATAGGTCTTTTCGATAGTGGGCATGAATTCCTTGATAAAAAAGTCCTCATAGTTCTCTTTCCCGTCGTAGGAGTTGATATAAAAGCTGGAATCCCCGTTGGGCATTACGATGATCATGGGCGGGATCGTGCCGTCGGCAATGGCTTTGTCGGCATAGCGGTTGATCTCTCCAAACTGGAGCCAGCCGGTGTTGTCGTCCGTATAGCCATGCAGGAGATATACGACGGGGTAAGACCTTTCGGAGCTTTCATAGTCGGGGGGCAGGTAGATCGTGTATTTTACATTCCTGTTCAAGATGGAGCTTTTGACCAATTTCTGTTCGAGCACCTTGCCTGTTTGGGAGGAGGCGCTTATCGTAAGGAGCAGTAAGAAAAGAAAGCAGCTGATCTTTGGCATATGGCGAGGGAATTTTATTACAATATAAGTATTATCAACCGATGTACAGCTTTGTCTGGTAATCGAAGTGGACGAGACCGTTCTGTTGGTATGTATGGAAGATGCCGTTGAGATCGGCCATCATTTTGTTATATCGATTGTCCTGTTGGGTGGGGATGTAGGAAGAGGACAGGAAGCGACCCTGAAGCCTTTCCCAGTCGAAGGCCTGGCGGTTGGGCGTCTGTATTAGCTGATAGGGGGATGGCGAGAAGAAAGCTTCGATGTCGCCGGGTGTGATATTCGAATGCCGTACCTGCAGATAGTCCGTGCCATATTCCTGTAGCAATGTTTCGTATGCTTTTTCAAAGTCCGAGCTCAGCTGGCGCTCGTTCCACATTAGGGCGATCCTGCCTTCGGGACGGAGGATGCGGTGGAATTCTTTTTTTGTAGGGACGGGATCGAACCAATGGAAGGCCTGACCGGCGATGATCAGGTCGATGCTGGATGGGGGAAGGGTGGTGGCTTCCGCGGTGCCGTCGATGCTGATGAAGCGGGGATCGCTGCCCAGGAGCTCTTCGGCCTTGTTGCGCATGGGGCCGTTGGGTTCCACGGCGTAGACGGTGTTGCCGTTGTCCAGGAAAAGGGCGGTGGAGATGCCCGTGCCGGAGCCGATGTCGGCGACTATCCAATCGGGAGAGAAACCGACTGCTTTGTTTAGAAAGGGCAGGATCTCTTTGGGGTAACCCGGTCGGTATTTAACATAATTGTCTACGCGATTGCTGAAGCGTTGTGTGTTGGACATAGTGAAAAAAGTTTTGGAAATTTTCCGGAAGGGAAGAGGTAATTTTGAGTAAAATTAAACCTACTTATGAATGTGATGGAATTAAAAGCTTATGAAATACTTAAAGATAAGCTTGGGGAGGAGAAGGCTGCCATTATTCTGGGTTTTGTCGAAGGGAAGATCGATCAGCAGAAGGAGGTCTTTCTTACGAAAGAGGACAAGATGGAGTTGATCAGGGCTACGAAGGAAGACAAGATGGAACTGATAAGATCTGCTAAGGAGGATAAAGTAGACCTGATCAAATGGATGGTCGGCTTTTGGATAGTGCAGATAGCGGCCATCATCGGACTATATCTCAAAAAGTAACAAAAAAGAGGCCAATTGGCCTCTTTTTATATAATGAAGGGACCCGCGCGGAGCGCGGGTTTTTTGATCTTATGGGAAGATGCCCAACTCTGCATACGATGTGCCGACCTTATTGATGGCTACCACATAGGCTGCGGTCCGCATGTCCGGGATGTCCGGGTTGGCCTTCCATGCATCCATGATCTCGCGGGTGGCCGCGATCATCGTTTCTTCCAGACCGCTGTATACCAGGTCCACTTCGTCGGCGCCGTGTAAGATAAATTCCTTTTCCTTGGGGCTGACTTTTTTGCCTGTAAGGCCTTCTATCTGTCCCAGGATATGTGTGTTCATATTTTCCGTAAAGCGTTTTTCCATACGGCCATAACGGACATGGCTAAGATTTTTCAGCCATTCGAAGTAGGATACGGTCACGCCGCCCGCGTTGAGGTACATGTCCGGTACTACCAGGGTCCCTTTTTTGATGAAGATCTCATCCGCCTCGGGCGTCAGCGGGCCGTTAGCGGCTTCTCCGATGATGCGGGCTTTTACGTTGGGGGCGTTCTGGCCGTTGATCACATTTTCCAGTGCGGCGGGGATCAGGATATCGCATTCCAGCTCCAGCGCATCGCCTGATCTGGGCAGGTTGGTGGCGCCGGGGAAGTTCAGGATGCTGCCTGTCTTCTTCCTGTGCTGGAAGACCTCTTCTTCGTTGAGACCCGCGGGATTCGTGATAGCGCCTTCGTATTCGGCCAGCGCGATGACCCTGGCGCCGCCTTCGCGGAAGAATTTGGCGGCGTGATAGCCTACATTACCCATGCCCTGTACGATGACCGTCTTGCCTTCGACGCCGGGTTTGAGCTTTAGCTTTTTCATCACTTCCTCCATATTGCAGACCTCGCGGATGCCATAAAATACGCCCAGGCCGGTGGCTTCGCGGCGGCCTCGTACGCCACCCTGCGAGACGGGTTTACCTGTCACACATCCCAGCGCATCGATCTCGCCGGGGCGCATGCTCATGTAGGTGTCCAGGATCCAGGCCATCTCCCGCTCGCCCGTACCATAGTCCGGTGCGGGAACGTCGGTGCCGGGGCCGATAAAGTTCTTTTTGATCAGCTCGGAGGTGTACCGGCGCGTGATCTTCTCCAGCTCATAGGGCGTGTATTTCTTGGGATCGATGCTGATGCCGCCCTTGGCGCCGCCGAAAGGTACGTTTACGATGGCGCATTTGAAGGTCATAAGGGCTGCCAGCGCCATTACTTCATCCAGGTTGACGGAGAGGGCGAATCGGATACCGCCTTTACAGGGGGTCTTGTGATGAGAGTGTTGTACGCGATAGGCTTTGATCACTTCTATCTTATCGCCAATCTTTACGGGAAAGAACATGCGATATACCGCATTGCATTGCTTGATCTGCTCCAGGATGCCGGGATCCCAGGAAGTATGCTTTGCCGCCTTGTCGAAACTCTTTTCTACCGCTTCAAAAAACTTGTATTCAATTTGTGCCGCCATAACATATGGGTTTAATCGTTTGTATTATAAAAGCCGTTCTTTGTATCAGTCAGGAACCCCGGCGTCCGGGTAATTCTTTTTCCAGCCGGGTGATCTTTCTGTCCAGTCGTACGACATACAGGATCAGACCCAGCAGGATAACGATGAGCACCACCACTACCACATAGATCTTGCCATTGGCCCGCAGCTGATCCGCCATTTCCACGTGCTGTGTATCCGGCTGCGCCTGGGCCATCAGCCCCATACATCCAAGGAATAACAATAAGAGCGTAACTACTTTTTTATGCATTGCAGAGTATCTTTTTCGATGGTTGACCGGGCCGACCCGGTGAAGCGTCCACGTTAGTGTTCCGCCAACAGCTGCAGACGGATACGCAGGGTAGTGATCCATACTCCCAGCAAGGTCCAGCCAGGTAAGGCCCCCGGCCAGAAGACCATGGCGATGTGCCCGTCTGCATGAATGGCCGGATTGCCCTGACCACCCGGATGGAGGCTTTCCACCATACGGGGAATGATCCAGATAGTAGGGAATAACATAGCAAAGGCGAAAATATTGTATACTGCCCCGATCCTCGCCCGCTTGTCCAGGTCGGTCATGGAATTACGTAATACCAGGTATGCCAGATAGATCAACAATGCGATGACGGCTCCCAATTGTTTGGGATCATTGCTCCAGAACGCACCCCAGGTGAAGCCGGCCCAGACCGAACCCGTAGCCAGCCCCAGGACGCCGAACACGATGCCGGCTTTGGCATATTCTAACGCGTAAATATCGAATATATGATGATTGGTCCGCAGGTATTTGATGGAATAGATCAATGAGATGATGAAAAAGATCATCATGGAGAACCACATGGCGATGTGAAAATAGTAGTTGCGGATGGTCTCGTTAAGGATGGGTTTGGCGGGCACCGGACCCAGAAAGCCAGCTACGAAAGTGTAGACGAGCATGATAACACATAATATTTTCCACCAATTCTGTCGGAGCATATGACTGTCTTCTTATGAAAGGGGTCGATCGTCGCAAACCGTTGCTAATCAATGCGGTGAATAAAACGTGTCCCGGTTTGGAAGAGTAGACGCTTACTTCGGAGGGCAAAAGTACGGTAATCCACTCAATCCTTCCAAAGAAATGGGAAGAGGATAACGGCGAGTGCGATGATGAGGACATCCAGTCCGATGACCAGGGAGATCATGCTGCCCAGACCGTTCTGCAGGACGTCTTCGAAGGCGATGGTAGAGGCCTTGTTGAGCAGCATGAGCTGGGGGATGATCAGGGGGAAGCCCAGTATCGCCATGAGGGCTGCATTTTGTTGCGCCCGTGCTGCAATGGCGGCCAGGAAAGTAAATACGAGGCTCAGGCTTATGCCACCCAATACGCTCAGCAGCAGAAAGGACAAGGGATGGGCAAGGGGATCTCCCAAAAATATCATGAAGAGCAGGAGACTTACCAGGCTCATCAGGAGCATCAGCAAGGCGTTGAAGAATAGTTTGGAGATAATAAAGTCCCTGGCTCCCGCAATGGAGTAGAAGTACAGCAGGCGTCCTCTCCCCTCCTGCAGAAAGCTTTTGGCGACGGCGTTCACGCAGATGAACAGCTGGATCATCCAGAAAAGCCCCTTCCAAACGGCGCCTTCGGGCTGGCCCATGGCGAGATACAGTACGAAGATGGTGGAGGCGACGTACAGGAGCACGCCGTAAAAAGTATATTGCTGGCGTACTTCCAACAGCAGATCTTTTTTGAATAGCGTCCAGATATGACGGAGAGACCCTCCCATTTACTACAATTTTAACATTTTTATAATTTGTGCCTTCGCGAAGCAAGACAGCGTTTTTTGACCCTCGCAAGGCAGAAAATTCAGCGTTCCGCATTGTAATAGCAATTCCTGCAGCGGGGTTCGTAAATATCCTTTTCACCTAACAGGATTTGCCCTGTGGTGGTTTTTTTTCTGTATGAGTAGTTGGCAATGTTTCCACATTTCACACAAATGGCATGCAACTTGGTGATATATTCTGCTTTAGCAAGGAGGTTCGGCATTTGTCCAAAGGGTTTAGCCGAGTAATCCATATCGAGTCCCGCGATGATGACCCGTATTCCGCGGAATGCCAACTGGTCGCAGACTTCAGGCAACTGATCATCGAAGAACTGAGCTTCATCGATGCCGATAACATCCACCTCGTTGGCTAATAGAAGTATGGTTTGTGAATTGTCGATAGGTGTGGATTGAATAGCAGTTTCATCATGAGAAACGATGTTCAACTCGTGGTATCGGGTATCCATCGCCGGCTTGAAGATCTCGACTTTCAAATTGGCGATCTTAGCCCTCTTCAGTCGTCGGATCAGTTCCTCGGTCTT
The DNA here is from genome assembly GCA_035545935.1 of Puia sp. Lineage (GTDB taxonomy): Bacteria > Bacteroidota > Bacteroidia > Chitinophagales > Chitinophagaceae > Puia. Next base: position 40,813 of record DASZXP010000158.1, on the reverse strand, counting down.
CCCCGAGAACATGGACCCGCAGATTACCTCGATCCAGCCACGTCTTTCGCCTTTGATATGAGGTTCAATGAACATAAGCGCATATAAATTAGGTTCGGAATTTGTTATAACTTTATATTGAATTACGAGGGCAGACCAAGATCCCCCGGCCGGACCGCATTACTAACCCGAAAAGGCCTCCAATAGTACACCATGGAAAGACTACAACAACTTATTAGTCAACTACAAGAGCAGCTTGATAGGAAGGTGGACCCTTCCCAGATGCAGCAGACCATCCGACTCCTGGAAGCCGAACTGGCCACTCTTTCCACCCAGGCTACTGCCGCCAGGACGTCGGCGAAGGTAGCAGTTATGATGCCATCCTCCATGAAAATATATACAGGTCAGGCGGCTATGCAGGAATTAAAAACTGCCAGCGCCGGTGGTGGTGCACCTGCGTCTGTGGCGGCTCCCGCTGTTACCAGTGTGCCGGCTGCCGGGAACGGGTCTTCTGCCGCTATTCCTCCAGCCCCCGAGGTTCGTCTGGCGCCCGATCCGGGTAATCCGCCCCGTCCTGCCAAGGATGAGAGAGGTCCCTGGCCGTATGATCCGCTGGCGGAGATCCCCACCCTGGCTCATCAGCAAAAGCCCAGGGAGCTCAATGATATCATCGGGTCCAATGGCTCTATGCTCAACGACAGGCTGAAATCGAACGTGCTGGAGCTGAGGTCGGCCCTGAACGATACGCCCGTACGGGACCTGAAAAAGGCCATCGGGGTCAATGACCGCTTCGTATTCATCAACCAACTCTTCCGGGGAGACGAGGCCATGTATGAACGTAGTCTCAAGACCATCAATGGGTTCCGCATCCTGCCCGAAGCGGAATACTGGATGGAAAGGGAATTAAAGGTCAAGCTGGGCTGGGATGAGACCAGGGATGCGACCAAGCAGTTCTATCAGCTGGTAAAAAGACGTTTTTCCTAAGAATCTTTAAGGGACGACCGGTCTATGGCCGGGGACCGTTCAGCCATTGCCGGCCATCGATGTAATCCACTATCTGGCCGGTGGCGCCTCTTTTGGAGTATACATAGCTTCGGGACGCCTGGCAGATATGTCTGTATTCTTCCTCGTCGGAAAGGAGCCGGCGGAAAACGGATTCCGCCTCCAGCGCGCTGTCGATGACAATGCCTCCGCCACAGTCTACCAATTCCACCGCCTCGATATATTTTTCAATGACGGGTCCAAAAACCACGGGTTTGCCATAGACGGCCGCCTCGAGCACATTGTGCACCCCGTCGTCCCCGAATCCTCCCCCCACATACGTAACAGTGGCGTATTGATACAGGCGGGACAGCATGCCGATGTTGTCGATGATGAGGACATTGGGGGCCTGCCGGCCGGGAGGAAGGGGTGTTCCTTTGACCCAATCTGAATAGCGGACCTTGTTACGGAATAGACGTTCTACTTCTTTCAGCCGGGCTTCCTCTATCTGGTGGGGAGCGATAATGAACCGGATGTCGGGATGAGTATTGGCAAAATGGTCCAGCTCCTCCTCATCTTCATCCCAGGTGCTGCCGGCCACGATCACCGTCCTGTTCTGACAAAAAGCTTCGATGGCGGGTAATGTTTCCCGGGTTTCGGCGATCTCGATGACCCTGTCGAACCGGGTGTCGCCGCCGATGCTTACATTGCCCGTGAAGCCCAGTCCTTCCAGCAATTGGCGGGAGGTCTCCGTCTGTACAAAGAGATGCGTGAAACATTCCAGCATGTATCGATGCAGCCTGCCCCACCATTTGAAAAAGGGTTGCCCCGGCCGGAATATGCCCGATACCAATAGGGTGGGGATGTTCCTTTTTTTCAGCTCCACCAGGAAATAATACCAGTAGTCGTATTTTATCCAGATGACCAGGTCAGGTTTTATGAGGTCGATGAATGTCCGGGCATTTTTTCGTGAGTCCAGCGGGAGGTAGAAGATGTGGTCCGCGCCTTTGTAGTGCTTACGCGCTTCGTATCCCGAGGGGGAGAAAAAGCTGATGATGATGCGGCAATGGGGGGATTGTATTTTCAGCCGCTCGATCACCGGCCGGCCCTGTTCGAACTCCCCCAGAGAAGAGCAGTGCATCCATATTATTGGGTATTTTGTCCTGTCTGTCCCTGCCGTGCCGCCGAGTTCTGCCCGCATCCTGGGGAAAAGTCCTTTTCTGCCCTCCAGCCAGCTCTTTGCTTTCTTGTTCCAGGGGGCGATCAATCCGATGCCCAGCCGGTAGACCCATAAAAAAACATGATAGAAGATGATACTCACGTCTACGAAGATAACAATTTCTAAATATGGGGGTTACCACCAAAGCGGACCACAGGTCCCGCTGGCCGAAGGCCAATCATAAGCGCGTGGTGCGTGTATGGGTTGACTTTTCATAACATCCAGACACGCACCACAATGGCATTGGATAAACCACAATTTTGTGGTAGGTTTGTGCCCGCAAAAGGGGCTTTATAGCCTACCTTAAAAAGCGAATATAAGTATGAGTATGAGGCCGATCCAAATGGTTGATCTGAAACAGCAGTATGTGAGGATAAAGAAAGAAGTAGACACGGCCATACAGGAGGTAATCGATAACGCAGCGTTTATACAGGGCAAGGCCGTCACGGACTTTGCCGCCGCCCTCTCCGCCTACACGGGCTCCAGGCATGTCATCCCTTGCGCCAACGGCACGGACGCTCTTCAGATATCCATGATGGCATTGGACTTGCAGCCCGGCGACGAAGTGATCACTCCGTCGTTTACGTATGTCGCTACGACCGAGGTCGTGGCCCTGCTCAGGCTGAAGCCCGTCTTTGTAGAGGTGGATCCCAGGACATTTTGCATCGACCCGGCGGCTGTGGAAAAGGCCATCACGCCCAGGACCAGGGCCATCGTACCCGTGCATCTTTATGGGCAGGCCGCACCCATGGACGCTATAATGGACATTGCCCGGCGTCATAACCTGTATGTGATAGAGGACAACGCGCAGGCCATCGGCAGTGACTATACTTCCGGGAATGGCGGCGTCAGAAAGACGGGCACCATCGGCGCCATCGGCACGACCTCCTTTTTCCCTTCAAAAAATTTGGGTTGCTATGGCGATGGGGGGGCAATATTTACGGATGATGATGCGTTAGCAAGCCGGCTCAAAATGATTGCAAACCACGGGCAAAGCCGGCGTTATTATCATGATCTGGTAGGTTGTAACAGCCGGCTGGATTCCATCCAGGCAGCCGTACTGAATGTGAAACTGAAGAGTCTGGACGCTTATATCGCCGCCCGGCGCAGTGCTGCGGATATCTATGACGATGCTTTCAAAGCGCACCCGAAGATCACGACGCCATACCGTGCACCTTACAGCCACCATGTCTTTCACCAGTATACGCTTGTCCTCGAAGGGGTCGACCGCAACGGGCTGAATGAGTACCTGGCAGGGAAGAACATTCCGTCGATGATCTATTATCCCGTACCCGCTCATCGCCAAAAGATGTTTGCTGCCTTTGGCGGAGGCGACTGGTCCCTTCCTGTCACCGACTGGCTGACGGAAAGGGTCATCTCTCTTCCCATGCATACAGAATTGGATAAGGAGCAGCTGGAATATATCACCGGGGCTGTCCTGGAATACATCGGTAAATAATCTCCATAACATAGAAACCTTAAAAAAATAGTCTTTTATGAAAATTGCAGTTGTAGGCACGGGGTATGTTGGACTGGTCACGGGCACCTGTTTCGCTGAGACTGGGAATGATGTGGTCTGTGTAGATATCGACGCCAGTAAAGTACAAAAGTTATCCAACGGCCAGATCACGATCTACGAGCCGGGTCTTGAAAAGCTCTTTCTCCGCAATCTGAAGGAAGAGCGTCTCAAGTTCACCACCAGCCTGGAAGACGGCATAAAAGACGCGCAGATCATTTTTCTGGCGCTGCCTACTCCTCCCGGAGAGGACGGCTCGGCGGACCTGAAGTATATTTTGGGTGTTTCCGACCATCTGGGTAAGATATTGAAAGACTATAAGGTCATTGTAGATAAGAGCACGGTGCCTGTCGGTACGGCCGAAAAGGTGCGTGCCGCCGTGGTGAAGAATTACAAGGGTGAGTTCGACGTCGTCAGCAATCCCGAGTTCCTCCGCGAGGGAGTAGCGGTGGACGATTTTATGAAACCCGACCGGGTGGTCATCGGCGCCAGCTCCGAGCGCGCCCGCAAGGTGATGGGCGATCTGTATGCTCCTTTTGTGCGTCAGGGCAACCCTGTCATCTATATGGATGAGCGTTCTGCTGAACTGACAAAATATGCCGCCAACTCTTTCCTGGCGACTAAGATCACCTTCATGAACGAGGTGGCGTTGTTATGCGAGAAGCTGGGTGCGGATGTGGACATGGTAAGACGCGGTATCGGCAGCGACGAGCGTATCGGCAAACGGTTCCTCTTCCCCGGCATCGGATACGGCGGCAGCTGTTTCCCCAAGGATGTACAGGCGCTGGTGAAGTCATCCCAGGAGGTGAACTATGAATTCAGGATACTCGATGCGGTAATGGACGTGAATGAAAAGCAGAAGCTGCACCTGCTGCCGAAGATCAGGAAATATTTTTCCGGCAGTCTGAAAGGAAAGCATTTCGCCCTGTGGGGACTTGCTTTCAAGCCCAACACCGATGATATCCGTGAAGCTCCGGCGCTGTATATGATCGACGCCCTTGTCGGCGAAGGCGCTACGGTCAGCGTGTTCGATCCGGAGGCTATGAATAATGTGAAACAGCTGATAGGCGATAAGGTCACGTATGCGGAGAGCCAGTATGAAGCGCTCGAAGGCGCCGACGCGCTGATCATTGCCACGGAGTGGAACGAGTTCCGCACCCCTAATTTTTTGAAGATCGTCACCAGCCTGAAGAATAAGGTAATATTCGACGGGCGCAACCTGTTCGATATAGCGGCTATCAAGGAGCTCGGCTTCTACTATGAGAGCGTAGGACGCGCCCCTGCCAATCCAATGGGAAAAAAATCCTAAACCAGCACTACAATGGGTAAAAAAAGAGTACTTATCACCGGAGCCGCAGGTTTTTTAGGCTCCCATTTATGCGATAGATTTATAAAGGAAGGGTGTCATGTCATCGGGATGGATAACCTCATCACGGGCGATATGAAAAATATAGAGCACCTGTTCCCCCGTGAGGATTTCGAGTTCTACCATCACGATGTCAGCAAGTTCATCCATGTGCCCGGAGAATTGCACTATATCCTGCATTTCGCCAGTCCCGCCAGTCCCATCGACTATCTCAAGATCCCCATACAAACGCTGAAAGTAGGGTCTTTGGGAATACACAATTGTCTGGGTCTTGCCAAGTCAAAGAAAGCAAGGGTGTTGATCGCCTCCACTTCCGAGGTCTATGGGGACCCGCTGGTGCATCCCCAGGCGGAAGAGTATTGGGGCAATGTCAATCCTGTTGGCCCCCGCGGCGTATACGACGAGGCCAAGCGTTTTCAGGAAGCCATGACGATGGCCTATCATAATTTTCATGGACTGGAGACCCGCATTGTGCGGATCTTCAACACGTATGGACCCAGGATGCGGCTCAATGACGGACGTGCATTGCCGGCTTTTATCGGCCAGGCGCTTCGCGGTGAGGACTTGACCGTATTCGGGGACGGCAGCCAGACGCGTTCTTTCTGTTATGTGGACGACCTGGTGGAAGGCATCTATCGTCTGCTGTTGAGCGATTATCACATGCCTTTCAATATCGGCAATCCTTCCGAGATCACGCTGAAGCAGTTTGCGGAAGAAGTGATCGCGCTCACCGGCACCAGGCAAAAAATAGTATATAAGCCATTGCCTGTCGACGACCCCAAGCAACGCCAGCCCGATATTACCAAGGCCAAAGAGATATTAGGATGGGAGCCGAAGGTGGCCAGGAAAGAAGGGTTGAAGATCACCTATGACTATTTCAGATCCCTGCCTCCTGAGGAATGGAACAAACAACCCAAGGAATTTGAAAGAAAAGCATAATCCAAGTGAACAACCAAAGAATTTATGATCAGCTGGTAAACAAAAAGACCAAGCTGGCCGTCATCGGACTGGGCTATGTAGGTTTGCCCATTGCTCTTGAATTTGCCAAAAAAATATCCGTTATTGGCTTCGACATCAATAAAAAGCGCATCGATATGATGCGGGACGGGATCGATCCTTCCAAGGAGGTCGGTCCGGAGGAGTTCAAGGGGCGGGACATCGTCTTTACCAATGAGCTGTCTGTATTGAAAGAGGCCAGCTTTTATATCGTGGCTGTTCCCACACCTGTCGATAAATACAATGTCCCCGATCTGAAGCCCTTGCTGGGTGCGTCGGAGACGGTGGGCAAGGTCCTGAAGCAAGGCGACTATGTGGTATACGAGTCGACTACCTATCCGGGCTGTACGGAAGAGGATTGTCTGCCCGTGCTGGAGAAGACCTCCCGGCTGAAAATGGGGGATGATTTCTACCTGGGCTATTCTCCGGAAAGAATCAATCCGGGCGACAAAAAAAATACGCTCCGTACCATCACCAAGGTAGTCTCCGGCAATGACGAAGGCAGCCTGGAGCAGATAGCAAAGACCTATGAGCTGGTCGTGGATGCGGGTGTGCACCGCGCTCCTTCCATCAAGGTGGCGGAAGCCAGCAAGATAGTGGAGAATACGCAGCGTGACCTGAACATTGCCCTGATGAACGAGCTCTCGCTGATCTTTGACAGGATGGGCATCAACACTTTCGATGTCATTGCGGCAGCAGGCACCAAGTGGAACTTTTTGCGGTTCTTCCCGGGTCTTGTCGGCGGGCATTGCATTGGAGTGGACCCTTACTATCTGACGCACAAGGCAGCGGCGCTGGGGTATGAGTCGAAAGTGATCTCTTCCTCCCGCTATATCAATGACGATATGGCCAAATATGTGGCGCGCAAGATCATCAAGCATGTCCTGCGGATCTCCAATGAGCCTCGGGTGCTGGTAAAAGGCGTGACGTTCAAGGAAAATGTAAGCGATATCCGGAACTCCAAGATCGTGGATACGGTACAAGAGTTGTTGTCATTCAATATCATCGTGGACGTGGAAGACCCCTATGCCATGGAGGACGAAGTGCATGAGGAATATGGCCTCAAACTTGTACATGAGGGAGCCGGGAACTATGATGCGGTGATCATCACCGTACCGCATACTCCGTACGTAGGGCTGGACGATGCTTATTTCACGTCCATCACCCGGGAAGGGGCCCTGATCGCGGACCTGCGTGGAATATATAAGAACAAGATCAATAACAGAAAATACTGGAGTCTATAATGGCCAACTTCACCAAGACGATCATGATCACCGGCGGCGCCGGATTTATCGGGTCCCATGTGGTGAGATTATTTGTGGACAAGTATCCTCAATACCTCATCGTCAACCTGGACGCGCTGACATACGCGGGCAACCTTGCCAATCTCAAGGATGTGGCGTCCGCGGCCAATTACAAATTCGAGAAGGGGGATATTACGGATACGGCGCGTATGACGGAGCTGTTCGATGCCTACCGCTTCGACGCGGTGATACATCTTGCGGCGGAAAGCCATGTAGACCGCAGCATCCTGGACCCGCTGGCATTTGTAAAGACCAATGTGCTGGGTACTGCCAATCTGCTGAATGTCGCATATGGTAAATGGAAAGGCGAACTGGAAGGGAAGCTATTCTATCATGTGTCCACGGATGAAGTATATGGATCACTGGGTAAGGAAGGTTTTTTTACGGAAGAGACCCCTTATGATCCGCGCAGTCCCTATTCCGCGTCCAAGGCGTCTTCGGATCATTTTGTGATGGCCTGGTATCATACCTATGGCATGCCCATTGTGCTGTCCAACTGTTCCAACAACTACGGGTCGAATCATTTCCCCGAGAAGCTGATCCCGCTGATGATCAATAATATCCTTAACAACAAACCTCTTCCTGTGTATGGAAAGGGCGAAAATGTCCGCGACTGGCTTTTTGTAGAGGACCATGCAAGGGCCATCGATGTCATCTTCCACAAAGGGAGGCAGGGCGAGAAATACAATATCGGGGGATTCAACGAATGGAAGAACATCGATATCGTGCATCTGCTGTGCGGCATCATGGATAAGAAGCTCGGGCGTCCCGCGGGAGAGTCCGCGAAGCTGATCACCTTTGTAAAGGACAGACCGGGGCACGACCTCCGGTATGCCATCGATGCTACCAAGCTGAACAAGGAGCTGGGCTGGAAGCCCAGTCTTCAGTTCGAGGAAGGGCTGGAAAAGACGGTGGACTGGTATTTGCAGCACCAGGACTGGGTCAGGGAGGTGACGTCCGGCGACTATCAGAAATATTACAACGAACAATACAACAAGCGATAACATGCCCTTTATCACCACCGTCCTGCCCGGCGTACTGATATTCGAGCCAGCGGTTTATAAAGACGAGAGGGGCTTTTTCTTCGAGTCCTACAATGAGCAGACCTTTCATGCACAGGGTGTGACCAACCGATTTGTACAGGACAATCAGTCTTTTTCAAAATATGGCGTGATACGAGGTCTGCATTATCAGCTGGACCCTTATCCCCAGACGAAACTTGTCCGGGCGCTGCAGGGCAGGATACTGGATGTAGCTGTGGACATCCGCCGGGGGTCTCCCACGTTTGGGAAATATGTGAGCGTGGAGCTTTCTTCCGAGAACAAGCGTCAATTGTTGGTACCCAGGGGGTTCGCCCATGGCTTTTCCGTGCTGAGCGAGACGGCCGATGTCTCTTATAAATGCGATGGGTTTTATGACAAGGCCAGCGAGGGGGGTATCCGGTATGATGATCCGCAGCTGAACATCGACTGGCAGGTGCCTCCGGATAAGGCCATCGTCTCGGCCAAGGATCAGCAGCTGCCTGTATTGGCGGAATGCAAGAATAACTTTCAATATTAGGGTATGGAGAGGAAAACAATACTCGTCACGGGCGCAGGAGGTCAGCTGGGTAGCGAAATACGCGTGCTCAGCAAAAAGTATCCTCCATTCGATTTTGTCTTCGTGGATAAGGACGAGATGCCGCTGGACGAACCTGAAAAGATAGGTCCTTTTATCGCGGGGGTACGGCCTGCCTGGTGTATCAGCTGTGGGGCTTATACGGCTGTGGACAAGGCCGAGACGGAAAAAGAGCTGGCCTATACCATCAATGGGGAGGCAGCCGGTGCTATTGCCGCTGCCTGTAAGGCCATCGGTGCCAGGTTGATCCATATTTCCACCGACTATGTATTCGATGGCAATTCCGCGATCCCTTTAAAGGAGGACGACCCTACCGGGCCTATCAATGTATATGGGGCTTCCAAGCTGAAAGGGGAGCAGCTGGCGGTGCAAAACAACCCGGACACCGTCATTATCCGTACGGCCTGGGTGTATTCGGAGTTCGGACATAATTTCGTAAAGACCATGATCCGGCTGATGAAGGAAAAGCCATCCCTTACTGTCATCGACGACCAGGTGGGTTCTCCTACGTATGCAGCCGACCTGGCGGGGGCCATCCTGCACATCGTCACGGCATCCCGTTGGGTACCAGGTGTTTATCACTATAGCAACGAAGGCCGGATCAGCTGGTATGAATTTGCGCTGGCTATCAAAGACATCATCGGCAGCTCCTGCCCTATCCAGCCTATACCTACTTCTCAGTATCCCACACCGGCCAAAAGACCGCATTATTCCCTGCTGGACAAGAGCCGTATAAAAGCCACCTATGGGGTGAAGGTACCCGGCTGGAAAGAGAGTCTCGAAACCTGTATATCGAGATTAGGATGACTCTAACGGCCTGGGGTAATTCAGTATAATGGTCCTATAGGTTACCTTAAATGTGGAAAACTTTAATATTCGTAAATCTACGTTTCATAATTGCATGGTGTTATGTATAAGTTGCTGTTATACATATGAATGATGTCATATAATTGTCTTACTTGGGCAATGGTTGCGAATAATGGTTTTTCCGGTTTTGACTTATAATAGATATTGTATAGTTTTCCGGTTGAATTGTTCGATCCCTTTAATCCCTGGGACGTATGAAAACAGACAAGATTGGGGGGATCCGTACTTTAATCCATACTTATGAAACGTTTTTACTTATTGAGGGCCCTCCCCTTATTCCTCCTGGGTACATATACTGTATTGGGAGAAGGCACGAAAGAAGTAATGCCCAATCCCAGCAATGGGACTGGTCTGATCGTCTCCACTTCTACTACTTTCCCGCTTGGTAATGTAGGTAGCTATTTGGGTGCGCCTGTCGACCAGCGTATATATTTCCGTATCACGAACTTTGCGACGGATACGCTTTATTATGGATTCAACTGGGAGACCCTGGCGCCCTCCACTCCGATCAACGGGTATTCGGATGTATACATGAATATCTATGACCCTACAGGGGTTCTTGTACAAACTGTCCATCTTCCTGCATCCGGGAACGGATTTATCAGCAGCTGGCTCTCTGCGTTCAATGGACCCAAGATGGGGTCTTCGTTCGGTGCGGGATATTCTCCTATGAAGTTCAAGCCCACCATGAACGGGGATTATTATGTTTCTTTTTACCGCAGTTCCACAGGAGGCACTACACATGATATTGCCGAATCCATGCTGGCAAAATATTTCGACCTTACGGTAGGTACTTGCACGGCAGGTGTGGGTAAACGATACCTCGGTCGCGTCCATTGTAATGAATGGGCTTTTTCCGTATATGACCCTTCGAAAAATGATATCCAGAATCCGCTGAGCTCTTCGAATGCGCAGTTCTATACGTATACTCCCGACTCTGTGGTGGCCAAAGTATATTTTCCGGCTTCCGGGTTCGAGCCTTTGTCGTATATCATCGCCTTCAACAGCTTTGGTGTCATCGACAGCAGCAACTGGGTCAATGACCGCCGGTCGGTGGTGCTGCCTACGCTGGATACGCTTCACCTCAGGGGTGGGTACCCGGTGTTCCTGAACATACCGGATACTACCTTATATCATATTTCCGCATTGCCGACAGCGCCGCAGCTGGTAAATCCTACGATATCCGGTTGCGCTCCGGGGCCTTTCAATATCCGGTTCAACGCGCCGCAGCCCGGCGACTATTATATGCTGCTGGACCTCAATGGCGTCAGTGGTTATCAGCCAAATTCGGCGGACCGGTGGATCGAGCTGGTGGGACAGACCGCCGGTATCATCACCTACGTCTGGGATGGCAAGAATGGATTGGGTGTTTCGGTGCCGTCGAATACTTCCTTCCCCATCACGTTTACTTTCCGGAAAGGACGTATCAATATACCGTTGTATGACGATGAGCTGAACCTGAATGGATTCAGCGTGGACGGCGTCTATCCTCAGAATGTGATCAACAGGACGTTGTACTGGTGCGATACGCTGCTGTACAATGTGACGAGCGGCGTGTTGTCCAACAACTATAATACAACGGGTTCCGGTATCGACAATTCCATCGTGGGACAGGTGGCCCCTGGTCATGCCTGGAGCGGTAACGGTAACCCCGGTATGATCAAGCCTGCTCCCAATGTCAGCGGCAACAATACCGATAACGACCAGACCAATGACTATGGCAACGCGCGTCTGATCAATACCTGGGCGTGGGGTGTCGAGCTGTCTACCACGCAGACGCTGACCCTGACCTGTATCACCGTATCCGGCACCGTGTGGGACGATGCGGACAACAGCGCCAACGGGACCTTTACGAATATCAAGACGAACAGCGAGACGGGTACCAATGCGGGCAACAGTCTTTATGCTAGCCTGATCGATCCTGTCACGGGCCATGTCATATCCACTACGACCGTAGCCGCCAACGGGACCTATACCTTGACGAACTGTCCTGCCAATGCAAACAACATGTCGGTGGTGATCTCGACCACGGCCGGTGTTGTGGGTGGTAATGCTCCGACGGGCAATATCCCTACCGACTGGATCAATACTTCTCCGCTGACCCAAACCTTCAATACGGGTACCAGCAATATTACGGGTCTCGATTTTGGTATCGAGCAGCTGCCTAATAGCGTGGATCAGAATTATACTATTGCCATGCCTGCATTAGGCATCATGCTGCCGCTCAATGGAACAGGCAGTATCGCCAGCCCCGGGCCTCTTAAAGGTTCCGACCCCGAGGATGGGACGCTGGGCAGCGGCAAGAAGGTGGTGATCACGCAGGTGCCGTCCAACGAGGAGCTGTATTACAATGGCGTGCTGGTCACGAACGGTACGACTATCACCAGTTATGATCCCAGCAAGCTGAGTATCAAATTTATTTCCACTGACACCAGCACATTCTTCTATTATGCATATGTGGATGCCGCCGGCAAGCAGGACCCTTCGCCCGCGAAATACCATATCAACATGTCGGTGGTGTTGTCCACTACGCTGTCTTCTTTCACCGGCAGGGCTGGTGATGATGGAAATGTGTTGAGCTTCACGGATCTCAGCGAGACCAGTGGCATATACTTCAATATTCAGCGTTCTTCCGATGGCGTAAGGTTCGAAACCATCGGACGTGTCGACGGTACCAACCCCGGCGGCGCGGGCAGCTATACGTATATAGACCATCAGCCTGATGCAGGCGTCAATTACTACCGGATACAGATGACTGATCTTTCAGGATCGGCCTTTTACAGCAACATTGTCGTGATCAATGCTTCGATCGCAGGCTCGATGCTGGAAGTGGCGCCAAACCCATTCAGGGACGTCATCAACGTGAAGCTGACGCTGGCCGCGCAGGAGAAGGTCTCTATCCGGCTGCTTGACAGCAAGGGGGCCGTACTTCGTCAGATGGAGGTTACCGGCGCCAGGGGGCAGAATAGCCTGCCGTTGGGCGGGTTGTCTTCGCTGCCTGTTTCCATTTATTTCGTACAAGTCGTATTATCAGACCATGCATTCGTGAGAAAGGTGTTCAATAGGTGAGGAGGGGAAGGATGTATCTTTAACCTTTAATCCGATCTTATGAAAACCGCTTCAGTATTTCTTCTCCTGCTATGGCAGGCGGGGATCTTATGTGCACAAACCAGTCCTTCGGTGTCCAGTACGGTATTGGCCGATGTCATCAAAGGGAACTATGATCCCACGAAGTATCAGGCCTCTACTATCATCAACGATCCTGATGTGGTCTCGCAAGGACTGCTGAGCGGGATCTCGGCGGACAGCCTGAAGGCTACGCTCTTTAAGCTGAAAAGTTTGCAGAACAGGAATATGTTCTCCGACACTGTTTCCAACACGCGGGGCATCGGAGCTACCCGTCGCTGGGTCCTGAGCAAGTTCCAGCAATATAGCGCTGCCAACGGAAGCCGTCTGCAAACTGGTTATCTGTGGTTCAATTACAATCCTTCCAACAGCTCCGTCGGATGTCCTAACAGTGTCAGTCTTATTACCAGGCATGCCGATATCATTGCCGTGCTGCCGGGAAGCCAGACCTCCGACAAGTCGTTGATCATCGTGGAGGGACATGTGGACAGCCGCAACGACAGTCTCTGCAGTCTTACGACCAATGCATTCGGCGTTGGCGATAACGCCACGGGTGCGGCGCTGGTGATGGAGCTGGCGCGTGTGATGAGCAAGTATACTTTTAAGAATACCATCATCTTTGCCGTCGTTACGGGTGAAGAGCAGGGGCTTATCGGCGCCAAGGCGCTGGCCAAATATATCAATGGTCTTAGTCCTGCCATCCCTATCAAGGCTGTCAATAACAATGACGTGTCAGGGGGTATCTTTTGCGGGCATACTGCTTCGGGGCCGGGCTGTCCCGGGTATGGCCAGATCGATAGTACAGACCTGCGGGTATTCTCCAAGGGCGGGTTTAATGCGCCCTGTAAGCAATGGGCTCGTTATGTCAAGCTGGAGTACAAGGAACAGCTGCTCAATAGTGTGTCTGTTCCCGTGAATATACAGATCATGTCCCCGGAGGACAGGACGGGCAGAGGTGGGGACCATCAGGCCTTTACGACGCTGGGCTACACAGGGATCCGGTTCACGCAAGCCTATGAGGACGGCGATGCCAGCAATGGTCCGGGTTATAAGGACAGGCAGCACAATATCCGGGATAGTCTTGGGCTGGACAGGGATGGCGATGGCGTGGAGGATACCTTGTATGTGGATGTGAACTACCTGGCCAGGAATACGCTGATCAATGGCAACTCGATGGCCATGGTGGCGCTGGGACCCGATACCATCACGGTGAAGCCTGCCATCATGACGTCCAACAGATTCAGGGTACAATTTACGCCTGCGGGGGCTCCCGCCTATCGCGTGGCGGTCCGTAGCGCTACCAATGACTGGGATACTGTTTATACGATCACGGGTAAGAGCGTGGATACCATTACGGTGCCTTACGGCAGCAATACGACCTTCTATCTCAGCGCCGCCGCCGTGGATGCCAATGGTACGGAAAGCCAGTTCTCGACGGAATATCAGCTGTCCACACAGCTGGTCGTACTTTCTTTGCCACCCGACACGAGCCAGCCGGCGCCGCCGCCGCCCACTTATTACGGGATCCAGCTGATGCCCAATAAGCCCAATCCATTCGATGAGGCTACGATGATCACCATCGAGTCGGGGACGGATATTTTTGCGGACAGGACCTGGCTCACTATCAGCTCCATCGACGGACGGCTGATACAAAAAGTAAGGGTGCCTTTGAGGAAAGGGATCAATGAGGTGCTGTTCAATCATGGATACCTTATGCCGCCGGGGATTTATGTTTGTACGCTGATCATCGACGGACTGCCGGTGCAAAGTACCAAGATGGTGTTTAGACCGCTGTAGGCCGGCCTGTGGTCCGAATAAGAAATTTTGCTGACGGTCGCCGCAACAGGCGCTCATTAGCTGGCAGACCCGCGGGAGACCGTGGGTTTGCCTTTTTTGGCCCTTCGGGCAACGGAGCTGTGTTCTGTTTAGGAATGATCCGGCACGCCGTACAGCAATTCGGAGTTGAGGTCCATGATCTTTTTTTCCATTTTGGCCATTTGTTTGATCATTTTTCTGATCCGCAGCCGTCCCAGCCAAAAGCCTAAGGTGAAGAGAAGAATACCTACGATGCCTACCTGGACAAGGTCCAGATGAAGGGAAAGGATGGATAATGAATTTGCTTCCATGGGTGAATAGTTGTCACGGTGATGAATTAAAAATCAATAGCTATGACTATAGTCTGACGACAGGCGGGATGATTTGAGAGAGTTGCCTTACCTGGATTCGAACCAAGACAAACAGATCCAGAATCTGTCGTACTACCATTATACTATAAGGCAAAATAGGCTTGCAAAGCTACGGAAAAAAACCCGTACTTTACATCAGTCATGAAAAATTTGATAATCATACTGTTATTGCTTGCCGGCACGGTCTCTAGGGCTCAGGATCCGAAGGCGGCCATGGCTTTTGCCGACAGTCTGTTCCATGCCTCTTCTTTTGATTTTGCCGTGGTGGAATTCGACTTCCCCGCCGACATCCGGGATATATTGCTGCGCTTCAACAGCGCCATTGCGGCCAACAGGGAATGGTTCACCGCCTATAGCAGCCGGTTATCGCCCGGACAGCCATTGCCTTATGATCCCAAATTCGGGATTACCCAGGGGGAATATGAGCGGATAAAGAGCATGGATAAGGTCCATCCCGCCCTGAAGGTTGTCGACACCCAACGGGTCAATGTCCTTAGACAGGGTGACAGGATCAGCTTCAAGGGGGAAGGCGAGGGGCGTATACTGGGCTATCTGGAATTCGACCTGGGGAAGAATGTATTGCTATTCGCCGGGGACACGATCCCTTTTGCCGGCGGGGTGCATACCAATACGGCCATGGCCTATGGTTTATTCAACAGCTATACCTGGCGGCTGCAGCGTACGGATCTGAGCGGCGGGCTCCAGGCGGATCAGCTTACGGCCCGCGTCATCGAGATCGAGCTGGGTCTTCATGAGTCCGACAATAAGCCCCTGCTTCGTATACAATACCAGGATATGGATCATGGGGTGAGCCGGGCCAACCTGGACCTGGCGGGGTATATTCAGTAAGTGGTCATTTTTTCGGATATTTGATAAAAGACCATTTATGAACCTGTTATCCAATGAATCGATACTGGTCAAATCCAATGACGACACGATCATCCTCACCAACCTGCGTATACATATGAGGAGCCGGAAGTGGGGGAGGACCTATCAAACCACTATTTTTTTGGAAGATATCAGCTCCATCGAGAACGTCTTTAAGAGCAATATTTCTTACCTCATATTTGCCATCATTGCATTTTTGGCCGGGGCGGTCTATCTCAGCAATCGGGATCTTATCGTCTACACCTATATGGCGTTTATCCTCGGCGGTATCTTTCTCACGTTGTGGCTTGGCAACAGGGGGCAGCAGGTGACGTTTTGCTCCAAGGGAGGCAGTTCGCTCACTTTTTTTGTAGATCATATGAATAGCGAGCAGGTGGAGGAGTTTATTCAAAAGGTGGAGGAGGCGAGGATACAAAGACTACGGCAGCTGTAAAATAAAAGGCCCGCTGCGGAGTAGCAGCGGGCCGGTTAAGCGAGGGCGGATCGATATCAATAGTATTGCAGCAATCTCCATTCTGCCATCTGGAAGAGACCGTCTCCGCTGCCACCATTCCTTTGTGTGACATTTACCCGGATATAGGTATAGGTCTTGTTGCTGTTGTTGTCCAGCGTAAAGTGCCTGGTCTGGACACGGCTGGGGAAAGTCTCGCCGGTGCGTGTGTCCAGGACGTCCCAGTTGGCGCCATCGTTGGATCCCTCTACGTTCCAGTCCATCGGGTCACGATCCTGCGAGTCGTTGGCGGAGGTGAACGTATAGGAGTTGACTACCTGCGGCGTAGCGAATTTTTCCTGGAACCAGAATGGCTGGGGGAAATTGAAGGCCAGGTATTTGGTATTGACATTACCATCCACCAGGTGCGGGGAATATTCGGCCGTGTCGGTAGAGCTGCTGTTTTCCAGGGCAACGGATAACGTGCCGTAGTTCGTGACGTCCCTTTCCCTTGTGTAGAGCGAGTCTACGGTGAACCAGGTCCTGTTGAGCGCGGAGTCCAGCTTCCCGGAGGAAACGTCTGTCATCGTGATGGGCAGCATATACCGGACCCCGAAGCTCAACCCCTTTGTCATAACGGTGATAGGCAGCGGTGTAGAGGTCGTCGTGCCCGCCTTGATGACGGTGGAATAGCTGTCGATGGTGTAGTTGGATGCAGGCAGGGGGACATAGGAAGTGCCGTACTGGGCGTTGTACGATGCGATGAGATTTGTGTCCAGCCTGAAGTTGACCTTGACGTCCTGGGAAGGATAGGTCAGACCGCCGTAGGCGGCGCCGAATATCACCGTCTGGGGACTGTCCAGGAGGTATAGTTTCAATGTTCCCAGGGTGCTGTAGGCTTGTGGCATATAGATGGAGCCTTCGTTCTTGCTGACCAGCGGATCCGGCTTGTTGCAGGATACCAGGCCGAGACCCAGGATGCCTGCCAGCAGGTAAAGCTTTTTATGATATCTGTTCATACTGATGTTTTGATAGTTAAGGAAGTCATGATTACCAGCCCGTGTTTTGCACCAGCTGTTTGTCTACATTGAGCTCCGACTGAGGGATAGGCCAGAAATAGTGTTTCTTTTGGAATACCCGCGTTTCAAATACTGTTCGTTGGAAGAAAGCGGGGTCCTGGAGGCTGGTGCCTGCATTGATGTTCATTCCATAGAAAGGACCGTTATCCGTCTGTTCGGCTATCTTCCAGCGGCGTGTATCGAAATAGCGGGCATTCTCGAAGGCCAGCTCTACGCGGCGTTCCTGGCGGATGGCTTCGCGCATGGCTGCCTGGCTGGCCGGAACGGGGATATCATTTACCGCATCGGGACCGTAGATGGGGATCCCGGCCCTTGTACGGATGAGGTTGATGTATTTCAGTATATCCGGATTGTTGGGATCGGATTCGTTCAGCGCTTCGGCATAATCCAGGTAGATGTTGGCAAGGCGCAGCATTACCCAGCCTCTGTTCTCTTGTTGCCAGCGGGTGTTCGGGGGCATATTTTTCCGGACGATGAGACCTGTCGGGCAATAGTCGTTGCCGCCCACCTTCTTGCCCGAGGTGCCTGTATAAAATAATTGGGTAACGACTTTCCCCGAGCTGCTAAGGGAGTCGAGCCAGGTGCTGCCGCTATAGGTAATACCCACATAAAAACGGGGTTCGCGGTGGCAGAACATATTGTAGGTGCCGGCCTTTGTGTATTTATCGTCTGACGTGGAAAAGCCTGTCTCTACGTAGCCGGAGGCGGGGTCGGTGATGAGGCGGCCGTTGTCGGTGAAATAGGCATCCACCATGGCAAGTGTTGCGCCCAGACCGCCGCTGGCGCGGATATCGCCGTCGGAGCCGGAATTATAGGGGCACATTTCATATTGACGGGTAGAGACCCCGGCAGTAACTCTGCCGTAGATCCATTCCTGGTTCCAATCTGTATACATGACCTCTGCGCAGGAGCGATAGGGGTCGAAGGTACCTACGTTGGTATACAAATTGAAAGTGCCGGGAACATATCTGTCGATGAATGCTTTGGCTGCCGCTGCCGCGGTGGCCCATTTGCCGGCATCATAGGTCTGAGGGATCAGCTGTTCGCCACCGCCGCCCTTGTCCGTGACCGGATTTTTCATAGAGGCATAATCAGGGTTGCCATTAAACAGCGGGCTGGCGGCCGCAAGGAGCAATTCCGTCTTGAATCCCATCAGGGCCGACCGGCACATTCTACCCAGGTCGCCCTGGCTATAGGTGTCCTGCAGATCCGCCGCTGCCTTGTCGAATTCGGAGCTGATGTAAGCGACACAGCTATCCATCGGCTTGCGGGCCAGCTGTACGGCAGACAGCGAAGCGTCGGGTGCGATGATATCGTCGCCGATAATGACCACAGGGCCGAAGATGCGAACGAGGTTGTAATAGAAGTAAGCGCGCAAGGCCCTGGCTTCGGCGATGTATTGCGCCAGTTTCTGCTGGCCGCCGGTGGCATTCACGATCTCCTTGCATTCACCTACATGCTGCATGAAGTAGGTGGCGTTGCGGATGGCGATATAATAGTTGTTCCAGAAATCGTTCACCCAGCCGGTGGTAGGGTCCCAGGAACCGACGTTCATATAATTGCTGGCAACAAAGCTCCAGTCATATTCCGCCTCGTCGGAACCGCCTGTCCACGGGCCGCCGCTGCCGGCGCCGCCGATGTAACGCTGGGAGGACTCATCGCGGATGTACGAGTAAATATTGGCCAGGTATTGATCCACGGTATTCTTATGCGCGAATATCTGATCGATGGTAATTCTGTCCTGAGGCACCTGATCGAGCCAGCCCTTTTTGCAGGAGCCGAATGCTACGGCTGCCAGGACGATAAAACAAAAGATATGTAACTTTTTCATGTCGATGGATTAAAAGGTTAGTGTTAAGCCAAGTGAATAGGCAGCTACCTGCGGGTATTTGACCCCATTGGATGTGTTCAGCTCGACGTCCCATAATTTGAATTTGCTGAAAGTGGCCAGGTTGGTGCCAATAAAATACAATCTTGCTCCCTGTACGCCCAGCCTTTTGAACGTGCTGGCAGGGAAGGTATAGGCGAACTCGGCTGTCCTCACTTTGAGGAAGCTGGCGTCTTTTACCCACCAGGTGCTATACTGGTTGTTGTTGGCGTTGGCCGGGCCGCCGTAACCCAGGCGGGGATAGAAGGGGTGCGGGTTGGTGCTGCCTGGCGTCCATCTGTCGGTGATGATGGAATAAGCGTTGCCCTCGCCACCGTCGCCGGAGAAGGGTTGGATGCTGTTGCCGCCCAGTGCGATCTGCGCATGTGCCTGGCCCTGCAGAAATGCGCCGAGGGAGAATGCTTTGTACGCTATGTTAAACCCGAAGCCATAAAGGATGGTGGGTACGTCACCGTTATTGATCGGCATTTTGTCATACGCATCGATGACGCCATCTCCGTTGAGGTCTTTGAACTTGATGTCGCCCGGACGTACTTCGCCGAATGTCTGCTGGGGTGAGTTCATGATGTCGGCGGAGTCCTTGAAGAGGCCCTGCGCTACATATCCCCAGCTGGCGAGCACGGGGTGGCCTTTGGCATTGAGCCAGGGATATTTCTGATCGGGCTGATCGGTGGAGATGACCTTATTGCGGGCATAGGTAAAGGTGCCCTGCAGGGAAAGCTTTACGTTTTCTCCTATGCGCATGCTATGGGTCAGGCTGATGTCTACGCCACCGTTGTCGACGACGCCGAGGTTGCCATTGGGCGCCTGCGTAAGACCTACGAATTCAGGCACGGATTGTCTGTGCAAAAATATACCCGTCCTATGCTCCTTGAAGAAGTCGACCTGTAAGTTCATGCCATGCAGAAGATTCATTTCAAAACCGAGATTCGTCTTATGGGATGTCTCCCAGGTGAGGTTTACGCCATAGTTCGAGATGCTGACGCCGCCGGGATCGTAATGGGATGTTCCCAGGGCATAGCCGGAGGTGCCGGTGTTGACCTGGTCGAGGTAGGCGAAGCGATAGGTAACGCCGCCTATGCTGATGTTGCCATTACCCACCTTGCCATCCGAGAAACGGAGCTTAAGGAGCTGGATAGCGCCTCTAAGGGGTTCAAAGAATTTTTCATTGGAGACGACCCATCCCAGACCGTAGGAGGGGAAGAACCCGAAGCGGCGGGAAGGGGAAAAATTCTCGGAACCGTTGTAGCCGAAGTTATATTCGGCGAAATACCTGTCGTTGAATGAATAGGTGACACGGCCCGCGAGACCTCTTGTACGGGAGGGTATCGAGCTGGTGAAGTCGTTGGCAAAGGCGTCCACGTATTCGCTTTGGTTGTACAGAAGCAGGGCGCCGATCCTGTGTTGTCCTATGGCAGTGTCATAGTTAAGGGCGGACTCGGTGTAGATGCGCCGATTGCCTCCATTGAAGCGTGAATAGCCCAGCGTATTCTGGCCATTGTATGTCATTACGAGGTTCAGTGTTCCATCCGGATTGCGGCCGGTGGCGATATAGTCGTCCTGGCGTTTGCCATGGGTGATGCCTAATTCGCCGTAGTTATCGAAGGAGAACATGCTGGTGAAGGACAGACCCGGTATCAGCATACCGAGCTGCTGGCGTACCCGCACGTTGGAGAACAGCTGTGTCTTGTAGTCGTTGGCATAGCCGGACCTGGCGACCGCATCGAAGGGGTTGCGGAAGCCGCCATTGGGGTTGCGGCCTGAGCTGGTGTCACCGGGATAGGTCAGGGGCAGCTCTACCGGAGGCATGTCCATCACGGACTGAAAAATGGATTGGGAAGGAGTATTGTTAGGGTCTGTCGGATTGAAACTGCCGTTGATACCGGGGTAAGAGCCATTACTGTAATACCCCTGCAGTCCCAGCTCCAGCGCCGTCGTGGAGGTCACGCGAAGGTTCAGGTTGCTGGTGAAGTTGAAGCGGGAGTAGCCGATGCCACCGTGGTAAGGCTGTTGGGGGTCCGACTTGAAAAAGCCCTCCTCGTCGTAGTAGCCGAGGGATACATAATAGGCTGCGGACTGTGAACCACCATTGACGTTAAGGGATAGCTTCCGATTGTTACCCGTCTTTTTGAACACCTGGTCCATCCAGTTGACATTAGGATAGAGATAGGGATCTTTTCCTGCCGCCGTGCTATCTATGTAAGCCTGGTCGTACTTGGCTACGCCGCCACGGGTTGTCAGGGCCTCGTTGGCCATTTTCATATAGGTGAGGCCGTCTGTCAGCTTGGGCACCCTCGTAAAGGTCGTGATGCCTTCCTGGAAGTCGAAATTGAAACGGGGTTTGCCCGCCTTGCCCTGACGGGTGGTGATGAGCACGACGCCATTGGCGCCCCGTACACCGTATACGGCCGTGGCGGAGGCATCTTTCAGGATGCTGAAGGAGGCGATATCGTCATAGTTGAGGTTGCTCATGGACCTTTCCACGCCATCGATAAGGATGAGGGGGCGCGAATCGTTGAGAGAGGCAATGCCACGGATCCAAAGGTCGGCATCGTCGTGACCCGGCTCACCCTGGCGCTGTACGGCTACCAGACCACCCAGGCGACCAGCCAGGCCCGCGGAGACATTGGCTATCGGCTGTTTGAGGTCTTCCACATTTACGGTGGACTGTGCGCCTATCTGGCTGATCTTACGCTGCTTGCCGTAACCTACTACCACCACTTCGTTCTGGCTGCCCGCCTCGGCGTCCATGAATATTTCCAGCGAAAGGCTGTTGTTGAGCGTCGTAGTCTGGGTGACATAACCGATGTGGGAAAAACGCAGCTGTTGTTTGGCATTATCCAGCGTGATGGAAAATCTTCCCATGGTGTCCGTCGCTGTCCCTCTGCGAATACCCACTACCTCCACGGTGACATCCGATATGGGTTTGTTGAGCTTGTCATATACCGCTCCTTTGATGGTAACGCTTTGAGCAGATACGGAGCCGCTCGACAGTAAAAGAGAAAGGAAAAAGGTAAAACACGATGGGATAAGGAAATAAGGCTTCCTTAGGGCCAAAGCAATAGCATTAGCCAATTTTCTTGACTTCATAAGTGCTTGTTTTGGTTTAAAAAAATGGGATAAAGATCACGTGATGTGTTATCGGTAATCTTTATCCCTGGTTAATAGTTAATACATATGGTTAAATCGTTTTAGCAATCTATAAAAAAAAGAGTCCGGCTACCTATAGTTCAACTCGAGGGCCGGATTTTTCGCATATTCGCCCCAGAGCTCGTCCACCGTCTGACCCGTCAGCTTCTTCCATAGCGCTGCCGTATATGTTCCGTCCCGCATGGCCTTATCCAGATCGTCCACGATCTTGTTGTACTTGTACTTTTCCACCCACAGGAGGAACCTTGCCGTCACACGGTAGGCGTCCTTATAGCTCTGACCGGGCCGGTAGTCGGGCAAGAACCATTTGGCGCCTTTATTATTCACTCCATACACATATCGAACATAGTCGGCGATGCCTTCCGTCAGCCATCCGGGGCCATTGCCTTTGTAATCCTGTACCACGTGCATTACTTCATGGGTCACTACATCCACGTCCTGTGGATAGCGCTTCATCCAGGCCGGATTAAAACGGGCCACGCCATCACCTGTTTCAGCTACCGCCTTGTAAGCGGTGTCGATAAACATCCCCACCTTTGTAAGCGAGCTCTTATTGAACCGTTCCACCATCCGGGGGTAGACGGTGAAGAAGACATTGATCATATTCTGTCTTGTCAATGAATCGAACCGGGTGTCGTTGCTGGCGAAAATGAGCGAATATTTGCCGGATACCAGCGAATCTCCCATTATCGTCCCGGATTGGGCCGGACCTTGCGGCTGGGCTATCCCTTTTATGGCAGCCAGCAGAAATAGGGTAAGCACGTATAAGCGAACAGGTCGGTTTTTCATTTTTTACATTCAGGGTTTATCCTTGTCGGTGGAAAATGAGTACGGATAGGCGCTCTGCTCTGTCCCTCTGCTCTTATTGGGAACGGCGCTCATGGACAGGGTGAAATGGCCTCCTTTCTGGATATCGAAGTGCGAGATCCAGTTCTTTCCATAGGGCTGACCATTCAGGGTAGCGTTATCTATATACATATTTTTTTCGCTGCTGCCAGGCGCGTCGATCACGAAGGTCTTCCCGTTCTCCAGGTAGATGGTCGTCTTTTTGAAGAGGGGCGTACCCAGGACATACTGATCGGTGCCGGGACAGACGGAATAAAAGCCAAGGGCGGAAAATACATACCAGGCCGAGGTCTGACCGTTGTCTTCATCACCACAATAGCCATCCGGTGTTGCCTTGTACAGTTTGCGCATGGATTCTCTTACCCAGTACTGAGCCTTCCAGGGCTGGCCGGCATAATTGTACAGGTAGATCATGTGCTGGATAGGCTGGTTGCCGTGTGCATACTGGCCCATGCCTGCTATCTGCATTTCCCTGATCTCGTGGATCACGCCCCCATAGTAGCTGTCATCGAAAGTGGGAGGCATGGTAAAGACGGAATCCAGCATTTGTGTAAAGGTCTTTTTACCACCCATCAGGTCGATGAGGCCTTGTATGTCATGGAATACGCTCCAGCTATAATGCCAGCTATTCCCTTCCGTAAAAGCATCGCCCCATTTAAAAGGGTTGAAGGGAGATTGGAAGCTGCCGTCCTGGTTCTTGCCTCGCATGAGCTTGTGCTCCGGATCGAAGAGGTTCTTATAGTTCTGACAGCGTTGTGCGTACAGTTTCAGCTCTTCCGCGGGACGTCCCAGGGCCTTGCCTAATTTATAGATGGTAAAGTCGTCGTAGGCGTATTCCAATGTCCGGGCGGCATTCTCTTTGATCTTGACGTCATAAGGCACATAGCCCAGCTTGTTGTAATAAGCTACTCCATCGCGGCCTACCGCGGGGATGGGGCCTTCGTTGTTGGCATCTTTCAGCAAGGCTTCGTACAGGGTATTGATATCGTAACCTCTCAGTCCTTTCAGCCAGGCGTCCGCCACTATGGAGGCCGAGTTGTTGCCTACCATCACGCTCCGGTAGCCGGGGCTCGACCATTCGGGGAGCCATCCACCTTCTTTGTAGTCGTTGATAAGACCTTTTTGCATCTCCTTGTTGATGGAGGGGTAGACGAGGTTGAGGAAGGGATATAAAGCGCGGAAGGTATCCCAGAAGCCGGTGCCGGCAAAGAGATAGCCGGACTCTACCTTCCCGTTGTAAGGGCTGTAGTGAACGATCTTTCCTGTGGCGTCCTTTTCATAAAGCTTCAGGGGGAAGAAGAGCATCCGGTAGAGGCAGGAATAAAAAGTACGTACCTGGTCGATCGTACCGCCTTCTACCATGATCCTGCCAAGCGTCTTGTTCCAGATGTCGCGGCCTTTGGCGGCGACGGATTCCAGTGTCGCGTGGTCCGTCTCCTTCAGGTTCTGCTCTGCCTGTTCGATGCTGATAAAGGAAGAAGATACCCGGGCATTGACCACGGAGCCGCGGGCCGGTGCGCTGAATTGTACGACGGCGCCCACGTGTTTGTCATGCAGCTCCAGCGAGTCGTTCAGGTCCTTTCCCGACCAGGTATGCCGGGAAAGGAAGGGTTTGTCAAAGACAATGACGAAGTAATTCTTAAAATTCTTCGCCACCCCGCCGCTGTTGCGCGTGGAATAGCCCACTATCTTATTTTCCGAAGGTATCACTTTGATGTATGACTCTTTATCGTATGCGTCGATGACTACAAAAGCGCTGTCCGTTTTTGCGAAGGTGAACCGGAAGCAGGCCGAACGTTCCGTGGGCGCTATCTCTGTCGTCACATCATAATCGGCGAGATACACGCTGTAATAATACGGTTTTACCACCTCCGCCTTGTGTGAGAACCAGGATTCACGGTCATTCTCCGTGATACGCAGGTGACCCGCCACCGGCATCAGCGAAAATTCACCATAATCATTCATCCAGGGCGAGGGCTGATGCGTCTGTTTAAAGCCCTTGATCTTGTTGGCCGTATACGTATACTGCCAGCCGTCACCCATTCTGCCCGTCTGTGGCGTCCAGAAATTCATGCCCCATGGAAGGGCGATGGAAGGATACGTATTTCCGCTGGAAAGATCGCTGGTGGATTGGGTTCCCATCAGAGGGTTTACATAGTCTACGGGGTCTGTTACTTTGGTGACCGTCTGACCTTTTGCCCCAAAAAAGGCTGCTGGCAAGAGCAGCGCTAGAAAGAGTTGTTTCATGCCTGGTGTTTAATTTTAGGGCGAAATAAAGATATTTACCCCATACGCGGCATGTTGTCAATGAACATTAAATAGATTGTTAACGAATATTAAATATTCGCTCCCGCACTGACCAGGAATTTTTTTTGCATGATGTAAATTTCGAATAACTTGGTGCAGGCCTATTGCAATCGGATGAAATTTTTGCTAAGATCCACATGAAGTATACTACTACCGCCCATAAGATCATCGCTGTCGTCAGCCTGCTGGTGCTTTCTTCCGTACAGTTCTTCCTGTTGTACAATACATATGAGCTGAAGAACGATCATTATTATCTCAAGGAGCTGGGAATTATCAATGCCGACTACACGGCAGCCATCCGCAACGATAAGATCATACCCGGCGGGCAGCGGATACTGGATGGATTCATTTACCGGAATATGCCGGAGCTGGAGCGGCTTTATCACGAAGATACCGTGGGGTTCAACCTCCTGAAACAAAAACTCTGCGACAGCGCGTTCGCCGCTCTGCGGAAGGCCAGCAATATCGACAGCATCGTACAAGGCACCATAAAAAAGCATAACCTCAACCGGCAATTGGAATATGCTCTTCTGGTAGAGTCCATCGACATCGCCTTCCAAAGCAACAAGTATGTAAGCCTTTATAGCAAGAAAGAGAGATACGATCATATCGACTCCGCTATTCAGTATCCCTATGGGGCCCGGATAGGCGGCACCCTGCAGGATATTTCCGGTAACAACCTGGCTACCTTCCTTGCCGTCACGAGCCCGATGGACCACAGCTATGGCGCCAGCTTCAGCCTGCACGTGGATATCATCAACCGGAGGCTGACGATCTTAAAGCTGATGATGCCTACCTTTCTTCTGTCGCTGGTATCCATTGCCATCGTGGTGCTGCTTTTCTTTATCACCTTCCGCAACTGGCTGCGGCAGAAAAAGCTGTCCGAGATGAAGTCCGATTTCATCAACAGCATCACCCATGAGTTCAACACGCCGCTGTCGGCCATTATCGTCGCGAACAAGACGATGCAGAATGAAAAGATCATTTCCAACAAGGAGAGCATCCGGCCCCTGACGGAAGTGGTACAGCGGCAGACCGATCGGCTGCGCACGTTGATCAACCAGGTGCTCGAGATCACGACCATGAATAAGATACCTCTGCAAAAGGAGGAAGAGTCCGTCCACCGGCTGCTGGAGGAGATCCTGCTGGACTATCGGCTCAAGCTCTCGGGTGTCAATGCGCATTTCTCTCTGCAGAAGCATGCGCACAATGACAAAGTAAACCTGGACAAGTTCTGGTTCACCACCATTTTTCTGAACCTTTTCGACAATGCCATCAAATACAATGTCCGGGAAGATAAGCAGATCTCCGTCACTACGGAGGACGACCGGAAGGGGATCACGGTCATTGTCAGGGACAATGGGATCGGCATGACGCCGGAGATACGCAAGCATGCGTTCGACAAGTTCTACAGGGATATGAA
Source organism: Puia sp. (assembly GCA_035545935.1). GTDB lineage: Bacteria > Bacteroidota > Bacteroidia > Chitinophagales > Chitinophagaceae > Puia. The sequence continues at coordinate 13,645 of DASZXP010000158.1, read as the reverse complement.
GAACAATAACGGGCAGGTGAAAGGACTGGGGCTGGGGCTTTTTTATGTAAAGCAGGCGGTGGATGCGCATGGGTGGAAGATCGAGGTGCTCAGCACGCCCGGCGAGGGTAGTACGTTTATTATCAGTATTCCTTTATAATTTTGTGCCATGAAAACAAGAATACTCCTGGTAGAAGACGAGGCGGACCTGGGTGGTGTGGTGAAACAGTATCTGGAGATATCCGATTTTGAAGTGGATTGGCTGAAGAATGGAAAGCTGGCCTACGAGCAGATCAGGAAGGATCCCCGGCATTACCACATCATACTCATCGATGTGTCCATGCCCGAGATGGATGGGTTCGAGCTGGCGGAGAAGATCGTAAGCCTGGGATACGATATCGCTTTTCTTTTTTTGACGGCACGGAATGAGAAGGCGGACAGGCTGCGGGGTTTGAAGATCGGCGCGGACGACTATATCGCAAAGCCCTTCGACGTGGATGAACTGGTATTGCGGATCAGGAATATCATCCGGAGGATGCCCGCCGCCACGCCTGTCACCCGCGCCAGCGCCATCGTAAGGGGCGACGTACAGTTCCATAAGGATACGTTGAAGCTGCACATCGGCAAACAGAAGGAGATCGTGCTCACACCCCGGGAATCCGAATTGCTGGATTATCTCTTCCGTAACGAGAACCGCATCCTCCGGCGTGAGGAGATATTGACACAGCTGTGGGGAGAGAACGATTATTTTCTGGGACGTAGTCTGGATGTCTTTATCTCTCGTCTGCGCAAGCATCTTAGCGCCTCCAGGTATATCAGCATCGACAATGTTTATGGGGTAGGGTTTGTTTTTAATGTACAGGACGTATGAAGAAACAGAGCGCCGGCATATTGTTGTATCGAATGGCCAACAGGAAGCTGGAGGTCTTTCTTGTTCATCCGGGCGGGCCTTTCTGGAAGAACAAGGACATCGGCGCATGGACGATCCCGAAAGGGGAGTTCGATGGTGATGAGACGGCGCTCGATGCGGCTGTCCGGGAATTTCGGGAAGAGACGGGGTATGTACTTCCGGGGCCCTTTCATCCTTTGGCGCCCATCCGGCAGAAGGGGGGTAAGCAGGTATTTGCCTGGGCCAGTCCCGGCGATCTCGATCCCGCCACCATCGTCAGTAATACATTTGAAATGGAGTGGCCGCCGCATAGCGGTCGTAAGCAATCTTTTCCCGAGGTCAACAAGGGGGCGTGGTTCGATATGGAGACGGCTGCGCAGGTGATCAATCCGGCGCAGAATGCGTTGCTGGAGGAATTACACACTATTTTATCGTGATCTATTGGGGAATGCCCATAATCTGTTACAAAAATCAAGATAAATACCCAAATGGAAAATAAGGCGGTATTGCAGGCGGAGTTTCGGGAGGAGCTGGAGCGCATCCTGCGTTATTGGGAGCGGTATACTGTGGATAAAGCACAGGGAGGATTTTATGGACAGCTGAACAATGACAATGTCGTGGCGCCGGGGGCAGTCAAGGGGGCCGTGCTGAATGCACGGATACTTTGGAGCTTTTCGGCGGGGTATAACCTGGTGAAGGGGTTGGGGTCTGACCCGGACAGGGGTACGAGCTATTTGACGCTGGCGGGGAGAAGCCTTGAATACATCATAGAGCATTTTGTAGACAAGGAGTATGGCGGGGTGTATTGGTCGGTGACGGCGGAGGGGGCGCCGGCGGATAGGAAGAAGCAGATTTATGCTATGGCTTTTACGATCTATGGGCTAACGGAATATTACCGGGCGCAGCCTATGCAGGAAGCGCTCGATCTGGCTGTCCGATCGTACCAGGATATAGAGACCTATAGTCATGATGTGGAGCGGGGGGGATATATGGAGGCGTTGACACGAGACTGGCAGCCCATTGCCGATCTGCGGCTCAGCGAGAAAGACGCCAACGAGAAGAAGACGATGAATACGCATCTCCATATCCTGGAGGCGTATACCAATTTGTACCGTGTGTGGCAGGACCCTGGACTGGCGGGCAGGATCAGGGAGCTCATAGGCGTATTTATAGATCATATCGTAGATGGCAGGACTTATCATCTGGGGCTGTTCTTTGATGAAGACTGGACGGTGAGATCCAATATCATTTCTTATGGTCATGACATCGAAGCGTCCTGGTTGTTGCTGGAGGCGGCCGAGGTATTGGAAGATGCGGAGCTCGTCCGGCAGGTAAAGGAGCTGGCGGTGCGTATAGCCCTTGCTTCTACGGGTGGATTGAATCCCGACGGCAGCATGAGCTATGAATATGATAGGGATAAGGACCATATGGTGGCGGAAAGACATTGGTGGGTGCAGGCCGAGGCGATGGTTGGGTTTCTCAATGCCGCGCAATTGACGGGCGAGGCGCATTTTTTCCGGAAGTTCAAGGCTGTGTGGGAGTATACCAGGCAATCCATCGTCGACCGGGAGAAAGGAGAGTGGTTCTGGGGGCGTCGGGCGGACGGGGCCATCATGGAAGGACAGGACAAGGTCGGATCCTGGAAATGCCCTTATCATAATAGCAGAGCGTGCATCGAGGTGATCCGGAGACTGGGTGAGCGCTGACAGGGGGCCCGGAGATGCCTTAAATCGCCTGTCAAAAAAAATTTTCGGGGTGCTTGTACGTAAAAAGCATAATTTCTCTGTCTTATAAGAAGAGATTGCCAATGAAAATTGACGCCAACCAGCTAACACAACTGCAACAGCTCATTACCGGGGGCTCCCAAAAGGCCTTCGAGGAACTGTACAGGCTCTTTTTTACGCGTCTGTTCAATTTCGCCATGTTGTATGTGCATAAGAAAGAGGTGGCGGAGGAGATCGTGAACGACATCATGATAAAGGTCTGGCATAAAAAGGACGAGCTTTCCGGCGTCCAGAACCTGGAGACCTATCTTTTCGTAGCGGTGCGCAATCATTCATTGAACTATCTCTCTCAATATTCACCTTATCATATCACGGTGGAGCCGGATAGCCCTCAGGGACAGCTTATCGACCTCAATGACCCCGGCAAGGAGCTGGAGTGGAAGGAGATCTATTTCCGGCTGAACCAGGCTATCGACGAGCTGCCCGACCAGTGCCGCACCGTTTTCAAGCTGATAAAAGAGGAAGGGTTCCGGTATAAACAGGTGGCGGAGATATTGAATATCTCGCCCCGGACGGTGGAAACCCAGCTGTTCCGGGCCATAAAGAAACTGGATAAGGTGATTGAAAAAAGCAAAAGGATCAAGCTATCATGAATAAGGACCGTATACTGGAATTAATGGCACGCAAGCTATCCGGGGAGGCATCTTCGGAGGAGCTGCGTGAGCTGCAGGAGCATCTGTCCGCGGATGCCGCAGCGGGGGAGAGGAGCATGGTCCTTGACCAGTTCTGGTCGCGACAAGAAGATGGGGCACACCCCTCTGTGGAAGAGAATTTGAAGAAGGCCCTGGGGGTATTGAATATGTCGTCGACCACGGCAAGGGTCGTTCCGATGAGGCGAAGGAGGAGGTGGGGGTGGGTGGCCGCTGCCGTTTTGATCCTTTGCGGGACAGGAGCGTTGTTATATCATAAGGATGGTTCCGAGGTGGTAGCTTCGCTGATGGAAAAGCACAATGCCAAAGGCACCAAGAGTATCATACAGCTGCCCGATGGAAGCAAGATCTGGTTGAATGCGGACAGTAAATTAAGATATCCGGAGGTGTTTAAAGGCGACACCCGCGAGGTATACCTGAATGGAGAGGCTTTTTTCGATGTCGCCAAAAGCCCGGAGCATCCTTTTATCATTCACCTGGCCAATGGGACCGTAAAAGTGCTGGGCACTTCCTTCAATGTCCGTGCCTATGACAACGAGCCGGTGGTAGAGACCTCGGTGGCTACGGGCAGGATCGCGTTCATACCGAAGTATAGCGCTTCTCATAAGCAGCAGGATACGATATACCTGGCTCCCGACCATAAGGCCAGCTATACGTTCGCCCGTGATGAGGTGCGCACCAGCGCCACCTCCGGCAATGAAGACAAGGCATGGACGGAAGGCAAGCTCCTGTTCCGCAGCATGACCATGGATCAGATAGCGGTGGAGCTGGAAAGGAATTTTGGAAAGAAAGTGGTGTTTGTGGACGATGGGCCGAAAGCATTCGTTTTTACCGGAAGTTTCGAGAACAATACCCTGGATGAGATCATGTTCTATCTCACGCGGACGAAGAATTTCAGCTATAAAATTACCAATACTGAACTGCTGATCGCGGCCTCGGCCAGTCAGCTCACCAATTAGATTATCACATAAAAACGATTGCCATGAATACAGCGACCTCAGCCTTGCGGCGGCTGTTGACCCGTTATTCGTCGACCTGTCTATTGTCCACCTGGCTTCTTCTAAGCGTATTCCCCTTGAGATCACAGACAGCCTTTTCCTCGCCTTTGAAGAGCTGGGCGCCCTTTCAGACACAGGATCGCAAGATCACGCTGCAGGTGAAGAATGAGAAGCTGTCCACTGTGCTGGAAAAGATCGAGAAACAGTCGACTTATGTGTTCGTATATGCCAACGACGAGATCAACCCCCTTCGCAAGGTCACTATTTCGATAAAGGAAAAAAGTCTTACCGACGCCCTGTCGGAATTGCTGACGCCGCTGAACATCGGCTATGAGCTCGTCAATGACAAGATCATCCTCAAGCCTGTCAAGTCATCCGTCCCTTTAGCAGGCGGCAGTAGTGGAGAAGAAATAAAAAAAGATGAGACAGCTGCTACTGCCAGACCCAATGAAGACATCACCATCGAAGGCCGTATCGTAGACGCCGGGGGAAAAGGGCTTTCCGGAGCCAGCGTACAATTATCCGGCACTACGTTGGGAACTACCACCAATGAAGACGGTCGCTTTACCCTGCGGATCCCCGAAGAGCGGTTTGGCAACGGCGTGCTTTCCATCTCTTCCGTCGGATATCTTCATCAGGATATTCCATTGTCGGGTAAGCGAACATTCCTTATCCGTCTGGAGTCGGACAATAAAGAGATGAACGAAGTGGTAGTGGTTGGATATGCCACGCAACGAAAGATCTCCGTCACGGGTGCGGTGGATGCCATCAATAAAAAGGCGCTCGCGGACCGGCCCGTCACCAATGTGCTGCTGGCCCTTCAGGGCACCAGTCCCAATCTTATCATCCAGCAAACGAATTTCGAGCCCGGGCAGGGTGTCAATCTCAATATCCGCGGGCTGGGTACTACGGGGGACAATTCGCCCCTTATCGTCATCGACGGCATACCCGGCGGGGACATCAATCTCCTCAACCCAAACGATATCGAAAGCGTCTCTATCCTAAAGGATGCGGGCAGCGCCGCTATCTATGGCAGCCGGAGCGCCAATGGGGTCATACTCGTCACCACCAAGCAAGGCAGGAAGAACCAGGCGCCTGTCATCAGCTATACAGGGATCTATGGCATGCAGTCGCCCCGCATCACCTATACGCCTGTACATGCCTGGGAAAATGCGTATTATAAGAACGAGAGCCTGGTCAACTCCGGGCTGCAGCCGGTGTTTACGCCCGGGCAGATACAGCAATTCAAGACGCAGGGCGACGGCGACTGGCGGCTGAGCAATATCCTCCATGATGCCGCGCAGCAGACACATAATGTCAGCATCACCGGGGGCGGAGGAACCAATACCTATATGGTGTCGCTGGGCTATCTGGACCAGCAAAGTAATTTCATTGGTCCGAATTACGGTCTTCAGCGCTATAATCTCCGGCTGAACCAGACCACCGAGCTGGGCAAGTTCAAGCTGAACACCATCATCGGGTATGCCAAGACAAGGATAAAAGACCATTCCACCGTTTCCGCCAACCTGGTGGTCGATGCCGGTCGCGTACCATTATATTATAATTTCCAGGACTCCGCCGGCAATTATCTCACCAATGCCGTGTCCGCTCAGTACAATCCAAAGGGTATCCTTGAAAAAGGCGGTTACCGGATGCTGGACAATAACGAGGTCTTTGGGAATTTCAACGGCGAGTATGCCATTACCAAAGACTTTAAAGTGCGGGGCGTCTTTGGAGGCACCGTCACCAGCAATAACACGTTTGGCCGCACGATGGAAGTGGACTTTGTTCCTTCCAGCTCTTATGGCCAGGACAGGTCCGTCTCGAACTACAGCTATAGAGGGCTGTTCACCAATCTGCAGCTGCTGGCCGAGTATGCGCATGTTTTCAGCGGCGTTCATGATGTGCATGTGCTTGTCGGCGCCGCCAACGAGTCTTTCAAGGGCGAAGAGAACCAGCTGGTAAAGACGCAGACCGATGCGTTGGGTCGTCCCACCAGCAATAGTGTCATCGATCCCGTCGCCAGCTATACCTCCAACTCTACCAAGCCCGATGGCAATCCGGCGACCTCGGAGAGCAGTCTCAATTCTCTTTTTGGCCGTGCCGCGTACAGTTTCCGGGACCGGTATTTTGCGGAGTTCAATTTCCGGATGGATGGCTCGTCGAGATTCGCAACGGGTCATCGCTGGGGTTTCTTTCCTTCCGGCGCCGTGGCGTGGCGGGTGACGGAGGAAGACTTTATGCAGCCGGTGAAAGACCTTTTGGGAGATATCAAGATACGGGCCTCTTATGGGATCCTGGGGAACCAGAGTATTCCGCCTTACCGGTATCAAACCAATTTCTATAATGCACAAGCCGCGTATGCCTTCAATAATACCGCCGTCACCAGCGCACGCTATTCGCTGGGTAATCCCCTCGTCACCTGGGAAAAAGCGTCCACCTTCAATATCGGCGGCGACCTGAGCCTGCTGAACAGGAAGCTGGATGTGTCGTTGGATTATTTCGACAAGATCACCCGGGACATCCTGGAGCAGCGTCAGGATATACCCGCCCTCTTCGGCGTATCCGATCCACCGCCTTACAATGTGGCGGAAGTGCAGAACAGGGGATGGGAGCTGAGGGTATCCTATACGTTATCCAGCCGGCTGCTCACGCAGACCTTTGGCATCAATCTCTCCGACAACCTGAATACGCTGCGCAAACTGTCCGGCGGGGAAAGCCAGCAGATCCAGCAGATGGAAGAATACCAGATCGTTCGTAAGGTCGGTCAGCCCATCACCGTTTACCAGGGCTACCGCACCAATGGGTTCTTCCAAACCCTGGACGATATCAATAAGTATCCCCGGTTTGCGGGGACCACTGTCACGCCCGGCGATCTGAAGTTCGTGGATCGGAACAAGGACGGGGTGCTGGATCAGAATGACAAGTTCATCCTGGGGAATCCTTTCCCACGTTATACGTTCGGATTTACGTATACTGCCAGCATCAAGGGTTTCGATATACTGCTTTTCGTACAGGGCGTGGGCAAGCGGGATGAGATGATCCGTGGCGAGCAGGTGGAGCCCTTCCATGTAGGCTACTCGGGCACCATGTACACGCATCAGACGGATTTCTGGACGCCTACGCATCCTAATGCCAAGCGGCCGAAGCTGGCGGAGAACGGTTCGCCCTCCAATACCAACAATTATCGTACGGGCTCGAACCTGTTCCTGTTCAATGCCGCTTATGCGCGGCTAAAGAACCTGCAGATAGGATATACGCTGCCGCAGGCATTGACGAGAAAGGCGCGGATACAAAAAGCCCGGATCTATTTTACGGGTCAGAACCTCGTCACGCTGAGCAAGCTGAATTTCCTGGACCCCGAGATCACGGAGTTCAACAGCAATCTCGGCTTTGGGGTTGGGGCCAATAGCGGCAGGGCGTATCCGATGCCTATATTCACCGGCTTTGGCATAGACATCACCTTTTTATAATATCCAATCGTCGCCATATGATAATAAAGCAATTTAACATGAACTCCTGGTTTGTTGTCCGGAGGATGGGAATGATCCTCCTGCTGATTGTCTGGGTTTTGTCCGGGTGCAAGAAGCTGGACCTTGCTCCGAGCGACCGGTATACAGAGCTCACCTTCTGGCAGGTGGATGACAATGTGAACAATGCCCTGAACAATATTTACAACGGCATCTTCACGAGCAATCCTTATTTCTATAACGAGGCGTTGAGCGACAATGCCTATACCCGGCTGGGGATCAGCGCGGGGAATGTGGATGCCATCTCTTCCGGCTCGTTCACCGTGGATCTGAACAGGTTCTCCTCGGACTGGGCTTATTATTACGCGGGCATCAAGTCCTGTAATATTTTTTTGAGCAGTGTCGACAAGAATACCACGTTGTCCGCGGACATCCGGAACAGGATGAAGGCCGAGGCGCAGTTTGTAAGAGCCTGGCATTATTTCAACCTGATGAAGTGGTGGGGTGATGTGCCGTTGATAAAAGAGGATATCACGCCCGACCAGGCCAAGGTTGAAGTTCGTACGCCACGGGCCGATGTATTGAAATTCATCCTCGACGAGCTGGATGCCGCTGCGGCTGCGCTACCTACCCGGGATCAGTATGGCGCTGCGGACAAAGGACGGGTTACCAAGGGTGCGGCATTGGCGTTGAAGGCAAGGGTGTTGCTGTATGAAGGGGACCGCATGGCCGATGTCGTCAGTATCTGCGAGCAGCTGATGAACGACCAGTCGCAAAATGGGACCTATAGTTTGCATGATAATTATGAAGAGCTTTTCCAGGCTGGTTCGAAATATAATTCAGAGGTGATCTTCGATCTGGGCTATGTGCTGCCTGCCCGGGCGTGGGGGGATTATATCGACTTTGCTCCGTTGAGCGCGGGAGCGCGCAGCAATAACCTGGCGCCTACACAGGAACTGGTAGATTCCTATATCATGACCAATGGCAAGGCTATCGGCGATGCCGGCTCGGGATATGACGAGAACAACCCTTATGTCAACCGTGATCCGCGTCTGTCGGCCACCGTCGTATACGATCAATTCGTGTGGAAGAATGCGGATGGGAGCACGCAAAAAATATATATAAAACCGGGTTCGTCTCCCGTGGGACAGGATCAAAATGAATACAAGGCATCCGGTCAGGGTACCGCCACCGGCTACTATTGGCGTAAGTATTGGGACCTTGTATCTGTTCCGACGCTGCAGTTCGGGTCCAACCTAATATTGATACGGTATGCCGAAGTCCTTCTCATGTATGCCGAGGCCAAGAACAGCCTGGGGCAAATGACATCCGATGTATGGGACAAGACGATCAAAGCGCTGCGTCAGCGCGCGGGATTTACGGACCCCGGCGCCTTGGACTTTCCCGGCGCGGGCGCCGATCTCACTGCTATTATCCGGAATGAGCGCCGGTCGGAGTTTGCCTTCGAGGGACTTAGGATAGACGATATCCGCCGGTGGAAGATCGCGGAGACCGTCATGAATGGCTGGGCGCATGGGGCCCGGTATGGCGATCCTGCCATCGACAATGGGTATCTGCGTGCACAGCTCCGCACATTCGATAAGAACAAGCATTATCTCTGGCCTGTGCCTTCCTCCGAGCTGGTGAAGGACGGCAAGCTGACCCAAAATCCAAATTATCAATAGACCATTTTTAAACTCTGCTATATGACTTGTAAGATATTCCTCTCTTTTTCGATGGCGCTTTTGCTCTTGCTGGGAGCCTGTACCAAGGACACCCGGAGCATCGATCTCAACGTGACGGCTGTGGAGGCATTGTATACGCCTGCCGACAGCCAGTATATCAAGCTGAATCCTGCGGCCAATATATCACAGACCTTTCAGTGGCAGCAGGCGCATGCGGCGGATGGATCGCTGGTGTTGTATGAAGTGGCGTTCGACCAGGTGGGCGGGGATTTCTCCCATCCTTTCTATAGCACCGTCAGCGATGGGAAGGGGGTACAGAATACCCTTACGCTTTCTCATGGCGATCTGAACAAGATCGCTTCATTGGGTGGGGCCGACTTCTTCCAGCGTAAGAAATTCATATGGACCGTCTTTTCTTCCAAGGGTACCAACCGGGTAAAGGCCAAGGCATTTCGTGTCATCGATCTGGAAAGACCCGCGGGTTTTGCCGTGCTCCCTGCCAATATTTATCTCACCGGCTCCGCCACCGAGGCCGGTAGCGATCTCAGCGCGGCCCTGCCGATGAAGCAAACTTCCTCCGGTGAGTTTGAGATCTATACCAGGCTGACGGCGGGTACTTATCATTTTGTGGATGGGACCAGCGGAGCTCCCAAGGCGTACTACCTGGACAACAGCAGTGGCGTGATGGGGATCAAGGAAGGAGGCGAAAATACTTTTGCCGGGGCCGATAAGATCGTGCGGCTCCGTCTGAGCTTCAACAATGTCAATGGCAATATGGTAGAGGTCAAGTCCATCCAGTTCTGGTATTGCAACCAGGGGGCTTTCTGGTTCACCCTGCCTTATGTGGGGAATGGCGTGTGGAGATACAATGGTTATAAGGTGACGCTGGATGCAGTGCCCTGGGGATTGGAAGACCGGTACAAATACAAGATGGTGATCAATGACGGCACGGCCGACAAGGACCAGTGGCTGAATGGCGCCGTGGGGGACAGCCCCGGGCAGGATGGACAGTATCCGCATGCGCTGGCGTACAAGACCATCAATTTCGACGCCAACAACAGCAGTCAGTTCGACTGGAGCTGGAAGTTCGATAAGACATACCTGACGCAGGGCAGCATCACCGATTTTTGGATCTCGCTGAAGGCGACGGACCCTGCGTATACAGAAAATTATCAAAAAGAGTAAACCCCGGCTATTACATGATACGAAATAATATATTGCTGGTATTGGTTTTTGCCATCACGCTATCTTCCTGTTTGAAGCAAAACGTAGATGATTCCCCGGCCCTGTCCGGAGGAAGTACTGCAGGCACGTATAATTGGTCCACTATCGCCGATACGGCGGAGCTGTCGCTGGATTATTTCTGGAGTCCTTCCGGCAAATACTATCTCAGCAGCAACGGCGGTTCCGACTGGGCGCAATACTGGCCGCAGGCGCATGCGCTGGATGTGCTGACCGATGCCTATCTGCGGAATCCGTCGACGACGATAAAGGCAAAGATGACCGATCTGCTGACGGGTGTGCGGGCAAAGAATGGCGGCAGCTGGATCAACTATTATTATGACGATATGGAATGGATGGCGCTGGCCTGTCTGCGCGCGTATGGGGCTACGGGCGACAGCCGATTCAAGGGCGTGACCGATACGTTGTGGGCGGATATCAAGAATGGATGGAGCAGCGATCTGGGCGGCGGGATCTGGTGGCGTAAGGACAATCCTTCCAAGAACACACCCTCGAATATGCCGGCGGCCATACTGGCGGCGCGTCTGTACAAGACAGGCGGCAACAGTTCCGATCTGCAATGGGCGCAGAAGATCTACGATTGGGAGCGGGCTACATTGTATGACCCTGTGACGGGCCTCGTCTATGACAATATCGATAAGAATGGATTGAAGAATATGGATTGGAAGTTCACGTATAACCAGGGCACCTTCCTGGGCGCGGCGCTGGAATTGTATGAAAACACGGGCAGTTCTGCTTACCTTAGCGATGCCCTGCAGGCAGCCGACTTTACGCTGAACAGTGGTTTTCTCACCAGTGGGGGAATATTGAAGGACGAGGGTGGGGGTGATGGAGGATTGTTCAAGGGGATCTTTGTACGCTATTTCACGCGACTCATCGTCGATGGCGTCTTCGATCCTTCGAAGAAAAGCGATTATGTGAATTTTCTCCGGGTCAATGGGGAGAGCCTTTGGAGCAAAGGGACGAATAAGGGGAATCTGTTGTTTGGGAGTGCGTGGGACAAGGCGCCGGGGAGCTCGACAGACCTTACCATCCAGCTCAGCGGGATCATGCTGGTGGAGGCGTTAGCGGAGCTGAAAAAGGGCCAGCTGTTTTAATTTATCCATTATGCGTTATTGGGTCAAAAGACTTTTACTGGGACTGATGGTAGTGACTTGTGTGGGGGTGTCGAGGGGACAAACGGATTATAAATCGTTGTATCAGGTCATTTACCGGACCTATTATGACAGCGCCACCGGTCTGTTCACGGAAACGAATAACAAGGCCGTGGACGAGCATCCCAATTCTTACTTATGGCCATTGTGCGCATTGGTACAGGCGGCTAATGAAATGGAGGTCCTTGAACCCGGCAGGTCTTATCTGGAGCCTGTGATGAAGGCCATCGATCAATATTATAGTGTAAAGCATGGTATTGGGGGATACGATAGTTATGTGGTGCAGCAGGGCGGAGGGGATCGGTTTTATGACGACAATCAATGGATCGGGCTGGCCTATATGGATGCGTATGCCCGGACGAAGAAAAAGATGTTTTTGGAGCGGTCGGTGGAGATCTACCGATTTATGATGTCTGGTTATGACACCGTCACGGGCGGAGGTCTTTACTGGAAGGAGGGGGATAAGAGCACGAAGAATACGTGTTCGAATGGACCGGGGGTATTGCTGGCGTTGAAATTATATGAGGCTACCCGGGAGCGGGGGTATTTGGATACGGCATTGGTATTGTATGCCTGGACGAATAAGGTGTTGCAGTCACCGTCGGGAGTTTATTATGACAATATCAAAACGAAGGATGGGAAGATCGCGCGGCAGTTCTATACGTATAACACCGGCACTATGCTGCAGGCCAATGTGGTCCTGTATAACCTGACGAAGAAGGGGGAGTATCTGGATGAGGCGCGGCGGCTGGCGGCAGCCAGCCTGAAGACCTTCTTTACGAATGGCCGGTGGCCGGGTAATTACTGGTTCAATGCGGTGCTGTTGCGGGGTTATCAGGATCTGTACCGGCTGGATAAGGATAAGACGTATATACGGGCGTTCGTGACGGATGCGGAGGGCATTCGGGCGTCGGAAACCGATGCTGCCGGGTTGGCGGGACCGGGGAAGGCAAAGAAGCTGTTGGATCAGGCGGGGCTGCTGGAGATATTGGCGAGGTTGGAGCAGGTGCGGGTGCATTGATATTGGTCAAGATCGTACCAGAGAACGCTCTGCCCTGATTTGGACAGCCCTGATATTTTGGGTAAATTAGAGGTATGTCCAGACGGTTGCTGATAATCACCGCGGGTGCGGTACTTCTGATTGGTATTTGTTCCTGGTTGTTCTTTCTTCACGAGCATCCTGTAGACTTCAATACGCAGGTCAAGCCCATTCTCAACAAAAAATGTATCGTTTGTCATGGTGGTGTGAAGAGACAGGGCGATTTCAGCCTGCTTTTCCGAACGGACGCGCTGGCAAAGGCGAAGTCCGGCAAGCTGCCTATCATTCCCGGCGATCCCGATCACAGCGAAATGATCCGGCGTCTCACGCTGAATGATCCCGAGGACCGCATGCCATATAAACAGCCACCCCTGACAAAGGAGGAGATCGGCATCCTGCGCGACTGGATAAAGCAGGGCGCCAAATGGGGGGATCACTGGGCGTATGTGGCTGTACAGGCTCCATCACCGGGGCATGACATCGACGATTATATCCATGATAAGCAGAAGGAGCAGCATCTCAGCCCTTCGCCCGAGGCGCCCAAGGATGTGCTGTTACGAAGGGTTTGTCTGGATCTGACAGGGCTACCGCCTACGCCGCAACTGGCGGATGGATTTTTGAAGGACACGCGATCCGATGCTTATCAGCGGCTGGTGGATACACTACTGGCGTCGCCGCGTTATGGTGAAAAATGGGCAGGACTATGGCTGGACCTGGCACGGTATGCGGATACGAAGGGGTATGAGCGGGATGAC
>DASZXP010000157.1:0-4026 GCA_035545935.1 Puia sp. | reverse complement strand
ATCACCGATTTAGGCCAATACCAGCCTGCTTTTCACGACGGGACATTAAAATCGGCGGGATATTGACCATTTTGTGAAGCCGTATCACCAGGGAGGGCGAAAAGCCTCTTCTGTTTCCCGTTATGAGACAGAGTCTTATTCCTGCACGTTCTCCTGCTGTTGCTGTTCATAGAGATAGGTGTAATAGCCATTGAGGGCAAGCAGCTCCTGATGGGTACCCGTCTCTACGATGCGGCCTTCTTCCAGGACGATGATCCTGTCGAAATCCACGAGGGAGAAGATGCGATGGGTGATGATGATGGCCGTCTTGTGCTGAAGATATTGATGTAAGTTTGCAAGTATTTCCTTTTCAGTCTTAGCATCTACTGCACTGAGGCAATCGTCAAATACAACGATCTCCGGATCTTTCACCAGGCTGCGGGCGATGGATATCCGTTGTTTCTGTCCGCCGCTGAGAGTGACGCCCCTCTCTCCTATCATCGTATTGTATTTATCGGCAAAGCCTTCTATCTCCTTATCCACGGCGGCATAGCGGGCGGCGCGGCGTACCTTTTCCTCGTCGGGCTGATCCAGGCCGAACTGGATATTGCCGGTGACGGAATCGCTAAAAAGAAAGGTATCCTGGGGAGTATAGCTGATCTGGCGGCGAAGTTCCTGCAGATCGAATTGACGAATATCAATTCCGTCGATGAGAACACGGCCTTTTCCGGGGTCATACATGCGGAGAAGCAATTGGGCGACGGTGGTTTTCCCGCTGCCTGTCCTGCCGATGATAACGACTTTTTCGCCTTTCCGGATGTCCAGGTGAAAGTCTTTGAGGGCATGAATGCCGGTGTTGGGATATATGAAGTCGATGTGCTCGAAGCTGATATTTCCCTGTAGCTGGTGCTGTAGCGGGACATCGGGGTTGCGGATCTCTGGCACGGTATCCAGGAATTCGTTCAGTCTTTTCTGGGAGGCGGAAGCCCTTTGTATGATGCTGGCTACCCAGCCGATGGCGCTCACGGGAAACGTGAGCATGGTAATATAAATGACAAATTCGGTGATGGTGCCGAGGTCCGTGTTATGACGCCCGTATATGGTATACAATCCGCCGATCATAATGGCCAGGAGGGTGCTGAGGCCGATCATCAGGCTCATGGAGGGAAAGTAGATGGATTCCACCTTGGCCAGACCTACGGCGTTCTTACGATATTCTTCGCTGTTGTGGGTGAAAAAGCGAAGCATGGCATTCTCCTGGACAAAAGATTTGATGACACGTATACCGCTGTACGACTCCTGAGCATTGGTGGTAAGATTGCTCAACAAGGCCTGGATATGCTCGCTTCTTTTGTGGATGATGGTATTGACATAATAGATGGTGATGGCCAGGATGGGCAGGGGCGTCAATACGTAAAAGCTGAGGAGAGGATCTTTTTTCAGCATGAAGAACAGGCTGAATGCAATGGTGGCCAGGAGGTTGACGAGATACATGACGGCAGGCCCTGTGAACATGCGGACACGGCTGACGTCCTCGGCCATACGGCTCATCAGGTCGCCGGTGGAATGTACTTTATAGAAATTGGTATCCAGCAGCTGATAGTGGTCGTAGATCTCCTTTTTCTGATCGTATTCGATATGACGGCTCATGACGATGATGGTCTGGCGCATGAGGAACATAAAGAAGCCGCCTACCAGGGCCAGCACCAGCAGGGTGACGCCGCAGATGGCTACTTTGGCGCCAAAGGAGGGTTTGGACTGATCCATCCGGCGGATGAATTTCTTTACCAGTATATCGTAATTGGCCGTATCTTTTTTATCCTGGATGGCCTGGCTTCCTGTCCCTGCCGTCTGGGGCTGTGTTATCGTACCCTGTGGAGGTATGGCGAGACGTGCCGCCGCATGCTTGGCGGTGACGGTGTCACGTATCACTTTTTCTACGGAATTGACGACGTAGCCGGTCACCTGGGGAGTGAGGATGCGGAAGTAGTTGGAGAGAATGATGAATACCAGCCCCCAGAGGAACCGCATACGGTATTTCCAGAAATATTTATTGACAGCTTTAAGGTGTTTCATCCGTCGCAAAGGTACGTATCCTTTTATTTTTTTGGAGGTATGGCGGCGGAGCCTTTATTTTGCGCCCGGAGAGATGGCAGAGCGGTCGATTGCGGCGGTCTTGAAAACCGTTGAGGTGAAAGCCTCCGGGGGTTCGAATCCCTCTCTCTCCGCTGAAATTGGTTAAGTCAGATTAACTAAAAGATAGAAAGCCAGCAACGACGCATGTTTGCTGGCTTTTTTATTTCTACTCTTACCTGTATTTACCCTCCTTTTTCGATGTATTCCAGTGAGTGATTCGTGTAGTATTTCACTTTACTCCATTTTACTCACTGAAACCTTTGTAATCAATTTATAATTAACGTTTTACGAACTAAAAAGTTTACACAAGACTGTTAGTAAGACGTAATTTTATCATCAAAAGCAATGAGTTATGATCGAACAGAGTTTTGGTTTGCTTTTTTACCTTAAAAAGCCGACGGGATTTGTCAAAGGAGAGGTTACTATTTACCTGCGCATTACAGTAGATGGAATGTCCGCTGAACTTTCTACCAAAAGAAAATGTGATCCGCTCCGGTGGAATCAACATGCAGAAAGAGCAACGGGGAATAAAGATGCCGTAAAGAGTATCAATGCCTACCTGAATACCTTGCAAGAGAAGGTGTATGAGATAAAGCGCCGCCTGATCGAGCATAACAAGCCGATCACTGCGGTAATAGTCCGGGACATTCTATTGGGCCGGGAAGATGTGCATGATAAACCCCGTATGCTCCTGGAAATATTCCAGCACCACAACGATCAGGTAGCTGCCCTGGTCGGCAAAGGGTATGCCGCAGGCACCCTGGAACGGTACACTACCTCTTTTAAACATACCCGGTCCTTTATGGAATGGAAATATAAAGCTTCAGATATGGACATCCGCAGGCTGGACTTTGAATTCATATCTGAATATGAATTTTGGTTAAAGTCCGTCCGGAATTGTGATCACAACACCAGTATGAAGTATCTCGCCAACTTCCGGAAGATCGTCAAAAGATGCCTCCAAAATGGATGGCTACCACGTGATCCATTTATAGGTTTCAGCATGGCCAAAAAAGAAGTGGAACGGCACGCACTATCTGTCGAGGAATTACAATCCATCGGGAACAAGATCTTCGCAGTAGAGAGAATTAGCCAAGTGCGAGACATTTTCCTTTTCAGCTGCTTCACAGGGCTGGCTTATGCCGATGTAAAAAAGCTCAAGCGTTCCGAAATTAGTAGCGGTATAGATGGCGGAAAATGGATATTCTCCAAGCGTCAAAAAACGAATACCTTATCCAGGATTCCTTTACTTCCTAAGGCCCTGGAGATTCTGGACAGATATGCCAATCATCCGCAAAGCCTTTTATCGGACCGGGTGCTTCCGGTATTGAGCAACCAGAAAATGAACGCATACTTAAAGGAGATCGCCGATTTTTGCGGGATTCAGAAAAGGTTAACCTTTCATATCGCCCGACATACTTTCGCGACAACGATCACTCTTAGTAACGGGGTACCTATAGAAACGGTGTCTAATATGCTTGGACATAAGAATATCCGGACCACGCAGCACTACGCAAAGATAGTAGACAATAAGATCAGCATGGATATGAGGAAATTAATGGAAAGGTTGAGATAGACTAATGATCCTAGCACCGGAAAGGGGACCAAATCATTTTCCTTGGATTGTATATAAAGCACAAACGATGACAACCCTCTCTAATTTATTAATAATAAGGAGATTGTGAAATTTAAAATAATAATCAACATGATGTGCAAAAGATGGGTTTCAATATTCTAATAGGAGTTATTAGATTCGCTGCCCCTAACAAGTGTTAGTTTTTATAATTGGCTGTGGGGGGAGTTCATTTTACGAGTTAAGCAGTTACTCGGGAGTAAACAGCGTAGTCAGCGATATACGGCTGACTAGTTCTGAATCGGAGATAAGCAAGGGAGGCACCCGGAATCTTTCCA
>DASZXP010000156.1:0-21219 GCA_035545935.1 Puia sp. | reverse complement strand
CAGAGCGGAGTGGCGCGCGACGTAGATGTCGTCATCATCGATACAGCCGGCCGGCTGCACAATAAGGCATATTTGATGGAGGAGCTGAGTAAAATAAGCCGTGTGATCAAGAAGATCATGCCGGATGCGCCGCATGAGGTGCTGCTGGTGCTGGATGGTTCAACGGGGCAAAATGCATTGGAGCAGGCCCGTCAGTTCACGGCGGCCACGGATGTTACGGCGCTGGCTATTACCAAGCTGGATGGAACTGCCAAAGGTGGCGTGGTGCTGGCGATAGCCAATCAGTTCAGGATACCGGTGAAGTTTATCGGTGTGGGAGAGAAGATGGAGGACCTGCTTGTCTTCGACAAACATGAATTCGTAGACAGTCTCTTCTCATTAGAAAAGCCCGCGTAGCGAGCCTCCGGCTCGCTGGCCGAAGGCCAATTGATACACGGGCTTTTCAGAGAACTTATTAGAAAGTATATTTTACTCCCAGTCCGCCCCAGACGTCGACATAGGTGTGATTAGCCAGTTCGAGGAAAGGATTTATATCCAGGCTCAATGCGATGGGAGCGCCATTGATCTTATAGTCCAGACCTAAAACGCCGTCGATGCCCAGCGAAAATCCACCGTCGCGGTAGTAGTAATCACCGTGGTACCAGCCGCCGTTGTACCATCCGATGTGGGCGCCCGGGCCAACATACCATTTCAATCCCGGAGCGCCGCTGCTGACGTCTCCATGCAATTCATACAAACCGGTGAACCGGAAACCATGATCCCAGAAGTTGGCCAGGCCTTCCAGGGCCGCATTATCTTGAATAAAGTGCTTGATGGTGAGTGATCCAGGCCAGAATTTGACCCCGACCGCTGTCTGATAGTCGCTACCCATGGATTGGGCGGACGTTTTTTCGATAGTGATGAATGCCAGTACTGATGCTAAAATCAAGGCTTTTCTCATAATTGTTCAATTTGTGCAAAGTTATGGAAAAACTGTGCCAAGTTTAGCCGTCAGCGCCAATATGCTGAATCCCAATACGCTGGCAATGAGGGAGGCAGCCAGGATAGCGATCTTCGAGAATTGGATGGTGCCGGCATGGTCAAAAGCGAGGTTGGTGATAAAAATGGACATGGTAAAGCCAATGCCCGCCAGGACACCCATGCCAAGGAGATGGGACCAGCGGATATCCCCTGGCATCCGGCAAAGACCGGTGCGAATAGCCAGCCAGCAGCAGGCCAGGATACCCAGCGGCTTACCCAGCACCAGTCCTGTCAGGATACCCAGGCTATTGGCGCTGCCCAGGCTGTTAGCCCAGCCGGGGGAAAGGAGAATGCCTGTATTGGCCAGGGCGAATATGGGCAGGATGAGGAAAGCCACGGGCTTGTGAAGGACATGCTGAATGATCTCCGAAGGATTGACGGCAGGGCTTTTCCGGAAGGGGATGGCAAAGGCCAGCAGTACGCCGCTGAGCGTAGCGTGGATGCCGGAACGCAGCATGCAATACCATAGGAGGATGCCCGGGATGATATAAAATATCAGTCGATTGACCTTGAGCCGGTTGAATACCAGCAGCAAAAGGAATATGCCCAGGGCAAGAGCCAGCCAGGTGAGGGAAAGGGTCTTGGTATAAAAGATGGCAATGACGATGATGGCGCCCAGGTCGTCGATAATGGCCAGTGCCGTCAAAAAGATCTTTACGGAGACGGGGACCTTCTTACCCAGCAGGGAGAGCGCTCCCAGCGCAAAGGCGATGTCGGTGGCCATGGGAATGCCGATACCGCTCTGCGTAGGACTGCCATGATTGAAAAGGAAATGTATCCCCGCCGGAACGAGCATGCCGCCAATGGCTGCTATGATGGGGAGAAGCGCTTTTTTGAAGTCGGCCAGCTCTCCCAGATAGAGCTCTCTTTCTATCTCCAGTCCCACCAGGAGAAAGAATATGGCCATGAGGCCATCGTTGACGCCGTGTTCGATCGTATGCCAGAAATGAAGCCAGGCCTCGCCGGCGCCGGAGTTCGTCAGCAGGATCGATACGATGGTGCAGCCCACGAGCAGGAGGCCCCCTGCCTTCTCGCTGTCGAAAAATTCCCTGAATAGTTTAGTAAGCGCGGGAGTGGTCATATATTCTAAAGATAGCCCAATAGTTGGTACCTTTGTGGGCCAAATTATGAAGAGTAAAACATTAAAAAAGGACAAGGTCAATATCATCACGTTAGGGTGCAGCAAGAACATGGTGGACAGCGAGGTGTTGAGCGGGCAGCTACGCGCCAACGAGATCGATGTGGTGCATGAGAGCGGTAAGAAGGATCACAATATCGTCGTGGTAAATACCTGTGGGTTCATCGACAAGGCAAAGGAAGAGTCGGTGAATACTATCCTCGAGCAGGTGGCCTTAAAGAAGGCGGGAGGGCTGGACAAAGTGTATGTCACGGGATGTCTTAGCCATCGATATCGCGAAGACCTGGAAAAGGAGATCCCGGAAGTGGATGCCTGGTTCGGCACCATGGAGCTGCCCTTGATGCTAAAGCAGTTCGAGGCGGACTATAAGGCCGAGCTGCTGGGCGAGCGCTTGCTGGCGACGCCTAAACATTATGCCTATCTGAAGATCTCGGAGGGGTGCAATCGGACCTGCGCATTTTGCGCCATCCCGCTGATGCGGGGCGGGCATGTGAGCCGGCCTGTCGAAGAACTGGTAAAGGAGGCGGAGGGGTTGGTCCGCAAGGGCGTAAAGGAAGTGATGCTGATCGCGCAGGAGCTGACCTATTATGGGCTGGATATCTACAAGCAACGGATGCTGCCGGAGCTATTGCATAGATTGGCGGATGTGAAGGGGCTGGAATGGATACGTCTTCATTATGCCTATCCTTCCAAATTCCCTCTGGACATATTGGATGTGATGCGGGAGAGGGATAATATCTGTAATTATCTCGACATGCCCCTTCAACATGCGAGCGACAACATGCTCAAAGCCATGCGCCGTCAGATCACGCGGGGAGAGATGACCGATCTTGTCCACCGGATCAGGGAGAAGGTGCCTGGTATTTGTCTTCGTACGACATTGATCGCCGGATTCCCCGGCGAGACGGAGCGGGATGTGGAAGAGCTGAAGGAGTTCCTGCAGGAGCACCGGTTTGACAGGGTAGGGATCTTCACCTATTCGCATGAAGAAGGGACGTCCGCGCATGGACTGGTCGACGATGTGCCGGCGGCGGAAAAACAACGCAGAGCGGAAGAGGTCATGGAAGTGCAGCAGGAGATCTCGTATGAGAAGAACCAGGAGAAAGTGGGGCAGGTATTCAAGACCATAATCGACAAGAAGGAGGCGGGCAGATGGCTGGGACGTACGGAGTTCGACTCGGTGGAAGTGGATAATGAAGTGATCATACATAGTAAGGAGAAGCTGCCCATCGGAGATTTCGTGCAGGTGAAGATCACCCGGGCTTACGATTATGACCTGGAAGGGGAGGTAGTTAAAAGTTAAAATCTGTAAAGAAATGATCATTTGACGTTGTGAGCGATGCTCATGGAACATCTATCTTTATCACCTATAAAACTTTATCATGTCATTCAAAGACGCCAGCGTACAGGAAATAGACCAGGTGATGCAGGATGCCTGGAAGGCTTTTCAACAATACAAAAAAACGACATTACAGCAAAGGGCCGGGCTGATGCGGACCATCGGCCAGGAGATAGAGGCTGTTGGCGACGAGCTGATACAGACGGTGATGGAGGAGACGCATCTGCCCGAGGCGCGGGTAAAGAATGAAAGGGCGAGGACTATTTTTCAGCTGACCAGCTATGCGGCTGCCTGTGAAGCGGGGCATTGGCTGGAGGCCCGGATCGATACGGCCGTGCCCGATAAAGGCGATCCCGATATTCGCAAGATGCAGGTACCGTTGGGGCCTGTCGTTGTATTCGGGGCCAGCAATTTTCCCTTCGCCTATTCGACAGCGGGAGGAGATACGGCTTCCGCCCTGGCGGCAGGATGTCCTGTAGTTGTGAAAGCCCATCCCGCGCATCCACGGACTTCCGAGCTGGTGGCAAAGGCCATTTTCAAGGCCGTTGAAAAATGTGGAATGCCGAAAGGCGTCTTTGGCCATGTTCATGGGGCCAGCTTCGAGACAGGCAAGACCCTGGTCACACACCCTCACACCCGCGCCGTTGGTTTTACGGGTAGCTATGGGGGTGGGAAGGCCCTGTTCGACTGGGCTAATCAACGCAAGACACCCATACCCGTATTCGCGGAGATGGGGAGCATCAATCCTATCTTTCTTTTACCCGATAAATTGAAGCTGTCGGCCAAAGAGGTGGCGGGGCTTTATGCAGGCTCCATCACGTTGGGTACAGGACAATTCTGTACCAATCCCGGATTGATCATAGGCATCGACAACGAGGACCTTCAGACCTTTATCCATGAGCTGGGCGATGCCATCAAAAAGATCGCACCCGGCACGATGCTGCACTCCGGTATTGCCAAAGCCTATGGCGAGAAAAGAAAAGCCGCCCTTGAACAAAAAGAAGTACAAACCATAGCCATATCCGAAACGCAGCCCAAAGAGGACCAGGGCATACCTACTGTCGCTACGGCCACCGCGCAGGCTTTCTTTAACAATCCCTTGCTGCATCAGGAAGTTTTCGGACCGTACAGTCTTGTGATACGCTGTGCCGATAAAAAAGAATTATTAGCCGTAGCCGCACATCTGGAGGGGCAGCTTACCAGTACGCTGATGGCTACGGAAAAAGATATGAAAGACCATTCGGACCTGGTGGACCACGTACAGGACATCTGTGGAAGATTTATCCTCAATGGCGTGCCGACGGGGGTGCGGGTGTCGCTTGCCATGCAGCATGGAGGTCCTTTCCCTGCGACTACGGACAGCCGCTTCACTTCGGTGGGGGCGGATGGGATCAAGCGCTGGGTACGTCCGCTCAGTTTCCAGAACTGGGCAGACGATCTTTTACCGGATGCGTTGAAGAACAGCAATCCCCTGGGCATTTGGAGAATGGTGAATGACAAGCTCACCGACAATGCCATCGCATAACTAGACCCAACATGAAGAAAACATTTTTCTGTATCGACGCGCACACCTGTGGGAATCCCGTGCGATTGGTAGCAGGCGGCGGACCCGTGCTGGAAGGAAAGAATATGAGCGAGAAGCGGCAGCATTTTTTAAAGGAATACGACTGGATCCGGAAGGGGCTGATGTTCGAGCCAAGAGGACATGACATGATGAGCGGCAGCATCCTCTACCCGCCGCACGACCCCCAAAACGATGTGGCGGTGCTTTTTATAGAGACCAGCGGCTGTCTGCCTATGTGCGGGCATGGCACCATCGGCACTATTACCATTGCCCTGGAAGAGGGCTTGATCCAGCCAAAAGTGCCGGGGTTTATCCGGATGGAGGCTCCGGCGGGGTTGGTGCTGATCGAATACCGGCAGGAAGGAAAGAAGGTAAAGTCCGTAAAGCTGACGAATGTCCCTGCCTACCTGGCGGCGGAGAATGTGGAGGTAGAATGTCCTGACCTGGGCAAGCTGCGGGTGGATGTCTCCTATGGAGGTAATTTCTATGCCATCGTCGACTTCCAGGAAAATTTTAAGGGATTGGAATATTATTCTGCTGATCAATTGATTAGCTGGAGCCGTGTCATGCGTAAACGCATCAATGAGACCAACCGGTTCGTCCACCCGGAGAACCCTACGATCCACAGCTGTACGCATATTCTATGGACCGGCAAGACCATCGATGCCGGAGCCACGGCCCGGAATGCCGTATTTTATGGGGATAAGGCCATCGACAGGAGTCCCTGCGGGACCGGAACGTCCGCGCGGATGGCTCAATGGTTTGCCAAGGGCAGGCTAAAGGAAGGGGATATCTTTGTGCACGAGAGCATCATCGGCAGCAGCTTTATGGGCAGGGTGGAAAAGGCGACGAGCGTGGCGGGACGTCCGGCCATCGTGCCCAGCATAGAAGGGTGGGCAAAGGTCTATGGGTATAATACCATTACCATCGATCCCGAAGATGACCCGTATGCGTATGGATTTCAGGTATTGTAAACAAACCTGTCACTTGTCTGTTGATATTCCTATTTTTATTTTATGGATTGGAATCCGCATCATTTACCATACCGGCAGACAGGCTTTTTTTCAAAGATCATAACGGACTACCTGGACAGGGCCAGCGCGCTGTCCCCTTTTTATGAACATCCGGTGACGCCCGAAGGGATCCGGGCTTCTTTGGAGGCGCGTAGGAGGACATCGGTGGATCGAAAGACCCTTGTCGGGACGCTGAAAGAGCAATACCAGGCCGTGGAGGCAGTTCCGGCCGTAACGGCCAATATCGACAGGCTGCTGGATGAAAATACTTTCACCGTATGTACGGCCCATCAGCCGGCCATTTTTACAGGACCCCTCTATTTTATTTACAAGATCGTTCATATCATCAAGCTGGCGGACAGATTGAACAAGGATCTGCCGGGCAAACACTTCGTGCCCGTCTTTTTTATGGGCAGCGAGGACGCCGACCTGGAAGAGCTGGGCAATATCCATATCAATGCAGAAAAATTGACATGGACTACCAAACAAACGGGCGCCGTAGGCCGCATGAACACGAAGGGGCTCGAAAAGATCATCGACAGGGTGGAAGGCGAGCTGTCCGTACAGCCGCAAGGCCCGCAGCTGATAGAAAAGATAAAGGAATTCTACCTAAAAAGCCCCGATATACAAACGGCGACATTGCGTCTGCTGCACTGGCTGTTTGCCGACTATGGGCTGGTGGTGCTGATTCCCGACAAGGCCAGCTTCAAGCGGCTGATGATACCTGTCTTCGAGGACGATCTTTTTCAACAGACGCCCTGCCGCATCGTGGAAGGGACCATTGGACGCATCCCCGAACCCTACAAGGTACAAGCCAATCCCAGGCCCATCAACCTTTTCTATTTGAAAGGGGATCTGCGGGGAAGGATCGAAAAGATCGGGGATGTCTATAAGGTACATGAATCCACGCTGGAATTTACGCCGGAGGCTATCCGGGAGGAGC
This sequence comes from Puia sp., assembly GCA_035545935.1. Lineage (GTDB taxonomy): Bacteria > Bacteroidota > Bacteroidia > Chitinophagales > Chitinophagaceae > Puia. Next base: position 14,202 of record DASZXP010000156.1, on the reverse strand, counting down.
TGCATCGTTATCCGGAGCGGTTTAGTCCCAATGTCATTTTGAGAGGTCTTTTTCAGGAGACCATACTGCCCAATATCGCATTTATCGGTGGTGGTGGAGAGACGGCGTACTGGTTGGAGCTGAAGGAGCTCTTCCGGCATTATGGGAGACCTTATCCCATGCTGATCCTTCGAAACTCTTTCCTGCTGATAGAGAAGCTATGGGCTGACCGGGCCCTTCATGCGGGGCTGGCGATCGGAGACCTTTTCCGGGCGGAGGATGACTTGCTGAATGAGCTGGTGAGACGCGAATCACGGCAACAGCTGAGCATGGAGAGAGAGCTCGAAGCCGCCGAGCAGTATTATGGCGCATTGAAGGAAAGGGCGCGTCCCATCGACCCGACGCTGGTACAGCATGTAGAAGCCCTGCAGGCAAGGGCTTTGAAGCCGTTGAAGGAAATGGAGAAGAAGCTGTTGAAGGCGGAGAAAAGAAAGTTTGCCGATCAGCAGCGGCATATTCATGCATTGCGTTCCGCCTTGTTCCCGCTGAATGGGCTGCAGGAGAGGATCGATAACTTCATGCCCTGGTATGCCGCCCGGGGAGCAGCCTTTATAAAGGACATCTATCATTACTCCCTCACATTGGAACAGGAGTTCGTCGTGTTGATGGAAGATCACAGGTAAGCCACCGTTTGCAGATTCAGCTGCGGATCGAATGTATACAGGCGGGGGACTCCCGTAGGCAGATCGACTTTGGAGATCTTGTCCTCATCGATATGCTCCAGGTGCATCATGAGGGCGCGCAGACTGTTGCCGTGGGCAACGATCAAAATGTTTTCTCCTTTTTTAAGACAGGGTTCTATCTCCTGGTGATAGTAAGGGATCACGCGATGGACGGTGTCCTCCAGGCTTTCTCCGCCCGGAGGGCGAACGGTATAGCTTCTTCGCCAGACAGCGACCTGTTCGTCGCCATACTTTTTGGCCGTCTCCGCCTTGTTGAGACCTTGCAGCTGTCCGTAGCTGCGTTCGTTGAGCGCCTTGTCGCAGGTGATGGGCAGCCGGGTTTGATGCGTTTCTTCCAGGATCAGCTCCAGGGTTTCGATGGCCCTTTTCAATACGGAGGTAAAGCAGCGTGCAAAGGGTATGTGCGCCAGCTTTTTTCCGGCTGAGCGGGCTTCTTCGACACCGAGGGGAGTAAGGTCTACGTCTACATCTCCCGTAAAGCGATTCTCGAGATTCCAGGCGGACTGGCCATGACGAACGATGGATAAAAGTGGCATAGCTATAAAGATAATTCTTCTTTGGTTCAATCCCCGCCGGCTATAAGCATGGCTACCGGGAATTTATCCAGCAGGCCGTAGAGGTCGGGACGATGATCTTCCGCAGAGAGGACATCGCCCGTAAAGATATTTGTCCAGGTGGCGGGAGCGTCATCGGGCAGCGTAATGGGTAACTGCGCCGCAGGAGTATCGACGATGCGAATAAGGGGAACGACGATGAGGGCCCAGCGCTGGTCCTGACGGCGGATGTAAGCAAGATGGGCGCCAGGGATGTCGATGGGGATATAATCCCCTTCCGTAAAGACCCTGGGACAGGCATTACGGTATGCCAACGTTTTATAGATAGTATACAATTTCCCGGCTCCACTTCGCCCCTGTTCCGCTACGAGCTCGAGTACGGCTGGATATCCTTCTTTTTCGGCTTGCTTGATCTGATCCAACAGCTGTTCCCGCAGGGTGTAGTCCACCGGAAGACGATTGTCGGGGTCGACGAAGCTAAGGTCCCAGCATTCGGCGCCCTGATAGATATCGGGTATGCCCGGAGCTGTCAGCCGGAGCAGGAGCTGTGACAACGAGTAGCGGGCCCCTTGCTTTATGCATTTGAAGACGAAGGGGAAGAAGTCTTCCATGAAGGGGGATTCGGTGTCGAGGAGGGCGTCTGCAAAGTCATGGCATTTTTTTTCGTAGACTTCATCGGGTGCGTCCCAACTGGTGGCTGTCCTGGCTTCCCGGAGCGCCTTGGTGAGCATGCTATGGAAACGTTGTCTGAACTGTCCTGTAAGTACTATATCGGGAGGGAAGCCTCCGATCAACGACTGATAGATAAAGTATTCATCATTGGGCAGCGGGGCAATGCGTTTGTTCATCTCCCGCCAGCGGGTCACGGTAGCGATCCATTCGTCCGGTATCGAGCTGAGCCAGCAGAGACGGATGCGGCTATCCTCTCCTCTTTTGGTGTCGTGCGTGGTGCCGGTATTCAGGGACAGGGGCGTCCGTTGTTGGCGGAGGGTCATTTTTTGATGGAACTCCGCGGGACTAAGACCGTCGACGAAAGGTGTGTCGCCGACCTCATTACGGGCGATCAGCGGATTGTAGACATAGAATACAGTGTCTTCAACGCCTTTGGCTGCCAGCGGTCCCGTAAACTGCATCAGGCGGGTTAAAAACGCAGGATCGTCAAGGGCCGTCTGTAGAAGAGGCCGGTCTTCCTCCGACACGGCTGCCAGTGGTCCCGAGAGATCGGGTAGGGGTGAACCCGGCTCCGGATAAAGCCTGTACACGGGGAAGGAGGACATAAAGATAGCCAGGGCGTTTCTGAACCTTGCCTTGTCTGGTTCCTGCGGCGACGGGGATGCACGATGAGTGAGGTTGTCCAGCTCTCCACCCATATAGGTGAGCAGGTAATGTAGCTTCTTTTCAAAGACAAGGTCCCTGTATTCCGGCATGTCCGGAACGATGTGCTCCCGGTAGAAATTTTTCAGCTGATGAAATCCGTCGGGATCAGTAAGCAATTGACTGGTCAAACCCAGGAATTCGTACCCCGTAGTGCCCTGCAGCGGCCAGTCCGATGGGAGGAGTTCGTCCGCAGCCAGGATCTTTTCCGCTACCATATAACAGTCCTGGCCAAAGCTGTGCCGCAGCCGTTGTATATATTGCCGGGGAGCCGCCAGCCCGTCGATGTGATCCAGGCGAAGTCCCTGGATAAGCCCTTTCTTATACCAGCAGAGGATCTGCCGGTGATAGGCCTCAAATACTTTCTCCTCTTCCATCCGCAGACAGATCAGGCTGTTGACCGTGAAGAAACGGCGGTAATTGATAACGGAGGCCGCCAAATGCCCATGAGTGAGCACATAATGTTGCTGGTCGAGCAATTCTTTCAGGAGAGGAGGCCTTTCATTGAAAAAAGCAACGATCTGTTCCGCCGGGCTGTCAGGCCTTATGGTATGGAGCCATTCGTCCGAAGCAGCGGATATGGGGTATTCCTGCTGGTAATAACGGATGACGAACCGTCCGCCTGCCAAATCCAGCCTGATCTCCTTTTTTTGCAGACATTCCGTGAGGGTATTGCCCAGGAAGGGGAGCATCAGCTTGTTGCCCAAAAGGGGAGATGGCCATGGCTCTATATCAAAAAAAGAATAGTATTCTGACCCTTGTCCCTTTTCCAGGACATCTCTGATCCAGGGGTTGGATACTTCAAAAGCCATATGGTTAGGTACCAGGTCCTGTATCCAGGTCATCTTATATTTTTTTAGAAGATGGGATAGCTCTTCCATTTCCCGTTCCGTACCTATTTCAGGGCTTATGGAACCGGGATTTGTTACATCATACCCGTGCTGGCTGCCCTTGATGGCCCGGGTAATGGGAGCGGCATAAACGGTGGATATGCCCAGCTCGTGTAAATAGGGAAGTATATTCTTCAATCGATGGAAATTAAATCCTTTATGAAGCTGTATCCTATAGGTCGATGTCATAACAGTATTATGAGATTTTTTCTAAAATAACAGCCGAAAAAGGCTGTATATCAAATGCTTCTTCTATCACGGCCGATGGCCAGAGCCATTCCAGGGCGGCCGAATCGAAGATCTTGCGTAAGGGATACCCCAGCGTATTTTCGATCCTCACCGGGTTATTGCCGAAATGGAGCCAGATACAGATATGATCGCCCGTGATCTTCCTTTCAAAGGCGATGGTCTGTCCTTTGGTGGGGTGCAGGTGAAAGCTGTCCCGGGTCATACCCTGCATGGCGGGCCGGGTCTTTCTGAATTGGATGAGCTGGCGATAATATTGGAACAGGACGGCGCCCTGCCCCTGTTGATAGTCCCAGGACAGATTGGAATGAAGGAAGGTTTCCTCCGACTGGGGGTCGGGCAGATGGAGTACCTTTTCGAAGTCGGGAAATTCCTTTTGACGGCCTTCGCGGATGCCCCGGATCAGCTCGGGGTCGGAATGATCGGTAAAAAATTGAAAGGGATTGCGCTCGCCATATTCTTCTCCCATGAACAGCATGGGGACATAAGGGGAGAGCAGGACGGTGGCTGCCGCCAGCTTGAGCTGTTCGAAGTCGAGGTGATGGGTAAGCCTGTCGCCCATGGGACGGTTGCCTACCTGGTCATGGTTTTGGGCAAAGACGACGAACTGGCTATAGGGATTGTGGTCGGCACGTCCGCCAAAGGACCTTTTGCGATGACGGGAGTAATTGCCGTTGTATACATAGGTGTGACGGAAAGCTTTTTCCAGGTGAGCAATGTCCCCGAAGTCTTCGTAATAGGCATTGCGTTCGCCTGTCATGAGACTGCGAAGCGCATGATGGAACTCATCTATCCATTGTCCATCCAGGCCATAGCCTCCTTTTTCCACCGGATTGATATAGCGGGGATCATTGAGGTCTATCTCCGCGATCAGCGTTTTTTTCACCCCCGTCCTTTGCTCGATGTCCAGGGCCAGTTCCTTTAGCTGTTGTACAAAATGACAGGCGCTGAAGTCGTAGATGGCGTGTACCGCATCCAGCCGGAGGCCGTCGACATGGTAGTCTTCCAGCCACATGCGCGCGTTCTGAAGAAAATAATTGCGCACGCCGTCGGACCAGGGGCCGTCGAAGTTCAGGGGCTTGCCCCAGGGAGTATTGTATTTTTCACTGAAATAGGGAGCATAATGGGGGAGATAATCTCCTTCCGGTCCCAGGTGGTTATAGACCACATCCACCAGCACGGCCATTCCCCGGACATGCGCTGCATCGACCAGCTGTTGAAAGCCGGGGATGCCTCCATAGGAATGCTGTATGGCGAAAGGATATACACCATCATAGCCCCAGTTGCGCTGACCCGGGAACTGTCCCAGTGGCATGAGCTCGATGGTATTGATGCCCAGATCCAGGAGATAATCCAGGCGGCGGATGATACCTTCGAAATCGTGGGTATCCGAAAAGCAGCCTGTATGCAGCTCATAGATGATCATATTGCTGAGCGGAAGGCCTCTCCATTCCGTGTCCTGCCAGGAATGATCATGTAGATCGGCGACGGCGGAAGGACCGTGGACGCCCCGTGGCTGGTGGAGGGAAGCAGGGTCCGGGTATTGCATATCTTCGTCTAGCCGGAACCGGTAAAGCGTCCCGGGCTTTACAGATAGGGTTATCCTCCAATAGCCATATTCGTCCCGAGACATCGGGTGAATGGAGGGGGTAGCAGACTCCAGTACCAGCTCGACTTTTTTGTGTGTAGGGGCCCAGACGGAAAATGTGCTGCCGGCGGGGTCGTACCCGGCGCCAATTTTTTGTGGAGATGTATTCACAATTTGCTAACGATAGTTTTTTATATTCACGTTGCATACAGATAAATCAAAACAAATGCCAGGGGGGACCCAAAAAAATAAGAACAACGGTGTCAGAGGACGTATTGCCAGGGCCTGGAAGGTGCTTGGGCCAGGTATGATCACAGGAGCCAGCGACGATGACCCATCCGGTATTGCCACCTATTCGCAGGCCGGAGCCGGATTTGGATTGAGCACCTTGTGGACGGCATTGATCACCTTCCCGCTGATGGCATCCATACAGGAGATGTGCGCCCGGATAGGCGTCGTCACCTGTAAAGGCTTGAGCGGCGTATTGCGGGAGCATTACCCCCGTCGGCTGGGAGTAGCCATGATGGTGTTCAGCTTCCCCGCCATTATATTGAACATCGGGGCCGACATCGAGGGGATGGGAGCCGTGGCGCATATGCTGCTGCCGGGAGTGCCGGTGTTTGCCTTCGAGCTTATTTTTACGGCTATGATCCTTTTTGGGGTGATACAATGGCCGTATCAAAAGGTAGCGGGTATCCTGAAATGGCTTTGTATGGTGCTGTTGCTGTATCTGCTGATCCCGTTTTTGGTACATGTGAACTGGGGCCAGGTGCTGAAGCATACCGTGGTGCCTACCATCCGTATGGATAAAGATTTTTTCGAGGTGCTGGTAGCCATACTCGGAACGACCATTTCCCCGTATCTGTTCTTTTGGCAGGCTACGATGGAGGCGGAAGATATTGCCAATGCCCGGCGTCGCAGGAAGCTGGTCATCGACAGGCGATTTATGGAAAAGATGGAAGTGGATGTATACTCAGGCATGCTGTTCAGCAATGTGGTCATGTTCTTTATCATTTTGACGACGGGAGTGGTGCTGTATAGTTCGGGAGTGCATAAGATCGATACGGTGGAGCAGGCAGCCCGCGCGCTGGAGCCGCTGGCCGGCAAGCTGACGTATGCGTTGTTTGCGATTGGGGTGATAGGCACCGGCTTTTTAGCCATACCGGTACTGGGAGGCTCGTTGTCATACATCGTTGCCGAGACCTTTAATTGGCGTCAGGGGCTGGACAAGAAGTTCAACGAGGCGCCGGCCTTTTATGTGACGATGACCTTTGCTTTACTGGCGGGGCTTTGCCTGGACTTCCTTAATATCAGTCCTATACAGGCCCTGTTGTATACGGCCATTTTATATGGTCTCACCGCGCCGGTGATGATCGTGCTGGTGATGCATATCTGCAACAGTCCAAAGATCATGGGCGATCGGGTGAACAAGCGGGGTTCGAATATACTGGGCGCTCTCGCGCTGATCCTGATGACGGCGTCCGCGGTGGCATTGATATGGTTCCAGTTCCGCTGATGAATAGGTCCTGATCAGGCGGATCGGATAAAGGGGATGGAGACATGGAAGGTCGATCCGATGTCTACTTCGCTGTCGATCCAGATCTTGCCGTGGTGACCGCTGATGATACGGCTGGCGATATAGAGCCCCATACCCAGACCCGAATAAGTACGGGAGATCTCTTCGACCCGGAAGAATTTTTCAAATACACGCTTTATGTTTTGGGAGGACATGCCGATGCCCTCATCCTGAAAGGAAATGCGAAATACATTTCCCTGATGGATCTGCGTCATCACCCGGATAAGGGTATTTTCCTTGGAATATTTTGCCGCATTGACAAGGATATTGGAGAACACCTGTTCCATCCGGAGCCTGTCTATCCGGGCAACGACGTCACCTGTCAGCTCTATAGAGATACGGTGGCTGGGTATGGATTTGCTGATGAGCGCTACCGTATCCTGGATATAGCCATTCATGGATATCTCTTCCAGGGTGAAATCCATTTTCCCCGCCTCGATCTTGCTTACGTCGAGCAATTGCTGAATGAGCTTGTACAGCTTGTCGGACTGGGTATTGATCTTCGAGAGGTACATGCGGACGGTATCCGCATCCTGTTCGGCCAATGCGAGCTGGGCAAACGCCTTGATAGTGGTCAGGGGTGTCTTTAACTCGTGACTTGCAATGGAGAGGAATTCGGTCTTTTTTTCATTGACATATCTGCTGCGTATCAATTGCTCTTCCTGCTCCGATGCGATGATGTTCAATTCATCCTTTTTCAGCTTGACCTTTTCGTATGGGCTATCCGGCTGTCCTTGCCGGAAGCTGGCCTGGGCAAAAGCGATCTTTTCATCGGACAGCCGGACAGACCGGGGAATATCGATCTGCAGCTCGATGCTGGTCAGACCTTCCTCCGTATAGACCTGCAGACGGCTGACCAGTCTTTTGGCATAGTCCAATGCGCTGGGGCTGGGCGTGGCCGTACCCGGATATTGGTACCGGATGGTAGCTTGTAGCAGATAGCGGTCATTTTCGCGGAGCGCATGAACGATGAGTATCCCCGCTTCCGTCTTTTCCAGCACGGCCCTGCAGCATTCGGAGATGGCGGTAGTGAAGGTGGTTTGAATAGAGATGGACAGGCCCAATGCTTCGCCCAGCCGTATAGAACGTCTATGGGCCAGTACCAGGTCCATTTCATTTTCCAGATCCAGACGGGTGATCTCGTATTTCATGATAAGGCCCTCCCTATGATGACGGACATATCGTCCGTCTTTCTTCCAAAATCCTTATAGATGGCAGCTGCCTGTATGGACAGATCGTATTTGCCGATGGTGGGATGTTTGGCGTGCTCCCAACGGGAACGGATGCCATCCGAGCACAGGACGATCTGCTGATAATCATGCTGCGACAATTCCTGGTCATTGAGGGTGTTGGGTATATTGCTTCCGATGATGCCATTGTAAGGGAGATAGCTTTTGGATTGCTGGTACCCGATGAGCCGGGTGCCGATATTCCCGATGCCGCATAATCTCCAGGTCTTTTCCTTAGGATCGATGATCACCACTGTGGCCACGATGCCCCGGGTCCTTTTTATGGATTGATGGAGATGGCGCAATATTTCCGCGGGGCTTTCGCTGTCGGTGGTGCGGAAGGCGCTCACGGCTTCCTTTACGGCGCGATGGGCTTCCGCGCCATGCCCCAGGCCATCGGCCACCAGCAGATGGATCACGCCATTCTTCCCTGCCATATAATACCATCCGTCCCCGCTGAGGGTTTCTCCCGGCTTGGGCACGACGAGGGCATTGATCTGAACGGCGGCTTTATGCGATCTGCGCGAGGCAGTTTTTTTCTTATGGACCCTGCTCAGCAATATGGTGCCCCAATCCTTGCGGCTGTAAAGCTCGAAGGTATCGGAGAGTCTTCGGATGCTGCCTAGCCCATGACCAAGCGTTTGGGTGGTAGAAGCGCCATCGGCCATCATTTTTTCGGGATCCGTCATCCCGGGGCCGTTGTCAAGACCTATCAGCTCCAGGGTCATGCCATCATCTGTTTGCAGGATGCCCGCCAGCATCTCTCCTCCTGAAGCATGCTTGACAAGATTGCTGCCCAATTCGGAGACGATGAGGTCTATCTCTGCCAATTGCTTTGCTTCAAAACCACCTTGCAACGCCAGCTTATGGATCTCTTTTTTCAGGATGGCCAAATAGCTGCGATCGCTGCAATTGAAGCTTGTATAGGATGTGCTAACCATTGGCCCATTTGATTATCATGACAGTGGTTCCTTTGCCCGGCTCACTCTGAATATTGAATTCGTTGACGAGTCTTTTCGCTCCCGGTAGCCCCAGACCCAGGCTTTTGCCTGTGCTGTATCCATCTTTCATGGCCAGATTGATATCTTTTATCCCCGGGCCCTCGTCCCTGAAGGTGAGACGGATACCATTATCCCTTCCCCTGGTGACGATCTCGATCAGGACCTTTCCCCCATTGGCATACATGAGCATATTTCTGACCAGCTCGCTGGCTGCCGTGATCAGCTTTGTTTGATTGACAAGCCCCATTTTGATCCTGACGGCAAACTCCTTGACCCGGTTGCGAAACAACACGACATCCATTTCCTTCAAAACCTGCATTTCGTCTTTAGACAATGTTACTATCATCGTCGGTGTTTTCATCCTCATCGTCGGACGTGATCATAGTGCGAAGGAGCGCCATGCCTTTTTCCACGTTGAGGGCAGTTCGAACTCCGTTGAGAGGGAGCCCTAATTCGACCAGTGTGATGGCTACGGCGGGCTGCATGCCTACGACGACCGTCTGCGCATCCATGATCCTTGTCATGTTGGCAATGTTGCCGATGATCCTTCCCATGAAGCTATCGACGATATTGACCGCAGAGATATCGATCAGCACTCCCTTTGCACTGGTCTTATTAACCATTTGTACCAGATCGGATTCGAGGTTCAGGGCCAGCCTGTCATACAGGTCTACCTGAATGGTCACAAGCAAAAAGGGCCCCATTTTTAAAATAGGTATCTTTTCCATCAGAAAAGCAACAATTAAATTTTAGATTCTTTCGTGTTTTTCTTTACTTCCAGCCTTAAGGTCGAGAATGCATAGCTCAGCGCGCTGGCCAAAGACGACTTAGTCACGATGCTGGAGAGATCGATACCCAGGTGTACGACGGTCTGCGCGATCTCGGGCCGGATGCCGCTGATGATACATTCGGCTCCCATCAGGCGGGTAGCGCTAACTGTTTTTATCAAATGCTGGGCCACAAGAGAGTCTACGGCCGGCACGCCGGAAATATCCAGTATGGCGATACTGCTGCTCGTCTCCACTATTTGCGACAAGAGACTTTCCATGACGATCTGTGTACGTGAACTGTCCAGCGTACCGATGATGGGCAGCGCGAGTATGCCATCCCATACCCGGATGACAGGAGTGGATATTTCGGCTATTTCATCTGTCTGTCGAAGTATAACCTCTTCCCGTCCTTTTATAAACATCTCGAAGGTGATGATGGCGATGTTATCCAGCTCATTGCTGACGGAAAGACTTTCTTCGTACAGTGCCCTGGCGTCCCTGATCTCATCGTTCAGCGTCTTTAAGAAGGCTTCTTTAAGGCTGAATATATAGACCCCCGTCTCCCTCGGAGAATAACCATTACGCGCCCGGGTGATGGAGATGGTTTCCAATAGTTCCAGCGCAGAGTCCTCTTGCGAGGCGCCATCGGCTGAGGAGGCTATTTTCTGCAAGACCGCGTCCAGCAGCTCTTCCGATTGGGTCCGTGCTTCTTTGTTGCTGATGAGCTCTTCTCTTAAAGATTCGTTCGCGATCTGACCATTGATCCAATTTTCCAATATCTGTTTTTTCTTCTTGTGAAGAATTTTCGAAGTATCCGGTGACATTTAAATTTAGTATTTGAACAAATATAGCCGTTAATCATTCCCTTTATAAAAAATGATAAACTTTATTTTGTTGGGTTAACAGGCGTTGCATGCTTGGGGAAAAAATTCCACACCTATCGCTTCTCTCTTTTTCTAAAGAAGCCACGCAGCAGCCAATTGTGCTGTACTGCTTCGAGGTCGTCGGCGAGCTCTTTACTGGACAGTCGAAGGTTCTTGATAGTACGTTGGAGGTTGTCGGCTGTCTCCTGATCGTGCAGGAGCAATCCTATCGGCGTATTGGGATCACTCAGCCCTTTGTTGATATCATCTCCCGTACTTTTTATTTTTTCAGTGAAGGCCGATGCGGAAGCAGCCGCATCATTGAGCCGCGCGACGGTGGCTTTGAGATTGGCAAAGACGGTAGTATCCGTGACGAGCTGCTCTGCGAGGCTGCCGGGTCTGCGAAGTCCGGCCGTATACTCCTGCAAATTGCGGATGATCTTTTCACTGCCTGCGGAGGCGGTCTGCAGGTTATTGATGGAAGCGCGGAGGTCATTGCCTAATGCAGGATCATTGATCAATTGCCCCAACGTGCCTTGTCCTTCGGCCAGCTTTTGACTCACTGTTTTCAGGTTGCCGGTGATCGCAAGCAGATTGGCATTGTTGGCCTGCAAGGTACCCATCAATTCATCCATACCGCCATAGTGCTGCCCCGTTAGATTTTCATTATCTGCCACGATGGGCAGTGACGGTGTTCCACCCTCGATGATGACGATCTTATTCCCTACGAGACCATCGGTGCCGATGCGGACCTTTGCGTCCTTATGGATATGCCCGCGTGCCTGTTGATCCACGTTCATGATGACCTCTACGCCCGTGCTGCCGGCGAAGGCTACTTTTTTCACCGTGCCGACCTTGATCCCGGACAGCCATACATTGTTGCCTGCCTGTAATCCCTGTGCGTCCTCGAACACCGCCTGTAACGGGAATGTCTTTATAAAGGCCTTACGCTGTCCTCCGATGGTAAATATGCCTACGATGAGGATGGCCAGCCCGATGGTGATAAAGGCGCCCACGGCTATCTTTTTTTTATTATTCTGTTCGCTCATGGTCTGCTATGAAATTATAGTTATAAAAATTTTTGACCCGGGGGTCGTCGGTGTCGAATACTTCCTCGAAGCTGCCTTGCCGGATGAACTTCCCTTCCGAAAGCATGACCACCCTGTCGCCTGTTTCTTTTGCACAGGTGAGATCATGGGTGATGATGACGGCGCTGGTGTTATAGCGTTGCTGCACTTCATTGATAAGCTCATTTATTTCCACGCTGGTGACGGGGTCCAGCCCGGCGGTGGGTTCATCATAGAGCATGATCTCCGGCTGAAGGATGAGGGTGCGGGCAATGCCTATTCGTTTTTTCTGTCCACCGGAAAGCTCGGCGGGCATTTGATAGCGCGTTTGCGAAAGCCCTACATCGTCCAGCACTTTGGCGATGGCGTCATCGATCTCCCGGGTGCTGAGATGACGTTTGTTGCGTACCAGCGGGAATTCCAGGTTGTCCCTTACGTTCATGCCGTCATACAGGGCGCTGTTCTGAAAAGAGAACCCGATGCGGGTACGGAGGGCTTGCCATTCTTTTAGGTTCAGACGGCTGGTATCCTGGCCCAGAACGATGACGCTGCCTTCATCGGGGCGTAGGAGACCGGCAATGATCTTGATGAGCACGGATTTGCCGCTGCCCGAGCGACCCAGTATCACCAGGTTCTCTCCCTGGTATACATCCAGGTCGACACTTTTGAGCACCTGCAGGCTGCCGAAAGACTTTTTCAGTCCTCGGATGGATATGATAGGATCAGCCGCCATGTTTGAAATAGTTTGTTAGTTGGACAATGATCATTTCCTCGATAAAAATGAGGAACATGGATACCACGACGGCGGTGTTGGCAGCACGCCCTACGCCTACGGTGCCCTGGCTTGCATTGTAACCATTGTAGCATCCGGCCACGCCGATGGTGAAGCCGTATACCGCGGATTTCAGCAGCAGGAGCCAGACATCCAAAAAGCCGATCTTTACAAAGGCGGATTGAAAGAAGGAGGTAAAGCTGGTCTGCTCGTTGTGATGTACGTTGAGAAAGGAGCCCATCAACCCCACAAAGCCCATGTACAGGGCAAGGATGGGAACGATGACAGTAGTAGCCAGGATACGGCTGGCTACCAGGAATTTGAAGGGGTTGGTCGAGGATACTTCCATGGCGTCGATCTGTTCGGTGACCTTCATGGAGCCCAGCTCGGCGCCGATGTTGGAACCTACTTTGCCGGCGATGATAAGGGCTGTCACCAGGGGTGCCAGGGCGCGAATAAGAGCAATGGACATAAGGGAAGGGAGCCAGGAGGCTGCGCCAAATTCCGATAGGGAGGAGCGGGATTGTTTGGTGAATACGACCCCGGTGATAAACCCTGTCAGCGTGATGATCGACAGCGATCGGATGCCTACCTGGAAGAACTGGTTGACGATCTCTTTGTATTCATAGGGTGGGAGAAATACTTCCTTGAAGAATTGGACGATGAATCGCCAGATCTCGTAAATGCGAAGGAAGAACCTGGAAATCTTCATGATCGGTGATTAGTTATATCTATAGAGGTAAAACTTCATGCCATCGGCTGGAAGGGAGTTGTGGGGTGGGTTTTCCTCACAAGCATAGCCCTCCTATAGTGCAGTTATAGTGTTATATCATAAAGCAATCCCTTTATGAAGCAATCCATTGTAGTTTCTATCCTGTTCCTTTCCCTGGTGATGGCCCGGGCTCAGAGCAATAACCTGCACCCGATCGCATGGCATTACAGCGCCAGGAAAATTGCCGATAAGACCTATGAAGTGCATTTGACCGCCCAACTGGAGGACGGATGGCATGCTTATTCCCAACGGCAGCCCAAGGAGGCGGTGGCGCAGCCAACGGAGATCCGTTTCAAGTCCAATCCGCTGATAAGTATGACGGGAAAGACCAGGGAGGTCGGCGCCATGGAAAAATGGAAGGATGAAGCATCCGGTATCATGGCGAATCAATATGCGAAACAAGTAGATTTTATCCAGGTGGTCAAGCTGAAAGCCAAGGTCAGGACGAATGTGACGGGATCATTGACCTATCAGGTATGTACGAATGAGATGTGTCTGCCGCCCAGGACGGAGGCCTTCAGCATCGAGCTTGGAGAGTAAAAAAAATTTAGAGGAATGAAATCCAATTCGCCTCGTTTGTCGTATATAAACGACAAGAAATTAGTAAATATAGGAATAAACGCTATAGTCTTCATAGGCAGTTAGGTTTGGTAAATCAGGGATGTTTTCATCCCTGTTTTTTTTGCCCCCGGCAGCGGACCCGTGGTCCGCTCTGTTTGGTCTTCGGCGCCGGTTCGCCTGCCGGGACGGGGTACTCCAATCGGAAATTTCCTAAAAC
>DASZXP010000155.1:0-10364 GCA_035545935.1 Puia sp. | reverse complement strand
CTACGCGGCTCAAAAGGAGATCCCGGTGGACCGTCTTTGCCGGCAGGCGGGGGTGGATCTGGAAGCCCTTCGGAGCGAACAGCCTTTTTATTTGAGCCTGCAGCAGCAGAACGATCTTTTTGAACATGCGGTAAAGCTGTCGGGGGATACTCTTTTTGGGCTCCATTTTGGGGAGCGGCTGCAGCTGGCGGCCCTGGGTATCGTCGGGGCGGTGATCCGTAACAGCCGGACCATCGGCGAGGCATTGGAGAATTGTGCGGCCTATTCCCCTATACTGACGGATCTGTTCAACCTGACGGTAAGTTTTGAGGATCACCGGTTTATCATTCGGCTACTACCCTTTATGGAGAAATTGCAGGGGTATCCTGTACTGAAAAGACAGCTGCTGGAGCTGTCGATGGCTTTTGTGCTCCACGAGATGGACGGGCTGTTGCTGATCAAGATGAAGCCTTCTCTGGTAAAGCTGCCGTACGAAGAGGGGGAATTGAAAGAATACCAGCGGGTATTCCGTACCACTAATATTATAAGGAGCCAGGAATATGTGGTGGAATTCGAATACCATTTATTGAAAGAGCCGATCCTCACGGCCAATTACGAACTCCAGCATGTATTGATCCACCGGTTGACCGATATCTATCGCCAGTTCCCGGACCCGACTTCGGTATCCAGCCGCCTGGCCCAATTGATGAAGGGGAGCAGCTATCTGGGATTGCCGGACCTTCGGGAGATGGGGGCTAATTTGAATATGAGCGTGCGGACCCTGCAGCGGAAGCTGAAGGAAGAAGGGGTGACCTATCAGCAGGTGGCGGAGTCGGTGCGGAAGTCGCTGGCTATCGATTATTTGAATACAGGAAAGCATCCTATCAAACAGATAGCGTTCATGCTGGGATACAATGATCCTGGGGCATTCACCCGGGCTTTTAAGAAATGGACTGGGCAAACACCACAGGATTTTTTGCGTGAGGCCGACTCGACTACATCTTCGGTATCCTATCCGCATTGAACATATCCCGCAGCATACGCCATCCTTTTGCCAGCCGTTGCCATACCACCATGTATTTGCCGGCGCCGATAGGATTGTTGTCCGCATCGAACTGCTGATAAGTGCCCTGCTCCGTCACGAACTGGCCGTCATAACCATACCAGTTTATAGAAGTAAAGACGATGTTCCTCATCCCTGTCTTGTAAGCTCCCTTGTAAAAGAGCAGCAGCGATCTTTCTCCGCAAAGCGCGGGTGCGCCCGGAGCCAGTATACAGCCGTCGGGCGCATAACAATCGAGGAAAACGGAAGAATCGTTCTTGGCGAACGCCTCTCCATAGCGCTTGTTGGTCTCCGTGATAGCCTGTATATCGGCGGCGGGGAACTTGGATTGTGCGTGTGACGGATGGAATGCCATTGCCGCGCTTAACAGTAACGGGGTGATTTGTCTTTTCATGCTATTGATCATTTTGTATGATCAAAAATACCCTGACGGCGGCGGGCACGGGCATGCTGGCGCGGAATGCAGGCAGATTGGCGTGATTGGCAGGGCTTGAAACTTCGGCCGGCCCAGGCAGCCATGGGCAACTGGTAGCGAGGCTATGGCAACCTCCTTGCGGCGATCCCTTCCTTTGTAATGGTCACGGGCTTGATCAGTCCATCGGCGTCGAACTCCATGCGGTCGATGCATGTCACGCGGTGGTTGGCATCCGTCTCGTCCAGGGGACGGCGGTGGTAGACGATGTAATATTCATCGGTGCCGGGGATCTGCAATACGGAATGGTGACCGGCTCCCGTGGCCACGGACATATCCTGCTGAAGGATCTTGCCGATGCGTTTGAAGGGACCGGTGGGATTATCCGCTATGGCATAGGCTACGGAATAATCGGGGCCTGTCCAGCCGCCCTCGGACCACATAAAATAATATTTCCCTTTGCGATAGATCATATACGGTCCTTCGACATATCCTTCAGGCGTGATCTCTTTAAAGATGACGCCGTCGGGAAAAGGGATGAATCCGGTGAAGTCGGGTTTTAGCCGTGCGATATTGCAATGACGCCAGCCCCCATAGATCATATACCAGGAACCATCCTTGTCGTGGAAGACAGCCTGATCGATGGGCTGGGCTCCATTGTGGAATTTGTCGATGAGGGGATGACCTAAATAATCTTTATACGGCCCCTGCGGCTTATCGGCCACCGCTACGCCGATGCCTCCGACGGTGCTGTCGTTCTGTATATCGTTGGCGCCAAAGAAGAAATAATATTTACCATCCTTTTCCGCGATGGCGGGAGCCCACATGGCGCGATGGGCCCAGCGGATGGCATTGGTGTCGAGGATATGTTCGTGCTTTTGCCAGTGGACGAGGTCGGTGGAAGAAAAGGCGTCGAAGAAGACCTGGCTGTTGTATCTGGCGGAATAGGTGGGGTAGACCCAATAAGCATGGTCGAAGACGGCGGTCTCGGGGTCGGCATACCAGCCGGGGAAGATAGGGTTGCCGGAGGTTTGGGCCTGTGCGGATACACACCCGATAAGCAATAGGATCAGTAAGGAGCGCGCTCTCATATGTTGTGTGATTGAGGGGTGAAGATAAGAAGGAAAAAGGTAGATTTGGGTATGCGAAAAGAGCTGACCCCTATTCTTGGCGCCGGAGTGTTGATGGCGGTGGTGTTTACCCTGCTGATCTGGGTGCGTGATTTGTTTACGACAGGTCTGAATCCCTTTTTGGGCAGCATATTCCTCCTGGTGGTCATGATGCTCGCGATCCCGGCGGTCATAGTGGGAGTTAGAAAGCTGCGATGGCCTATATGGAAGCTGTTTACGGCCTCGGCTGTTTGCTGGCTTGTCTGGACCCCTATATGGCGGATGAGAATGGGTAATCCTACCATAGACATACATTGGCACGATACCCTTTTTGTCATTGCGAATCTTCATTTCATGATCTTTCTGGTGTTGCTTATGGCCTTTTTCGCTACTGTTTATTTTCTCCTGGAAAAGAGAGGATACATGAATAGAGTGGTAGGGTTTATTCATTTTTTGGGCACTTTCTTAGGATGTTGTCTTTTATTTTCGTGGGGTGATGGCGGGTTGGTAGGTATGCCCAGGCGATACGTCTACTATTCGGACTTCAATAGTTTTATAGTATACAACCGGACGGTCACGACGACTGTGCTGATACTGGTGGGAGTACAGTTGGTGTTTGTAGGGATGGTGATTTATTATGTGATAAAAAGGCGACTGCCGTATCGTCGTTAATGTTGATTTTCAATCAAATAGAATTTCCATAAATAGGGTAATATTTGTAACTTAGAGTAGTTAAATAAATAGAAAATGGCAAGTTTTTCCGTCCAGCCGCCTTTAAGCAATGTTCAAGCTGAATTGCTCAAGTTGTTTTCCGCTGAAATACCGGAAAGTCATTTGCTTGAGCTTAAAAAAGTAATAGCCAAATTCTTATTGGACAAAGCCAGAGACAAGGCTGATACCGTTTGGGATGAAAAGGGATATTCTGACGAAAAATTAATGGAAATACTGGATAAGAAACCATGACCCCACTTAAGGTGGTGCTTGACACCAACGCCCTACTTCGTTCAATTTCCCGCCGCTCTCCTTTCTCTATAATACTAGACAAACTTTATGAAGGTGACTTCGAATTATGGGTCACTAATGATATTTTACTGGAATATGAAGAGAAAATAACCGATATATTTTCTAAAGAAACTCCCGAATTAGTGTTAGGTGCTTTGACTTTGCTACCCAATGTCAGGAAAGCAGATATTCATTTCCAGCTTTTCCTTATAGATAAAGACAAAGACGATAATAAATTTACGGATTGTGCATTTGCAGGTAATGTGCATTATCTTGTTACAAACGATAAACATTTCAATATACTTTCCTCTATTCCTTTCCCTAAAATTAATGTCGTGAGCTTGGAAGCATTTAAAGATATGCTGATCTAATAGAAGGTGGTCGGAAAATCTAATCAACCTCAAAAACTAATATGCGCACATCCCTATTCGCCCTCCTGGCAACACTGACGGGCATGACGTTCATGACGGCCGCCGCACAAAAAAACTATACCCCCGCCATCGACAGCTTTATGAAATCCCAGGTACAGGTACGTGGCTTCAACGGCAATGTGCTCGTGGCAAGAGCGGGCAAGGTGCTGTATCAAAAGTCCTTTGGGTACAGTAACTTCGATACCAGGGCGCCGCTGGATGAGCATTCCCTTTTCGAGCTGGCTTCCGTCTCGAAGCAATTCACCGCGACAGGCATCCTGCTGCTAAAGGACGAGGGCAAGCTGTCCCTCTCGGACACGTTACGAAAATTCTTTCCCGGGCTCCCGTATTCCAATGTCACCATCCGGCATCTGCTGACCCATACCTCGGGTCTCCCCGACTACATGGATGTCATGATCAAAAAATGGGACCATAAGAAGATCGCCTTTAACACGGACGTGATACAGTTCCTGGCCACGGAGCGGATCCCTGCCGACTTCCGGCCGGGCGAAAAATGCGTGTACTCGAACACAGGCTATGAAATGCTGGCCTCCATCATCGAAAAAGTTTCGGGGGAGCCGTTCGAGGTCTTTATGATGGAACATGTATTCAAGCCGGCGGGTCTGCAGCACACGCGGATCTATAACACCCGCCGGTCGGGTGAGACGATAGAAAATTACGCCTATGGGTATACCTATGTCGATAGCCTGAAAAAGGAGGTGCTACCCGATAGTCTGAAGGCAATGGATTTTGTCTTCTACCTGGATGGCATCGTGGGCGATGGGACGGTGAATTCCACTACAGGCGATCTGTTCCTATGGGACAGGGCATTGAAGGATCACAAGCTGTTGAGCGCGGCTACGCAAAAGGAGATGTTCACTCCGCACAGCACCTTTGATACGGCGCTAAAATTCTATTATGGTTATGGCGAATTCCTGGGAACGAATGAGATCGGGCCATATATCACCCACGGCGGCGGGTGGCCGGGTTATCACACCAACCTCACCCGCTACCCTAACCAGGACCTGACATTGATCGTGCTGTCCAATAACCAGTCGGACGCAAGCAATTTAACAGGTGCATTAGCTTATATCATCACCGGCAGGACGGTAGTTCCATCATATGAGCACCACGCCATTCAGCTGGATAGTGTGCAGCTCGACAAATTTGTCGGGCGATACAGTATTCCGCATTCGTCGGAGATCAGTATTATCAGGAAAGGGGATAAGCTCTATCGGGTTAAGGAGGGCGCGTCCGATGTAGAGGCGCTGCCTGAAAGCCCTACAAAAATATTTTTAACGGGCTGGGGAGATATACAGATGGAATTTGTATGGGATGACAAGGGCAAAGTAAAAAAGGTTTTCTTTATCAGTTCAGGCATGAAGAAGGAGATAACACCGATCAAATAAAATGACCCCGGAAGAAGACTCCCGGGGTCTGCGTGTGTGGTGTTTGGTGTATCGAGAGATTAATTGTGAATGTCTACGTTCCAATCAACACCTGCGGGCTCAGGCTGATGATGCCTGCCGTACCATTCGCGCGTGTGATGGTGATAGTGATGATAGTAATGTGTCTCGTAACAGCCGGATAAAGAAAACATCATTATGCCAAGCAGGGAGACAGTTCCTATTATTTTCTTTAGTGACATATGATTGAATTTATCTGAGATATATCTAAAAACCTGCCAATCGGCAAAATATCCAAAAATCAAGGATTTAAGTATATTCCGGATGTGGAAATTGGGGATTGTTTTACCCAAATGGACAACCGATGTCCTTGTCTGTCCAATTATGCGCGACAATTTTTATATCATTACGGGTGGTCCCGAGCGGGGAAGACCACTTTATTACAGGAGCTGAGCAAGTGCAAGGTGCTATGTGTCCCCGAGGCGGCCAGGCAGATCATACGGGAACAGATGGAACGGGGGGGTAGGGCATTACCCTGGGACGAGATCTATGCCACGGATAACGAGCGGAAACAGACTTTTGAAGAGGCCATCGATGTATTCCACCGCCTGAAAGCGGAATATATAGGGTGTGGATACGAAGTTGTTGAAGTACCCTGTAGATCCGTTGAAGAAAGGACTCTTTTTGTATTAGACAGGATCGGCATGCATCGAAACTAACGGAGATATTGTCTTTTAAAACGAAGGGGTTAATATTTTTGGAAAGGGGCCGTTTTTTCACTGTCACCTCGTCAACCTATTGAGGATTACCGCGAATCACTTTGTCAACCTGTACATCAGCAAGGCTGCACGCTGTATCAAAAGGGGATATTCCTTCAAATTAATGGTCTCTCCCGCCCGATGGGCGCCATTGCCGGAAGCTCCCAGCCCGTCGAGACAATCCAGGTATTGAGCGATGTCCGAGATATCCCCAGCCCCTCTGGCGCCGGGATCGCCGGCTACTGTTCCTCCAATACCCATATCACGGGTGATCTTGTCTAATTGGGCTACCAGCCCGAGATTGCCGGGGGTGGGTTCCATGGCAGGGAGTCCGTCGGTGAAGCTGATAACGGCATGGGCGCCGGGGAGGGAATTGGCGACGATGGCCCGCATTTTTTCGCGGGCGGTGGTGAGCTGGACCCGGGTGAGGAAGCGCAGGTCGCCGGTGACATGGGCGGCAGGAGATATGATGTTTGTCTTGCCTGTAGCTTCGCCGCGGGCGTCGGAGCGGTCGATGACAATGCTGGACCCGCCGGTGATAAAGCCGGGATTGAAAGTGAGGTATTTTTCGCCGCCGAGCTGTTCGCGGAAGGTATTGAGGATCCGCGCCGCTTCATAGATGGCTCCATAGCCGGCGCTGTCGGTGAAGACCTGGGAAGAATGTCCTGTCTTTGCGGTGACATCCAATGACCAGCCGCTGGCGCCCCGGCGGGCGGCGGCTACGGTGTGCAGTCCCATGGCCGGCTCGAAACCAAGGGCGATGTCACAGGTCCTGGCGCGCTCGATAAAATCCTTGCGGGCCACATGATGGGGAGAGCCGGACCGCTCTTCATCCCCCGTGAAATAAGCGACGATGTTCATGTCCTTTAATTGCCCCGCTGCCTGGAGGGCCTGCAAGGCCGCGATCATGGCTATATCACCGCCTTTCATATCGTTGACTCCCTGACCGGTGGCGGTGGAGTCGTTGAGCACGGTGTAAGGACCGGCGGGCATATCGGGTTCGAAGACGGTGTCGAGGTGTCCGATCAGGAACAGTTTCTTCCCCTTCCGCCCCTTATGTGTTGCCACCAGATGTCCCGCCCGGTGGAGCGAGTCAGGTTCGGCTACCCATTCGATGGTGAAATTCAGCTTCTGCAATTCCGTTGCATACAGGCCGCCCACTTTCCGGACAC
Source organism: Puia sp. (assembly GCA_035545935.1). Classification (GTDB taxonomy): domain Bacteria; phylum Bacteroidota; class Bacteroidia; order Chitinophagales; family Chitinophagaceae; genus Puia. The sequence continues at coordinate 3,053 of DASZXP010000155.1, read as the reverse complement.
CGGCGAGGTTGAGGGTCCCGCTATTGATATTCACGGAATTGATAAGCAATTGCATGGTGGCGTCCATGTGGTCGGTGACATAGGCCATGGCCTTTTTTTCCACGGCGTCGAGCTGCGCATGGGCGGCGGGTGTAGTAAAGAGCAGGAATGCGGGGAGAATGAGCTGGTAATATCGCATAGGAGGATAAGTTAGGGAAAAGAGGTATATTTTCCCAAAAAAATCATGGAGGCTACCACCATCGAAGAGGTACTTGCCCGTCTGACGGGTATCATCGAAGACAGCCTGCGCACCGGCGACCGCACCGGATATTTTGCGGCCCTGTATTATAAGGTAACGGACAAGGTCAGGGAAGGCATCGCGAAAAATGAATTCGAGGATGGAGCAAGGATGGCAACGCTGGATGTGCTCTTTGCCAACCGGTACCTGACAGCCCTGGATACCTGGCGGGCGGGAGGAAAGCCTACGGCTTCCTGGCAATCGGCATTTGAAGCCTGCAAGCGCGGGTCGGCGCTGGTGCTGCAACATCTGCTGCTGGGCATCAACGCCCATATCAACCTGGACCTTGGCATTGCCGCGGTGGAGACGATGAAGGGGCAGGACCTTGCGGGTATTGAAAAAGATTTCGACAGCATCAATACCATCATCGGGTCACTGACATACCAGGTGATCAACGAGATCAATCATATCTCTCCGCTGGTGTCGATCCTTGGCTGGCAATCGGGCAATACGGAATCGGTGCTGGTACAATTCAGCATATCCAATGCGAGGGATGGGGCCTGGTGTTTTGCGGAAGACCTGCACAAGCTGACGGGTGCGGACTACGATGCCTGCATCGCGGGCAGGGATAAGGATATCGCCCAGCTGGCCAATACATTGGTGCATCTGCGAGGTACGCTCTGGTTCACGGTGTGGCTGATCCATCTTTTTGAATGGAAGGATGTAAGGCGGATAGTAAGAGAGCTGAGGGAATACAAAAGGACGTTTATACATGTGGCAGGTCATTAAACCTTTACTATTATATTATGTCCATAGGGCTATGACACTAAGAAATCTCTGCATCCTGTTGCTGCTGACAATGCAGGCAATTCCGGGCCGGGCACAATCCGCCAAAGACGATCTCGATCGATGGCTGGACGACAACACAAAAGACATGGGAGGAAAGTCCATGCTGGTGGTGTGGAAGGATGGCAAACTCATCTATAGCCATAGTATCATTTATACGATGTCCTATCGGCAGCCCATCGCCAGCTGTAGCAAATGGTATAGCGCGGCCCTGGTGATGAGCTTTGTGGATGAAGGGAAAATAAGTCTGTCGGACACGGTAGGAAAATATCTGCCGGTGCTGTCACAGCATGGCAAAGGGAATATCACGCTTCGTCAATGTCTCTCGCATCTCACGGGTATCAAGGAACCTCCCCTGTGGAGGAGCATCCGGGAGATGCGGAATATCGGCAGCATGGATGAAGCCATGCAATACATGGCGGGCCTGCCCATGGAGGGAGCGCCGGGTACTGTCTTTCATTATAGCAATGCAGGGCTGCAGATAGCGGGCGCGGTCATCGAAAAGGTGAGCGGCAAGAGCTTCGAGACCTTGTTCGCGGAGCGTATCGCGGGACCACTGGGCATGCGGCATACGGATTTCGGGAAGGGAAGGGTTGCGCTGCCTGCGGGTGGAGCGTATAGCACGCCGGAGGATTATCTGAACTTTCTCACGATGATCCTGCACAAGGGCCTATTCAACGGTGCGCGGATATTGAGTGAAAAGAGCGTAGCCGAAATGCAGGTGGACAGGATCACACCGGATGTAAAGATCGGGTATTCGCCCGCCAGCATGAAGACCATCGGTTATGGCTACGGGGAATGGGTGGTCAGGCCGGATGACAAGACGGTGACCAGCCCCGGTCTTTTTGGGAGTATCCCCTGGGTGGATAATGACAAGCAGTATTGCGCCTTTCTCATGACCTTCTATATCAAAAAGAGAAATGCGGAAAAGCGCTTCAGAGAGCTCAAGCAGCTGGTCGACGGCGTGGTGGATGGCCGCTGATCGCGCAGCCTGATCATCCCCTGAATGCCGAAGGCGTCATGCTCGTCTGCTTCTTGAAGAAATGATTGAAATGCGCCGGTTCCTCGAACCCCAGACAGTAGCTGATCTCGGAGATATTCCAGTCCGTATGTTTTAGCAGCGCCTTGGATTCGCTGAGGAGTCTTTCGAGGATATGGCTTGTCGTCGTCCTGCCGGTGCTGAGCTTGACGGCCCTGTTCAGGTGATTGACGTGTACATTCAGCCTGTTGGCGTAGTCGCTGGCGCTGCGCAGCTCGAACTGTTGTGAAGGGCTTTCGATGGGGAACTGGCGTTCCAGCAATTCTCGGAATACGTCGGTGATCCTCGTATTGGCGTCTACATGCTGGTAGAGGGATTCCGTGGGACCTATCTTTAACGCGGCGTGTACCAGCTCCATGATATAATTGCGGATAAGGTCGTATTTGAATCGATAGTCGGACCGCAGCTCCGTCAGCATCTTCTCGAAGACATTGCTCAAATTCATATGCTGCTCGTCGTCGAGCATATAGGCCGGTCGCCCTCCGGTGGCATACATCGGCAGCTCGTGAAGGCTGACCCGCATGTGGTCGCTAAAGAACTCTTCCTTGAAGATGCAGAAATATCCTTCTCCGATGGCGCCGGAGTTGGCGTGCTCCACGGTATAAGGCACCCGGGGATTGAAGAAGAGCAATGCCGGACCCGACACTTCCAGACTTTTGTCGGCGTAATGATAGATGTTGTGGCCACGCAGCAGGGAGATCTTATAATAATCCCTACGGGTGTAGCGCATGGGCTGCTGCGGGATGGCCGCCAGCTCCGCGATCTTGAACGCATTGAAATGACCGGGCTCTTTGCCCGGGTCATCCGGCTGGCCGAGACATTTATTCCGGTAAAAGTCCGCGATGGTTTCGATGTTCGACATTGCTCTCAATTTGTGTGGCCCCTGGCCGTTGAATGGTCTGATCGGCTGTCCCAGACCTGTTCAGGCGGTGGGTGTTCCGGGGCCGGCTT
>DASZXP010000154.1:0-8962 GCA_035545935.1 Puia sp. | reverse complement strand
CGGGCAGGAGTTCGAGGTGCCGCCGGCCGGGGTGAGATGGTTCGATGTGATAGGGATCGATTGTGACGAGCTGAAAAAGCAGCGACGCAGTTTTTCCCGGGTCTGTCTGGACTGGACGGAAAGGAAGCATCACCTGGCGGGGTCGCTGGGGGCCGCGCTATTGACAAAGATGCTGGGTTCGCACTGGCTGCGGCCGGGGAGTGATGCCCGGGTCTTTATCGTGACGGGCAAGGGGCAAAAGGCCATGAGGGAGCTGTTCCGGATAGAGCTTTAAGGCCATGGGCAAGCTGCTCCGGATCGGCCTTTTTTAACAAAAGCTTGGAGGGGTTACCGCTACTACCAGGATAATAATTTCTATTTTGTCGCATGCCTCCCCGCTATACTGTCTATGGAATATCCAGTCTGCTATTATTTTCTACCGGCGCCGTCGCGCAGGATGTTTTACGGGGAAAGGTCAAAACCGACCACGGGTCGGTTGCCCGAAGGGCCATCATTAGCCATTTTCAGACCGAAGATACTTTGCGCTTGGATCGCAGGGCTGAAAATGAAAAAGCCAGCGAGGAAGTGATCATGGCGGTGAGCGTGCAGAATATCTCTCAGAAGAAATACAATATGTCGGATATGGGAGGCAACTTTAAGATACCCGCGAAAAGAGGCGATACCGTGGTGTTTACGTCCGCGGGGTACAAGCCTGATACGGCATTTGTCAGCGATTGGATGTTTGGCGGGGAGGAGGGTTTTACCGTCTATATGGACCCGAATATGGTGGAGCTGCCCAGCGTGCGGGTAGGTGATCTGAGCAATTACCAGCTGGATTCTATGAAAAGAAAGGAGGATTATGCGTACCTGGATCAGTTCCATAAGGTGAAGCTGGCGGGTGGCAAGACCTTTTCGGATGGCGTGGGTCTTAGCTTTAGTCCCATCGATTATTTTAGTCATGTGCAGACGCAGCGACGGCGGCTGCAAAAGCGGCTGGCGCAAAATGAAAAAGATTATTATATCGACAGCAAGTGGCCCAGGACCTATGTGGCCCGGATGACGGGCTTAAAAGGCGACTCATTACAATTATTCATGTATCGTTATCGTCCGTCCTATGCCTTTTGTCGCAAGGCGTCCAATGAGGATATCCTGCTGTATATCAACAGCAGCCTGAAAAAATTTCTTAAAAAAGAAGAGGCGGGGCATTAAACCGGGGGCTATATTGCAAGTCGTAAATGACTATGAATACCAAGTTCCTCCGCCGAACGCTTCCTATCCTTGGGGGAGTTATCCTGCTTTCCTCTTTTTGGGGTGAAAAAAAGCCGCATCGCATGCCGTACCGTGCGGCGGGGCTTACGGAAAAACAGGCGGCGGCCCATCTCCTCAGCCGATTTACCTATGGCGCTACGCCCGGACAGGTAGAGGAAGTCGCCCGCATGGGGCTGGAAAAATGGTTCGAACAGCAGCTGATGGCGGACCTTCCGGAAGATTCCCTGGACGCGCAGCTGGCCCCATTCGATGCGCTGAAATTAAGCAATGAACAAATAGCCGGGATCTATCCCAAGAACGGGCAGGTGATCCGTATGGCCGTCCGGGATGGGATCATCGATAAGGATAGCATAAAGACCGATAAAAAAGGCTACCGGGAGACCATCCGGGAATATATGGATAAAAAAGGTTATAAGCCCGAGGGTGAATTGTTCCGTCAGCTGTATTGTCAAAAGATTCTCCGGGCCGCCTATGCCCGGAACCAGCTGCGGGAAGTGATGACGGATCTTTGGTTCAATCATTTCAATGTCTCTGTCACGAAGAACGACTGTGCTCAGTTCATTCCCGTATATGAACGGGATATCATACGTCCGGGCGCGTTGGGGAAGTTTGGCGATCTGTTGAAGGCCACGGCCCACTCTCCCGCCATGCTGTATTACCTCGATAATTTTTCCAGCAGCGGTCCGATGGACTCGACGCGGCTCATGGCACGGCTTGTCCGCAGGGCGCAAGGGCTGAACGAGAATTATGCGCGCGAGCTGATGGAGCTGCATACCCTGGGTGTGGATGGCGGATATACGCAGCAGGATGTGACACAGGCCGCGCGGGTGCTGACGGGATGGACCGTCCGTCAAAATGAATTCCTTTTTACCTCCAACCGGCATGACAAGGGTCTGAAGACCGTCCTGGGGAAAAATTTTGGCCCGGATGGCGGCGAGGATGAAGGGGTGCAGCTGTTGGACATGCTGGCGCATCATCCTTCCACGGCGCATTTTATCTGCCGCAAGATCGCGGTGCGCTTTGTCAATGACAATCCTCCTTCCACGCTGGTGGACAGGATGGCGAAAACTTTTTTGGAGAAGGATGGGGATATACGGCAGGTGTTGCTGACGATGGTGTATTCGCCGGAGTTCTGGAGCACGCAGGCTGTACGGGAAAAAACAAAATCACCGTTCGAGCTGGCCATCGGCGCCGTCCGTAGTCTGCATGCGACGGTGGGTCAGCCCATGCAATTGTATAATTGGATCAACCGTATGGGTGAGAAGCTATATTGTTACCAGGCTCCGACGGGATTTCCGGATAAAGGTCAGTATTGGATCAATACCGGCTCCTTACTGAGCCGTATGAACTTTGGGCTGGCTCTTGCCACCGGGCGCATACCAGGAGTCAGTTTCGATCTGGGCGCGCTGAACAATAACCATGAGCCCGAGAGCACGCAGGCGGCGCTGGTGACCTATTGTCATCTGATCATGCCGGAGCGTGATCTGGACCCGACGATCAAGCGGTTGACGCCGATGCTGAATGATCCGGGGCTGCCGGAAAAGGTCAATGCGGCGGATGGTCAGAAGGCCGATGCTGAAACGACGATGACGACGGCGGCCGTTCCTTCGGCGGGTACACTGACACAGGTGGTGGGTATCATTATCGGATCACCGGAATATCAAAGACGTTAAAACTATCTATATGGTCACAAGACGTGGTTTTCTTAAAGGCGGCGGACTGGCGCTGTTGGGCGTGGGCATGATGGGCGGCATACCCTCTTTCCTGGCGGAGGCTGCAGCGCGTGACAAGATCGTGAAGCCGTACAAAAAAAGAAAGGTGCTGATCTGTATCTTTCAACGCGGCGCGATGGATGGATTGATGGCCGTGACGCCTTTTACGGATGTCAATTTACAGTCTGCGCGTCCTACGCTTTTTATTTCGGCGGCCAGGGGCGGCAATGACAGTCCGCTGATCGATCTGGATGGAAGGTTTGGTCTGCATCCTTCGATGTCATCTTTCGAGCCGTTGTTCCGGGACAAGCGATTGGCCATCGTACATGGTATCGGGTCACCCAATAATACCCGGAGTCATTTCGATGCACAGGATTATATGGAATCGGGTACGCCTTTTAACAAAGGTACTTCGAGCGGGTGGTTGAACAGGGCTGTCGGGTTGCTGGGGCATGACAGTCTTACGCCTTTCACGGCGGTGAGCCTTACGTCCGCGCTGCCCCGCAGCTTTTATGGCGACAATCCTACTGTCGCCATCAGCAATCTCCAGGATTTTGCCATCCAGATGCGAGGCAATCCCATGGCGGCGGGCAAGGTGGCGAGCAGCTTCGAGGACCTGTATGATCAGACCTCGCCTGGACTGTTGAAGGAGACGGGTAAAGAAAGTTTCGATGCCATCAAGCTTTTGCAAAAGGCCAATATCCGGAATTACAAGCCGGAGAACAATGCCGTCTATCCGTTATCGCCGCTGGGCAATAATTTAAAACAGATAGCGCAGCTGATCAAGATGGATGTGGGTCTGGAGATCGCCTTTACGGAGTCCAATGGCTGGGATACGCATTTCAACCAGGGGGCCGGCAATGGGATCTTTGCCCGTAATGCCGCCGATCTGAGCAACAGCATTACCGCCTTCTGGACTGATCTAAGCGCCTATCAGGATGATGTCACCGTGATGACCATGACCGAGTTTGGCAGGACCGTACACCAGAATGGAACGGGAGGAACGGATCATGGCCGGGCTTCCTGTAATTTTATACTGGGGAACGACGTCGGGGGCGGCCGGGTGCATGGACAGGTAGACACGCTGGTCCTCGAGAACCTGGAAGACCGGAGGGACCTGAAGGTGACCACAGATTTTCGTTCCGTATTCAGCGAAGTGGCGGACAGGCATCTGCAGCTGGGCAACGACAAGCTGCTTTTCCCCGACTGGGCAGGTGCGCCTATCGGTGTGATGAATCCTTTGTCATAGATTGCCTTTCTTCATTTCATCGAAGGCATAGTTGGCGGCCCTTGCCGTCAACGCCATGTACAGGATGGAAGGACTTTGGTTGGCCGTGCTGGTCATACAAGCCCCATCCGTGACAAATACATTTTTACAATTATGGAATTGGTTATGCCCGTTGAGGAGCGAGGTCCCGGGGTCTTTGCCCATCCGGCAGCCGCCCATCTCGTGGATATCGCGGCCGGGCGCCCAGTGGTTGTCGTATTGCCGGATGTCCTTTACGTCGGCGCTGTCCAGCATCTCGCTGGCCTGCGTGAGAAAGTCCTTTAACAGCCGCTCATCGTTGTCGTCATAGCCTACGGAGGTGACCAGCAAAGGAATGCCCCACTGATCATTTTTATCCTTGCTGAGGGCGACATGGTTGGATTCCTTGGGGACCGTCTCGCCCTGCATATACATATACATGCCCCATTTGCCGGGTTCGCTCATATTCTCTTTGTATTCCGCGCCGATGCCGGCGCCTTTTGGTTCGATGCCTCTTTCGCGATAGGCGCCGGAGAAAGCCATGTATCCGCCGACAAAGTCCATATCATTTTTACCCAGATTGCGGAAATTGGGCATCATGCATTCCGTCGTGCGGCGACCATAGTAATATTTATCCTCGAAGCCTTCGATACTGCCGCCTACGGAGCCGCGATAGTTCTGGAAGCAGACATATTTCCCCAGCAGGCCGTTGTCATTGCCAAAGCCATTGGGGAAGCGGTGGGAGACGGAGTTCAGGAGGATGAGGTTGGTGTTGAGCGCGGAGGCGTTCATAAAGATGACGCGGGCGTAATAGTCTATTTCCTCTTTTGTATTGGCGTCGATGATCTTTACGCCTATCGCCTTGCCTTTCTTTTCGTCATAGATGATGGAGTGTACGACGGAGAAGGGTCGGATGGTGAGATTTCCTGTTTTTTCCGCCCAGGGCAAGGTGGAGGACACCGAGCTAAAGTAGCCGCCAAAGGGGCAGCCCCGCATACAAAGGTCTCTTGCCTGGCATTGTCCCCTGCCCTGCTGTTTATGTATCTCTCTTGCTTCGGTGAGCTGGGCCCAGCGGCCCTGGATATAATAGCGGTCTTTGTATTTGGCTTCTATCTTTTTCTTTATCTCCTTCTCCGCGCAGTTGAATTCGAAGGGCGGCAGATATTCGCCATCGGGCATGGAGGCGATACCGTCCCTGTTGCCGCAGATGCCGGCAAAGATCTCCACATGGGAGTACCAGGGCGCGATCTCGTCATAGGTGATGGGCCATTCGATGCCGTATCCATCCCGTGCGGGGGCGATGAACTCATTGCTGCTCCACCGCGGGCAGGCACGTCCCCAGATCAGGGATTTACCGCCTACCTGGTAGCCCCTGATCCATTCGAATGGCTTTTCCTGGACGTAGGGATGGTCTTTATCTTTTATAAAAAAATGGGCGGTGTCTTCGCCAAATCCCGCGGCCTGGGTGATCAGAGGGTTTTCATCCACGAATGACCGGGGCATCTCTCCCCTGTGCGGGAATTGCCAGGATCGCAGGTTGGCGGTGGGATAGTCCTTGAGATGGACGACGCTGCGTCCTCTTTCCAATACCAGGGTCTTTAGTCCCTTTTCGCATAGTTCTTTGGCTGCCCAGCCTCCGCTGATGCCGGATCCAACGACGATGGCGTCATAATTGTTCATATGGCATTACCTCCTACATCGAGAAGGACTCGGAGACGATCTTACCATCCTTGACCTGGTAGACGCATAGCTCTGTCATGTCCATTTCGCCCTTGCCCTTCATGGTCACGGCCATGTGCATGGTGACGGCAAAGGAGTTGTCGGCCAGCAATGGTTCGGACACTTTCATATCATGGTAGGATTCCACCATGTCGGACCATTTCCTGCCTTTTTCGAGGATGGCATCCAGGCCTTTTGTTTCTTTGCCAAAATCCTGCGTGCCATGGGGTTCGATGCTGACGGCATCTTTTGCAAAGAGCTCTTTTTGAGCCTTTTCGAAATCACCCTTGCGGCAGATCTCAACGAGACGATTCGCGACTTCTTTTGTAGTCATAAAATAGATTTTGGGAAGTTAGTGCAAATCTGGTGCCCGGAGAAATTAAGGTTGAAAAGGTTTGATGATCCACTGGGAGCCCGGTTTGAATCCTGCTTTGGGGTGATGTTGACTTTGGCCGCGCCGGCGAGGAGTTGGGCTGTTTATGTTGAGCGGTGAGGATGGATCCTATGATGCCAGTAGTATCGGTGAAGACTTTTATATTGCCGGCCGGCTGCTTGTACCAGGGATTTTTGGGGTCGTGGAGAATTAATTGAGGAATACTGTCCGTTAGCCTGCCTATTCGCAGGATGGGATCTTTTGTATAGATACAGGATACTCTGTCGGGATGGGTGATGGCCCAATGACAGGCCTCGCCGCCGGCGGAGCCGGCGCCTGTCATGACGGGTGTTTTGGAAAAGCCTTGTTGAGTGAGCTGTTGGTATAGTTCTTCCCATTGTTCTGGCACGGGTCCGGCCTGTGATGTCACCGGCGCCGCCACGATATAAAATCCTTTTGCCAGCAAGGCGAGGTCTACCGGGTCCGTCCCGTGTCCGATGCGATCCGCATGGAAGACCCATGGTTTGCCGGGTGCGGGTGTTTTTGGTACGATGATGGTCCAGCCGTCGATGCCCAGGTCGGAGCCGTTGTCGACATCCCATCTGTCATAGCACTCGGTGAAGAGCGGTCCCCTGCAGGTGGCATAGATGTCTTCTTCCTTCAGATAGCGGTAGGTATTGTCATAGCTGTAATAATAGCTTTTGTCGAAGCTGAGTTTTGGGATGGTGACGGGCGGCGTCCCTCCTTCGGGGACAGTATTTTGTTCCATCCATCCGGCGATCAGGGCGGGGTCGCGGATGCTGTGGGGATGGTGAGCGGGTCCTTCTTTTATCACCACGGATATGCGTCCTCCCAGCTGGTGGTAGCGATCTTCGACCTTTAGCGTGTGTTCCTGCAACAGGAAGTCATAGCTGCCGCATACATGGAGAAGGGGGATATCGTGACGGGCCAGCGCCTCCAGCTGCGCCATGCTTTCGGGGCGAAGGGCGGGGTTGTCGGCATAGATACAGGATACTTTATCGGGGTGGGTGGCAGCCCAGGCATATTCGTTGATGCCGCCACGGCTCATGCCGATGAAGGCGGGTTTTCTGGACAGGCCGTGTTTTTCCGTGAGGAAATCATACCAGGCTTCCCAGTGCGTGTCGGGATCGCACATGATAAAGGCGATGTGATAGCCACGCCGGAGGAGCTCTACTTCCGTCTGCGGCTCGTGGTCCCAGTAGCAGCCACGCCATGACCAGGGGTTGCCCGGCGCCGCTTTTTTGGGCGCGATGACGATGCAACGCAGTTTGCCTTTTTCGGCGGGTTTGGCGCCGTATTGTTCTTCGGGGGTGGCTTTGATGGGGGTGATGGCGTTTGTCTGTTCGTCCATGAGGTAATCGTATCTGTCGAAGCCATCGCGCCAGGATGTCTTTTCACCTTCGAAGGGGGTGTTTGAGCCCTCTTCGGAAGGGGAGCTTTTTATGGTGACGTCGGCCATTCGGGAGGCGGGTGTTACGATGAGCTCTGTCAACTGACCATTTACTACCTTCCCTTGTATAGTCGTACGATATGGAGCATTGAGCTTGAAGTCGGCGTTCCAGTCCTGCGGCCAGGCGGGCAGAAGCAGGATCTTACGGCCGTCCGTCTGTAGCAGCATTTGTTGCAGACCGTTCTCTCCATTGCCGCCGTTGTCTTCATCCGGAGCGTAGTCATGTCCTTTGGCCCAGAAGGCGGGGAATTTTAATCCGGGGTCTTTGCGGGTGAGATTGTACGAGGTGAATTCTTTGGCTGTCCCGGCATAGCCCAGCATGGCCGCCTGGATGGGGTCCTGTTCCCAGCAGCCTTTGTCCTTGAATTTACGGTGGAGGAAGGTGGTCTGGGCCAGCTGGAGCTCCGGTTTTTGCAGGCTATAGAGGCGGTAGGGATATACCGCATATAACTCCGGGTTCTCTTCGTTGAAGCTTTTTGCCGTCTGGGGACCGGTGTACGGTAATAGTATAGGCTGACCGTCGGGTGTGGCGCCCATGGGCAGGGGCGGCAGTTCGCCCAGGAGCCGTTGCCAGGCTTGTCTTATCTCCGTGCCGGCAAGTCCATCCGGCAGCGCGATCATGCGGGGGAGGACTGCTTTCAGGGCGGCGATGTCCGGAGCGGGGTCATGTACTTTCCAGAACATTTCGATGGAGTTGTCCGGGTCCAGCAGGAGCTTGCTCATGATGTCCCTTCCAAAATGCCGGTCGAAGAAGGTGATGCCGGCGGTAGCAATGGGCATGAGGGTCCGGCGTGCAAAGGCCGTGTCCCCCGTGTATTCGAAATAGTCCAGCATCATCATGCTGAGCTCGAGGATGGGGGTAAAATAATGGTTGGTGTATTTGGGTTCCACGTCGGGACCCATATAGGGCAATCCGCCCCAGAAGGGTGTGGTCTCCTGGAAATAGGCGCCGTCGTGATGGTAGTATTGTTTTACCAGGGCTTCGTTGCCCGGCAGCATTTGCGCGTACATATTGAAAAGCGGCAGCATCATGTCGAAGTCCCCTGCCATGAGCCGGGGCCAGTACATGGCGCGGGTGTTCTGGAACCAGTATTGACCGCCCCAGGCGCGGAAGTCGCGGCTGACGGTGAACAGGGAGCCGTTGAATTTTATGGGATAGGCGCCTCTGCCCGCACAAGCAGTAACATAACGTT
>DASZXP010000153.1:0-82846 GCA_035545935.1 Puia sp. | reverse complement strand
CGCCAGATGTCCACGTCAAAAGATGTCCCAGCACCGTACCCATCCAGTAACGGCCTTCTTCGTCGATGGAAAAGGTAACGATGCTGCCTGCATCGGGCTGCTGTCTGGAATAATCGAACAACAGGGCCGGCTGGGGGGTGGCGGGGTTATAGCCGTACAATGACGCGCCATTGGAAATGACCAGGTTGCTGCCTTGTGTTTCCAGCCAGGAGGCGTTGGGAAGGGCGGCGGTGACCAGCATCAGCTGTCTGGTGGCATAGTTGTAGCGGGCCAGGCCGTGCTTGTGCACGAGCGCCCATATGTTGCCGGCTGCATCCATCCGTACTGTTTTTACGGTGTAGCCGGTGATGAGGCGGCCGTCTTCTGCCAGGGGTATGGGCTCCGCTTCCGTATTGCCTTGTGCGCATATGAGCAAGCCCATGCCTTCCGTAGCCAGAAAGACATTGTTGTTGTGATCGGCCCTTATATCTTTTATCACGGCGTTGAGGGGCTGGTCCTTATGGCCGCGCAGGTAAACTGAGCTGAACCGGTCCCACAGGGGGGAAAGGCGACTGACGCCTTGTCTTGTGCCGATCCAGAGACGGTGGAGGCTGTCTTCCGTGATGGAGAGGATGATGTTATGTATCAGTGAATGGGGATCGTCGAGCCGGTTGCGATATACTTTACAGTCGTAGCCGTCGTAGCGGTTGAGGCCGTCGAATGTGCCGAGCCAGATGAATCCGCTGTGATCCTGGAAGATACAACGTACGGTGTTGTTGGACAGACCCTGGTCGTTGTCCAGAAAAGAGAGAGGGGGCAGAGGGGTGGCCTGTGCTACCTGTATCAGTACGGAGCATGCCAGCGCACTCACTACAATACTTCGTTTTGGGCTTCGCAGCAATTTCAACAGCATCTGGTACAGAAAGATTAGCAAGATCAAAAGTTTTATCGTGAGTAAATTACTAAACAATCATCAGAATTGCAGTTTGGAATAAGGCATGGCGGGCAGCGTCAATACGACGCGGGACCCGTTGCTGCGCGGGCTCTTACCGGCGGGCGCATCCTGTTGCGGCAGAGTGACCGTTACGGGGCCTGTCGCCGTGAAGTACCAGCCGTCGGGCTGTCTGCATAGGGCTGCGGATACGTTGCTTCCGCTGGAAGTGATGCTGTAATCGCCCCGGCCGATACCGGAGCCGTCACCTATGAAAAGATATTGCAGGCCGTGCTGCCCCTCGCTGATCATGCCGAAGACGCCGGCGCTCCAGTATCGATCGTAGCGGGTGGTGGTGGTGTCCGCGGAGCAGAAGATCCATTGTTTATTGCCGTGGTGGGTGGTGATGGTCAGGCAGACTGAAGACTTGACGGATCGGTCGGGGGATCCCACGGGCCGGACGGGAGTGAAGCTATGGATGGCGCTGATCTCTTTGGGGGCGTCTGTGACGGATGGTTCGAATACGACGGTGAAGGGTCTGTTCCACGCCTCGCCTTTTTGCCGGGCTATGATGGTAGGGAGGGGGAGTGCGGCTATCTCATGTGGCAGTCCCATCCGATCGATTGCCCTGGAAGCGGGCGCCTTTACGGCAAATATTTCACGGTCTTTCTCACCTTTCATCCACATATTCATTTGCAGTCCGGGTCCATGGGGCATATTTAGCCGGAATACTGCCTGTATATCGTTGCTGGTGAAGACGGATCTTTTGTCCCAGAAATAATCATAGGCGGGGAGATGTCCGCCGGCAAAGGTGAGTTGATCGGTGGGTTGTAAAGTCAGGGGCAGGCCCGCGCTGTCTATCAGGGTGAGCTGCTGGCCCATATTGTGGTAAAAATAGTCGTGCATTTTATCCCTGCCATCTTTCCGGGCGGAACGGAATACGTCTATATAATAGCCGGAGGAGTCGCTTGTCCGGATGATGGCGATGAGCCTGTTCTGGGATGCCTGTGTCTCCGGCTCGATGAATGATACGTTGGCAAAGCTCACCAGTGGGAAGAAGCCTTCTTTCACTCCCGGAGCAGGGTAGCTATGAAGGAGGTCGAAGCCATGATTGCTTTTCATCACGGGATAGGCGGAGATGCCGTCTACGGCTACGGTGTTATGCGCGGGGAACTGCGAGTAGTACTCGGCGTAGTCGGGTTGAAAGTAGCTGGCGCCGATGCCTGCTTCGGGAGCCAGTATCATGCCTTTACCGAATAGCTCCATCGCGATGCCACCGGCGTGCATGTGATTGCCTTTGGAGCCAGACAGGGCTACCATCAAGCCGTTGACGGGGTCGAAGCCATTGCGTATGGCCAGGTAGCTGACGCGGGGCGCGGAGAATACGGGTGTAATATAGTCTGTGATCTGACCGGCGTGTGTGGTGTCGGGTGGTTGGGGAATGTAGGGGGAGTCGGGAAGAAGGGAGATAATTTCGGAGAAATTGAAGCCCGGGCCGGGCTGGATGATTTGGCCGGCCTGGTACTGGGACGTCTGGCTGGTCAGATTGTTAAAGGCGTCCAGGGTTTTGGCATAGCGGGCGAAGACGGCCTGTTCGGATTTATGGTGTAGCTGTGCATTTTCCAGCAGCCGCCGGGCGGGGATGGAAGAAAGGCGGCCGTAATGGGAATCGCCAAAGGCAGTGAAGAAGCCGTTGGGGAACAGGTACTGCGCGGCGGCGGGCACGGCTTTTTCCAGTATGGGCATATCTGGGAGGATGTCGTGGTGAAATTGTCTGTCGAATCGTTGCACGATGCCGGTGAAGTCGGCGAGCACGTTCAGGGAGTAACCGGGGCATTCATTCCAGATGCCGGTGACAGGATCATAGCCCTCCTGCAGAAGTTTGGTCAGGCTCCATTGGCGTTCGGCATTGTGGTTGAGTATAAAGTCTATATAATATTGTCTGCCTTTGCCATCGGGGTAGGTCTTGTCATCCTCCAGCACGGAGGCGATATTTAACACAGAGCGAGCTTCGATCAGGTCCCAATTATTAAATGCTACGCCATGGTCGATCTGTACATCGGCCCATTTGCGAAAGACGTTTGTGTAGAGGGGCAGCTGTTGGGGGATATGCTGTCGCAGATAGTCGTACAAGAGGTCGTATATACCGGTGAGGTTGTTGAGCAGGGCGGCTTCCTGGATCACCTCGAAGGTAGACAGTCCGGCAATGGTCTCGTGATGACCATGGGTGATGTCGTGCGGCGTTGTACGATAGTACATTCCTTTCATATAGGTATCGAAGAGGCCGATGGCAAAACGGGCATATTCTTCTTCGCCGGTGAGCCGGTAGAGCCAGGCGGCGGTATAGGCCATGCCCATCAGCTGGGTGTTGATGGATTCTATAACCCTTCCTGTTTTGGCCACTTCGACCCATTCCATGGGCTGGCCGGGTTTGGATCTGTTGACCAGGCAGACCCCGCGGAGATCGTCCGAATAGGGCAGGAGGTCTTCGGGTTTGGGGGCTGCGTAGAGGGTGATATTATCGCGGGCGCCGGGGAATTTTACGGTTGGTACAGGCGCCTGACCTTCGGCGTGGTCAAAAATCCCCCCATTTATATATATTTCGACATGGCGGGTTTGCCAGTACATCTGCAGGCGGGATAACATCCAGGTACTGTCTGTGCGACAATGGGCGATATAGGGGGCTATACTTTGCCGCATGCGTTGTATCGTATTGCGAGCCAGCTCGTTGTGATCTATCCATTCCCTGAGGCGGGGGAGATCGGCCCTGGCTATCTCCATGCGGGGATGCTGTTGGGAGAAAGTCGCGGGCAGGCGAATGGGTTGGGCCCGGGTGACGGCCGCCAGGCAAAGGGGGATGAAAGATATGGCAAGCCACCGAAGGGGCTGTAAGACTGATCTCATAATAGCGTGGATACAAAAATATCACCCCCTGGAGGGGAAATGGAGGGAGATTTTTGCCAAATATGGGGGTATTTTTGGCCAAAAACTATCCGAAGGGGTAATAGGATTGGCCGCCGGGTTCCTGAATTTTGAATGAAGGAAACTGACATCATGGAAGCAATGGAGCGTGTCCGGGACAAGTTTTTCAACAGGCTGCGGAGAAAAGAGTATGCAAGGCTGGACAAGCTGAGGCATGTCTACCTCGATTACACAGGAGGGAGTCTCCACCCTCAATCCCTGGTCGACAGACATTATCAATATTTGAAAAAAGCCGTTTATGGCAACCCTCATTCCAATAACCCGGCATCCCTGCTGTCCGAAAAAATGATAAGCCGGGCCAGGAAAAGGGTGCTGGATTTCTTTAATGCATCGGATTATTACTGTGTATTTACCCATAATGCATCGGGCGCCCTGCAGATCGTGGGTGAATGTTACCCCTTCTCCGGGGGGCGGCTGCTGCTCACGGCGGACAATCATAATTCCGTCAATGGCATCCGGGAATATTGCCGGAGCCGGGGGGGAGGCTATAGCTATAGCCCCATGAACTGTGAGGATCTTTCTATCAATGAGCCGGAGCTAGACAGGCTTTTGGGTGCACATCCGGACAAAACGTTCAAGCTATTCGCCTATCCGGCGCAATCCAATGTCTCCGGGGTCCGGCATTCCCTGTCCTGGATAAAGAAGGCGCAGGAGAAGGGGTGGGATGTGCTGCTGGATGCGGCGGCCTTTGTGCCTACATCGAAGCTGGATCTATCCGTCGTCAGCCCGGATTTCGTATCGCTGTCGTTTTATAAGATGTTTGGCTATCCCACGGGGATCGGCTGTCTGCTGGTGAAAAGATCGACGTTCCATAAGCTAAAGAAACCCTGGTATGCGGGAGGGACGATCACCTTGTCCGCGGTGAAATACAGCAGCTATTTTCTGAAGCCGGATCATGAAAAGTTCGAAGACGGTACGGTCAATTATTTGAATATCCCGGCTGTCTCGTTTGGATTGGATTTTATAGAGGCTATCGGGATGTCAACCATCAATAGCCGTGTACAGGAATTAGGTTTTTTGATGGTTTCGGAGCTGCATGCGCTCCGGCATGATAACGGACGGCCGTTGGTGAAGCTCTATGGTCCGGGAACCATGGAGAACAGGGGAGGCAATTTTTTGCTCAACTTTTTTGATGTCGCGGGGGAGCAGTATCCCTTTCAGGATATCGAGCAAATGGCCAATATGCGCATGATATCGCTGCGGACAGGGTGTTTTTGCAATCCGGGTATCGATGAGCTGAATCATGGTCTTTCGGAGGAGCAACTACGGAATTATTTTGTCAGCAGGGATCATGGAGATTATTTCGATTTTATAAACTTTATGGGTCGATTGAGGGGGGCTGTGCGGGTCTCGATAGGGTTGGCGACGACGAGGGCGGATATAGAAAGATTTGTACGGTGGGGGAAGACGTTGTTGAACATAGCGATCTGTTGAATGAGCGCATAAAAAAGCCATCGCAGGGATGCGATGGCTTTAGCTATTTTTAGACAGCTATCAAAGGTCGGAACTGCTGCTGCGTCTTCCTCCGATGAAGGACAGCAGGAACAGCACGATGAAAATAAAGAATAAGACCTTGGCGATGGAGGCGGCGCCTGCTGCGATGCCAAAGAACCCGAAGATCCCGGCTATGACAGCTATTATCAAAAAGATTATTGTCCAGCGTAACATATGCTTGCGATTTAGATTGTTAATAATGTTATCGGGGTTAAAAAATCGTGCCATGAAAATCCGGGTTTAAACACTGGGAAGAGACGACCTGCAAGGGGACAGATAAGGCAATGGGACCACTGGCATGGCTATTGCAGGGCAGGTTATCGGATAGGTGTGTCTTAAACTCTAAGGACATGAAAAAGATACTGGGTACTATTATTCTTATTATCGGTGTTGTTATGATGATCTGGTCAGGATTTTCTTTCACCAAGCGGGAGAAAGTGGTCGATGCGGGGCCTTTACATGTTTCTGCCGATAAGGAACATACGGTGAACTGGCCTCCTTATGCAGGCGGCGTCCTGGCTCTTGTGGGGCTGGTGATGCTGGTCCTGCCGGAGAGGAAGCGTTAGCGATCGACCTGTTCTAGTCCGTTCTTAAACTTTTTACGGGATTAGCCAGGCCGGCCCGTACGGCCTGATAGCTTACGGTAATGATGGTTATTACCAAGGCGCCTGCTCCTGTCGCGGCAAAGATCCACCACGGCAAGCCAGTTCTGTAGGAATAGGGGCGCAGCCAGCTGTGCATGGCGAAATAGGCAAGAGGGACGGCCACCAGGAGGGAGATCAGGACGAGCAGGATAAAATCCATGGTCAGGAGTTTCCAGACATGCATGACAGACGCGCCCAGCACTTTCCGCACTCCCATTTCTTTTGTACGCTGTTCGGCCATAAAGGAGGCAAGTCCAAAAAGTCCAAGGCAGGAGATGAAGATGGCGAGCGAAGCAAAGAAAGCGGAGAGCTTACCGATCCTTTCTTCGGCAGCGAATTTGGCTGCGAACTCGGTGTCGGCGAATTTATAATCAAACGGCGCGGAGGGAATATATTTCCTGAAGACGGCCTCCACTTTTGCAATGGACGAGGAGGCGCTGGAATGAGGATCCAGTTTCAGTATCATCCAATTGACGTTGTTGTAATTCAAGAAATAGAAGGTGTGTCTTACGGGGTCGAAGGGGGATTCCATCACCATATCCTTTATGACGCCTATGATGGTAAGTTTTCTTGCATCCGGGCCAGTACCCCATGTGATCTTCTGTCCCACGGGGTTTTTCAAGCCCATGAATTTTATAGCAGCCTCATTGGCGACGACGGAGGAGCTGTCTGTAGCAAAATCCTTTGAGAAATCCCTTCCGGCCTGGAATTGCCAGCCTACTGCCTTTCCAAAGTCATGGGTGACCCAAATGGTCCCGAATTCGTTGGGGGCTTCGGGGTCGCTGCCGGGCCAGCTGAAACCATCGTTGGTTGCCCAAATGCCGGTGAGGGGGCTGGAGGATTCGGCAAATTCCTTAACGGCCCCAGAGCTTTTTAGCGCATCCCGCAGCAGATCGAATTTCCCATAAAAATCGCCGGATTTCATCGCGATCATCATCACCCCATTCCTGTCATAGCCGAGGGGTCTGTTCCGCGAGTACTGTACCTGGTTGTACACGACGATGGTGCCGATGGCCAGCACGATAGAAATGGTAAACTGCAATACCACCAGGACCTTCCGGGGCAGGGAAGCCAAACGTCCCGCTTTGAAGGCGCCCTTTAGTACCTGGATTGGGTTGAAAGAGGAAAGGTATAATGCGGGATAGCTGCCTGCGATGATGCCGCTGACAACGGTGAAACCGATGCACAGGACCCAGAATACGGGGCTGCTGAAAGGAATGGACATTTTCTTGGCGGCGAGGTCATTGAAGAACGGCAATGAGAGCTGGACGAACAGGATGGAAAGAGCAAAGGCGGCCGCTACTACCAATAAAGATTCGCTATAGAACTGACCGATGATCTGGCTGCGTAGCGAGCCAATGGTCTTTCGGATGCCCACTTCCCGGGCGCGTCGTTCACTGCGGGCCGTGCTAAGGTTCATAAAATTGATACAGGCAAGGATCAGGACGAAGATCCCTATCAGTCCAAAGAGCCAGACGTATTGTATGGGGCCTCCTCCTTTTATTCCGTTGTCGTCCCAATGCGAACGAAGATGCCAGTCTCGCATGGGGTTTAGAATTACTTTGGTCAGATACTTTTTATCTTCGGGCGCTACGTGGGTCTGTTTGCAATCCACTATTTTTTTCCCGACGTTGGCGAGATCGGCATGATCGGCCAGCTGTACGAATGTCTGAAAGGAATTGTTGTCCCACTTGGTTTGCGACTGGATGATCCAATCGACGGTGGTAATGTACAGCTCCCAGGGGGCGATAAATCCGATGCCCCGGAAGGTGGTATTATAGGGGAAGTCTTCGTATACTCCCGTGACCTTTACAGGGAATTTATTGCCAATGGTCAATGTGTTGCCTATAGCCGTCCTGTTGCCGAAGATGGCTTTTGCGGTGGCAGCGGAGAGTAAAATGGAGTGAGGGTCCTTTAATCCATCGAGATTCCCTTCGAACATTTTCAACGTGAGCATTTTTGGGGCATCCACGTCCATGTATAGGCCATATTTACTGAAGACCTCTGTTCCCGATGTAAGGATATTGTCACCGGGGAAGGATGCCATTACCACATATTTGAAATCTCCGGCGTAGTCAGTTTGCAAGAGCTTACCGATGGGGAAGGGCATGGAGCTGAAGGTACCGATGGCGCCGTTGGTGGTTTGTTGTTCTATGACCTGGGCGATGCGGTCGTAATTTTTATGGTATTTATCGAAGGCGAATTCGTCCGCGATCCAAAGGCCTATGAGCAGTGCGACGGACATGCCGATGGCCAGGCCGCCGATGTTTATGATAGAAGACAGCCTGTTCCGGAAGAGGTTCCGGATGGCGACCCTGATATAATTCTTTAGCATGTCATTTCAGACCGCCACTCTTATGCCAGATCCTAATGGATTGGTCCATAGGGGCTTAATGGGGTTGGCCTGAGGGGTTTGTTCGATTTTGTTACAGGGAACGTGCGGTGGCGGTACAGGGTCGGGCTTAGCACAGGATTTGCAGCGGGTACTATTTTCCAACCTTTATTCAGCTTGTCATATGAAAAATAAGCCATTGCTGCTGCTGCTGGCCATCCTGATCTTTAGTGGTTGCAGGAGAACTGTCCCCGGAGATAGATCCGCGAAAGGTTCGCTGGAGAACGATAAAGGGAATTGTCTGCCCGCCACTATAAAAGGCAAATGGTATAGCGGTGTAGCGCCGGATGCGGATACCAATTATGTCGAGGTGAGTGTCAATGTCACCAAAACCGGGAATTACCGGATCGTCTCCGATGTCGAGAACGGGGTGGAATTTGCCGACTCGGGGATTTTCTCCGCAACGGGGTTGCAGACCGTGCGTCTGAAGGCTCACGGGGTCTTTACCGGCGCGGGCTCAATCTCTTTTACTATCAGCTTTGATAACAGCCAATGTGGCTTTTCCGTCGATGTGGGTGATCTGCCATTGGCGGATAACAGCTGGCGTTTTACGGCGCGTGGCCATATTTACAGCGGGCCTTGCGGCTCGCAGCAATATTATTTGCCGAATGCCCTTGGGTCTATTTTGGATATCGCGGGACCGGTGGCTTCGGGAGAGGATACGCTTCTCTTTATTGAAGTCGCTATGCCACCCGATGGGTATGGCCCGGTGCTTGGCACTTACAACACGAGCACGACGTCCGGCTATTTTGATTTTTATGAGGAGAAAGAAGCTAATATACCGGGTCACCAGATCTTTTTGGCGAGCTCGGACAGACCGGATAAGGTAGTGACGATAGTCCTGAGCAGTTTTGGTACTGCCAAGGATGGGTCGAGAATGACACTGGGTACCTTTGATGGGATCGCCATAGATTCGACAGGTGCGGATGTGACTATCTCCAATGGGGCATTCCGTGTGGGGGGTGTCCCTTATCCTTTTCATTTTTGAAAACAAGCTATTCCGATCGCAGGGCTCCGGCCGGAGAGCTTGTGCCGGTCTTCAAAGCCTGCCAGCTTACGGTGAGCAGGGCAATAAGCATTACCAGCATGGCGGCTCCGATAAAAATACCGGCGTCCATCGTCATCCTGTAAACATAATCCTGCAGCCACCAATGCATGATCCACCAGGCTATGGGAGAACCGATCAAGATGGCGAGGCCTACCAGCAGCAGGAAGTCACGGGACAGCAAGCCCGCCACCTGCATTACCGAAGCGCCCAGCACTTTACGTATGCCCATTTCTTTATGCCGCTGTTCGGCCATAAAGGCGGACAGGGCAAACAGACCCAGACAGGCGATACATACGGCCAGGGTGGCGAGCGACGTAAAGATATTCCCTGTCTGCCGCACGTCGGCATACATATGTTCAAAAGACTCGTCGAGGAAGGTATAGCGCATGGCCTGTTGCGGAGCAAATGTCCGCCATACCTTGTCGATATTTGCGAGCAGGGTTTTCAGATCCGTCGTATTGGTCCGTACCGCCACGGTAGTCGTCCAATTTCCCAACATCATTACCATGGGGCCGATCGGCTGTCTGACGGACTCGTAATTGAAGTCTTCCACCACTCCGATGATGGGCACGCCCTGTCCCTGTCCCCAGTTGATCCGCTGTCCTATAGGATGGGTCATCCCCATCTTGCGGGCCAGGGTCTGGTTGATGATGGCGGCCTGTGAATCGGAGGGCAGGCTGGGGGAGAAGTTCCGGCCCCCGACGAGCTTGATGCCCATCACTTTCAGGTAATCCACGTCCACATTCCACATCTGCAGACCTATGCCGGGATCGAGCTTTTCCCTGCCTACCCGGTACATCGTATTGCCATTACGTTTGCTGCCGCTGATGGGCAGGAAGTCGCTGTTGGTCACGGCCTGTACTCCCGATAGTTTGAGGAGCTCGTTCTTAAAGGAGGGAAGCTGGTGGTCCAGGGTTCCCGTACCTTGTATCAGCAGCACCTGGTCTTTATTGAATCCCATCTTGCTGTTGAGGATAAAATGCATCTGTCCATAGACGACGATCGTCGCGATGATAAGCACCACGGAAGTCGTGAACTGGAATACCACCAGGCCGCTACGCAATCCCGAATGACGGGCGCCGCGGCTGATATCGCCCTTTAGGACCTGCGCGGGACGGAATGCGGAAAGATAAAAAGCGGGGTATAGACCGGCGATGAGCCCGATCAGTGCGGATGCCACTATCACGCCGGGCGCCAGCCACCAGGCTGTCCAGGGGAAATGCATCGAAGTGCCGGCGAGCTTGTTGAAAAAAGGCAGCAACAGCGCGGCCAGACCGATGGCTAACAGGAATGAAAAGCCGCTGGTCACGATGGACTCCAGCAGGAACTGCCGGATGAGTCCCTGACGATCCGAACCTACTACTTTTCGCAGGCCCACCTCCTTGGCCCTGTTGGCGCTGCGTGCCGTGGAAAGGTTGATAAAATTGATGCTGGCCAGCAGCAATATAAAAATGCCTACCGCCCCGAACAGCCAAAGATATTTCTTGTCCACATGCGTCATCTTATCTTCTATATCCGCCGTCCCATGGATGTCCGATACCGGCTGGAGCAT
Source organism: Puia sp. (assembly GCA_035545935.1). Taxonomy (GTDB): domain Bacteria; phylum Bacteroidota; class Bacteroidia; order Chitinophagales; family Chitinophagaceae; genus Puia. The sequence continues at coordinate 71,824 of DASZXP010000153.1, read as the reverse complement.
AAAGCCCAGTTTGTCCAGGACATGGAGCGCATCCGGCACGCCATTCTGCACCATCTCAGGGGTCCAGTATTTTTTGCAGATCAGGGTAATATTGCCGGCCAGCTTTTGGACGTCGACCTCGGGGCGCAGGAGCATATAGATATCGTAGTTGCCGGCCATCCAGGTCTGCTGTTCACCCTTCCAGAGTTCGTGTCCCGTCAGGGAAAGATAGTAGTCGAACTGCAGATGGGAATTTCCGGGAGGGTCCTGCATCACCCCGCTGATGGTCCAGGGGTGGTCTTTGTCGTCGTTGAGGATGATCTGACGGCCTATGGGGTTCTGGCCGGGATAGAATTTCTCCGCCTTGCTTTTGGAAAGGATCAGGGTCCGGGGCTCGCTCAATGCTTTGATCCTGTCGCCATAGACCATCTTGAATTGGAACAGGTCGGGGAGGCTGGAATCGGCGTAGGCAAAACCCTCCTCAAAGGTGCTCTGAGCGCTTTCGATGGGCCGCAGCTGGTTACTACCGACGCCGGCAAACAGGGTAGAGGTCAACAGCCTGGCTGTCCGCTCCACCCCGGGAAATTCGGTCTTCAGGGCTTGTGAAAATTGGGCGGGCCAGCCACCACCGGCTCTGCGCATCTTTCCATCCTGTGGCATATAGCCTGTCAGCCGATAAAGCCTGTCGGCGCCCGGAAAGTCACGATCATAGCTCAATTGGTTATGGATATAGAGTCCGATCAGCAGGCAGGCGGCAATGCCGAGGGCAAATCCGCCTATTTTGACAGCGGAGTAAAATTTTTGTTTCCCCAGCTGGCGGAGGGCGATCTTCCAGAAGTTTCTGAACATAAGATGGGTTTTGGCCTTAGTTGGATGGGTAGGACGCCGGGATTGGGGGCGGGGTTACAGCGGAGGGGAAATATTTGTGCAACGGGCTGCGTACATTATGATACGATGGGAATCATTCGATAGGGGCAGATCCTCTATTTTCGGGCCGGCTCAAAAAAACCGGTGTTTTCCCAATTGAAGTATTTATTCGCTGTCCTTTTTCTTTTTTCCCTGCGGCCTTGTCGTGCACAAACCTGTACGGGTTCGGTGGGTGACCCTATCGTACGTATCACTTTCGGCTCGGGTACGGGGTTTGGTCCGGCGCTGCCTGCCGGTACGACAAGCGCTTTGAACTATGCTGCCTCCACCTGTCCTGTGGATGGCACTTATTCCATACTAAGCTATACTACGGGCTGTTATCCCGACGTAGCCTGGCATACGGTGACGGATCATACGGGTGATCCCAATGGATATTATATGCTTATCAATGCTTCCTATACGCCCAGTGATTTTTATGTACAAACCATTACCGGGCTGTGTCAGGGGACGACCTACCAGTTTGCGGCGTGGGTGCTGAATATGTGCAGCCTGACAAGCATATTCCCCAATATCACCTTCACGATCGAGAGAACGGATGGATCGACGCTGGCGACTTTCAATACGGGCGATATTCCTGTGACCAATCCGGCCGCCTGGAAGCAGTATGGGTTAAATTTTACCACACCGGTGGGCGTTTCTACGGTGGTGCTGCGGATGCGTAATAATGCCCCGGGCGGGAAGGGGAACGATATCGCCCTGGATGACATCACTTTCCGGCCGATTGGGCCATTGGTTACCATTAATGGAGCTAATGCAGGGGATTCGGCCATTATCTGCACGGATGCCCCGAAGGATATCTTGTTGCAATCCACGATAGAGAATTGTTATCTGTCCAAGGCTTATCAATGGCAGCTAAGCGTCGATCATGGCATGAGCTGGAGCGATATCCCTGGCGCCACGGGTGATTCTTATCTTCGTGTAGCGGGCTCGCCCGGCGTCGATCTATACAGGGTGGCTGCGGCGGAAGCGGGGAACATCGGCATCACCACCTGCAGGGTTGTCTCGGACCCGTACACGATCAGCGTTTATAAGAACGACACCCGTACGATCAGCATCTCCAAACCGCAAGGGCCTGTTTGTGAAGGCAGTCCTGTTGTCTTTACCGCGGATACGAGCTTTGGGGGTGAGCATCCTTCCTTCCAATGGTGGGTGAATGGCCATCCGGCAGGCGCCGGCAGCGGATCTTTTACAAATGGGAGCCTGGCGACCGGCGATGTGGTGAGCTGCACTTTTGTGAGCAGCATTCCCTGTAATACACCGGCTGTCTCCAATAGTATTGTGGTAATGGTGAATAAGAAAGCAATGTCGACTATCGATACGTCCATTTGCGCGGGAGAACGCTTTTCCGGCTATAGCGATCCCGGTACTTATGTCGATACTTTTACGGGGAGCAATGGCTGTGACAGCATCCGTACGCTGCATCTTACCGTCCGTCCCACCAGCTCCAGCATTCTCGACACCAGCATTTGTTATGGCAGCAGCTACAAAGGGTATACGGAGACGGGTATTTATAAAGAGCATTATACTTCGGTGAATGGCTGTGATTCCATCCATACGATCCGTCTTACGGCTGTACATGGAGTGTATCCGGGCCCCAATGTGGATACTTCTTTGTGCGCGGGTGATACGCTTATCTTTTCGCCCGGCGGCTTTGCCAGCTATGTCTGGCAGGATGGCACTATCGGCAGCAGCTATACGGTCAGTGAGCCGGGGAACTATATGGTGACCGTTACGAATGTGTGCGGTACGGCGACGAAGCGATTTAGGGTTGCCGGGAGAGTGTGTACTGTTGTGTTCCCAGCCGCCTTTACACCGAATGAGGATGGGACCAATGATGTTTTCAAGGTGTTGAATGGCTATCAGCTTGTTTCTTATCGTTGCGTGGTAATGAGCCGTTGGGGGCAGCAGGTATTCGAATCAACCGATCCGGGGAAGGGGTGGGATGGGAAGGTCAATGGTTCGCCAGCCAGTGAGGGGACTTATGTGTGGTTTTGCGTTTATACGAGGAGGGGAGAAGCCGGCGAAAAGCGGCTGAAGGGGACGGTGGTGCTTTTGAGATAGGGGGATTACTGATCCCGTAATACGTCCACGGGGTTCACACTGGCGACCCGAAATGCCTGAAAGCCTACCGTCACTACGGCTAACACCAGCGCGGCAGCGCCGGCCTCCACCAGCACCCAGCCATCCAGCGCCGTACGATAGCCAAAATTCCGCAGCCAGCTGTTGGAGAGCAACCATGCCAGCGGCGAGGCGATCACGATCGCCGTTATCACCAGCAGCAGGAACTCGCGGCTTAGCAGCAATGACAGACCTGCGACAGAAGCTCCCATGACCTTGCGGATACCGATCTCCTTTGCCCGACGGCTCGCGGAGAACAACGCCAGTCCGAACAATCCCATACACGAGACAAGGATCATGATCAGGGTGGCCGATTGGATCAGCAGGGCTGTCCGGTTCTCCTCGAGATATAGCCTGTCGACCGTCTCCTGGAGGGACGTGGATGTAAATGGCACCCGGGGAAAAAGCATCCTCCACTTAGATGCCAGCGCCGCGATCACTTGCTTTGCGGAGTCTCCCTTAACCCCCAGCCGGACCGCCACGCTTTTGGCATCGGACAGCCAGGTAATAATGATCAACGGCCTGATCGTTTCATGGAAAGACGTCTGATGATAATCTTTGACTACCCCGCAGATCGTATACCACAGACCATTCCCCCGGTAATAGAGCTGCCCTCCACACGCCCGCTTCGGATCCGAAAAGCCCAGCGCCCGGGCATACGTCTCATTGACGAGCGCCGGAACGATATTCTCTCCACCATAGACATTGCTGCCCCCAACCAGCTGCATCTGATAAAAGGGAAGAAAAGCGCTGTCGCCGATCTCGGCCTCCACCGTCATCTCCCGCATCACCTTCATGTTCCCCCACCGATAAATAAACGTGGCCATCGGATGCTCCCTGCCCATGGGCGCGTGCCCCTGCAAGATCGCCTGTTGTACACCGGGCAGATGTTGCACAGCTTCGGCATATAAGCGCATCTGCCCCTTTTCCGCTCCCGGATAATCCACCGTTATGACGCCGTCACTGTTAAACCCTTTGTCCGAATTGCGCATATGCCGTACCTGCCGTCCGATGACCAACGATCCGATGATGAAGAGCAAGGAAAAGGAGAATTGGAAAATGATCAACACCCGTCGCAGGCCCACGCCTCCCTTTCCGCTTTTATCCATCGATCCTTTAAGACTCAGCACGGGCAGATAAGAAGACATGAGCCGTGCCGGATAATACCCTGCCGCCAACGTCGTAAACACCGTTATCCCCAGGAGGAATAACCAGTTGCCTCCATCCCGGAACCGAAAGCCAACGCCGGCGGGGATACTGTCGCCAAACAACCATAGCGCCGGCCACATCAGCAACAGGGAAAGCGCCAGGGCGCATGCCGTCAACAGCAATGTCTCGACCAGGAATTGCCCGACAAGGGCTCTACGACTGCTGCCCATTACCTTACGGACACCCACTTCCTTCATTCGCTGGAAGCTCTGAGCAGTAGAGAGGTTGATAAAATTGATGATGGCCAGCCCCAGAACGAATAGCGCCACCCACATCAACGCATACAGGAGCGGCAGGTAGGCCTTTGGGAAATCGTCGCCCGTATCGGCAGGATGAAAATCCGGCGTATAATGCATGTCTCGCAACGATTGCAGATACAGTCGCAGGTGATGAGCGCCGCTGAAAAGCACCGGCGCGGGCTTTAGGTTGTGGAGGAATTCAGCCAGCTCCGCGTTCACGCGCGCAGGGGTTACCCCTTTTTCCAATCGCACAAAGGCCTGCGAACGCCGCGGCTGCAGACTGCTCCAGTCCGTCGTGGGAATACGTTCCCGCAGCCAGGTGTCCGGCGCGGTGCCGATCGAGATAAAAGAAGTATAGCCGAGATCGGAAGGCTGGTCCCAGTCGCGCACGATGCCCGACACCGTTAGCGTCAGACTATCGTCATAGATCACCTTCCGGCCCAGCATCCGTTCTACCGTTGTCCTTCCGAAATATTTCCGGGCCACGCTCTCGGCCAGCACTATGCGTCCCGGAAGGTCCAGCACGGAAGGGGCGCCCGCCAGCCATTCATGCGGAAAGAGGTGGAAGAAATCCGGCGCCGTCAAAATGGTGGATAATGCATAGCTACCCTTCTGCCGGTTGTCGTACTCCTTCATGCCCTGGCCATTTTCCGAAGGCACAGAAATGGTCGAGCCAAAGGTATGGAACGCCGCCTGCGCCTCGAACCCCGAGATCAGGTGTTCGACCCCTGCCACCTCCCTGAATGGACTATTGAGAAAGATCACATTGCCGTCTTTGTCCCGGACATCGCCTACAACGCGATAGATCCTGTTTGCATCAGGATGAAAATTATCGAAGCTGAGCTCATAGCGGCCGATGAGATAGATCACGATACACACGCAGATGCCTATGGCCAGTCCAAGGACATGGATAAGCGAATACCACCGTTGCCGAAGGATGTTGCGCCAGGCTACCTTCACCGAGATGGGATTGACAGGCATAGAAAGGCTTTTGCGAGGGTATATGCGTCAATCTTGTGCCAGGCTTATAACTATATCAATGTCAATTGAATATATGCTTGTCGCAGGGGTATCGTGTCCGGTAACGATACATTCGCTGTACGGTGAGGTCACATATTGCCGCCTGGAACAATTCCACTATCATCGGCAGGAGTGTGATAGACGAGGTCAAAAAACTGAAGGAGCAGTCCGGCAGCTATATATTGTTGGATGGCAGCTCCATTTTGGGCGCATAGTTTGATGGAGGCAGGTCTTGTCGACGAATATCGTTTCCTGGTCCTATGAAAGGGCATCAAACTAATGTCCCATCTTCCATTGTGCGTACCGTTTGGCCAGGAATGCAGCCCCTGCTGTCTGATACTCCGGCGTATTCAGCGTAAAATGATCTCCCGGATAATACTCGAAGACAAAGCGCGTATCGAGCTTCTTCATTTCGTCATCCAGCATGTGTACGGCATAGTTCAACAGAAAATTGTCTTGTTCACCTACCGATACGCGGATCTTGCTTTGCAGTCCCTTCTCAAGGGCGGGCCAGCTGTTGCGCAAATAAGCGCAGATATCGTAGGACTTCCAATGCTCAAAACAGGATTTGTCGATGGCCCCTGTCATGGGGTCGCATATCGGTACAGGCCGGCCATTCGCCCCTTTTGCGCTAAATACCTGGTTGAACGAATGCATCTGTTCGCCCCGGTAGAGCACAAATTCCTGCTGGTAGCATTGTTTCATCGTGGCCACCGGGAAGTATCCCGCAATGGTAGCGACGGCATTCGAAGTTCCATCTTTTTTATAATAGATATTATTTTCTTCATAGAGGTTGACCCGCTGAAAATTCCGGAAGTCGACCGGGTCCGGCGAGCTTGACCAGCAACCCGCAAACACATCGGGATAGTGCGTCTGCAACCAGAGCACCGTCCAGCCCCCACTGCTATGTCCTCGTAAGAGCCTTGCTCCATTACAGCGATAGGATCTTTCCAGCTGCGGGATAAATTCGGTGATGAGCGCGTCTCCCCACGGACCGTTGTTATCGCTGTTGGCATATACAGAATGACCGCCGGCGCAATTGCCGTCCAGGAAGACGGTGATGCAGGAGATAGTATCAACCGGCCTGCTAAAGGCCGTCGTATCGCCGGAATACCGATGATAATCCCCGCCATAGCCGGACACCACGAACAATACGGGGAATTGCCGCTGTGGCTGAGCATAATACTCCTGCGGCAACAGGACAGCAGCATATACTGTCATCGGTTTTCCCTGGGATTTGGACAAAAGCCGGGAAGGGGCTTTCAGCTCCTTTACAAATTTCGTATCCGTGAATTTCTGCTGCGGCACGACCTGGTCGCAGGTTAAGCTGAAGGATGCATTGGCATCTTTTGTCAGCCGGACCTTTTGGGATAAAGAATAAAGGTTGCCCGGACTCGCTGCAATCGCCCGGCCTCCCAGGTTCCTGTCCCAAACGGCCTGTACGTAATATTCGCCTCTTTCTATGTCGGATAATTTAGCGGGAAAGGATGCTGCCTGATCGTCAAATGTGACGGAAGCGCCCGGCTTTATGTCCTTTACATCGATGGAAAAGCAGGGAAAGGGTTCCAGATCGGCCATGGCATCTTTGGGATGTCTGTTCTCCTTGTTGAGGTAGAGGATCACCTTTCCGGTAAATGGTTCGCTCAGCGCGGCGGCCGGATAGCTTACCTGGAATTTCTGGCCATAGCCTGTCGAGCAGACTGCGGCGGCGCAAAGCAGCAGGAGATATTGTTTTAGCATGGAGGGAAGGTACGGGAATAATCGTTAGTAATGAAAATCCGGCCCCGGCTGCAACATTAGGGATCGAATCGCGTCTATTGGATCATGAAGCAATCATTTTACCTTACCGTTTTAACTCTTTTGCTGTTCAAGGGCGCTTTTGCACAGGATATCACCACCTCCGATATTACCCATTTCTGGGACGCTTACGACAAGATAACGGCGACAAAGGATAGCGTGCAGCAATATGACTATTTGAACACGCTGTTTATCGACCCGGGCACGCCGGGTCTGAAAGCTATAATGAAGGTCAAGAGGTATACTGCCAAATCCTATATCGATGCCATCAATCAATATCCTCAGTTCTGGCATTCCGTTCGCGCCAATACCTTTAAAGCGAACAGCTACGCAAAAGAGATAGCCGTCGATATACGCAAACTCAAAAAGCTATATCCCGGGCTAAGGCCCGCGCAGATCTACTTTACCATCGGCGCCTTGCGGAGCGGCGGTACCACGCAGGGCAACATGGTCCTGATCGGCAGTGAACTGGCTTTGGCCGACCCGCATACCGTCACTTCGGAATTCCCGGCCACATTCAGCAACCTGCGGACCTTTTTTGACAGTGACCCGCCTAAACACGTCGCGTTCACCAACACGCATGAATACGTGCATACCCAGCAAAAAACAACACAGATAGACAATTTACTGGCCCAATGTGTCATGGAAGGCGTGGCAGAGTTCGTGGCGGTCAAAGCCACCGGTGAGATATCGGCCGCCCCGGCCATTGGGTATGGCAAGGACAATATGGAAAAAATAAGACAAAAGTTCGAAACTCAGCTTTTCAATACCGGCACCGGATTTTGGCTATACAGCGACGCGGCGAACGAGTTCGGCGTTCGAGATCTGGGTTATTATGTGGGCTATGCCGTTTGCGAAAAATATTATGACAAAGCGCCTGATAAAAAACTGGCCATCAAACAAATGATCGAGCTGGACTATGCCAACGAAAATGACCTGGCGGCTTTTGTGGATGCCTCCGGTTATTTTGAAACGTCTGTCCAAAAGCTGAAAGAGCGATATGAAGAGAAGCGGCCTGTTGTCATCAGCGTGAAGCCCTTTGGCGATGACACCGGCGATGTCAGCCCCGCCACCCAGCAGATCACCATTGTGTTCTCTGCCCCGATGGATAAAGGATATCGCAATTTTGAATTGGGGCCATTAGGCGAGGATCATTTAATGAAGATCAAAAGGATCGTCGGCTTTTCGGAAGACGGACGTTCGCTGACCCTGGAGATCGGGCTGCAGCCTGACAGTCAATACCAGATAGTGATCGGGAAGGGGTTCCGTAATGCCGAGGGTGCAAGACTTAAGCCTTATCTGATAGATTTCAAGACGGGGAAGTGATATTATCGAAAGAAAGGAAGATTTGACTCATTCCGGTAAGCTTCAACAAACGGCGCTGCCGAGTGCCAATTTTAACGAATATTTGCCATTCCAGACCTGGGATGGTATATTATTTTTTGCAAGTTTTACAGCTGGTCCAAACAAGTTGATGGCAGCCATGCCTGATCATTTTTTAGCCTTTCAAAGATGCGCAAACTTTCACTTTTATCGTTGTTATTACTAGGAGGCGCCTGGTCTGGCTGCGATATATTCTGCCTGGATAAAATGCAGATAAATCCGACCTTTATAGGGTTTTCTTCATCTGATATCGACACTTTCGTAATTAGGGCCTATCGACCGGACGGCAATTTTCAACAACTACTCGATACCTGTCTGGTCGTGTCAAATGACCTGGGAACGGGTAATGGTATTTATACCACCATGCATGACACCACGATGGCCTTTATCAACGATGGGCGCCCGCATTCAGCAATCATCTATGGGTGCGATTGGGAAATTTACATCCCGGCAATGAAAAGGACTGTTTTTATTTCGCATATTGATGGTTCCATACAAAAAGGGCGGGGCGCTTGTCTGGGACCGATCCATTCCTTTGTGCAGGATGGACAGACTATACAGGATCCATTCAGCTTTCAAACAAGCCAGTTTTGGACATCCGGCTACAGGGCATATATCCATCTGTAGAGCCGCGTGTGACTATCAAGAGTGAACAAGAGGTCGCGCTCCGGCCCAATTTGAGAGGAGATCACAGCTATATTCTCCGCTCTGGTTGGAAGCCAACGGGGCTTGCCGGGATCGATCGGCAGATGGTGGCGGGTTGGCAAACGACCCAAACTGAGTTTCGATAATGACTGTAAACCGGCTCTATCTGGTGCCGTCAACACTAAAAATAATTTTGCCCGATCAGGTGACTTTTTCTCGTTTCCGTCATATATACTATAAATGCCCCTAATAATGGACGACCAAACCATCCTCGAATTGATCCGTACCGGGAAGAATGATCTGGCGCTGAACGCTTTATATCGAAACTTTCCCGCCATCCGAAAACTTGTGCGATCTCGCGGCGGAAGTACCAGGGATGCTGAGGATATCTTCCAGGAGGCGTTGATCATCCTGATTCACAAGCTGAAAAAAGACTTCCAGCTGTCCTCCAAACTCTCCACCTATTTATATGGCGTCTGCCGCTTGCTTTGGAATGAGCAACTGCGCAAGCGACGGCTGCAGGTCTCGTTTGACCCCGTGACCTGGAATGACGGCTCATTGGATACTCTCTCGAAGGGCGAGCTTAGCGCTGACGAAGAGGCTGACATGCACACGTATCTTCAATACGAATCCCGCGTCCGGCTTGCGGAACAAGCTCTCAATGAGCTCAAGGACCGCTGCCTCGAATTATTGCTGGTGTTTTATCATGGTCAGCTTTCCATCAAAGAAATCGCTGCGAAAATGGGTTACCGTAGCGAGAGTAGTACCAAGAACCAAAAATACAAGTGTCTCGAGGCTGCACGCACACGGCTGAAAGAACTCCAACATCAAACGCAAATCCTTTAATCCACTGCAATGAGACCCGAACTAGAATTGATGGAACGTATTGAACAATATCTGAGCGGCGAACTGTCCCCCGCCGACAAGACCGCCTTTGAATCGCAACTAGCTGTCGATGCCAGCCTCCGCGAGGCTGTCAAATTGCAGAAGGACATCCGGTTTGGGTTGGAGCGAGCGAGCCTCAGGGGCGCCATTCACCGTGCAAAGCAGCATTTCTACCGGCGCATTTGGTACCGATGGGGTGGACTTGGGCTAGGGGTTGTTGTCGCGCTTGTCGCGATCTTTTTATCGACTCATCATGATCGCAGGTTCACTGTTGTACCCGGAATGCCAGCTGCAACGCACGGTGAAATATATACGATCGATTGCCGGCATGATACACTACTCCGAACGGCGCATGGGGCAATGATCAATATTCCCCGTGGCAGCATCGACGCCAGCGGAGCTAATACTGTCCGGATCGAGATCAAAGAGGCTTATACCATCGCAGCTATGCTCCGCTTTGGTCTGCTCACGCAGAGCGACGGCCATCCTCTGAGCAGCGGGGGCATGATCGATATCCGACCCGCTGATGGCAGCTCAGCCAAGATCATCCGGTCGATCAACGTTGCCTTGCCGACCCTCCGCGTGGAGGAAAAAATGCAACGCTTCAAGGGGGTAATGGATGACAAAGGAAAGATCAACTGGATCGACCCGCATCCGCTCGCAGACAGTTTCACGCAAAAGGCCGTCGCTTATGGTAAAAGCATTTTCGAAGCTAATTGCAGGTCATGTCATTCGCTTCGGTCATCTGTAACAGGCCCTGCCCTCGCCTATGTCGGTCAGCGCCGATCTGAAGAATGGCTGTACGACTTTATCCGGAACAACAACAAGGTACTGGTATCGGGGGACTGCTATGCCAACTACATTTACAATGTTTATAACAAGACAGTGATGAATACCTTTCCCGACCTGAATCATACCGATATACGCTGTCTGATAGATTACATCACCAGTGAAAGCCAGCTTATAGACAGCAATCAGGTACCGAACTACACCCGTGAACTGGACAGTTGTCTCCGGTACAAGCGGCTTGCCAGTGCGCTGGAAAAAAATCGGGACGCCCTTATTCGTGCTAATGGTCCACGCACCCAGGTCATTCGCCATGACGATACAGGAGCCATTATCACCGATACTGTGGTCGTATATGCGTCGCCCGCATCCGTGACCCCGATCGAGCACCCATCGTTGTACTATCAATTTACGGTGGAAAGTTTTGGCTGGTACAATGTCGACGCGCTGCTGAAAGACCTGCCGGGCGTCCTTCCCAGCAAGCTGCTTGTGCAAATGACCCCGGAGTATGCCGCGGAAGTAAATGTATTCCTTGTTCTCCCCGGACGCAAGATCTTTACCGAAGGCGGCTTTCTTAAAGACAGTAAGACTGAATTTGGCTTTTTTACCGAAGATGGTCAGATACCCTTACCGCAAAGTGAACAGGCCTATGTCTTTGCAACCGGCGAATATCACGGCAAGCCGGTTTTTGCGGTGTGCTCATTTATCACGACCCAACAACAGGCAATCAACCTGCAACCTGCACCCATGAGCAAGGAGCAAATTACCGAGACGATCAGCCATCTCGACCTCAACCACCTTGCCATTCGTGTCGCTGACTCCCGAAACGCTGTCCGTATACGGGCAATCGACACATCGCTCGCTAAGATCGCACCGTTAAAACCACAACATTGTGACTGTGATTGCGGGATGGGTGCCCAGAAAGCTGCTGGTGACACGGCTGTAGCTGGCTATATGAATTGACGGAGTATTTGCGGAGGGATTGATTTCATCCTAGCCTATCAACAAAAAAACCGCTGAAAATCAGCGGTTTAAAGAGGGGGTGGGGAGGGGATCGAACACTTTATTTATTTTAATACCCAATTCCAGGGCCACTTCTTCTATGACTCCCTTACTGGGGACGACGTTCATAATGGATAGCTATGTTATTGTAGCCAATCTTACGGCTTATGCGCTTATTCACGGCAATTAACCGGCCTGTTGGTACCTGTGTAGAATATCCTTGCTGGTAGTCGACTTCGGCTAAGCAAAGACCTGCTTATAGTCAGCAAAAAAGGGGATTCCTGTGAGAAAATCCCCTTAAGTGGGGGTGAGGGGGTTTCAATCGAACACTTAACATCTTTTTTGGCTCTAATTCAACAATTAAAGCATTAGATATTTTACAACCATCCTGCGACGTCGGAGTTTTGTTTTTATCAACCCCATTCCTATTCAGTGATGATCCGGTCGGCCCACTCGGTTAACTGCACAAAGATTTGAGGGTTTCCGAACTTTGCCTTTTTGTTTCCAAGATCAGTTTCTACCACTCCCCGGGCGCGACTACATGCGCCGCAGGCGTAGAGTTGGATGTTGTTGGCTAACACCTTGGGCATGATCTCCTTTAGGGGAGGCCAGCCGACCGGGGTGACCGCATTAAGTACCGAATCGCGCATCAAGTTTACAGCTTCTCCCAGCAGAAAGATTTGTACATCGTGACCTGCTTCCGCCAATGCAATTCCATGGAGAAAGGGAAAAGCCGCCTTTGTTGGGTCGTCGGAGCCCCAGGCGCTTTTAAAAAAAATCTTAAGTTTGCCAGATGACGGCTTGCTGGTCTTGCCTTTTACAAACGGGAGTGGCAGCAGGGCGAATAAAAAATTTTTCCTAAGCATATAATTATGTGTTTCTTTAAAGTATTACTTTAGATTCGGCAAAACAAGAGATCGGCATTACCACTAAATGGTATTTAAACCTTAATCTTCCGTTTATATTTACTTTAACCACCCCGTTTTAATTCCCTGTTCGATATCGAATGTCGTTCCAACTGTCCCCACCAGGCAATTTTCCTTTGTCATTCCCGTAACCTCCCGAATACGATAAACGGAATTCAAACCAGTGCAATGAGCCCCGAGAAAATAGCGGACGCCCATTGCCTTTAGCTTATTCGCAGTCCAGTCCAGCTGCTCATCCTTCGCTTCCAATAAATGCATTCCTCCCAACACCGCGACAATGTTTTCTCCGGGAAACTGCTGCCCTACATATTCCAGCGTATTCACTATACCTGCGTGACCGCATCCCGTCAACACTACCAATCCACGACTTGTGCGCACCACCATCGACATATCCTCCGGCACATTGTCCTCCACCAGCCCGTTGGGAGTCTTCAATGTTCTGCCAGGGGGATAATTTTTTTCCGGATACCGCCGTGGTACGGGTCCGGTAAGATAAATACCCGGGCCTATTTTCTGTGGCTGATCGATTACGACAAAACGCACGCCCGAGGATACATAAGTCGACGAATCTGCTTTCAGCATCCCGACATTATACCCCGTCCGGACAAAAAAGCCAGAAGCAATATAAAGTACAGACGCCGTTACTCCATCCGGGAACTGTTGTTGGATGGTACGAAGGCCAGTCGTATGATCGTCATGATTATGGCTAAGCACTACCTGCCGGATACCCGAAAGATCGAGCTTTAATTCCGCCGCATTGTCTCTTACCGTGTTCGGCCGCCCACCGGCATCAAAAAGGATACGGGAGCTATCGGTTTCCACCAGCGCCGAAAATCCCCACTCGCCGACTCCTTTCAGATCGGTTACCATCGTGGACAATATCGTTATCTTAAGTTTCGCAGTTTCCTGGGCAGATGCGATGGAACAAAAAAAGGCCAGGATTGCAAAGGAGAGATATTTTCTCATACCTTGAAGATACCGACTTTATGACTGCAATTGGATCGAAAAAAAGCCGCTGAAAATCAGCGGCTTAAGGTGGGGTGGAGCTGAGGGGGCGGGGATCGAACCCTTGAGCAAACTCCTTCGGTTTATCCAAATCTTAAAAATTTGAAAAATAATTATTTAAATCACTGCTAGCAAAATCGGAATGCCTGGTAGCCGCCTCGATCGCCTCAGTCAAAAGCCTTTTATCGCAGCGTCATTTGAAATGCCATTTGGATTTATTCGATACCAAGGCTTCAATACCGGCAAACTGATAGCGGGTTAATGGGTTTAGAGATGTCTTTAGCAGTTCGGTCTTTTGCTTTGGGAAATGCGTTTCCAATAGTGCTCCCAACAATGCGCGGGTGGAAGGAGGGTATTCTAATGCGAGTTGAGTCAGCCTATTCAGTTGTGACGGCTGCAACTTCTTCATCTTTGCTACCAGCAATGGAATAACTGTTAAGGGAGACGTATCCGGGATCTGTCGAATGTCCGCCAGTGTATCCAGCAGCTGTAGCATGGGGATATCAAACTCTTTAAATGGGAATGGACGGACGGTAAATTTTATTTTGTAGCCGCTGATTTCCTTTTCAGGCAACCGGCTACGCCGGGCAATAGTTATTTTATTGGGTACCTGAGTGGTTAAGCCCCATTGGCTATATAAGGCATTGCCGGTCAAGTATCCCACGGTTTTGCCCCCACGCTGGGTAAATGTCTTTACAATTTCTGTTTCCGAAGGCCGTAGTGCCCCAAAACGTGATTTTTGGGGCTTGTAATATTTTCCTTTCTCCAACCTCACCAATTTCCCGGCCTTGACCATCCGGCTCAACGCTCTAAAATAAGCCACTTCTGTTTGGCGCTCCACCATAATAGTAAGAACCTGTCCGTCGCCTAGAGCGGCGACCTGGCGTTGAACTGTATTTGCTATGGAGACGGATGAGGCCATCATATAAAGATAGCATATTTATTTTGTTGACCAGTTTTTAACGTAATTAATTGGACATTAATTTTGCTCCAGTAAATAAAATTAGATATAAGTACCTTCGCTAAGATTCCTTGGCAGCAATAAACTGTCTTTGGCTAATTCGCGATACGCAAATTGCGTATTTAACATTGCAGTTCAACCAGCGGCTATTTTTCTGCTACTTTGTAGTGTCCCATTTGTGATAATAAGGAAGCCCTTGTTACATTAAGATAAAGACGGGCTGTCTGGCAACTTACCGGAAAAACTGGTAAGTTGAAATAATTTCTTATAATTTATTGATTATCAATCATTTTGAACTTACCGGAAAAACCGGTAAGTTCGATTTCTAAACATCCATAATATGACCGAAAATAAAGGAGAGATCATCATCTATATCAAAGAAGATGGCCACACCCAAATTGATGTAAAACTACAAGATGACAGTCTTTGGCTCTCCCAAAGGCTCATTGCGGAACTTTTCGAAAAGGATGTCAATACCATTAACGATCATATTCGGAATGTCTATGCAGAAAAAGAGTTATCCGAGGATTCTACAACTACTATTTTTCAAACTGAGCAACAAGAGGGAAAGAGAAATGTCAAAAGGAACGTCACATTCTACAATCTGGATTTAATCCTGTCGGTTGGATATAGGGTTAGTTCCAAACGGGGCACAGCATTCCGCATCTGGGCTAACCAGGTATTGAAGGACTACCTGCTCAGGGGGTATTCATTGAATGAAAAGAAACTCCAGGAAAAAGCCGAGCAATACGAAGCTTTAAAAAAAGCCGTTGCATTGATCAATAATGTTACCGGTTCACGAGCGCTTTCCGGTGATCAGGCTGCAGGGCTATTGCGTGTCCTATCGGATTATACCTATGCGTTGGACGTGCTGGACAAGTATGACCACCAGGTACTTGAAATCGAGGGGACTTCCCCAAAGCAGTTATTTCAGATCACTTATGACTCAGCCATCCAGGCAATCCGCGGGTTGAAGGACAAATTCGGAGGAAGCTCTTTGTTTGGTAATGAGAAGGACGAATCCTTTCAAGGATCACTCGCGGCGATCTACCAAACATTCGGTGGCACCGACCTCTATCCCAGCGTAGAAGAAAAAGCAGCCAACCTACTCTATTTCGTCATCAAGAACCATTCGTTTTCCGATGGCAACAAACGTATTGCGGCCTTCCTCTTCGTCTGGTTCCTGGATAAGAACGGTATTCTTTATCGCGCGGACGGGTCCCGTAAGTTGGCAGACAATGCGCTCGTGGCACTGACACTTATGATCGCCGAAAGTAAGCCAGAAGAAAAGGGCATGATGACGAAGGTGGTGGTGAGCTTGATCAATAGTAAAAATTAACTCTCCATGCAACCATTTCCAACCTTACATGACAATGAAGTAGTGCTTGTGAGAGCTGAATTTTCGACCGGGATTGTTCTCGACGAGAATTTTGAGCAGGCAATTCATGAATATCAGAAGGTCTATACTATTTTCGACAATTTGGACGCTGCAGCCAGTGCTGCCGAAAGGATGATCCAGGAAAACACCAATATTGAATGCACATTATTGGGTAGGGGGAATAGCCTAATCAGATATATCACACCAGGGGGTGAATAGTTCGATTTCTCACTAGTTATTAATAAAAAAGCCGCTGAAAATCAGCGGCTTAAAGAGGGGTGGAGCTGAGGGGAGTCGAACCCCTGTCCAAACATCATCCCCAAAAGCTTTCTACATGCTTATTCCGGCATTGATTGTCGGGAGACGGCAGGAACCGGACACACCAATCGTCTCCTTAGCTGGATGGTCTTAAGCAACAGTCACAGCCTTCTGTTGCAGCATCCCGTGTTTGTTTTGAGTCGGCGGCTTAGCGTGGTAACAGGCTAACCTGCTATGCGGCCCGAATGACTATCTAATCACTGATTAGGCAGCCATGGCATACTGAGTATTGCCATTTGAGTTTTGAGTCTTCGAGATTAAAGTGCCGATTACCCAAAGCACTGCATGCTTACACCTTCAAAGATCGATGCTGTCAAAACCGGGCAGCCCCAGATTTTTTCAGTCCTGCCGGCCTTTTTGGGGGCGGCGGGAAATACAAAGGTACGAAAATTTCCTTTATCTGAAAGCTGTATATTGGTGGGATGAAACCTACTACGCGGATCACTGCTCTGATCTTTTTTGGGGCATTGCTGTGTGCAGATCCCCTGCTGGGGCAGCCTATCAATGCATCCGCCGAGCTCAATCGTTTGCTCAGTCTGGATGAAAGCGCCCGGAAGGCGGGGGACAGCATCGGCCGGCTGAAAATAGCGTTGCAGTACCGGGATCTGCTGCATGACGGGGGAAACGGGGTCCTCGCGACGGCGCATGCCTATGCGGTGGTGCGGGATTCAGCAAAAGCGTTTGAAGCATTGGACTACTACGCTTCGTTGGGCCTGTCAGGTAAGCAGCTTTGCAGTGGAGAGGACAAGAAATTTTCCTGGCTGGCGGGGAGTCCACGGTTCCTTGCTATTTGTCAACGCATACAGGAGAACGAGCGTCCCCTGAGACATTCCGATTCGGCCGTTGTCTTTCCGGAAAGCGGTTATCTGCCGGAGGATATCGACTATGATAAACAAGGGCGGTCCTTTCTATTCACCAGTATCCTGCAACATGCTGTATTTCGTCTGGCGTTAGACGGCCACTGCCGGCTCTTTGCCTCTTCACCCAGCGGGTGGCCGATGATGGCCATCAAGGTGGACAATCGCCGGGGGCTTGTGTGGGTCACGGAGGTAGCTATACCCGGATTTGGCGGGCTGGTGGATTCGATCAAAGGACAATCGGCTGTATGCTGTTTTGATGCCCGCACAGGCACATTGAAGGAAAGGCTGCCTGCACCGGAAGGATCACAGTGGGGCGATATGGTCCTGGATCTACAGGGTGACCCCATCGTGAGCGATGGACAGTCGGGCGCGATCTTCCGGCGTAAAAAGGGGAATTGGGAAAGAATAGATAAAGGAGACTTTATTTCTCCCCAAACGCCGGCTTTGAGCGAAGATGGGAAGCACCTTATTGTTCCCGATCATGTGCGAGGGCTGGCAGTAATGGATATCGAGAATGGGGACGTCGTCTGGATACGGCAAAGCCCGGAGCATCCCTGTGCGTTTAACGGGGTCGATGGGGTGTATCTCATCAATAACCGATTGTTGTTGACGCAAAATGGCGTTTATCCGGAACGAGTGCTGGAAATAAGATTGGACAAGGATCGTATGCATCCGACGGGTAGTCTGGTCATCGAACGAGCCACACCGGGGTTGGGTGAGCCGACGCATGGCGTGGTGGTGGATGGGTTTTTTTACTATATTGCCAATTCAGGTTGGAATGCCGTGGATGAGCACGGGGGAATTAAACAAGGAGCTCAAATGAGCCAGCCTGTACTTATGCGTTATGAATTATAATCAATCCGATGCCCGGTTATTACAGACAAAACAACATTTCGAGATACTGGATGGCCTCCGGGGAGTAGCCGCCCTGGCGGTGGTGGTCTTTCATTTTATGGAGATCGCCGTTCCGGACTATAGCCACAGCTTTATTGCACATGCCTATCTGATGGTGGACTTTTTCTTTTGCCTGTCGGGGTTTGTGATCGCCTATGCCTACGATGGTAAATTGCGGAAGATAGGGGTAATGACTTTTTTCAAATTACGATTGATCCGGCTGCATCCGCTGGTGATCATCGGCGCCGTGATCGGGCTGGCGGGCTTTATGCTGGACCCGTTCAGCCAATTGTGGACGAAATACTCGGACAGGCTTTGGCTTCTGTTCGGAACTTCCTCTCTTATGATACCTTATCCGGTGGTACCGGAGCGATTCTTCAATCTTTTTCATCTCAACCCACCTACCTGGTCATTGTTTTGGGAATACATCGCCAATATCGTCTATGCCCTGCTGTTGATCAGGGTAGGCAAGCGACTGTTGTGGGTGCTAGTAGTCGGCGGCGTGGTGGCGCTCTTCTATGAAGCGAATAAATCCACTAATCTGACCGTGGGGTGGAGCGGCGATACTTTTTGGGGCGGCGGCATACGCGTGTGGTATTCCTTTCTGGCGGGGATACTGGTCTATCGCTGGAATTTTATTATTCAATCCCGATTGGGTTTTCTTAGCATCAGCGTCCTGCTGTCCCTGGTTTTTTTGTTCCCCTTCTCCAATACACATAATCGGATCATAGACCCTGTGATCGTTGTCTTTTATCTCCCCTTCCTGGTAGCCCTGGGGGCGGGTGGCCAGCTGCGTTCATGGCTCCAAAAAATATGTCAGCTCTCGGGCGCTATCTCTTACCCGCTGTATATGGTCCATTACCCATTCATATGGTGGTTCCTGAGCTATGTGGAAAAGGAGAAACCGAGCCTGCCACAAATGGCAGTCATTATCGTGGTGGGAACTATGCTATTGATCCTGCTGGCGTATGTGGTTATGCGTTGGGTGGATGAACCGATACGAAAGTATTTGAAGAATAAATTAGCGAGGCGACCGGCTCGAAGACTTTCCTCCCTTTGATCCTACCACTTCGTTGTAGGCGGAAAGAAGCGCTTCGAGCACGATGTGTTTGGGGACATGGTTAAGGTCGAAAGTGGTAGCGCCTTTCTCACCCCATTTGTTGGGAACGGGGTAAATGCTTTTATCCATCTTGCAAAAAACGGACTGTTCCTTTGGCGTCAGGAAAATATTGGCGGTATTGTCTTTTGCCAGATAGGTGGCAAACATACGCCGCCCTGTGACCTTAAAGCCAATCCTTTCAAAATGCGGAACCTGTTCGGTACCGGCAAAGGAAAGGGCCATTTGCGCGAATGATTCTCCTGTGATCATGGCTGTGGTGGATTTTGGTTTAAGGAGCGGTGGAAGACTCGAGATACAATTTGTCGGCGGGGATCAGCTGTTTGGGCAGATCGGCCCCCTTATAAAATGCATCCAGCCAAAAGCCTCCGGCCCCATTGTAATATTCCATCCTGACGGCGTGTCTGCCTTCCGTCAACCGGATGGAACCAGACTTCTCTACTACACCATGATCACCATCATTGTTCACTACCAGACTGCCATCGATGAAGAGACGGCTGCCATCGTCGGAACCGGAATAGAACGTGTACTCTCCCTCCTTATCGATCTGCAGATAGCCGGTGAAAACGACCCCAAACGTCACATTGTCTTTGGGAAGCCATTGTAAGATCTGCGCCCTGTCGAGGTTGAACTCGAAGGCTTTCCAGCGTTGCGTGGGCGTCAGGGTATTGAAGGGCGGCAGCTGGCTCCAGTCTTTGCCGGGGAAAAGTTCGGCATGGAGGCCGTGCCCGGCATTGCTATCCACAAGACGGAAATAGGCAACGGAGGTGAGACTGTTATTGCCCTGTGCATCGAATGAAGCCGCCCGGACGACGGCCGTTTTGGAAAGGGTGAATGGCGTCTGATAGAGCGTGCTGTTGGCGTTGGGTTCGGAGCCGTCCAGCGTATAGCGGGTCTGCGCCTTGTCGGCGATGGTGTGGATGGAAACAGTGGTAGTGGGCTGGAAGAACAAACCGCCTGCCTGCTGGTAGAGATGGCGGGGAGGAAGGATGACGGGTTTGGGGATCAGCTCCTTGCCGGCGAAACGATTGGCCGGTTCTGAAAAGCCCGTAAAGGCGGCCTTGACCGGCCTCCCGGTCCATTCATAAGGCGGCGTGATCTTCAATGCAAAAGCGATGGTAGCGGCCAGGTCATAGGTGACAACGGACTGACGAACGACATAACCTTTTTTTATCCCTTTACCATAATAAATAGTGGTGATCTCCATCTCTTCGGGTGTAGCTCCGCCGTGTCCATAGCCGACGCCGCCATGATCCGCGGTGACGATCAATAAGGTGCTGCCGGCGATACCCGCGGATTGAATGGCTTTTTCCACGGCCCCGATCAAAGAATCGGCTTTGGCAACGGCTGCATAATATTCATCGGAACCATGTCCGTGCTCATGTCCCGCATCATCGACAAGATCGAGGTGCATGAATCCGAACAAGGGCTTTTTTTCGAGGATGTATTTTGTGAATCCGTTGGTTGTAGCATTCTCGTCGGGATAATGCTGATCGAAGCTGACGGCGGATTTTTCAAAAAGACGACCGAAGCCCTCCCATTGGTAAGCAGCTCCGATCTCCGCATTGGGATAGCGTCTCCGGACCTCGCCAAAGATGGTAGGGAAGAGCCCTTCTTTGCCTTGTACGATAGGAGGAAGGGTATATTCGGCGCGGCCCCAGTCGTTGTCGATGACGCCATGCTGCTCCACGCCGGCGCCCATGATCATCGAGGCCCAGTTAGGACTGCTGACGGAGGGATAGACGGTGCGTACGTTCCATTTAACGGCGCCGTCCCTGATCAGACGATGCATGACGGGAGTGGGGGCGGTGCGGATACCATCGGGGCTCATACCATCACAGCCAACGACGATGACGTGTGCAATGCCCTGGGGCCAGGTGGTGGCGCCGGCTGTCTGAGCGTTGGAGGAATTGATACCAATAATGAAAATCAGCGCGAGGAGGTGGAGGAGGGGCTTCATGAAATAAAGATAAGAACTATTGCGATTAGGGGAGGCTATAACACGGCGCTGGTGATCTTCAGATCGCTGCGGGCGAATGTTTTTTTGGCCCGGGCTGCTGCTGTGGCGGCTTTCTGTTTTTTGCCTTGTTTTGCCAGGGCGGTGGCCAGCCCGGTGTAGGACCATCCGTTGTTCGGATTGATCTGAAGGTCTTCGCGGAAGGCCTTTTCGGCTTCCTTGTACCGGCCTGTCTTTATGTACACGGCGCCGAGGAACTGTCTGGCGGGCTGCTGCCAGTCCTTAGGCTCGTCGTAGATCATGGCGTCTTCGATCTCTACGGCGGTCCGGAGGGCTTCGATGGCCGGTTGCATCTGGTTGCGGCTTTCGGCTATGACGCCTGCCAGGATCCTTTCGGCTACGCGGGCGCCGTTGATCCCGGGATTGGCGTAGTTGGGGGCGGGGGCTTTGAGCTGGGGATGGAGCGTGTCGTGCTGCAGGGCCTGCAGCTCCTGTTCCGCATCGGTGGGCTGTCCTTTGCGGGCCAGGGCGATACCGCGGGCATAATGTGAGAGGACATCGGCATAGATATAGGCTGTAGCCGGGACGGGGTCCTTTAGGATCTCATCCCATTTGCCGAAGCGCACTTGGGTCAGGAGCGGTGTCATATAGACGTATTGCATAAAGACGCCGTTGAAGTCGGGGGCGCTCATCCAGCTGCTGTCGAAGCTGGCGCGGGTGTCTATAGAGGCTTTTATGGCATCGGCATAGCGGCCATCCATGTTGGCGCAGGCGGCTTGCATGTGCAGGTTGTGTATGAGGTATAGCGGCGTATTACCGGATACGGGAGCGTACTTGTCGAGGTAGTCATAATAACCTTTTACGGCAAGGGTATTCAGCCGCCAGCCTTCGTCATAATTACCGGTGCGGATATAGATATGTGCGGGCATGTGTACGAGGTGCGATACACCGGGCATGAGGGTAGGGAGCCGTCCGGCAACATCCAGCGCGCTTCCGGGGTGATCGGATGCTTCCACGGCATGGATATAATAATGCGCTGCGCCGGGATGGTTGGGTTCTGTCTTTAGGATACCTTCCAGGATGGCGACGATGGGCGGGGTCCAGGTCTTGGGCTTGCCGTATCTGTCATAGAGGTCCCAGGGATGTTGTTGCATCAGGGCGTCGGCATAGAGTGCGGCAATATCGTGATCCCGGGGAAATTGCTGGTATGCGGTGCGCATGGCATCGACATAGAGCTGGTCGAGGTGCTCGCGGGTTTGAGTAGAGTCGGCGGAATAGCGCGGCTGGATAGCGTCGATGAGGGCCTTTTCGGCAGGAGAGACATGGGCGGATAATGCTTTGGCTTTTATGGCGGCAGCCAGCGCGGCGGGGTTGGCGCTATAACCATTATCGTTGATGTTGGGGCCATAGGCCAATGCGACGCCCCAATAGCCCATGGCAAAGCCGCTGTCGAAGCGGGTGCTTTTGTCAAAGGAGGCAAGGGCCTCTATGATGTGGAAACCATAGTACATGTTGATGCCCTGCTGAAAATACAGATAAGCGCTGTCATTCTTTTCGGTGACGGGCATACGATAATCGCCCCAGCCTGAGAGAAAGGGGATGGGATCGGCAGTGGGATCGAAGGTGGTGAGGTCGGCCCCGCAGCGGATAAGGTTACTTTGTTTGTACAGCAGGGCCTGGCGTCTGGCGGCGAGGGGATCGGTTTTCGGGGAATGCAATTGTATAAATCCTTCCAGCAGGAGGCCGGCAAGGAGGGCGAGGAGTATTTTCATGTCAGGAGTTTACTAAAATTAGGTATATTTCGAGATTACTTCTAATCAAATTACTTGCATGAGCGTTCCATCACGATTGAATCGGGCACTTGGACTTCGACTGGCGATATTCCTGGTAATCGGAAATATTATTGGATCAGGGGTGTATAAAAAAGTGGCCCCTATGGCGGCGGAGCTGCATTCCTCGGGATGGGTGCTGATCTGCTGGGTGTTGGGAGGGATCATTTCTCTTTTTGGCGCCCTTAGCAATGCGGAGGTGGCGAGCATGCTGGCTGATACGGGGGGGGAATATGCCTATTATAAAAAAATATACGGGAGATTTTTTTCCTATCTATACGGCTGGTCGAATTTTACGGCCATCAAGACGGCGGCCATTGCGGGTATTGCCTATGTATTTGCCCAGTCGCTGAACAGCATGGTCCATTTGCCGGCGCTGTTCCCATCGCTGGCGGACAAGGGTATTTTTGGCGTCTTTTATCCTTTCGCCGCATTCGAGGTCAAGCTGGTGGCTATCCTGCTGATCCTGGTGTTGACATGGATCAATACGACGGGGCTTAAAACGGGGGCGGGGTTAAGTACCGGATTGTATTTGCTGGTATTGGCGGGCATAATCACGATCATCGTATTCGGGTGGAGCAGCTCACAGGCCGCGCCGGCGGAGCCTTTTCGGCTGGCGGTGTCGGAAGGGGCGGGTCCTGTGACCATCAGCGCCATATTTACGGCCATGCTGGCGGCGTTCTGGGGTTATGAGGGATGGAATTCCGTGGGGTATTTAGGAGGGGAGATCAAGGACCCGCACCGGAATGTACCCTTGAGCATCACTATCGGATTGCTGGTGGTCATCGCGATCTATATACTGGTGAATATAACCTACCTGGCCTTGCTGCCTATACCGAAGCTGGAGCAAATGCAGGCGGCGAAATCATCCATTGCGGCGGTGGAAGCTGTGAATGTATTTTGGGGTCATGGCGGCATCCTGTTCATTTCTTCCCTGATCCTGGTGACGACGCTGGGATGCACGCATACTACGATACTGAGCAATTCGCGTACTTATTATGCCATGGCCTGCGAGGGCGTGTTCTTTCCGAAGGTGAGCCGACTGAACGCGGCGCGGGTGCCTGCCCATGCATTGTGGTACCAGGGTATATGGGCCTGTCTGCTGGTGTTATCAGGGACCTTCGATCAGATAACGGATATGCTGATCTTTGCCGCCTTCATCTATTATGCTGCTACGACCCTGGGTGTTTTTATCTTGCGGAAAAAGATGCCGGATGCGCCAAGGCCATACAAAGTGTGGGGATACCCGGTGGTGCCTGCGGTGTTCATATTATTCTGTCTGCTGCTGATAGGGAATACGCTTGTCACCCGGCCGAGGGAAGCTGTTATCGGGCTGACATTGATATTGCTGGGCATTCCTTTTTACTGGTTGTTCAAGAAGAAAAATACATCATTATAAAACCTCCTGCCACGAATGAGGTGGACCGGAACAGCATCTATTTTATCAAGCTGTCGAAGTCATTGAATGATGATGATGGCGGCGGAAAGAAGTAAGGGAACCTTATTCGGTTCTCAAACTTTTTACCGGATTTGCCATGGCGGCCTTGATGGCGGTGTAGCTGACGGTGATCCACGCTATGCACAGTGAACACAGGATGGTGGCGACAAAGAACCCTGCCCCGAGTGAGATGCGATAGGCATATTGCTGCAGCCATTGTTGCATGAAGTACCAGGCAAAGGGTGCGGCTATGAGGAAGGCAAGGGTAATAAGCAGGGCGAATTCCTTTGACAGCATCACCACGATGTGCACGACGGGAGCTCCCAATACCTTGCGGATCCCAATCTCTTTCCTGCGCTGCACGGCCATAAAGGATACTAGCCCAAAGAGGCCCAGACAGGAAATAAAGATGGCGATGCCGGAGAAGATCTTGTAGAGTTCGGAAAGCTGGTTCTCCTGTTTATAGTAGTCGGCAATGTCCTTGTCCAGGAAAGCATATTCAAAGACGAAGTCGGGGAAGTTACTGTTCCATGTCTTTTCCATGGCGGAGATGATGTTCTTTGCCTGCGGTAAGCTGATCCTGACATTTGCCGTCGAATAGCTGTTCTTCTCTGTGGTCAGCACGATGGGACGGATGGGGTCGCGAAGAGAATTGACATGAAAATCCCTGACGACGCCCACGATGGGTCTTGTTCTTCCCGCAATGTTCATGAGGCGGCCGATGATGTCTTTGGGGTTCTTGATGCCAAGTCCCCTGACAGCGGCCTCGTTGATGACAAATTCGCGCATGGTGTCGGATGAGTAATATTTCCTTCCGGCCACCAATTGGATATCGTACAAACTAAAAAAGCTGGTGTCGGCAGGTTTCATAATGACGACCAGGTCAGGATTGATGGCAGTGTTGGCGGGTTGACGCAGGTCGGTAGCCCATTGTTCACCGGTGGGCCAGAAAGTGCTGAAGCTGATGTCGGAAACACCGGGGATCTTACGCAGCTCGTTCCTCAATACATCCATCTTAGTAAGACCCAGGCTGTCATTTGGGAAGCTGGCATTGATAACGGCTTCTTTTCTAAAGCCGAGGTCTGCATTCTTAAAATAATCCATTTGAGAGGCTACTACCAGGGTGCCGATGATGAGGGCCTGCGCAATGACAAATTGAAAGACGACGAGACCTCTTCTGAAAAGGACGCCTTTGTTCCTGTCCGTACTTATTATATTCTTTAAAACATTGATGGGCTTAAACCCGGACAGCACGAGGGCTGGATAAAAGCCGGAAAGGAAGGCGACGAGTATGAGGGCGCCCAGCATCGAGAAGATCATACCGTTGCTGTAGAGTATGGAAGCAGACAAATGGATCTCGAGCAGATCATTGACAAAAGGGATGCATATGAGTACAAGGATCAACGATGCCATCAGTGCAAGCAGGCTGGTGATGGATGTCTCGCCCAGGAACTGTACGATAAGCTGGGCACGACTGCTGCCGAGGACTTTTCGTACGCCTACTTCACGGGCGCGGTTGACGGCCTGGGCGGTGGTGAGGTTGATGAAATTCACGCAGGCGATGATGAGCAGGAACAGGCCGATAAGGCTCAATGCCAGGGTGAGATCTTTGCCAAAGGTGCGGCCATTGAAATTCCCCAGGCGCTCGTCATAATGCATCTCCTTCAGTGGCTGCAGTACCAGATCATAACCGGGGTTGATGGGTTTGATATGTCGATCTGTGAAGTCGGAGAGGAGTTTTTGGAATTGTGCCTCGGACTGGTCAGGGCGGAGCTGGATAAAACAATAATTATTGTCATTGATATTGCCCCAGTTATTCATATCCATATAATTCTTTATCGTCACATAGGGCAGTAGGGCCTTGATGGGGAAGTCGGTATTGATAGGCGGGTTATCGAGGATGCCGGTGACCTTGACATCAAGTCCGTCAAATTTGAGTGTACGTCCTATGGCGGTAGTCCAGTCGCCGAAGTATTTGGAGGCAATGTCCTTTGTCAGCAGGACGGTGTTGGGTTCGGTGAGGGCGGTCTTGCTATCGCCCCTTTGGAGGGGAAAATTGAACATATGGAGGAAGGCCGGTTCGGCGAAAAAGATACCGGAAGGTTCCTTGAACTTTCTGGGAGCGGTGCTGTCGAGGGTGGGAACGGCGACCTGGACCTGGTTGTCCGAGAGGATGGCAGCGGCGCCGGCCAGCTGAGGGAAATCTGTGCGAATCGCTGCGGTAACGGGAATGGGAACGCCCGTTCTGTATTCTCTATTGATGGAGCTTCTGCCGATGCGTACGGCGCGATATATATTATCCTTATTGGGATGGAAGTTATCGAAGCTCTGTTCATACCGGATGACGAGGAAGATCAACAGAAATGCAGTGAAGCCTACGATGAGACCGGCGATATTGAGGACGAAATTGCTCCTGTGCCGGGCAAGGTTCCGGAGGGCTGTTCGGAGATAGGTTCTGAACATATGCAGCAGATGTTTGCTAAAAGATAACTAATAGGATGCCAGGGCTGTATTTTATTTACATTCAAATGGTTAGGGGTGGGGCGGACGGAGTAAATGTGCGGTAATGATACAGTGACTGTCCGGTGGGCCAAGGTACAGCGGATCGAACTATTGGTATGGCGAGGGCTGGAAGAGATATTGGCTGTCTTACAAAAGAAAGCCCAGTCCCACCTGGAAGACCTGGTTCTTGTAAGCGGGTGTGGAAGAAGTACCATCGCCATTGTTGTTCTTGAAGTCGATGGTATAGCGGCCATAAAGGAACAGGTTATTGTTCAGGTTGAGATCCAGTCCGAGGACGCCTCCGAAAATATTCTTTGTGATGTTGCTGTTGTCGTTGTCCACCGTCTGCTGATAGGAGGCGCCACCAGACCTGAAGGTGGTATGTGTCGACAATAAATAGGAATACTGCGGTCCAATGACGACACCCAGCTCTTTGGAGAGATTGAGCTTAAGGAGAAGGGGGATATCGAGACAGCTGGCGATGCGGCGATAGTCGTAGTCTCCGGCCAGGCTTGTTCCGGCGGCCCTGTAGCCTTTTTGAGAGAATAGCACTTCGGGCTGGATGGCGATGAGCTTTCCCAGGGGCAGCTGTATCACTGCTCCACCGTTGAATGCATACAGGGGTGTGGACGAAAAGGTTTTATCATTCGTCTTTACCATGGTGGCGATGCTCAGCCCTCCCTTGAAACCGATGCGAGCGTCCTGGGAGAAGGCATGGTATGAAAGGGGCAGGGTCAGTAAGGCGGCGGTGATGCATTTCAAAAGCATAGAGATCGTTTTTTTACAGATCAATCCGGTCGGCTATTTGTTACCCCTACTTTAGTTCTTTGTTAATCAATTTGTTGCCTGATTTCTTAAGGTGCTATCGAGACCGGCTCGTTCTTATCTGGCTGCACAAGACCCTCTTGTTCGAGGTAATGCATCCAATATTTAGCTCTGTCGGTGCAATTACAGCCCCAAATGCCCGCGGCATTGCATAGTTTTTTGGGGAAGCCGAGCCGGGTGTTGAAATGCAACTCCAGCAGTTTGATCAGCATATATATTCCGTCTTCTCTTCTGCTGCCGCCACCCCCTGTGAAAGCGTCGACGACATCATATTTGAGGATATCGTATATCCTGTGAAAATCGGAATGCTCTTTATCAAAGTAGTAAGCAGGATTTAGCCGCCGGAGATATTTTTCATACAGATGATATTCGTCGAGATGAGAATAGTCTTCTCTAAAAAGTCGCTGCGCTGCAGTATCATGGGCTGTTATAGGTAACCCAAAATCCCTTTCAAGGAAATTATAGATGTTTTTACCCAAAAGTGAATCTTTTTTCATTAGATCGAGAACCTGGCCTATCTGATCATAGCTTATCTTACTAATGACTGCGCTAATGGCAAATTCACTTTTTTTAGCGTCATGGAGCGCCTCGTCAAACTCCTTCTTTAGATCGCTGATCGTATAATCGGCATTCCCTTCAAAATATTTTTTGTCCCGAAAGTCGGGTGTGATGGGAACGCTATACAGCTTAATGATCGTATCTGCCTGTAGGCTGACGTCGGGGTCGATGGTAGATTGGGAGATAGCTTTTATCTGCCACAGGGTATTTTCGGAGCTGTTGCTGAATTTTTTCAGGTATTTGTTGCAATTGCCTATAATGCCGAGATCATTAAAGATCCGGGATTTTTTTAGATACCATTCCAATGCCGCGCTGTTTTGCAGGAGCGGAGTCCAATTCCTGGAATAAAACTTGTCAATGATCCTGCCGATGGAATAGGTAGCGTTCCAGCTATTCTCGTGGAGGAGACCAAAATATTCTACCTGGGTGATCTGGTCAAGCGTAAGACGGTGGATCAGGGTATCTTCCAGCTGGTATCTTTTAGAAAAGGGCAAATGTCTGTCGAGCAGCTTTTCGAGAGTTGTTCGCAAATCACCAGAAGGGAGATAGCTGATGTGATGGCTCCGGCAATAATGGACCAGCATGTTGATGACCTGCAGGAATCTAAAGGGAAATATCGGAAGACTGTAATTGAAACGGGTGTCGGCGGCCTGGTAATCGGCCATGGCGGCTTGAGACTGAGAGGTATCGAGCTCTGCGAGCCGGGCAAATGCATCCAGCGCAATGGAGTCATTTTCCGAGTTCATCAAATCCAGCAGTTCTTCCGCAAGGGTGCGCCTCCGGGGGGCATTGCCGGTGTTAAGAAAGAGTCTTTTTGTAGAGTCCCACCGGTAGTCCTTATAATGACGGGTCCAGTAGATAAGATAGTTCAGCTTGTCGCCGGTGCGGTACGGAGGCTGGTAGAGAAAAGTGATATGGCCATCCTCGTCAGGGACACCTATTTCTATGTGGGTCAGGTTTTTGATCAGAGAAAAATATTCGTCCTGCCGGAAATAATACCTGTCGTATCGTGCTCGTGTCTTGTATAAGGCAGCCGCTATTTTTAGCAGGGCCACGGGGTCCCGGTCTGCCAGGGGTTTGATGATCCTGTCGGCGTATACCCAATCGGGATAGGGAGTATAAAGCATATTGGAGTCAAGCTCTTTGATTGCCTGGCTGGAAAGGGCGCGCGTTTCGAAGGTTGTATTACGGACAGAGAGGGGCGTGAGCAGGAATTCGCCCGTGGTGTCGTCGAAGAAGAGATCGTTATGGGTATCCAGGAATTTCAGGAATGAACTGCTGGTCAATGTGGTATCAATATCGAGCTCGTCCTGTGAAAAAAGACAGTTTTCCTGGAGAATGCGCGTGGCGATGGACCTTACTGAATGCTGGAGCCTGTGATATCCAAGAGGTTCAATAATGATCTGCTGATTGTCGAGGTAGGGAGCCAGCCTGACCAGCGCATCTTTGTCGCCTGCCATGATCCTGTTTTCCAGCTTGTAAAGGGAGTCCAACTGGGCAAAGCAGGATAAGGTATAAAAAGCGATCAGTATGGAAAGGCCAAGTCTTTTCATTTGGTCGATTGGGGATATAAAATAGTATGCGAGGAAGAGAAAATGGATTAAATATAGCGCTTATTTGTATATTGGTGCAGATACCTTCCATATGATCAACAGAAAAGAATTTATCTCTTACTCCGCGCTGACCGCAACGGGATTGTTGCTGGATAAGTTTGCGGCGCCGCTGAAGGCTATGAGTCCGGCGGCTGGATTTCAATTAAAGATATTGGCCACGGATTGGGGTTTTAAAGGCACACTGGACGAATATGGGGCCATGGTACGCAAGGCGGGTTATGACGGCATCGAGATATGGTGGTCCCTGAACCCGGCCCGGCAGAAGGAAATATTCGATGTCCTCTCGAAATACCATCTCGAAGCGGGCTTTTTGTGTGCGGGCTCGCAAGCGGACACGCGTGAGCATCTTGCCACTTTCAAGCAAATGGTGGAAGGGGCGGCGCGTAATAAGATACAACGGCCGTTGTATATCAACTGTCATTCGGGGAGGGATTTCTTTTCATTTGAAGAGAACAAGGCGTTTATCGACCTGACGCGCGCCGTCACTCAGGAGACGGGTATACCTATATTGCATGAAACGCACCGATCGAGGATGTTGTTCGCGGCGCCGGTGGCAAAACGTTATCTTGAAAGCATTGCCGATCTGCGGGTGACCTTCGATGTATCGCATTGGTGTAATGTCAGCGAGAGTCTGCTGGCGGACCAGGCGGCCACCGTGGCGCTGGCGCTGGAAAGGACGGATCATATCCATGCGCGTATCGGTCATCCGGAGGGACCACAGGTGAATGACCCGCGTGCGCCGGAATGGGAGGAGGCTGTGAAAGCGCATTTTGCCTGGTGGGATGAGGTGATCAGGCGGAAAAAGCAATCGGGTCAGACGATGACGATACTGACTGAATTCGGTCCGGCAGACTATATGCCCACTTTGCCCTATACCCGGCAGCCGTTGGCGGACCAGTGGGGGATCAATGTGCATATGATGGAGGTGTTACGGAAGCGATACGGATAAATAAGACGGCAGATACCGGTGCTGCTGAAAGGGCGACCGGCAGGCCGACCTACTGGAAGGACCATCTTTCCCTGCCTATCTCTTTTTTCGCGGCCAGCTCGCCGGAGTTGATGTCGGGGGGCTCGACGCCCATCAGGTGCTTCACGAAGAAATTCCTTTTCTTTATTCTCCCATAGGGTCCGCCGTCGCTGTGGTCCATGCCTGGTATGGCCAGGAAGTCGAAGTCCTTGCCGGCCTTTATGAGCGCGTCTGCCACCCGATAAGTCGATTCGGGTGGAACGTTGGTATCGGCCTCGCCCACGATAAGGAATAAGTTGCCCTGTAGTTTTGCGGCATTGGTCACGTTGGACTGTTGTTCGTATTGGGGACCTACGGGGTAGCCCATCCATTGTTCATTCCACCACTGCTTGTCCACTCTGTTGTCATGACAGCCGCAGGCGGCTACGCAGGCCTTGTAGAATTCGGGGTGGAAGAGGAGAGCGCCTACGGAGTTCTGTCCTCCGGCGGAGGTGCCATAGATGCCTACGCGCGTGGTATCCACGTAAGGATATTTTTTAGCCAGGGCCTTGATCCATAGGATCCGGTCGGGGAAGCCGGCGTCGGCGAGGTTTTGCCAGCATACGTCATGAAATGCCTTGCTCCTGTTGGCGGTGCCCATACCATCGATCATCACCACGATGAATCCGAGCTGGGCGAGGCTTTGCATTTCGCTGTAGGGAGTAAACGACTTGGGGACGAAGGAGTCGTGCGGGCCCGCGTAGATATTTTCCAGTACGGGATATTTTTTTGTGGGATCGAGGTCGGAGGGAAGGCTGACGATGCCCCATATGTCGGTGACACCGTCCCTGCCTTTTGCCACAAAGACCTCGGGTGGTGAGACGCCGGTGGTTTTATAGTAAGACAGGTCGGCCTGTTCGAGGAGCGCTATTTCTTTGCCATCCGAACTGCGTCGCAGTTTTGTGACGGGGGCGACATTGACCTGTGAGTAATTATCGATGAAGTATTTTCCATCGGGGGAGAAGGTTATGGTATGATGGCCTTTGTCAGGGGTGAGGGAAACAAGGTCTTTGCCATTGAAGCCGATGCGATAATAATGTATAAAATAGGGGTCTTCATCAGGGTTGATGCCGCTGGCGGAGAACCATATTTGTTTTTTTCTGCGATCGATGCTGTCTACTCCCCGTACTACCCAACTACCTTTTGTGATGGGCTGTTCGTTGCCGGTGGTAAGGTCGACGAGGTAGAGGTGGCGCCAGCCGTCCTTTTCGGAAGTGCGGATAAGGAAATGGGTACTGTCGGGATATTCCGTAAACTGGCGGGCCATGTATATAAATGTCCGGGTCTTTTCATCTACTATGTTCCTGGTGTTCCCGGTGGTAGCGTCCACCTCGATGACCCGGAAGCGTTGATGACCCCTGTCAAACTTTTCGTAGGTGAAATAGCGGGGATTGTCATAGCGCCAGTGTAGTTGTGGAGCGTAGCCGGGAAAGTCGATGGTCCCGGTGTTGACCCTGACGGCAGTGGGCTGGGGGCCGATGGGGAAAAGGAACAGGTCGAATGTGGTGAAGGGGTCGCCGGGTTGTTTGTAGGGGCGGCCTTTCAGCTGTCCTCTTGTGGTGCCGGGTACGGAAGACAGCACGAAGTATACGGAGGAATCCTTTACGGGGTGGATGAGGAAGCCCGCGAGGTATTTGCTGTCGGGGCTCCAGGACATCGCGCCATAGGGTGTAGTTTCCGAGCCATCGGTGGTGTATTGGATGGGGGTGCCGCCTGTGACGGGGCGCATAAAAAGATTGCCTTTTTCTATGTAGCCTTCCCATTTCCCATCGGGGGAAATGTTGCCGCTGCGGAAGTCTGACGAACGACGACTACGTTGGCGGGTAGCGGGGGCCGCACTTTGGGTGGGAGCCTGGTCTGATGAGAAGCCTTGGTCGGGACCGGAGATCTTTTCTTTGCGACCGGTGGCAGCCACTACCCGGAAATATTCGCGGACACTGTCCTTTAATACATTGACATACCAGAAGGAGGTCCCATCGGCGGACCAATGCGCGTCGACGTTGGTCTTGAACACGGCGTTCCTGGTAAGGCTATCCAGCTTCTCCGCACGGATGTAGCGTTGTACCATCTGCTCGTGGGTGGGCTGGAAACGGGGGAGGTCCTGGGCTTTTAACAGGGGGCCGGCGAGAAGGAGAAAAGGGATGATCTTTAACATACGCTGTGTTTTGGCAGGAACGAAATTATCTGGAATCAGACGAATTATTATACCATTAATTAACCGATGTTAAGCGTTCTTTAGCCTGATGCGCGGGGAAAGCTATGTGTTTATGCTTATAAATATTTTGCAGCTATATTGCTGATTATTAAATTATTGTAAAATTAATTTATTTAATTTTTCCCGTTAATAGGTTTATTAACCCCCTAATTAATGCTTTCCTCCTTATTTCGTAGCATAC
Organism: Puia sp.; assembly: GCA_035545935.1. Classification (GTDB taxonomy): domain Bacteria; phylum Bacteroidota; class Bacteroidia; order Chitinophagales; family Chitinophagaceae; genus Puia. Next base: position 38,251 of record DASZXP010000153.1, on the reverse strand, counting down.
TCTTAACGAAAAAACTGCTGTATGAAAAGTCTGACCAAGGTATTTATCTATCTCATCAACCTGATCCCTCAAAGATAAATATCTCCCCCCCATGAAGGTATTGTATATAATGCCTGTCATGATCTTTTTGATCATGGCAGGGCTACCGGCTACGCTCACGGGACAAATGCAATCGAATGCATTGTACATCGACCCGAGGATCGGCAACGTAGGTCAACTCCTGGAGCCTACCCGTCCGCTGGTTCATCTTCCCAACCAGGTGATACGATTTGCACCGGACAGAAAGGATTATTTCGATGATCAGATAGCGTCCTTCCCGCTGACCATTGTCTCCCACCGGCTGGGGGAAGTTTTTTCTTTAAAGCCGTCGGTGGGGGAGCTGAGTCCCGCGAACTGGCAGGGTGGGATGGTTTGGGATCATGAGCTGGAGGTCAACAAGCCGTGGTATTATTCCACCTTTTTGATCGATGATGGCATTACGCTGGAGTTTGCTCCCGGCCGGAAGGCGGGCTATTTCCGGGTGCAATTCCCTGTGTCGGGAGAGCCAAAGCTGTTGTTCGGGAACTATAACGACGGGCCATCGGAGTGGAAATTTGTTTCGGCCAATGAGGTGACGGCGTTCGAGACGTACCATGGGGATATAAAAGTTTACATGTATGGGGTGTTTAGTGATAATGGAAAAGGTGAAGTAAAGGGCGCGCAGACATGGATACGCTGGCCGCGAGGAACGAAGCAGGTGGAGTTCAAATACGCCCTCAGCTATATCAGCGTAGAGCAGGCGAAGCGCAATTTTGAAAAGGAGCTGAAGGGCAAGGAGTTTGGAGCGCTGGTGGATGAGGCGAAGGGGATCTGGGAGAAGGCCATGGGGCAAGTAAGCGTGGAGGGTGGAACGGAAGCGCAGCGTCGCAGCTTTTATACGGCCCTGTACCGGTGCAGCGAGCGGATGGTGGATATTACGGAGGATGGGTCATACTATAGCGGATTCGATAAGCAGGTACATAAGGATAGTCGAACATTCTATACGGATGACTGGGTCTGGGACACCTATCTGGCGTTGCATCCGCTGCGGATGATCCTGCATCCGGCGCAGGAAGAGGATATGCTGCAATCCTATGTCAGGATGTACGAGCAGGGAGGATGGATGCCTACTTTCCCGGTGCTTTTTGGGGATCATGCCTGTATGAATGGATTCCATTCCTCTATTGTGTTCCTGGACGCCTGGCGTAAGGGGCTCCGGAAATTCGATGTGGGGAAGGCTTATGAAGGGATGAAGAAGAATTCGATGGAGGCGACGATGCTGCCCTGGCGGAAAGGTCCCAAGTGCGCGTTGGATGATTTTTATCACACCGCGGGTTATTTCCCGGCGCTGCGTATCGGGGAGAAGGAAACGGAAAGCAGGGTGCATGAGTTCGAACGCCGGCAGGCGGTGGCGGTGACGCTGGGTACGAGCTATGACGACTGGGCGGTAGGTCAGCTGGCAAAGGACCTGGGCAAGCACGAGGATACGGCCCTGTTCAGCGTGCGGGCAGCCAATTACAAGCATCTCTGGAATCCGGACAAGCAGCTGTTCTATCCCAAGGATGATAAGGGGAACTGGATCGATATCGATCCGAAGTTCGATGGCGGCGCGGGCGGCCGTGATTACTACGATGAGAACAACGGGTATACGTACCAGTGGCAGGTGCAAGAGAATATCCCATCCCTGATGGAGCTGATGGGCGGACGGCGGGGTATGGAGAAAAAATTAGATCGATTGTTCCGCGAAGGTCTTGACAGATCGAAGCCAGAGTTCTGGAGCAAGTTCCCCGATGCGACTGGGCTGGTGGGGCAATATTCCATGGGGAATGAGCCCAGCTTCCATATTCCCTATCTCTACAATTATACGGGTGCGCCGTGGAAGACGCAAAAGAGGATCCGCTTCCTGCTGGACACGTGGTTCAAGGACAATATATTCGGGATCCCGGGGGATGAAGATGGCGGGGGCATGAGCGCTTTTGTCGTATTCTCTTCCATGGGTTTTTATCCCGTCACGCCAGGGAAGCCTGTGTATACTATCGGCAGCCCTGTATTCAGCAAGGTGACGATCCATCTCGAGAATGGAAAGCAGTTTACGCTGATGGCCAACCATTGTTCAGTCGTCAATAAATATATCCAACACGCCACGATGAATGGAAAGGAGCTGAAAACGCCCTGGTTCACGCATGAACAGCTGATGAACGGGGGAAACCTGGTGCTGGAGATGGGGCCAAAGCCCAATAAGGAATGGGGCGCCGATGCGACTGAATAATGTTATTTTTTAACCTTAAACTAACCAAAACTAACGATGCGACAGCCAATCTTTTTCCCACCCTAAGCTATCAACCACCCGGGAGCCAGGCTCCTGAAGGGTTTGGGGGGTTGCCAGTGACACACTGCAAGACCTGTATAGTAATCTTTAAATCTCTAACAAAAATGTCATGAAATCGAACTTGATAAAATGTCTGCTTATGTTGCTGTTCATCCTTCCCCTATGGGCAGTCGCGCAGCAAAGGACCATTAAGGGGAAAGTAACGGATGCCAAGGATGGCGGTCCGTTGGCGGGTGTGACGGTATCGTCCGGCACAGGGGCTGCCCGTGTAAGTACTGCCACCAATGACAGGGGTGAGTTCAGCCTTGCTGTTCCTGCCGGCGTCAATGAGCTGACCTTCTCTTATGTAGGGTATAAGGATGTCGTGGAGAAAATAAATGCCCATGGCATGGTGAATGTGGTGATGAATATCGGCGGCAAGGATATGGGGGAAGTAGTTGTCGTGGGATATGGTACGCAGAAAAAAGTGACGCTCACCGGGTCTGTGGTACAGCTAAAGAACAGCGAGATCGTCGTCACGAAGAATGAGAACGTGATGAACATGCTGACGGGCAAGGTGCCTGGTCTGCGTATGGTGCAAAGGACGGCGGAACCGGGGGCGTATGAGAACAGCTTTGACCTGAGAAGCTTTGGCGGCGCGCCGCTGGTGGTCATCGACGGGGTGCCGAGGGGTGGTATCGAGCGGATGGACCCGAATGAGATCGAAAGCATATCGGTATTGAAAGATGCTTCCGCGGCGGTGTATGGGGTAAGAGGTTCCAATGGCGTCATCCTGGTGACGACGAAGAAGGGGGCCAACAAGAACGGCAAATTCGACTTCAACTATTCGGTGAACCAGGGCTGGCAGCAGTTCCTTGGTATGCCTGATGGCGTGGGTCCTGTAGATTATATGATGCTGACGAATGAGAAAGTAAAACGGGATTTCGCGAGCAATTTCCTATCGAATGCGCCACCAGCCTATACCTACGAGAATATCAAGCCCTGGCTGGATGGGACGTATGCGGGGGCCGACTGGATCGGATCGTCCTTTAACACGTTTGCTCCACAGACACAACATAACCTGAACATCCAGGGTGGCAGCGACAGGGTAAGCACCTTTTTCAGCCTGGGTTATATGAAGCAGGGCGGTGTATTGAAGTCGAACGACCTGGATTATGACCGGTGGAATGTGCGTAGCAACGTCAACGTAAAGATCACGGACAGGCTGCGGGCGCAAGTGCTGGTAGGCGGCTATTTAGATACGAAGAATCAGCCTTACCAGGACCTCTGGACCATCTTCAAATATGCCTGGAGCCAGATACCTATCAACCAGATCTATGCGAATAACAACCACGATTATCTGAATGTGATGCCGGACAATGCCAACCCCGTCGCTATCACGGATGCGTCGAAAGTAGGTTTCAAGAAGGCGGTGGGTAAGAACCTGCAAAGCCAGCTGAGCCTGGAATACGATATTCCGGGCGTCAAGGGGCTGAAGGCAAGGGGCATGTTCAACTATGGATATACAATCAGCGACAATACTGCCTACAGGAAAATGTACGACCTCTATGCCTATGATCCTACCACGGACAGCTATACTGCGTCACAGGTGAATGGAGTGAATGGGAAGGGTACGTTGAACCGGACGTATGGTACGAACACTTCCACGCTGAGCCAGCTGTCGTTGAGCTATAACAATACATTTTTTCACGATCATAATGTGGGGGCTTTGATCCTGTATGAGCAGAGCGATTCGAAGGACGACAATATCTATGCGCAGCGTTATGTGCTGCTGCCGGTGGATTATCTCTTCGGCGGCGAGACGGGGGATCAGCAGGGTGGTACGAATGTGAATGGCGTCAATGAGATAGCCACGAGGGCCATTGTGGGAAGGGTGAACTACGATTATAAAGGGAGGTATTTAGCCGAATTCAGCTTCCGCCGGGACGGCTCGAACAAGTTCAAGCCTGGTCCCAGCCAGTGGGGTTTCTTCCCTGCGGGTTCTGTGGGCTGGCGTATCAGCGAAGAGCCTTTCTTCAATCATCTTGTATCTCCCAACCTGGTGAGCAACCTGAAGCTACGGGCTTCCTATGGGGTATTGGGTAACGATGGGGATGTCGCCTTTCAATATGTCGCAGGCTATACCTATCCTTCGGTGGACCCTGCGGACAACAAGCCCTTGGGATATATGTTCAACGGTCAGTTCGTAAATGGCGCCCAGACCCGTGGTCTTGTAAACGACAACCTGACGTGGTACACCGCCTATATGACCAATATCGGTCTGGACTTTACGGTGCTGAAGGGGAAGATCGATGGAACCTTCGAAGTGTTCCGTCGTGACAGAAGCGGGCTGCTGGCGAAGCGGCTGGGCGATCTGCCGGGTACGGCGGGTGTGACCCTGCCTTTCGAGAACCTGGATGGAGACCGGAGCCAGGGTTGGGAGCTGACGCTGACGCATCGCAACAGGATCGGGGATGTGGGTATCACGGTGAGCGGCAACCTGGCTTACTCCCGATTGATCAACCGGAATAAGACGGAATCCAGACAAGGCAATGCCTATCTGCAGTGGAGGAACGGTCAGTCCAACCGATATACCAATATCTGGTGGGGCGTCGACTATGGCGGACAGTTCACGAGCTATGATCAGATCTACAAGTATGGCGTCAATACGGGTGGCGGTAACAATACGGTGCTTCCCGGCGATTATTATATGCAGGATTGGAACCATGACGGAGCGATCAACGGGGATGATTATCATCCTATCGCTACGTATGATCTGCCGCTGATGAACTTCGGATTCAACATCGGCGTGAGCTACAAGGGATTTGACCTGAACGCGCTGTTCGCGGGCGCCACGGGTTTCTGGACGGAATATGCGGAGCAGCTGGGACAGCCGCTGATGTATGGCAGGAGCGCCTTGTCGAAGTTCCTTGACAGCTGGCATACGGCGAACCCGGATGACAATGTATATGATCCAAACACACAGTGGGTGCCTGGAAAATATCCTTCCATGGGGTATAACTATGATCAGATCAACAACAGCACCAAGGGTGTGCTGGATGCGACCTATGTGCGGCTGAAGACGTTGGAGCTGGGCTATTCTATTCCGCGCAACATATTGAACAAGGCGGGTGTAAAGGGTTGCCGGGTGTATGTCAACAGCTACAATCTCTTTACCATCACGGGGCTGGAAGGCGTAGATCCGGAGCATCCCGGTCAGATACCTAACGGCGACTTCAACTTCGGATTGGGTGGTTATAAATACCCGTTGAACAGAACCTTTAACGTGGGAGCCAATATTTCCTTCTAAACTTATGAACATGACACGTACGAATAAATTATTTGCAATCATCATAATGGGTGTGGCGATCTTTTCATCCTGTCAAAAGCTGGATATAAAGCCACCCAATGTATTGAGCGATGACCAGCTTTTTTCCAATGAGGCGGGTATCGAGACCTACCTGGCGCAGGTGTATCGCAAGCTGCCTATCGAGGATTTTACCTATCGTCCCGGGGGCAGGGGTTCGGATGGGGGATTCAATCTTCATCACGAGTGGGAACATTTCTATCATGCTGGCGGCGCCTGTGGAGAAATGGTTGGTCCTTATGGAGGGATGGATATCGGTGGCGGGTTTGCCTACTGGCCTTATGCGGATATCCGGGATGTGAACTATTTTATGGAGACGCTGCCGAAATATGCCAAGAACTTTGCGGGCAATACGGTGAACGAGCTCATCGGGGAGGCGCATTTCCTTCGCGCCTATTATTACTTCTCGCTGGCCAAGCGTTATGGCGGAGTGCCTATCATCAAGAATGTGCAGAATTATCCGCAGCAAAGCATCGAGGACCTGCAGGTGCATCGTGACAAGGAAGAGGACCTCTGGAATTTTATCGGGGACGATCTGGACTCGGCCTGGAATGCCATGCCGGAGACGAATGAAACGGGAAGGGCGAATAAATATGCGGCGGCGGCGCTGAAGTCCCGTGCGATGCTGTATGCAGGAAGCATCGCCAAATTCGGGTCTGTGAACTATGTGGACGGAGATGCCCGGGCGCAGGGATATGTAGGTATCACGGCTGACAAGGCGGCGGGCTTTTTTCAAAAGGCGATCGATGCGGCCAAGCTGCTGGATGGTAAATATTCACTGTACCGGAAGAATGCGAACAAGCTCACGAATTATACCGATCTGTTCCTGGATGTGCAAAGTCCGGAGAATATCCTCACGCGGGACTACTATGGTGGGGAGCCGGAGCGGATGCATTCCTGGGATGCCACGATGTCGCCCAACAGCGGTATGAACTATATGACGGGGGATGGCCTGTCGAGGTGTTATCCCACGCTGGAGCTGGTGGAGCGGTACAATGTGCTGGATGTAACGAACCCGGATGGTACGCCACGCCGGTATGACAACCTCTCGGATCTCTGGCAGGGTTCCGATCTGGAGCCCAGGCTGCTGGCCACGATCTATTTCCCGGGTGAGACCTTGCGTGGCAAGCTGTTCGATATACGCAGGGGTATCTATCCCAACTTCAGCGGTACGGCGGCGGCCGAGGTAGCAAAAACCACCCGCAGCTTTGTCCCTTCGGGCGATCATACGACGACCTATCCGGGTGATCCTTCGATGACGATCATCGGGAATGCGGGTATGTATCCCTCTTCGGGCAGCGATGACAATACGCGTACGGGTTTTTATGTGCGGAAGTATATCAACTACAAGGAGACGGATATCAAGAAGATAGGGCTTTTCTCGAGCACTACGCACTGGATCGAGCTCCGTTATGCGGAGGTGCTGCTGAACAGGGCGGAAGCGGATATCGAAACGGGACAGCTTGACGACGCACTGGTTTGTTTGAATGATATACGGGACAGGGCGGGCGCCCCTGCGCTGACGCTGGCGGATATGACGGAGGATGTAGTAAGAAACGAGCGTTGCAAGGAGCTGGCTTTTGAAAATCATTATTGGTGGGATATCAAGCGATGGAGGATCGCGGACGTGCTGTTGAACAATGCGCGGTTCCATGCGCTGATGCCTTACTATATCCATGATGAGCAGAAGTATATATTCCTGAAAGAGCCGGAGTCTTTCCAGCGGAACTACAATTTCGACAAGAAGTTCTATTATGAGCCGTTGCCGGGTGGGGAGCTGAATAAGAACCCCAATCTCTATCCTAATAATCCTAATTACTAGTTTATAAAATCGAGATATATGAAACTAAGCATCAGCACTATTTTTTTAGGGGCGTCCATGCTGATCGCAGGCAGTTCCTGCATAAAGAAGGACAATTACCCCGGACCGAATGCGTCCCTGCAAGGTAATATTTTCCAGGACGGCACGGGGTCGAAGAATACCGTACAGACCTGTTCGGGCAATTTCAGCATACGGCTGGAGCAGCTGGACTGGAGCTCCACGCCCACGCCGCAGGACATACCGGTGAAGTATGACGGCACGTATGAGAATTCAGAGCTTTTCGCCGGTCACTATCGTGTGTCTATCAAGGGAGGCGCGTTCTGGCCGGTGGCGCCGCAGGAGATGGATATACGGATGGGTTCGACGCTGGATTTCCAGCTGACGCCTTATCTGACGTTGTCGAATTTTACGGCGGATATGGTAGACAGTACGACGATGTCGTTGCATTTCGACATGCAGGCTCCTATCGATGCGGGTGTTCCGACGGTGTTGGAGATGCAGCCTTTTGTGAATACTACCAGTATCGTAGGTCCGGGCGCATCGATCTTCGACTTTTCGGATGCCAACAAAAAATCCATCAATAAGGAGTGGGCCGACATGACGGCGGGAGACAAGTCGCCTACGATAGTAATCCCGAACCTGATCAAGGGACGTACGTTCTTTGTGCGGGTAGGGGTGCGGTTCAACAACGACGACAAGAGCTATAATCTGTCGGAGATCATCCAGGTAGATGTGCCTAAATAGGGGTGACCTGTCAACGGCCCGATGAGGGCGCGGATAATTCGTATAATATTTAAATGAAAAGAAATGAGAAGTATAAAAATTTTTATAGCGGGCTCCCTGATCATGCTGGGGCTTGCTGTAGCGGGCTGTAACAAGGAGAAATTCCCTTCGAGGGATACCAGCGGTCTGAAGCCGACGCCGCCACCGCCACCACCTCCGCCTGTGACGGAGCAGTCCGTGGAGTTCGAGAATTGCGATAAGCCGGATGACTGGCAGACGGTGGGTACGCCTGTGATCGCTACCACGGGTATGAAGGAAGGGAAGGGCTATCTGCAGGGTACGATCACGTCGGGGAATGATTTCCTTCAGTTCATCGCCACCGCACCCGCACCTGTCGATGTAAAGGCGACGATGTTCAGCGGACAGCTGCAGTTCTGGTTCTATGTACCGGATGTGTCGTTGTTGAAAGTAGATGGTCAGATCCAATTCAGCAGCGCTGCTGACCCCGACAAGAAGCGGATCGGCTGGGGGCTGGCCGATATCATCCCAACATTGAAGAGTGGCTGGAATCAATTGAAGCTGAATTTTTCGGATGCCTATGTGTCGGGTGACGGCGGTCCGGACCTGACGGCTATGAACTATTTCAAAATATTCTTTTGGCTGGCCAATAAGGCAACGGCGGATCAGACATTCGGTATAGACGATATCAAGATAGTGGCAGTGCCTGCGCCGGCGGCTATCGTGGTGGACAATTGCGACAAGGCCGATATCTGGCAGACCGTGGGTACGCCGACGATAGTTACCACCGGCATGAAGGAAGGTAAGGGTTATTTGCAGGGTACCATTACGTCGGGGAATGATTTCCTTCAGTTCATCGGAACGCTGCCTACCGATCTGGATACCAAGCTCACGATGGCCAATGGACAGTTGAGCTTTTGGTTCTATGTGCCTGATGTGTCTTTGCTGAAGCTGGACGGGCAGATACAGTTCAGCAGCTCGAAGGACCCGGACAAGAACCGCGTGGGGTGGGGGCTGGCCGATATCATCCCGAAGCTGAAGAGTGGCTGGAACCAGCTGAACCTGAATTTCGCGGACGGCGGCACAACGGGTGACGGCGGTCCCAACCTGGCGGCGATGAACTATTTCAAAATATTTTTCTGGACGGCCGATAAGGCAACGGCCGATCTTAATTTCGGCATCGACGGCATCGTCGTACAGCGGCGGCCATAAATCTCATACCCATGCAAACAAAACGTATTATTCTTTTTTTTGGCCTGACGGCCATCCTGGCGCGGTGTTCGGCACAGACGGTGGCTGACACCAGCGTTGGCAATCCCTTTATCCGACATATATATACCGCAGATCCATCGGCCCATGTTTGGGCTGATGGCCGTCTATACGTGTATGCTTCTCATGATGTCGCTCCGCCACGGGGCTGTGACCTGATGGATCAGTATCATGTCTTTTCCACGGACGATATGGTACACTGGAAGGATCATGGCGAGATCCTGCGGGCGAGCCAGGTGTCCTGGGGGCGTCCGGAAGGGGGATTTATGTGGGCGCCGGACTGTGCTTACAAGAATGGAACCTATTATTTCTATTTCCCGCATCCCACGGGTAGCGGCAAGGAGTGGAACTCCACCTGGAAGATCGGGGTCGCCACGAGCAAGGAACCTGCCGGCGGATTTACTGCTCAGGGTTATATCAAGGGATTGGAATCGATGATCGACCCTGCTGTTTTTGTGGATGATGATGGTCAGGCCTATTTTTATTATGGGGGCGGCGGGACCTGTAAAGGAGGCAAGCTGAAGGATAACATGATGGAGATAGATGGCGAGATGCAGCCCATGAAGGGGCTGGTGGATTTTCATGAGGCCAGCTGGGTGCATAAGCGGAATGGGTGGTATTATCTCTCGTATTCGGATAACCATGATTCGGCAGGGCAGCATAACCGGATGTGTTATGCCATGAGCAAAAATCCGCTGGGACCCTGGGAGTACAAGGGGATCTATATCACACCTACGGACAGCTATACCGATCATGGGTCCATTGTGGAATATAAGGGGCAGTGGTATGCTTTCTATCATAACAGTTCGCTGTCGCACTTCGACTGGCTGCGGAGCATCTGTGTCGACAAGCTGTATTACAACCCGGATGGAACGATACAAATGGTGAAACAAACCCTGGGTGTGCCGGCCGGGGGGAAGGAGGTCGGGAAACCATGAATAAGTTTGTAAGACTTTTGGCGGCGCTGACGCTGCTTGCCGCCTGCTCTTCCAAAAAGGAAAATGCGCCGCCCGTGGCGAAGAAGCCTTCCTATTTCGATACGGAGCATAAGAATCCTTTTATCACCGGCCTATATACTGCTGACCCGTCGGCCCATGTCTGGGCTGATGGGCGGCTCTATGTATATCCTTCGCATGACATCGACCCGCCGCGGGGTTGTGACCTGATGGACCAGTATCATGTTTTTTCCACGGATGATATGGTGAACTGGCGGGATGAAGGACAGATACTGGAGGCGAGCCAGGTACCCTGGAGCACCCCGGATGGGAATTTTATGTGGGCGCCGGACTGTGCCTATAAGAACGGGGTGTATTATTTCTACTTCCCTCATCCCAGCGGATCCCCGTGGAATTCCACCTGGAAGATCGGCGTCGCTACGAGCACGAAGCCGGCCAGCGACTTTGTCGTGCAACAATATATCGATGGGCTGGAGCCTATGATCGATCCCTGTGTTTTTGTGGATGATGACGGCAAGGCCTATTTCTATTATGGGGGTGGAGGTGTGTGCAAGGGCGGCAAATTAAAAGACAATATGATGGAGATCGATGGCGCGATGCAGACGATGCAAGGGCTACAGGATTTCCATGAAGCCACCTGGGTGCATAAGCGGGATGATCTTTATTATCTCTCGTATGCGGACAATCACGATGTGGGGGGTAAGCATAACCAGATGCGCTATGCCGTGAGCAAGTCGCCGCTGGGACCCTGGACCTATAAGGGTATCTATATCGATGCCACGGACAGCTTTACGGACCATGGGTCTATCGTGGAGTACAAGGGTCAGTGGTATGCGTTCTATCACAACAGCTCGATATCGCATAATGACTGGCTACGGAGCATTTGTGTGGACACGCTGGGGTATAACGACGATGGTACGATCAGAAAACTTATTCAGACAAAATAAAAGCTATGAGAATCAAACGATATTTTCTCCGGACATTTATTTCCCTTTCGCTGGGGGGTGTTATTTCACTTGGAGCTGTTTCCTGTGGGAAAAGCAATAATGGCGGTGGCGGGCAGAAGCCTCCGGACACGCCTAAAACCTGGCCTTCTCCCAAAGGGGATGTGGTGGGTAAGATCACGGTGGGCTACCAGGGATGGTTTGCCTGTAAGGGGGATGGATCGCCGATCGACGCCTGGTGGCATTGGTCCACGGACTGGGCGCAATCGCCAACGATAGCGCTCAAGGGTTTTACATCGTGGCCGGATGTACGGGATTATGACAATACGTATGCCTCGGGGTTCCCGGACCTGGGGAACGGGCAGCCGGCGAAGCTTTTTTCTTCCTTCAGCGACCAGACGGTGGATGTGCAGTTCGGGTGGATGGAGCAGTACGGGTTGGATGTGGCGGCTTTGCAGCGATTCAGCCCCTATGGTATCGAGGGGCCGATACGGGATGCCATGGCGGCAAAGGTAAAGGCGGCGGCGGAGAAGCATGGACGTAAGTTCTATATCATGTACGATGTCAGCGGGTGGACGAATATGCAATCGCAGATAAAGGATGACTGGACCAATAAGATGAAGACCTATACTTCTTCTTCGGCGTATGCCAGGCAGAACGGCAAGCCGGTGATATGTATCTGGGGTTTTGGGTTCAGCGATAACAATCATCCCTGGGATGCGGCGGCGTGCAAGGATGTGATCGATTGGTTCAAAGGCCAAGGTTGTTATGTCATCGGCGGGGTGCCGACGCACTGGAGGGATCAGAACAGCGACTCGCGTCCGGGTTTTATCGATGTGTACAAGGATTTCGATATGTTGTCGCCCTGGATGGTGGGGCGGATCTCCAAGATCATCGATGTGGAGAATTTTTATGCGAACGAGCAAACGCTCGATCTGAAGTTCTGCAAGGAGAATGGTATCGACTACCAGCCATGTGTGCTGCCGGGAGACCTGCAGGCGCATCAGCGGATACATGGGGACCTTATGTGGCGGCAATTCTATAATATGACGCGGCTGGGGGTACAGGGTATTTATATCTCGATGTTCGATGAGTACAATGAGGGCAACCAGATCGCCAAGACGGCGGAGGATCAGTCGATGGTGCCGGCGGGGGCGGGGTTTGTGACGTTGGATGAGGATGGGACGGCGTGTTCGGCGGATTATTATATGCGGCTGACGAATGATGGGGGGAAGATGTTCAAGGGGGAGATGAGCCTGACGGCTGTGCGGCCGACGGCTGTGAAGTAGGGGCTGGGTCTGTGAAGGACCTGCCCGGGGGGCGACGGCGGGGGAAGAGGATTTCATAGTTCAGCCTGTATTGAAACATATCTGTTGCATAGCTTTTAGCTTTGTTGTAAAAACATGAAAAAAGCTGTGAGATCGCCCCATGCGCCGTTGCCCATGGGGCCTTTTAGTCAGGCCATCGTTGCGAATGGGTTTGTTTTTGTGTCGGCGCTTTTAGCGGAGGATGTTACCACGGGGAAGCTGGTACAGGACGACATCGAGGCGGAGACGCGCCAGGTGATGGAGAATTTGCAGGCTATTTTACGCGAGGCGGGGATTGACTTCAGCCATGCGGTGAAGTGCAGCATCTTTTTGAAGGATATGAATGATTATGCCCGGGTGAATACCGTGTATAGTTCTTATTTCAGTGAGCCGTTCCCTGCCCGGGAGACGATACAGGTGGTGGATCTGCCGAAGCATGTGAATGTGGAGATCTCGGTGATAGCGGTGGCGGGGTGATTAGCGCGGTGATATCGATCCTATGTATTTAAAGTATTTGCCTGTGAATTGATAGAGGAGCCTTCCCTTTGTGACGGTGCCGTCATGCTTGACAGCCGGGATGCTAATGATCTTTTTGATCGAGTCGTAGCCAATGAGATGCGCCGGACGTTCCGGTTGATCGGCTACAGAAAAGAAATCATATTCGACGTCGATGGAACTGACGAGGCCTTCGCTTGTTCTGATGATCCTGGCGGAGTCGTCAAGTCCATGTTCTGTCATGGAAAAAGCCTGTATGGATTGTAGCTGGTCCTTTCCCCCCAGAATGGCATTGCTGATGGCCAGGTAGTATCTTTTACCATTGACAGGAAGAGCATAAATGTTAGAGTAGCAGGCGACGCCGTACTTCTCCGCGTCGTCCGGGGCAGGCGGCGGGTCCGGACGGGCGTGTGTCCCGTGGGCATTTTTGTACTGGTATATATTGGAGAAATAGTGTAAGGTGCCGCCTGTCTCCGTATCCCAGGAATATATTCTGAACAGGCCATCGTCGGATGTAGTGATGGTGAGGCCGGCTTTTGTCAGTTGTCGAAAAGGCGCATCGAGTGTGGCCGGGCAGGCGATGGTGTAGTGCAGGAGCGCCTCGTGAAAAACTTTGTTGGCCTTTTCCAGAGAGTCGTGATGGCTGTAATTCTCATTGTTGTTGTAAGGACTCCAATGATGAATTTGATCATATTTTTGGAGGAGGTCCTGTTCAATGGCGTGTATGTCCTGTCCGAAGCCCTGGACGGCGAGGAATAGGACAGCGGCTAACAGAAGGCGTTTCATATATTTATTTTTGGAACGCCATGACCAGCAGGATGATCAGGATGATGCCTACGATGACGGCCAGGGTGATCTTGACGGTGCTGTAGGGGCGTTCTCCCACGACCTCGCCGGTGCAGGCGTTGACGGTGAAGTGATACAATTTGTTATTGTATTTGTACGCGCTGATCCAGGCGGGCAGCAGGATGTATTTTAACCCTATGTTGCCGTAGGTAGTGTCGAGATTGTCGATGATCTGTTCGTCGCCGCCGATGTCGTTGAGGATGGATTGGCGGATATAGGGCTGCATGCGCCGCTTGGCTTCGTCGAGGCCTTTGATGGCGTCGAGCTGATAGAGTTCGGAGCGGAAGCCGCTGACGTATTGTTCATTGTAATGCACGAGGGATCCCAGGCGCCAGGGTTCCAGGCGGGCCGATACGTTTTGTGGCAGGGAGTTGCTGGCGGATATGAGGATATCGTTGAAGCTGTTGCCTACCCGTCCGCTGGTGGGATACCAGGCGGTGTGACGGACCTCGCGTGTACGGACGACCTCTTCTCCATCCACTGTTTCCGTATATGTTTCTGTGGTATAGTAATATTCACCGCGGCTGCCGACGTAGTCGGACATGGTGTCGGCATCGTAGCTCCAGTGGGGGATATAGACGCCTTTGAACTGACGGGCATCACCGGAGACCATTTTGCTGAGGTCGGAGGGGGCGAACCACAATTTTTTCAACCAGCCGCGAAAGTCCTGTAGCGCCTGTTGTTGTGGCACGAGGAAGGGCAGTATGTAGTGGGGTTTGAGTATTTGTTGTGTTTGCGCTTCGCTGATGACCAGGGGGCTGGCGCAGAAGGCGCAGTTATCGGAATTTACCTCGGGGGGCAGGGTGGTGGAGGCGCCGCAGTTCTTGCAGGATATGATGCTGGCCATTTTGGCGACACCGTTGATCTGGCCATTGTTCTGATTGGCGATGAACTCCTCGTAATCGAAGGAGACGATGGGGCTGGCGCTGGTGTCGGCGATCTCATTGGCGGCGCCGCAGTAGGAGCATTGCAGCTGATGCGTGCCTGGTGCGAAATGGAGGGTGGCGCCACAACTGCTGCATTGCAGCGTCGTGTTTTGCGTGACGGTCTGTTCGGTCTGGGACATGGTTGAATTTTATGGCCGGGATTGTCGTCCGGGTACTGATGATCTATCGCGGCCTATTGTCCGGGTAAGGGTGGTGGCGTATTGTTGAATAAGGAGGCCAGTTCGGGGACGGTGTTGGCGGCGGCCCATGCGGCCATGCCTTTTTTCCATACCTGGCTTTGCTGATTGATGGTGCCGGCGGAGACAAGCTGTGACAGCTGATCCATGGTATAAGGGCCGGCTTGCTTGCCGTCAATGGCGGCAAAGAAAGAGGCTGCGGAGGGCAGGGGCGGGGGACCGTCATTACCCTGGGCGGTATTGTTTTGAAAGACGTTGCCTATTTGTCCCCCGATGGCCATACCCAGACCGGCGCCAATGCCTGCGCCGGCGAGTCCGCCGCCTCCGGGATTTTTGGCTGCTTCTTCCATGGCGTTGGCTGCCTGGAACTGCGCATAGGCGCCGAGGTTACCTACGATGCCCATGCTGCTGCGTTTGTCGAGGGCTGCTTCGACCTCGGGAGGCAAAGAGATATTTTCAATAAGGAATTTTGTGAGCTCGAGTCCCAGCTCGTTGAACTCGGACCTGATCTTATCGGTGATCCTGAGAGAAACTTCGTCGTAATTGGCGGCCAGGTCGAGGACGGGGATCTTTGCTTCGGCGATGGCGTCCATGCCTCTGGACACGGCCAGGTTGCGGAGCTGTTCGTTGATGCTGTCCACGGAGAACTCGGGGTTGGTAGCGGCGATCTCCTTTATGAATACGCCGGGATCTTTTACCCGGAAGGCAAAGCTACCGAAGGCGCGGAGGCGTACGGGACCGAATTCCGCATCGCGGAGCATGACGGGGTTGCGGGTACCCCATTTCTGGTTGATGAACTGCCGCTGGCTGACAAAGAACACATCGGCCTTGAAGGGGCTATTGAAACCATACTTCCATCCTTTAAGGGTGGTGAGTATGGGCATGTTCTGTGTCGTGAGGGTGTACATGCCGGGTGTGAAGACGTCCGCGATGGCGCCTTCGTTCATGAATACGGCCCACTGTGATTCGCGCACGGTGAGCTTGCTGTTCATTTTTATTTCGTTGTTATAGCGGGGGAATTTCCATACGATGGTATCGGTGGTAGGGTCGACCCATTCGATGATGTCTATAAACTCATTCCTGATCTTATCAAAAAGTCCCATGGTTGTTTTGTACTGGTTTGATTTACGCGGGAAAAGTGCAATCTGAAATTTAACCCTTTTCCCGCTAATGTTAATGTCTGACCTTCGGTGGAACCGCTTCCAGCGGTTCATGACGGGATGAAATTAATAAAAAAAAGACATCCTCAAAGGGTATTGGGAGGATGTTAGTAAAAAGGGGATGGGAGGAAGGGAGTATTTGTAATATACTGATAGTTAATTGTTTGATTTCTTTCTTTGTAGGGGAGAATTTAGATTCTTACCATAATAGACATCCGCGGGTATGTGGTGACCGGCATAAACCTTTTCCAGGATGGCGTAGAGGGCGGGGTCATAGTTTTTGAGGTCATCGGGGGTTTGGATCCGGGTGGCACCATCATAGAATTCGAAGTTGGACCAGAACCACCATTGTGTTCCTTCTGCCCAGTATTCGGCGATGGTGTTGATGGCGTATTGGTTGGGGTAGAGGCCTTTTTTCTTTGCGTCTTCGTAGGCATTTTTTATCTGCTGGTGTATTTCGGGGTCGATGGCTATGAGGGCGCCCATGATATTGTGACTGAATTCATGGACGGTGATATTCTCTCCGTAGTAGCGGGTGCCGGGGATGCCGAGCAGGTTCTCTTCGGCGCAGGAGGTATGTATGCCCCCCATGCCTCTTGCGCGTTGGTCCCAGTATTGTTTGTCTGTCATGGAGGCGATGCCGCCGGGCTTGTCGTAGTTGGCTCTCTCCCCCGGCGTTAGCCGGGGATCGTCCCTTTGTGGCTTTTTCCAGTCGCGGCATTCGGGCAGGTCTGTCTGCATTTCATTTCTACCTATGATAGAAAGCCTGGCATTTCTTCTGACGAGCTTCTGCCGGATATCGGGTCTTTTTTCCAGCATGCAGGTGATGATGCCGCGTGCGGTGAAGAGGGCGGAGTCGGAGACATTGGAGGAAGATACTATGGGAATGCCGCCGGCGTCGATGTATTTTCTATAGAATGTGTCCAGGCGCAGGCTATCGGGCGGGGTGGTGATGGTTTGCGCTTGCGCGGTAAAAGACGAAAGACAAATGTAGACGATGGGGACATATTTTAACATGCCATGAAAATAACAGTCTATTGATTGTGAGGCAACCCGGAAATTGGACAATGATTGCCGGATTTTAACCGATGGAGAAATCCTGTGTTTGTTTTTTGCAATTTATTCTTTGAAAAGTGAAATAAAGGGACGGATGGGTGGGAGTAGCTTTGCATGATAAAAGCAACGAAAAATGAAATACAATTTATTAGGCAACACGGGGCTGCGGGTGTCGGAGCTATGTCTGGGAACGATGACCTTTGGCGGAGCAGGCAGATTTGCGCCGATAGGCAAGGTTGGGCAGGAAGCGGCCAATGAGATATTGAAGACGTCGCTGGATGCGGGGATCAATTTTATCGACACGGCCAATGCTTATTCGTTCGGGTTGTCCGAGGAAATGACGGGGCGGGCTATACGCCATCTGGGTGTGGACAGGGACGAGCTGGTGATCTCGACCAAGGTGTATCGCAGAATGGGGCCGGGGCCTAATAACGAGGGGTTGACCCGCAAACATATCATGCAGCCTGCGGAGGCTACAGACGGATTATATAGACCTGTATCATATACATGCGTTCGATCCGCTGACGCCTCTGGAGGAGACATTGGATGTATTGGACGACCTGGTACGCAGCGGCAAGGTGCGGTATATCGCGGCCAGCAACCTGGCTTCCTGGCAATTGATGAAGGCGCTGGATTACTCGAAATATAATCGCCTGGCGCGATTTGTTTCCCTGCAGGCGTATTATACGCTGGCGAGCCGTGAGCTGGAGCGGGAGCTGATCCCATTGCTGCTGGATCAACAGGTGGGATTGATGGTGTGGAGTCCCCTGGCGGGAGGTCTTCTCAGTGGCAAGTATGAGCGAGGCAAGGCGCCGGAGGGGGGCCGGCTGGCGGGAGTCGATCTTATCCCTGTCGATAAGGAGAAGGTATTCGATATACTGGACGTATTGCGACCCATGGCGGCGGGGAAGGGGATCTCCGTGGCACAGCTGTCGCTGGCGTGGTTGTTACACCGCCCTGCGGTGACCACTATCGTCATCGGGGCCAACAAGCTGGAGCAGCTGAAAGACAACCTGGGCGCCGTGGAGGTATCGCTGTCCGCGGAGGAGATGCAGGCGCTGGATGCGGCGACCCGATTGCCGAAGGAGTATCCGGGCTGGGTGCTGGAATATACGATGAAAGACAGGATAGGATAGGGTCTGCCGGACAAGGGTGTCGGGATTTGGGCCGGGAGCAGGGCTAAGACTTTTGGCAGGGGCGGAAGGTTAAGATCTCAGCTCGATCCAAACGGGGGCATGGTCGCTGGATTTTTCCCATCCCCGTACGTCCTTGTCGACGCCCGCGGCTTTCAGACGCGGGACAACATGGGGGCTCAGGAGAAAATGGTCGATACGCAATCCGGCGTTGCGGCCATAGGCATTGCGGAAATAGTCCCAGAATGTATAGATGGTGTCGTCGGGGTGTAATTTACGGATGGCGTCCGTCCATCCCTGTGCGACGAGCTTGGCAAAGGCGGCTCTTGTCTCGGGGCGGAAGAGGGCGTCATCCACCCAGCGTTCCGGCTTGTACACATCTTTTTCGGTGGGCATGACATTATAA
This sequence comes from Puia sp., assembly GCA_035545935.1. Classification (GTDB taxonomy): domain Bacteria; phylum Bacteroidota; class Bacteroidia; order Chitinophagales; family Chitinophagaceae; genus Puia. The sequence continues at coordinate 19,300 of DASZXP010000153.1, read as the reverse complement.
TCCCCCGTCAGTATGACGGGCATATCGGACTTGAGCAGGTCGGCGGCGTGTTTTGTGAGGCGCTGGAACCAGCTGAGCTTATAATCGAACTTTGGGCCGGGGGCGGGATTGCCGTTGGGCAGGTAGAGACAGCCGATGATGAGCCCATCGACAGAGGCTTCTATATAGCGGCTGTGGAGGTCTTCGGGGTCGCCGGGGAGTACGCGGCGGCGCTCTTCCACCTTGCCTTTCCGGGTCAGGATGGCCACGCCGTTCCAGCTTTTTTGCCCATGCCAGATGGCCTGGTAGCCTGCGTCCTTTATGGCCGCCTCGGGAAATTTCTCCTGGGGGGCCTTTAGTTCCTGGAGACAAACGATGTCGGGGGCCTGCTCCTTGAGCCAGCGAAGCAATACGGGAAGACGTCCGTTGACGCCATTGACATTATAGGTGGCAATTTTCATATTAACAGCGTTAAATTTTTTTATGCTGGAAGGTTTAACCTTGTTAAATTTACTATAGGATTTATTATGAACGTTTTAATTTCCTAACAAAATGAATAGCACCTTTCCGAGGATCACGGGCCTCTTTCCTGTCGTCATTATCCTTTTGAACAGCTGTAAGGACGGAAGCGCGACAGATGGCGCCGGCGCCATGCCTCCCCCTCAGCTTCCGGTGATCACTGCAACAGCCCTGCCAGCCACCACTTACCAGGATTTCCCGGCATCGGTGCAGGGGAAACGGGATGTCGAGATAAGGCCGCAGGTGGATGGCTATCTGACGGGCATCGAGGTAGACGAGGGCGCCTATGTACATAAAGGGCAGGCCCTGTTCCTCATCGACCGGAAACCTTTCGAGGAGCAATTGAACAATGCGAAAGCTGCCTTGCTGGCCGCCCAGGCTTCGATGGACAATGCACAGATCAATGTAGACAAGCTGAAGCCATTGGTGGAGGGGAATGTGGTATCGGATGTACAGCTGAAGTCGGCACAGGCAACGTATAATAATGCCAAGGCCGCCGTGGACCAGGCCCAGGCAGCCGTCGAAAGCGCCCGTATCAATCTCAACTACACTACTATTACAGCGCCCAGCGACGGGTATGTGGGGATCCTCCCTTTCAAAGTGGGGAGTCTTGTCACAAAAGGCATGGAAGGGGCCCTTACCGTCGTGTCTGAAACAAGGGATATGCGGGTGTATTTTTCCATGAGCGAGCCCGACTTCCTGGCATTCAAGGAGAAGTATGCGGGCAATACCATTGCGGACAAGGTAAAGCAGATGCCGCCCGTGCAGCTGGTGCTGGCGGATAACAGTCTTTATCCCCAGCCGGGGAAGGTAGAGCTGGTGGAAGGGCAGTTCGACAAGACAGTGGGCGCTATCAAGTTCCGCGCAAGCTTTCCGAATATGGAAGGAATGTTACGGAGCGGCAGCACCGGCAAGGTAAGGATACCTACCTCCTATAAATCCGCATTGGTGATCCCGCAGGACGCTACTTTCGAGCTGCAGGGTAAAATATTCGTTTACACGGTGGCGGATAGCAATAAGATCCAGACGAAGCCGCTGAATATTTCCGGCAGGACTACGAATTATTATTTTGTTTCTGATGGCGTGAAGCAGGGTGACAAAATTGTACTATCCTCCATGTCCACCACCCTGATGGGCGGGCTAAGGGATGGGATGGTCATTACGCCGCAAATGATATCGACAGACAGTTTGTTGAAGACAAAGCCAATTTGATCAAACCCAGCTCAAAACGCATTATATGTTCAAGAGATTTATCACGCGGCCGGTGTTGTCCACGGTGGTTTCCATCATTCTATTGTTATTAGGCATATTGTCTTTGTACTCCCTGCCTATCACGTTGTTCCCGGAGATCGCGCCGCCCAGCGTGCAGGTGACCGCGGTGTATCCGGGCGCCAATGCGGAGGTGGTGGCGCGCACGGTGGCGGTGCCTATAGAAGAGGCGGTCAATGGGGTAGAGAACATGAGCTATATGACCTCCAATTCCAGCAATGACGGAAGCATGAACCTGACGGTGTATTTCAAACAGGGAACGAATCCGGACATCGATGCGGTGAATGTACAGAACCGCGTGTCAAAGGCCAACAGCCAGCTGCCGCCGGAAGTGATACAGGCGGGTGTCTCTACCCAGAAGATACAGAACAGCTTTCTCATGTTCGTGGGGATGTATAGCGACGACAGCGTGAAATACGACGAGCTGTTCCTGGAGAATTACCTGCGGATAAATGTCATTCCGCAGCTGCAACGGATCCCGGGCGTGGCGCAGGCGCAGGTATTCAGCTCGAAAGATTATTCCATGCGGATCTGGCTGAAGCCGGACCGTCTGATCGCCAATAACCTTTCTCCACAAGATGTTTTGAATGCCATCAAGGACCAGAACCTGGAGGCGGCCCCGGGGCGGCTGGGTCAAAGCAGCCCGGAATCCTTCGAGTATGTGATCAAATACAAGGGCAAGCGGAACAAGAATGAAGATTATGAGAACATGGTCATAAAGGCCAACAATGACGGGTCGCTGCTGCGTCTGAAAGATCTGGCGCGTGTCGAGTTTGGGGCCTATACCTATATTTCTTCCAATAAGCTGAACGGCAAGCCTACTTCCGGATTTGGCGTCCTGCAGACACCGGGGTCCAATGCCAACCAGATCCTTACGGAGCTGGAGCGGCAGATAAACGAGTTCGACGCAAATTTGCCGGATGGCATGCATTTCAAGATCATGTATAATGCCAAGGAGTTTTTGGATGCCTCGATAGGGCAGGTGAAAGAGACGCTTATTATCGCATTTGTACTGGTGGCCATCGTAGTGTTTATCTTCTTACAGGATTTCCGCTCCACTCTGATACCTGTCATCGCGGTGCCTGTCGCCATTATCGGTACCTTTTTCTTCCTGCAGCTGTTCGGCTTCAGCATCAATCTGCTGACGCTGTTCGCGTTGGTGCTGGCGATAGGCATTGTGGTGGACGATGCCATCGTAGTGGTGGAAGCGGTGCACTCCAAGATGGAGCGGGAGCGGCTGCTCCCCCGGAAGGCAACGGTCGAAAGCATGAACGAGATCTCGGGCGCGATCATTTCCATTACCCTGGTGATGGCGGCGGTGTTTGTTCCCGTGAGCTTTGTACAGGGGCCTGCCGGGGTGTTCTATAAGCAGTTTGCCTTCACGCTGGCTACGGCCATTCTTATATCCGCCGTCAATGCGTTGACATTGAGCCCGGCCCTGTGCGCGTTGTTCTTAAAGAACCCGCATATCGGAGAGGGTGAGAAGAGGAAGGGGCTTGGGGCCCGGTTTTTCACGGCTTTCAATACGGGCTTTATGGCCATGACGGGAAAATATGTAAAAAGTTTGCAGTTCCTCATCCGTCATAAATGGGTGGCTATCGCGGGGCTGATACTTGTCGCCATCGGCAGCTGGATGCTGGTGAGAAGAACTCCGTCAGGGTTCATCCCGGACGAGGATCAGGGCTTTATCGTGGCTGTCGCCCAAACGCCGGCGGGCAGCTCGTTAAGCAGGACTACGCAGGCTACGGATGCCATCGGCAAGATCATCATACAGGATGGAGCTACCAGTGATGCGTGGAACGTGAATGGGCTGAATTTCGTTACCAATTCTTTTGCCTCACCGAATGCCGTTGTTTTCTGCCGGCTGAAACCCCGGGAGGAAAGAGGGCCTGTAAAAGACCCCGCGCAGATAGCGGGCAGACTGATCGGGGAGACGGGGCAGGTCAAGGACGCGATGTCTATTTTCGTGAATTTTCCCACGGTGCAGGGATTCGGGAATGTCAGCGGCGTGGAAATGATGCTGCAGGACAGGGCGAGCGGTCCCCTGGACAAGCTGGGTATGACGGCCTGGGGTTTCGTAGGCGCTTTGTTGAAGCGACCGGAGGTTGCCTCCGCCTTCACCACTTTCAATACGGGCAATCCGCAATATTCCATCGAGGTGGATGAAGACAAGGCAAAACAGTTAGGGGTGTCCATCACCGACCTGATGAATACGTTGCAGATCTATTATGGGAGCAGTTTTGTATCGGATTTCAACCGGTTTGGGAAGTACTATCGCGTGATGGCCCAAGCGGATATCCCTTACCGGATGGATGCGGGTTCGCTGAACGGTATTTATGTAAAGAACGATAAAGGGCTGATGGTCCCCGCGACTTCGGTGGCCAAGTTTGTCCGGGTATATGGTCCGGAGACAGTCACCCGTAACAACCTGTACAATGCCGTTACCATCAATGCGACGCCGAAACCCGGTTTTAGTACGGGGGATGTGATCAAGGCGGTGCAGGAAACAGCGAGGCAGGCGCTGCCCAAGGGGTATGCCTATGAGTTCACGGGCATAACAAGGGAAGAGATCAGGGCGGGTAATCAAACGGCGTTTGTTTTTATGTTGAGCGTGCTGTTCGTCTTCTTCCTGCTGGCGGCGCAATACGAAAGCTATATCCTTCCCCTGGCGGTGATCCTCACTGTGCCGACGGGCATCCTGGGTGTGTTTGCGTTTGTCGGGATGGCGGGGTTGCAGAATAACGTATATGTACAGATCGGGTTGATCATGCTGATAGGGTTGCTGGCGAAGAATGCGATCCTGATCGTGGAGTTCGCGGTGCAGCGAAGGCGTGCGGGCAAGGGGCTGGTAGAGGCCGCGTTGGAGGCTGCCAGGCTAAGACTGAGACCGATATTGATGACTTCGTTTGCTTTTGTGGTGGGGATGCTTCCTTTGATCTTTACGAAGGGAGCGTCGGCGGAGGGGAACCACTCCATCGGATGGAGCGCTGTCGGGGGCATGCTGACAGGAGTGATCCTGGGCATATTTATCATACCTGTGCTGTTTGTTATTTTCCAATATCTCCAGGAAAAGGTGGCTTCGAAAAGGCGTGCGGAGGAAGAGGCGCAATTGAAACTGGCGGAGGGCTGATAAAGCCATATCTTTATAGCTTATGCACGGAGGAGCCACCGCGATCAAGATATTATTTATTATCCTGGGGATCAATTTCCTGCTGGATTGGTATGTATTCAATGGATTGAAGACGCTGACCAGGGACTGGCGGTCGGCGCGCCTGCGGCGATGGATCAAATGGGGCTACCTGGCGGTGTCATTGGTCGTGACGATCCTTTTTGTTATCGGCATCCCAAGTTACCGGACGGCACGGGGGATGACGCCTTATCATGAATGGATGCTCAGCCTTTTTCTCGTGGGCTTTATCACGAAGCTGTTCTTCTGCCTGGTGCTGTTGCTGGGAGATCTCGGCAGATTGTTTTACGGCGTGGGACGAAAGGTGGTGAAGAGGGATGCGGCGGGGCCATTGGCGCCGGGGCGGCGGCGTTTTATCAGCGAGCTGGCGGTATTGATAGGCGCTGTCCCTTTTACGGGATTCCTTTATGGCATGCTGCGGGGCAAGTATGATTACCGGGTGCATAGGACAACCTTGTATTTCGAGGACCTGCCGCAAGCCTTCGATGGGTTTACGATCACGCAGCTGTCGGATATCCATTCGGGAAGCTTTGACAATACGGCCGCTGTGAAAAGGGGCATCGATCTTGCCAGGGCGCAGCAAAGCGATCTCTTTGTCTTTACGGGTGACCTGGTGAACAATGCGGCCTGGGAGATGGAACCCTATATCGAACATTTCGGTCAGCTGAAAGCGCCGTACGGGCAATATTCTATTTTAGGAAATCACGATTATGGCGATTATATCCAATGGGACAGCGAGCAGGCAAAGGCGGACAACCTGGAAAAGCTGAAACAGCATCATGCGACGCTGGGCTACCGGCTGCTGCTGGATGAAAATGTGGCGCTGGAAAAGGGAGGGCAGAAGATATCGCTCATCGGGGTACAGAATTGGGGGAAAGGGTTTATCCAGATAGGCGACCTGGACAAGGCGATGGAGGGAGTGGATAAGGATGCTTTTAAGATATGTCTGTCGCATGATCCCACGCATTGGGAGGAGAAGATCCGCTATCATGAGACGCCGGTGCATCTGACCTTATCGGGGCATACGCATGGAGCGCAGTTTGGCGTGGAGACGGACAAGCTGCGATGGAGTCCTGTGCAGTATCGTTATCTCGATTGGGCGGGGCTGGCGAACGAGGGGAACCGGTATTTGTATGTAAACCGGGGGTTTGGGTTCCTGGCTTTCTCGGGGAGATTGGGGATCTGGCCGGAGATAACGGTGATCACGTTGAAGAAAAAATAAAATTGCCCGGCATTCGCCGGGCAATCTTTTAGTGATGTCTGCGTCTTTCCCAACGGTCGTGATCAAACTCCCTGCCATGGAAGTAGCGTTTATGTTCTCTATAGAACCTGTTGTGATAATGCTCATAATAAACACGATCGCGATAATGGCCATGCCATGCGGGATAAGTATAGTAGGTATACCCGGGATAATCCCTTTCTGTAATACCAATGTGTGCGTCAACACGAACCTGCGAATAGGCGGAGCTGGCTACCAGACTACCGGCCACGATCATAGTGAGAATAAGTAACTTTTTCATATATAGAATTTTTGTTAGGAGAATATGCTTTTAAAAAAGCACGTACTCATCCATTGGAATGCATATTTTATGCCCGGCTCACTAAAGACTTGTTAAAAGAATGTTGGGGATATATGAAAGAAAAAGGCAGCCCAGGGCTGCCTCTAAACTTAAACTATAGGTAAGGACGCGGGTGTATCAATTGGTGGTCTCTAATAATTCATTGGATGCCTTTAAGGAGGTAGCGGACTCCTTCATGAGCCTGCTGAACTTCTCGTCGTCAGACTCGGGCGCCTTCTTAAGGGTCATTGCCGGGCTGCCGACCGTCTGCGGCTGTGCGGGCGCTGTAGCAGCTATATTGGCTGTTTTGGCTGCATTGGCGCTATCGGCACGTTCGAAATAATAAGCGGTGGCAATGAATTTTTTTACGTGCTGTCTCGACTCCGCGGGCAGGTATTTCTGGAGCACCCAAAAATTCTTGCTGTTCGCCTTTCGGATGGCCTTATAGACGGGTTTGGGTCCGCCATTATAGGCTGCCAGCACGAGGAGCCAGTCTTTGAATTCCCTGTGCAGGTCCTTCAGGTAGCGGGCGGCGGCGCGGGTGCTTTTGTAGTAGTTGACACGCTCGTCCGCACGACGGGAGACTTTTAACCCAAGGACATGCGCGGTGGAGGGCATCAGCTGCCAGGGGCCTTTGGCGCCGACACGGGAAAGAGCGGTGGGTTTCAGCTCGGACTCGATGACGGCAAGGTATTTCAATTCCAATGGCAGGCCATAATGGTTCAGCACGGAATCGATGATGGCAAAGGGGCCTTCACTTCTATGCTTGACAGTAAGCAGGCAATCGTCGTTATTGCGGATGTATGCATGTACGAATTTCATCTGCTGCTGCATTTGTTGCGGATTGGCAACAGCGAGCGAGATCTTATTCGTTCTGCTGGTTTTGGGGGATGCTGTGCTGACACTGGCCGGTGCGGGTGCGTAGACCAGTTTTTTCCCAGACGCCATTACGGGCTGGCTGGGGTTGGCGGTTGTCGGTGCGACGACCGTAGTTAAAAACAGCGTACAAAAATAAAAGGGCACTTTAGGCTTCAACATCGTTTTAAACTTTTTTAGTAAAACAATGCCGGCCCCAAGATTTGGATTAGTTCTTTCGAGGGTTGTGCATAGAATATTGGCGGGATTACTGTCTTCTGCGGGTACGGTGTTAAGGGTTTTTCATAAACAAGAAGACAGTAACTATGTAGGGCAAAGATAACCTTTATGGAAGGGAGATCATAGGGTATACTACGTAGGAAAAATACGATGGGTAGGGGTGGGGGTTATAAGGGGTTGAGCCCTAGATCACTTATTCTTTTTATTAATGTATAACCTACCTGTTGCCTTGAAAAATACTATTTTGTCGTTGCTGCGACGTATTCTTTCATGGTGATCTTACCGTTGATGAGCTGGAGGTATAATACTTCCTGATCGGCTTTTGAAACCTTTATGGCTTCCACCAACTCCTTGTCGAAAAATAATTGTTTCAGCGCTTTCATGGTGTTCGTTTTTTTTAACGATACAAAGGTAGCATATGGGGGTATCGTTGCATAGACAACTTTTTGGGGCTGCTATCATGGCAAAGAGGGGGCGGGGGCCTTTATATGGCTGATAATTAAATTGTTGGAGATGCACTGGTATGATGTCCAACAACAGGGCTAGTTCCATATGATAGACTTTTGACAGTTCGTTCCAATCAAGGAAGACACCATCGACGTCTTCCTCCATTCCTTTAAAAGCACCAAGGTCGATCAAGGGTATTATTTTCTTTGCCATTCTATCCTTGAGAAATGCCTTTAATTGGCGGATCGTCTTACCAATGGTGTTTACCATCAAGCCCTTCGTGATCCGACATTTCCGCAATAGCGGTATTTCATAGGTTAGGTATCGAACAAATTGTTCATAGAATTTAACATCTATCTTATCGAAGGTGATGGTATATCCTAAATGAGCCTCAAACAGAAGACATCCTGGTGCCGGTTGGCATCATCCATTTGCTCAAATTTCCAGTTGTCCGCAAGTCCAAAGTTTCGCTTCAAGAATCGCATTGGGCAGGTATAGGTTTTCCGGATTGCGTAATCCACCATGCTCTCGGCTTTCCGCAATTTCTCTCTTAGCATTGTCTCTAAAGCATCCACATTGCCATATTCCTTTGGAAGTTGTTGGGAAATACTGCAAGTCCTTTTATTCCAATAACATGCTGGTATTGAAATGTTTGTACTGATTAGCACTCTTTTTGTAACTGAAAAGCAGTATTGCAGGAAAATCATGTTTGTTCCATCCTTTAGCGGTTTTCCCTTAAGAATCAATTTGATAGGTTGTCGCATATTTTATTCTATAAGAAAATGAAGTTGGGGAGTTTACATGTATTTTTAATAAATATTCATGCAAATGAAAAATATTAGCTTATTTTTGCAATGTGAAACAGGTCGAGAAACTCAAACAGAACCTCAAAGAGGGTGAGGTCTACCGTCGTGCCGACTTACAGCAATGGACAAGTTCGGTGGATAGGCATTTGCAGGAATTGGTCAAAGATGGAACATTGCAAAAACTTTCGGGAGGACTTTACTATGTACCGGCCCAAAGCACCTTTGGCAAGGTGCCGGCAGAAGAACATGCCTTGGTGGAAGCATTTCTTAAAGATAGGCATTTCTTACTGACCTCCCCGAGCGATTATAACGCCCTTGGTGTTGGCACAACTCAATTATACAATACCCGTCGGGTGTACAATTACAAGAGGCATGGCGAATTTAAACTGGGAAACAGATCCTTTCAGTTTGTCCGCAAACCTTACGTGCCAACTAAACTGACAAACGAATTTCTCCTTGTCGATTTAGTAAATAACCTCGCTCAGTTGGAAGAGGATCAATTGGCGGTAATGAACAAAGTAAAAGAGAAGGTTCGCGTCTTAGATCAGGCATCTCTTCACAACCTGGCCGAGAAGTTTGGCAAGGTGAAAACCAGAAAACTATTTAAAACCTTATTGTCAAAGTGATGGCAATATTTCTGCATGAACATAAGGAATTCCCTGCCCTGCTTCGAATTGTCGAAGAGGAAACTGGTATTCTAGCCCACCTTGTGGAAAAGGATTATTGGATCATGCATTGCTTGTACGGTCTGAAAGCCCAAGGTTATGACTTCCAGCTAAAAGGCGGGACATCACTTTCAAAAGGCTATGGCATCATCCATCGTTTTTCAGAAGACATCGACCTTCACATAAACCCGCCCGTCGAATTGGGCATCAACGAGAATCCTAACAATAGCAATCCCAAAAACATCCAGAAGAAAAAGGAATATTATAATACTCTTGCCAAGGAAATTCTCATTCCAGGAATAACAACTATCGAACGAGATTCCGCCTTCGACGATGAAAAAAAGTATAATAGTGGTGGTATCCGTCTGATCTATGAACCTACAACTACTCGAGTTGAAGGCATCAAACAAGGTATTCTTTTGGAAGCGGGCTATGATAATGTCGTACCCAACAGTCCAGTTTTGATCTCATGCTGGGCATACGACCGGGCAAGCTCGATTTCGGATTTAGATATTATTGATAACCGTGCGACCGATATCATATGTTATGACCCCAGATATACTTTCGTAGAGAAATTGCAAACGATCTCCACCAAATTCCGCAAAGAAATGAACACAGGCAAGGTGACCACCAATTATATGCGTCAATATTATGACGTCTATTGCCTACTTGGTGATCAGCGGATTATAGATTTTATCGGCACAGCCCCGTACCAGGAGCATAAAAAGACAAGATTTCCTGAGGATGATTTCAACATTCCTATCAGCGACAATGAGGCCTTTCTTTTAAAAGCTCCAATATTACGCGAGAACTTTCGCCAACGCTATGAAGCTACAGCAGCACTTTACTACAAGGGTCAACCATCCTTTGATGACCTCTTAGGTCGTATCGACAAGTTCTTAGAGCGCCTATAGATAGTGAATAAATCAAAGAATACACTTGAAAATAAATAACGCCAACAACCAGATTGACCATCTGCAGCTGCCGCAACGTAAATAACTCTGAATCCGCCACCGCTCTCAGACTTTATTTATTTGGTTGCATCAACCCATCTCTCGTGACTTCAGGCAGATCCTGCAATCCGCCCGAAGCCCCTGCTTTCTCTAAAGTTAGCGCCTTTGCCCTACTCCCGGAATGAGACTTCGCCGAATCGATCTTACTTTGGTAAAAATTCCGTATCCCCGCCGACAACTGAAGGCTGTAGTCCAGCTTGTAATCGATGAGTGCAGGGTTCTTTCTAAGCGAGTCATAATTTTCTCTATAAATGTTGGATATGATCCTCCTATAATATTTGGACGAATCGACCTGGGCATTGGCAGCGCATGCGAAGGATAGGGTCATAACGAGAATGGCGAGGGGTTTAATGGCGGGCATAGTTTAATGAAGTTAAATTGATGGCAATATAAAAATCTATATGCGCATATGCAATTTTGAAGAGTTCATGGATAGGGTGGCCGGTGCTGTTGTCGGGGTTGCTGTTCACTTCGGATGAAGGGGGGGCTCATCGTTCGGAGAAGACATCGGTGCACCAATGTGCGCGACCGGCGTCGGATAGCGTGGAGGAAGTGATGATGGGATGCGGCGGATAGTGTTCCGATCCGGAAAGCGTTGACGAGGTGGAGCAGAAGCGTATTCGATACCGTGAAGCGGATCGTTGCGGACAGTCTGGTGGTTGTGCGGGGTATACCCGGAAAGTGGTGGTTGAGTGACTGCCGGCGGGTGTGGATAAATTACCGGGGGTGGGGTATTGCAAATTTCAACAACGGCGAGTATCTTGCATGTTCAGTTGGTCACTCCATACACACAATAGAGTCTATGCCCTTGAAATACCATGATGTAATCCATTGTATTTCATGTTTTAAATTAGACTCTATGATACACGCAAAAGAACTTCGCTGCGGGAACAAGGTACAGACCCTTCTTGGTGAGACGATCACAGTACAGCAAATCCTACATCATACGCTGATTTACGATACCGAGATAAAGGTGACGCAGGAAATGGCCAGTGTTGGCAAGTCCTATAAGACAACCTTTTATACTCAGGTAGTAGAAGTGGTGAAAGAAGCCGAATTCCAGGAGATACTTCCTATCAAGCTGACGCCGAAGATCCTGGAAAGATGCGGATTTCGCAACTATGTACGGGAAGAGTGGATCCTGAAGGTGGGCAGCAGCCATCTGGACTTCGAATTTAACGAAGAAGGTTTGCGTCTGCGGCAGCCGATACCTTCACAGGCGGCCATCTGTCACCTGCATCAGCTACAGAATTTTCTCTTTTTTATCACGGGACAGGAGCTGGAAACGGAACAGGTATAGGTTCAATCGATGTTGTACTTATAGCCTATGGAGAAGCCGATGGGAAGTATCTTGTTCTTAAAGCCGATGCCATAGTTATCCTTCAGATAGTCCATATAATCATTCGGATTGGGGGACCGGATGGGAACGAAGATCGCGAAGGAGAACTGACCTTTGTCTTCTTCGTGTGAGCCCAGGTCAAAGCCGAGGCCAAATGAAGGCCCGTAGAACATCTTATCGTATTGGGAAGCTCCGGATACGTGAACAGCGGCGTTATAGCCATACATTGCCATGATAAAGGGAGTGAACTGAGAAGTGGGCTTGGCAGGCAGCAGCCTTAACTTGACACCCGCATTGTAGCCAAAGCCGGCGAATGCATATCCGCCGCCGGCAAAGAGGCCCACGTTCTTCTGAGGATAGAATGTTACATTGGCGCCGATGCCACCATAGTCGAACCCGAGCCCCAGGCCGATATTGACCTTGTCATAGTCGGGGGATTCGGAGTCGGAGGTCCTGTAGGTGGATTGAGCGTGAGAAGTGATGGTAAAGCATAAAAATACGAATAGGCATAATGGATAAATTCTACGCATAAGGAGGTGTTTGGAGTTATATGCGCCAAAATGGTGAATTTATTCAGTATTTGCAATGCCCCTACTGTTAATTATTTTACAAGATCAGTAGCCGATCTCCACCATGGACTTGTATGTCGCGGAGTCTTCCAGGTGATGGATCATGAAATGCGCCACATCGGCCCGGGAGATGCTCAGGCTGTTCTTCAGGAAGCTGTTTATGGAGAAGCGGTAATGACCCGTAGCGGACTTATTTGTCAACCTTGGCGGGCGAATAATGGTATAATCGATGTTCGAGGCATGTATGATGCGTTCCATTTCGCGCAGATCGGCATACATATAACGGAGCAGGTTCGACACGATGTATCTGGCGGCAAACCTTGCCCAAAAAGGCATAACGGGGCTGACCTCGATGGCCGATGCCGAGATAAAAAAGGCGCGTCTTACCCCTGTCTTTTTCATGGCTTCTATCAAATGGGCGTTACCCTGGGAATACAGCGTAGTGGGTTTATCGCCGAAAAATCCTCCTTTCACTCCCAACGCGGAGATAACGGCATCCTGCCCGCGTACATATTTTTCCACCGTGTCCTGTTGCATGACATCGCCCTGCACCGTTTGCAGGAGGGGATGTGTAAGCGTGAGGTTGGCAAGGTTTCGTACCATGGCTGTTGTATTGTGTCCTGTCGCCAATGCCTGTTCTACTGCCTGTCTGCCAATGCCGCCATTGGCGCCTATAACGAGGATCTTCATAATGATTTTTTTAGATGTCGCAGCTTTTCGGGATTGGTCTGGACATAGATATTCCGGATGTGCTCACCGTCGGGCTCCAATGAGACGAGGCTGACGGGTTCCGTGCCCGACCAGCATACAATAGAAGGCATGCCATTGGTAAATACGATGTCCTCGCTGAAGTCCGGTACGGCCTGACGGAACCTGGGAATGAAACCGAGCAGCAATCTGCTGATCTTGTCCCTGCCCAGAATGGGTTTTTTAAAGGCGGAGAAACGCTGACCCTCGATGAAGAAAGTTTTTCCGCCGCCATCCGTGAACAGATATATATCTTCTTTTAGCAGCTGGATAAGGTCTTCCATGCTGCCTTCTTCGATGGCGAGCAGAAAATTTCGAAGCATTTTTTCATGCACTCTCAGGTCCACCTCGAAGCGCCGGGTATCTTTTCCAAGGTGATCCTTGGCTCTTTTAAAGATCTGCCGGCAACTGTCGCTGCTCTTGTCGAATATTTCCGCCAGCTCGAAATAGTCGTAGGAAAATATCTCTTTTAAAAGAAAGATGGCTCTTTCCTGTGGGGTAAGCTTTTCCATCAGGACGAGCATGCCGATGGACAGGGCCTGATGTGATTCGACCCTGAACTGACCGATGGGCTGTTCCGTATCCTGTAACGGCTCGGGGAGCCAGATACCGATGTAGTCCTCTCTTTGTACCCGGGCGCTGCCGAGGTGATTGATGCATCGGTGGGTGACCATTTTGACGAGGAATGCCTTTGTGTGCTGTACCTTGTCTGTTTCGATGGCCATCCATTTCAGGTAGGTGTCCTGGACGATGTCCTCTGCCTGGTGGATGCTGCTCAACATATTGTAGGCTATCGAGAACAGGAGGTTCTTGTATTCCAGGAATATTTCTGTCTTGTTGTCCATTCGGAGCCTTTTGCTATACTAACAGACAAATAGACTGTCATGTTTGTGACAGGGGTGGGAAAATTTCTGGCTATCGACTGGGTTTCAGGCTTTTTGGCGAGTGATAAAAATGAGATACATTTAACCATCGTTGTTCCATATATGGAGAAGTTATTGAATTGGTTGCTGGCGTTGCCGGATGTGCCGGCCTGGGGCGTGTTCCTGGCGGAGAATGTACTGCTGACCTGTATCATATTGTATGCGGGGCATGTGGTCCTGCGGGGGGCGGGCATCGGGTATGTATATACCCGGAGGGAATGGGTGATCGGCGCGGTGACGAATGTGTTGAATACGGTGGTAACCTATGCGGGGTTCTGGCTTTGGAAGCATGGGTTGATCGTCATTCGGGTGGAATGGTCGTGGAGGATAGCGACGGACTTCCTCGTGCTGTTCTTTGCCATGGATCTGTTGATGTATCTGTTTCATTTCCTTATTCATAAGACGGCGCTTTACGGGCTGATCCATGGGCTTCATCACGAGGCGATGGACCCTAAGCCAATAGACCTTTTTATTCTGCATCCTGTGGAGACATTGTCGTTTGGGGGGATGTGGCTGGTGTTGCTGGTGCTGATGCCCTTCAATGCGTATGCGATAGCCGTGTATCTGACGGTGAATGTAGTATTTGGGCTGGTGGGGCATTTAGGGATCGAGCCATTGCCGGCGCGATGGAAGGATACATGGATCATACGGCATTTGGGGTCATCGACCTTTCATCATGACCATCATCGGGACCTGGATCACAATTTTGGATTTTATACAACGGTATGGGACAGGATATTTGGGACTTTAAAGGGACGCAGCATGCGATCGAACAATAGATGAGCACTGGAAAAGCGTAGGGGGCAGCCGAAAGGCAGAAGTATATAATTTTTTTCTTTTTTATTACTACCTTTTCATTTCTCAATTGTCTCACTAGTGCCGGCGGCTGGAACGCACGACTGTCCTGATCTGTCCTGTACCGCCATACCTTGTCCCGCTTAATTCTTAAATCGACCAAAGCATGCTCTTTCATCGCCCCAACCCTTCAAAGCATTATTTAAAATTCGTAAGACAAGCATTCCTGTTTTTTTGTTGTCTGCCGGCAACGATGATCGTCAACGCCCAGATAAAGGTGGGGCATTTATTGTGTGAGAATAAGCCGGAGCCTTTGGGTGTGGATGCGGCGACGCCCCGCCTGTCGTGGCAGCTGGAGAGTGTGGATGTGGGGGCGCGGGGATTGTCGCAGACGGGATATGAGATCCGGGTAGCGGAAGGAGGTCCCGGGTTCAAGGGAGCATTGGTATGGAGCAGTGGAAAAGTAAGTTCCGACAAGCAGGTGCAGGTGGCGTATGAAGGCAAGCCGCTGGTGCCGGGACAGATATATTACTGGCAGGTGCGGGTCTGGGATAACAAGGGCCGTGTATCTGCCTGGAGCGGTCCTTCTTTCTGGAGGATGGGGCTGTTGCAATCCGCGGATTGGAAGGCGCAGTGGATCGAGCCCGGGTATGTGGAGGATAGTGTGCTGCGTCCAAGCCCGTTGCTTCGGAAGGGTTTTACTGTATCGAAGAAGCTGCGTTCGGCGCTGGCGTATATCAGCGCGCATGGGCTGTATGAAGCCTATCTGAATGGGAAGAAGGTGGGGGATGCCTGTCTGACGCCGGGGTGGACGAGCTATAACAAGCGGCTGCAGTACCAGGTGTATGATGTCACTACGCTGTTGGAGAAGGGTTCGAATGCGGTGGGGGTGATGCTGGGCAGCGGATGGTACCGGGGGACGCTGGCGTGGGCGGATCAGCATAATATCTTTGGGCGGACACTAGGGCTTCTTTTTCAGCTGGAGCTGACGTATGCGGATGGGACAAAGGAGTATGTCCTGAGTGATGGAAGCTGGAAGTCGTCCACGGGCGCCATCACCTATTCAGAGGTGTACAATGGGGAGATCATCGATGCCCGGAAGGAAAAAAAGGGATGGAATGAGGTGGGATATAATGATATGGATTGGACGGGCGTGAAGGCAGGGGGGATGTCGCGGGGGAAGCTGGTGGCTACCTGGAACGAGCCGGTGAAAAAGCATGAGGTGTTCAAGCCTTTAAAGATCTTCAAAACACCGGCGGGGGAGCTGGTGGTGGATTTCGGACAAAACCTGGTGGGCTGGGTCAAGCTGCGTGTCAGGGGTGCGGCGGGTGATTCGGTGAAGCTGTATCATGCGGAGGTGCTGGATAAGTTTGGAAATTTTTATACGGACAATCTGCGGAAGGCGAAACAGGAAAATATATATGTATTAAACGGAGAGGGGCAGGAAGTGTTCGAGCCGCATTTCAGCTGGCAGGGATTCCGTTATGTGCGGGTGGTTGGTTTTCCGGGTGAGCTGAAGGCGGAGGACCTGGAGGCGACGGCGCTTTATTCGGATATGCCGCAGACGGGAGAGTTTGCCTGTTCGAATGTCTTGTTGAACCAGCTGCAGCATAATATTACCTGGGGGCAGCGGGGTAATTTCCTGGATGTGCCGACGGATTGCCCGCAAAGGGATGAGCGGCTGGGGTGGACGGGTGATGCGCAGGTGTTCTGCCGTACGGCGGCCTTTAACAGGCAGGTGAACAATTTCTTCGCCAAGTGGCTGCAGGATGTGGCGGCGGACCAGTTCGCCAGCGGGGCGGTGCCGCATGTAGTCCCGAATGTGCTGGGCGTGAACGACGGGGGATCGGCGGGATGGTCGGATGTGGCGACGATAGTGCCCTGGACGATGTACCTGGTATATGGGGACAAAAAGATACTGGAGGATCAGTATGCCAGCATGAAGGCCTGGGTGGGCTTTATGGAGCAGAACAGCGATCATTATTTATGGAATAAGGGAGGGCATTTCGGGGACTGGCTTTCCTACTGGCCGGAGGGGCATGGAGAGCGTGCCGCCATTACGGACAGCTACCTGATAGCGCAGGCGTTTTTTGCCCACTCGGTGCAGCTGGTGATCGATGCGGCGAAGGTATTGGGGCGTGAAGAGGATGTAACGCATTATGGTGCGCTGTTAAAGCAGGTGAAGGATGCTTTTCTGCGGGAGTATGCCACTCCTTCGGGGAGACTGGTGTGCAATACGCAGACGGCGTATGTGCTGGCGCTGGCATTCGACCTGCTGCCGGAGGCGGTGCGGGCATCGGCGGCGGAGCGGCTGGTGAATAATATAAAGGATTACGACGATCATCTCACTACGGGCTTTTTGGGGACGCCGTATCTCTGTCATGTGTTGTCCAATACGGGGCATACGGATATTGCTTACAAGCTGTTGTTACAAGAGGGCTATCCTTCCTGGCTGTACCCGGTGAAGATGGGGGCGACCACTATCTGGGAAAGATGGGATGGGCAAAAGCCGGACAGCACCTTCGAGGACATCGGGATGAATTCCTTTAACCACTATGCCTATGGGGCCATCGGGGACTGGATGTACCAGGTAATGGCAGGCATCGATACCTATGCAGCCTATCCGGGGTATAAGAAGATAAAGCTGATGCCTCATCCGGGCGGAGGATTGACCTATGTCAATGCAAGCCTGCAAACTTATTATGGGTTAGTATCGAGCGTCTGGAAGCAGCTAAACGGAAAATTTTTGCTGGACGTTACCGTTCCTGTAAATACCACAGCGGACATCTATATTCCGGGGGAGATGTCGAAGGTGACGGAAAGTGGCGTGGAACTGGCTTCCAGAGCGGATTTCCGGAATATCCGTCAGGAGGGAGAGTATACGGTGGTAGAGGTTGGGTCAGGATATTATCGTTTTCAGGTAGGGAAATAATAATAAATTGACGTAATTTCAATATGGATAAACTCAGACTGCTTTGAACACTTGCCACCACCTCAATATGGAAGAGCTCCTGCCCAGGATCGCAGCGGGTGATACGGAAGCGTTCAAGGCCCTGTATGATGAATACCGCCACCGCCTTTATGGATTTCTTTATCAGCTGACCAAATCCCATTTTGTCAGCGAGGATCTGCTACAGGATACTTTTATGCGTATCTGGGAGGATAGGGAACGTCTGACGGAGATCAGGGACCTGAAAGCCTACATCTTCACCATGGTGAAGCATCGCGCCCTGAACTCCCTGAAGCGTATCAGCAAGGAAGAGCTGCTGATCAGGCAGATAGCGTACAAGTCCGAGATAGAGGACTGGGGGACGGAATCGAATGTACGGTACAATGAATTAAAGCGGAATATAGACAGGGTGGTCCGTCAACTGCCGCCTCAGCAGCGGACGGTGTACCAGATGAGCCGGGAGGAAGGTCTTCGGCAAGAGGAGATCTCGGACCGTCTGAATGTGACGGTGGCTACGGTGAAAAAGCACCTTACCTTGTCCCTGCGCTATATCCGGAAGAATCTATACGTTGTCCTTTCCATCCTGCTGGCGGGGCGTTTGTAGAATGTCCGAAAAGCGGGCTTCCGGCCAGTTATTTTTTCCCCCGCATTACTACCTTTTTTTTTCCCGATTGTCTCACTTTATACAGTTACTTCTATTGCTATGAAAGAACAACGAATCAGATTTCTTTTCGAACGATATTTTACGAACAGCTGTACGGAGGACGAGCGGCTGGAATTCCTGCGGCTGATCCATGAGGGCGGCCAGGACGATGCAATCCTGATGGTGCTGGAGGATTGTTGGAATGTCTATGCTCCGGACCGTCCGATGCCGGAAGACCGGGGTAAGAGGGTACTTGACAATATCATGCGTCCGGGACCTCGCAGGACATCCTTTTTCTCTCATCCGCGGATGCGCCGGATGGCGGGTGTGGCGGCGCTGTTGCTGCTGGTCCTGGCGTCGGGGTATTTGCTATGGGGATATTTTTCCGGGATCGGCAAGACAGGCGGCGCTCCTATGGCAAAAGCGGTGATCCACGATGTAGCGCCTGGTGGGAACAGGGCCATCCTCACGCTGGCGGATGGCAAGACGATCGTGCTGGACAGTGCGGCTAACGGCAAGCTGGCGCAGCTGGGGGATGTGAAGGTGGTAAAGATGCAGGATGGCCGGCTGGGTTATGAGGGTGCGGGGGCTACCGTAGACGAGGTGCGTTACAATACGGTGAGCACCCCTTATGGCGGGAAATACGAGGTGGTCCTGTCGGATGGGACGAAGGTCTGGTTGAATGCGGCCAGCTCGCTGGTGTTCCCGACGGCGTTCAAGGGCGCCACGAGAGAAGTTTCTCTGAGGGGCGAGGGGTATTTTGAAGTAGCTCCGAATGCGTCGCATCCCTTTGTC
>DASZXP010000152.1:0-5540 GCA_035545935.1 Puia sp. | reverse complement strand
CCTCGACATTGCCGAACACATCGCCTTCACGCACATCACCGTGAAGAACATCCTGCGCGAGATGGAGGACGAAGGACTCGTCATGATCAAATCCAACCCCGACGACAGACGCTCCAAGCTCGTCTCCCTGTCCGCAAAGGGAAAGACCCTGTTGAAAAAACTACGCCCCCTCTGGGCCGCTATCTCCCGCGCGCTGGGCGACGTATTCATGGCCGGTCATCCCGACATCATCAACATCCTCAACAGGATCGACCGTGCCATCGAAGAATATCCTATTTACCAGCGCGTCAACGAGCTCGACAAGACCGAAAAGATCACCATCCTCGACTACACACCGCACCTCAAGCCCGCCTTCCAACAGCTCGTAAGACCCTGGCTCCTGGAAGTATTGAACGGCCGTCTCGAAAAAGAAGATGAATTTGTATTGGAGCACCCCGAAAAAGCATACCTCGACACAGGCGGATTCATCTTCTTTGCCCGTGTGCAAACTCCTTTGTCCGGTCCGCTTCGCCACAGTCTTCAGTCAACCCGCTCGGCTCGTCCCGGTCCTGCCCGGCCGGCCCCCTCTCCCCCCGCTGGCGGCGACATCGCAGGATGTATAGTATTGAAAAGATTAAGCCCCGACACATTCGAATTCGCCAAACTCTACATCAGGAACGACTACCGCAACCTCGGCATCGCCACCCGTCTCATCGAAAGATGCATCACCCGGTGCAAAGAGAACGAAGCCCGTCGCCTCTGGCTGCAGACCACCCTTCGTATGCAGGCCGCACACAAATTATATTACAAGCTCGGCTTTAAAGACGACCCGGCGCCACCGCAAATGACCGTCCTCGCCAGAACAGAAAAGATCATGAGCCTGGATTTATAACGCAGGGGAATTCGCCTTGCATGAAAAATAACACTATGGAACAAACGCCTGCCTACATCACCAACACCACACCCGAAGATCTCGAGCTCATTTACTGGCTTTTCGAACAGGCCATCCTGTACCAGCGTCAGCACGGATACCCCGCCTGGAGAGGCTATGAGAAGAACGCGCTCAGCATCGAAATAGAACAGCTCCTGCAATACAAGGTAGTACAATACCACCATGTCCTCGCCATCTTCAGCATCTCCTACAGCGATCCCGCCACCTGGGGAGAATGGGACAGGGGCAAGGCCCTCTTCCTGCACAGGGTCATCACCCATCCCCGATTCAAAGGACAACGTGTCTTCGAAAAAGTCCTCGACTGGGCCCTTCAAAAAGCCAGAGAAAAAAGGCTCGACTACATACGCATCGACACCTGGACAGACAATCCAAACATCATCGCCTTCTATGAGGGGTATGGCTTCCACGTCGTCGCCGCACGCGTCACACCCGACGCACCCGAACTGCCCGAACAGAACAGGAACCTGCGCGTCACCCTCATGCAGCTGCCCGTGATATAAGCCCAGTCCGCCCAGTCATCAGCAAACCCGTTTCGGCCACCAGCCGGCAAATCCCTGGCCGCATCAGCTCTCTTACCCCGGCACCGCATACGCTTCCGCCACCCATTCAAACCCTTGCCCCTGCCTCCGCACATGCCCCACGCCCGGCCAGGGCAGATGATAAGAAAAGATCTTCGTCCTCTTCTCAGCCAGCACGGCCAACACCCGCCGGCGCGTAGCCGCCGCCACCGCAACATCCGTATCACCCGAAAAACCCCACTCCGGATGAGGCGCCAGCAACACATCCGAATGCAGCAAATCCGCGATATGGACCAGCTCCTCTTCCCCCGAAAAGACATGCACCAGCGTATGACCGGGCGTATGCCCTTCCGCACGCTCCAGCCGTATGCAACCCAGCAGCTCATCCTTGTCATTGAACAAATGCAACCTTGGCTTCAACGCCTCCAGTATCTTATGCGCGCAATCCAGCACCTGCTTCAACAGCTCCGTATGATCGATGGTGCTGTGACTGAAGTCAGGATGTTCCGACGTCCAGAAGGCATGCTCGACGGAAGAAAGATATACCTGCGCATGCGGAAAGACAGGCGTACCATCTTTATAAAACAGCCCTCCGATATGATCGGGATGCGCATGCGTGATGACGATATCCGTCACGCTGTCCGGCATAATATCCGCGTCCTTTAAGGATTGCGGCAGCCAACCCGACTCGCTGCCCAGATTCATCCCGAAACCCGTGCCCACACCCGTATCCACCAGGATGGTCCGCGGCCCCTTTCGTACCGCTAAAATATTTATCGCCAGATCCACTTCCTTCGTGGACCGGAAGCTGCGCACCAGCAGACTATCCACCGCTGCCGGCGGACCCGACGGCGCCACATTCGGCTGTACAGGACTCATCCGTATCATTCCATCCGTGATCACCGTAAGCTCCAGCTCACCCATCTGCCACCGGTGGAAAGGACGTGTGCCCCTCCCCGCTATAATTTTTTCCAGCGGGAGCCAGGCCCCGAGCCCCAGCAAAAAGCCATTCTTTAACAACGCTCTCCTTTTCATGATTATATGATTTGCTGCGAAGTTACACCTACCCTACCTTTGAGAAAACTACGTACCAGTTGGTATCCTGGGCACCAGAAGTATACTATTGTTAATTATCAACAGGATAAAAAATGAAAAGCAAACAAAAAAATATAGACGGCATCTGCAGCATCGACTATGCATTCCGTCGCATAGGGGGTAAATACAAGGCGCGCATATTGCTTTACCTCCACCGCAATGCCGTGCTTCGCTATGGTCAGCTGCGCCGCAGCGTCATAGACATCACACCCAAGATGCTGACCCAAACCCTGCGCGAGCTCGAAGAAGATGAGCTCGTACAAAGGACCGTTTTTCCGGAAGTGCCGCCCCGCGTGGAATACACCCTGACAGATACGGGAGTAAAAATGATCCCCTTTATAAAGCTCTTGCGTGAATGGGGGGACAGACAGATGGTCAAAGCCAATATTCCTTCCCTGGCCGCACAGGAGTCCGATGAGGACAAGATCGTCTGTCGGGATTGACCCTCCGGGGGCACATCACGCCCATTTTTTAGCCGGTCGCAACAATATATAACTGAATATTTACGTATTTATACTGTTGCACCATGAGATACCCCCCTTACCTCCTCTTACTAACCATATACATCCTGCCCCTGCATACCCATGCCCAGCCCTCTCATCTGAAATTTCAGCACCTCGGAAAAAGCGCCGGACTCACAGAAAGCAATATCACCTGCATCTTACAGGACAGTCGTGGTTTTATGTGGTTCGGAACAAGGGATGGATTGAACAGATATGACGGCTATGGATTCACCGTTTATCGCAACCGGGAAGGAGACAAGCAAAGCATCAGCAATAACTTTATCACCTCCATCATCGAAGACAAAAAAGGCAACCTCTGGATAGGCACCTGGGGCGGCGGCGTCGATCGCTGGGACAGGGACAGGAACAGGTTCGTACACATCGACGGCCATCTTTCCAACGACTTTATAAACTGTCTTCTCCTCGATCACACCGGCTTGTTATGGGTGGCCACCGATGGCGATGGCGTATATACGCTGGACCCCGGGACAGCCGATTATAAAACATGGTACCTCAACAACGAGAAAGATGCGTCCAGCCTCGGGGACAATGACGTATACACCATCGTGGAAGACAGCCGGCAGAACATCTGGCTCGGCACCGCTCACGCGGGGCTCGACCTCCTGGACAGGACGCATAACACGTTCAAACATTTCACGCACGACAACAAGGACGCCGCCTCCCTCTCCAACAATGCCGTCAAATGTATTTATGAGGACAGCCGGCATCGTCTCTGGCTGGGCACGCTGAGCAAAGGTCTCGAGCTCATGCTCGACCCCCGGGGCAAATTCCGTCATTTTCCAAATGTCTCACAGGACCCATATAGCCTGATCTATAACGTCGTGCTATCGCTGGGCGGCGATGACGCCGGCAATCTCTGGATAGGCACCGACAATGGAGGGATCAGCATCCTCGGCCCCGGCATCGACTCGTTCCAGGTCTATAAACAAGACGACATCGATAAGTACAGTCTTCATAACAGCTCCATCCAGGCGCTCTACAAGGACAGACAGGGCAATATGTGGGTCGGTACCTACAGCGGCGGCATCGGACTTTGGAAGAGGGGCGAGAACAGCTTCCTCCACTATCGCCATTCTTCCGACCCCGGCAGCCTCAGCAACAACAACGTATTGGACTTCATGGAAGACTCCCGCCACCGGATGTGGATCGGCACCGACGGCGGAGGATTGGAGCTCTTTGATCGTCACACCGGGTCCTTTACGCATTTCCGTCACAAGGTGGGGGATCCTAACAGCATCAGCGGCGACTACATTCTTGCCCTGCACGAAGACCCGAAAGGCGCTCTCTGGATCGGCACCTGGGGCGATGGCCTCACCGTGATGAACAAGGACATGACGAAATGCCGGCAATACAAGAACGATCCCGCTATCCCTTCCAGCCTTGGCGGTGATAACATCTATGCCATCGCGGCCGACAAGGACAACGACATTTGGATAGGCACGTATGGCGGGGGGCTTGACAGATACGATCCCCATACAGACGGTTTTATACATTACACACATCTGCCGGGGAAAGATAACAGTCTTGGAGGGGACAGGGTGCAGACCATTTGCGTGGACAGGGACAGCGCCCTGTGGATAGGAACCTATGACGGAGGACTGGACAAATTGGACAAACGCACCGGCACATTCACACACTTCCGTCACGACCCTTACAGGAACAGCCTTAGCAATAACTCCGTGAACTATGTGTACGAGGACAGCCGGGGAGGTATCTGGATCTGTACCACCGTAGGGCTCGATCACCTCGACAAGCACACTGGGGTATTCACCAACTATTTCACCAAAGATGGCCTGTCCGGAGACGTCGTCTTTGGCATCCAGGAAGATAGAAAAGGACAGCTCTGGGTCAGCACTACCAACGGACTTTGCAGACTGGACACCGGGCGCCGTCATTTTTTAAAATTCACCGAGGACGATGGGTTGCAGTCCAGCGAATTCAAGGCGCATGCCTGTCTCATGGACCACAGCGGGACCATGTATTTCGGAGGCGTCAATGGATTCAACGTCTTCCAGCCCGACAGCATACGGCCGGGCTCCAGCGAGGCGCCCCTGGTCATCACAGGATTCCAGATCTTCAACGAAGATGTGCCCGTATCCGACGGAGGAAATGTCAATACCCCCTTGAAAAAGGACATCACCGAGACAAAGGACATCACCATCTCTTACCATAGCTCCGTCATCTCGTTCGAATTCGCCTCGCTCAACTATGTCACACCCGCCAAAAAGAAGTACGCCTATAAGCTGGATGGATTCGATAAGGACTGGATCTACATCGACGACCCGCGTCAACGGGGTGTCACTTATACCAACCTCGATCCCGCCAGCTACACCTTTCAGGTCAGGTCCATGAAAGAGAACGGACAATGGTCATCCAATATCACCAGCATCCGGCTCACCGTCACGCCACCATTCTGGGCGACATGGTGGTTCAAGCTCACGGTGGCGCTCGTCATCATTGGCGGCGTCCTGG
>DASZXP010000151.1:0-39778 GCA_035545935.1 Puia sp. | reverse complement strand
CGGTACTGTTACCAGCAAGACCAAGGGTGGTTTGATCGTGGATGTATTCGGCATGGAGACGTTCCTGCCCGGAAGCCAGATCGACGTCAAGCCTGTTACCGACTACGATCAGTTTGTCGGAAAGACCATGGAATTCAAGGTTGTAAAGATCAACGAAGCGATCAAGAATGCCGTAGTTTCCCACAAGGCCCTCATCGAGAGCGATATCGAAGCACAACGTGCAGAGATCATCAGCAAGCTGGAGAAGGGACAGGTGCTGGAAGGTACGATCAAGAATATCACCGACTTTGGCGCCTTTATGGACCTCGGCGGTCTGGATGGTCTGTTGTATATCACCGATATCAGCTGGGGTCGTATCAGCCATCCGAGCGAAGTGCTGAAGCTGGATCAGAAGCTGCAGGTGGTGGTACTGGATTTCGACGATGGCAAGAAGCGTATCAGCCTGGGTCTGAAACAGCTGACCCCGCATCCCTGGGATGTGCTGCCTGAGACCATCAAGGAAGGTGAGATCGTGAAGGGTAAGGTCGTAAACATCGAAGATTACGGTGCATTCCTGGAGATCATGCCTGGTGTAGAAGGTCTGGTTCACGTGAGCGAGATCACCTGGGCCAATACCCCCATCAATGCCAAGGAATTCTTCAAGCTGGGTGACGAGCACCAAGCCAAGGTTGTTACCCTGGATAAGGAAGCACGTAAGATGAGCCTTTCCATCAAGCAGCTGAGCGAAGATCCCTGGAATACCATCGAGCAGAAATTCCCGCAAGGCAGCCGTCATACGGGTCTGGTAAAGAACATCACTCCCTACGGTGTGTTTGTGGAGCTGGCTCCCGGCATCGGCGGTATGATCCATATCAGCGACCTGAGCTGGCTGAAGCGTTTTAACCATCCTTCCGAGTATACCAAGGTAGGTCAGCACATCGACGTGATGATCCTGGGTATCGACAAGGATAACCGCAAGCTGCAGCTAGGACACAAACAGCTGGAAGAAGATCCCTGGAATGCCCTGGAAGAAACCTTCTCTGTAGGTTCCGTCCATGAGGGCACCGTTATCCGCAAGGACGACAAGGGCGCTATCGTACAGCTGCCTTATGGCCTGGAAGGTTTTGCTCCCAACCGTCACCTGAACAAGGAAGACGGCAAGCAGATCGTAGCTGATGAAACGGCGCAGTTCATGGTGATCGAGTTCGATCGCAATGAGAAGCGTATCGTATTGTCGCATACCCGTCTGTGGGAACAAGGCAAGATGGAAGAGAAGGAAGCCCTGAAGAAGGAAGCACGTGCCGAAGCCGACAAGACGCGTAAAGCTGTCAAGAATCTCCAGAGCAAGGTTGAAAAGCCGACCCTCGGAGACCTGGGCGCTTTGGCATCTATCAAGGAAAAGCTGAAGCAGGAAGAGAAAGGACAACAGTCTGGCGGAGACCAGCCTGCTCAGTAGGCTTTAAGCGAAGTATATCTTTTCAAACCCCGCCCTACCAGGCGGGGTTTTTATATTCTTCAAGAGAATGCAATTTCATGTCGGCAGCTCCCCATTTGGGAAGCGAGTATTGATCCGCGACGGGTATAACGACACAGCGCATACGTGCGGCCTTGGCGGCGATCAATCCATTGAAGGAGTCTTCGAAGCACAGGCACTGCAAGGGGGACACACCCAGGGCTGCGGCACAATCCATATAGACCTGTGGATGGGGCTTGCCAAAGGGGAGGTGTTCGGCGGAAGCGGTAGCATCCAGGTAATGGCCGATCTTCAGCTTGTCCACCACTATATCCACGAGGGAGAGGGGAGAAGAGGTTGCCAGCCCGATGCGGAACCCTTTTTCCTTAAAATAGGGGAAGATATAGTCGATGCCGGGCAGGGGTTCTGCGTTTGCTCTGATCTTTTCGAAGACATTGGCGTGGAGGGCGTCCACGGCCTGCTGCATATTATTTTTAGGGATGCCATAATACCCAAACCAGTAGTCCAGCCATTCGGGGGTACGCAGACCTGTGGTGTGGTGATACTGGGCGGGGGCCAGCGTAACGTTGAATTGTTGCAACGTCTCCATACCCGCCTGCTGCCAATAGGGTTCGGAATCAATCAGTAGCCCATCCATGTCGAAAATAACGGTATTCAATTCCATATCCGGCAAAGTTAACAGGATAGAGGCATTTGTATGGTAACAATTACGTACATTGGGTAAGATTCCGTTTCCTCCCATCTACACATGGTATGAGTGCATTAAGCGACCGATTAAAGAAGATCCGTCTGGTCCGTAAGCTGGTCTATGCTATTGTAGGCCTTGCGTCTTACCCGGGACTGACGATCGTGAATCGCCTTAAAATAAGCGGTACGGAATACCTACGCGATCTGCCGAAAAAGAACGTCCTTTTTGTTAGCAATCACCAGACCTATTTTGCCGACGTCATTACTTTCCTTCACATCTTCTGCGCGGTGAAATGGAGAAAGAAGAACAGGCTGGGTATCCCTTATTATCTGTTGAATCCTTTTACCAATGTGTATTATGTCGCCGCGGAGGAAACGATGCGGGGCAGCTGGGTAAGCCGTTTGTTCACGCTGGCAGGGGCGCTCACGGTGAAACGGACCTGGACCAATAAAGGCACGGAAGTAAGAAGAGGGCTCGATCCTTCCGATACCCGGAAGATCACCCGTGCATTGGAAGACAGTTGGGTGATCACCTTCCCCCAGGGTACGACCAAGCCTTTTGCGCCCGGAAGAAAGGGAACAGCCCTTATCATCAAACAAAGCAAGCCTATCGTCGTGCCTGTTGTCATCAGCGGGTTCTGGCGCGCCTTCAATAAAAAAGGATTGAAATTTAAAAAGAAGGGAGTATCGTTGTCCGTCACCTTCAAGCCTCCCATGTCCATCGATTATGACGCTCCCGCGGAAGAGATACTGGCTTCTATCATGGATGCCATCGAACAGAGCAAAGATTTTATGTTGAGGGGCGCCCACCACTGGAAGAATGAGCCGGCGGCATAGACCGATGTATCAAACGATCACATTGATAAAAACCAGCTTATGAGAAAACGCCTTCCCATTACATTACTTTCTCTGTCTGTACTGGTGCTGCTTTCTCTACGCAGAAGCGGCCAGCCTGCTGTTATTTCCGGGGGTACGGACCTGACGGCTATCGGATGCGGGCCGGCACCTGTGCTGTCTGCGATGAGACCGGACGGGCAAGGTAAATTCGCGCCCCTTTTCTCCGGATGGGGGCATTACAGCTATAAGGTGCAGACCAAAAGCGACAGTGCGCAACTTTATTTCGACCAGGGGTTGAACCTGTACTACAGCTATCATCTTACGGAGGCGCTGGCTTCTTTTAAAGAGGCGGCGCGGTTCGACCCGGAATGTACGATGGCTTATTGGGGGCAGGCATTGTCCATGGGACCGTATTACAATAGCTATACGTATAAGATGCCGGCGGCTGTGCTGCCTGTGCTGGAGCAGATGAACCGGGCGGCGGCAAGTGCCTCATCAAAGGAGAAGGCGCTGGTGGGGGTGATGGGGAAACGGTATTCTGCCGACCTGTCGGACAGCCAGCGTGAGCGGCTGGACCGAGAATATTCGGAAGGCTTGCTTCATCTTATGGAAGAATATCCTGAAGATATAGATATCAAGGCTCTGTATGTGGATGCGGTGATGTTGGAACATTCCTGGGATTTTTGGACAGCGGATGGCCAGCCGAAGTCCTGGACGCCGGAGCTGGTGGAGACCTGCGATGAGATACTAAAGGTCCATCCTTCCCATCCCGCGGCCCTCCACTATAAGATCCATCTCGTGGAGGCTTCGCATCATCCGGAAAAAGCCCTGGCAGCTGCGGATTCCCTTCAAACGGTGATGCCGGGTGTGCCGCATATGGTGCATATGTCGAGCCATATGTATCAGCGGAACGGTCTTTATGCAAAGGGGGTCGATGTGAATGAAAAGGCTTCTCAGCTGGCGGTGCTGTATGATACGACGGCCAGGAACCTGAACCTGGGTCTTTTTGCCCAGACGCATTTCGACGGGGTGGAGACTTATTGCGCCCTCAATGCGAATATGTACAGGGAGGCCATACAGACGTCCTGGCATCTCCGGCAGATCATTTTCAGGTCCTATGCATCACGCCTGGCCAGTCCCTTTTTTCAGTACCTCTATATGATGCCCATGCTGACCTATGTACGAAGCGGCAAATGGAAAGTGGCCATGGACGAGCCTATGCCGGACAGCAGTCTGCATTATGCCTCTTTGTTGTACGAGTTTGGGAAAGGGATGGCTTGTCTGCGACTACATAAAATGGATTCGGCCGAACGGCATCTGGCGAGACTTCGGATGTGGTTAAAGGACAGCAGCCTCACGGTGAGGATCATGCCTTTCAATGCGCCGGTGGAAGGGGCGAAGATCGCCGAGGCGATATTGGCGGGAGAGATATGCTTTTCCAAAAAAGACTATAAGGGCGCCATCCAATGGCTGGAAAAAGGCGTGGTCGTGGAAGATGGGATGATCTACCGGGAGCCCAAGGATTGGCCTATTCCTGTCCGGCATTACCTGGGGGCCTGTCTGTTAAAGCTGAACAGGGCGACCGAGGCGGAAAAGGTTTATAGGGAGGACCTGGTGCATAACCCGGGGAATGGGTGGGGGCTGCTGGGGCTGGCGCTAAGCATGGAGGCGCAACCACAGTTTAAGGATTGGCATTATGAAAGGTTTGGACAGGAAGCCATGGCCAGCTATGGGGCCAGTCAGCGGGCCTTTGCCAAGGCGGAGGAAGTGCCGACTGCGTCGGCATATTGAGACCTCCTGGCCGGTGGGGGCATAAGAGGCCGGGCGATGATGGCTGGGAAGCTAGTTCTTCAAGAAGAAGGCCTTCAGCTCACCTGCGTCTTCGGGTTTCAGCTTACCGCCCAGGATCAGGCGTAGCTGTCGTCTGCGCAGCGCGCCCTCGTACAATTTCTTTTCTTCTTCCGTCTCGGCGATGAGTTCGGGAACGGGGCGTGGTCTCCTGTTGGGGTCCAGGGCGACGAAAGTGTAATAGGCCTCGTTGCTTTTGTATTTATACTGCTGCAGATGGTCTTCTCCCCATACCTTCATGTGCACTTCCATGGAGCTGTTGAAGGCCCTTGTGACTTTGGCTTCGATGTGCACTACATTTCCCAGCTTGATGGGGTTTTCGAAGGAGATATTGTCTACGGAGGCGGTGACAACGGGGGCATTGCAATGTTTTCCTGCGGACAGGGCGGCGGCGATATCCATCCAGTACATGAGACGGCCTCCCATCAGGTTGCCATATACATTCGTATCGTTGGGCAGGACGAGCTCAGTCATAACGATGAGCGATTCGTGGGAGGTCTTCGCTTTCATTTGCATGGAGCAAATATAAGTCATCAATAGCTGTATATTTGTGAATAGGGTAAAATACCGTCAATCATGCGCTATCGTTTAGTTTTTTTGATCCTGACCGCTTTGCTTGCCGTCGGGGAGCTCAGGGCCCAGGGACGCCGGCCCAATATCATTTTTATCATTTCGGATGACCACGCTTACCAGGCTATCAGCGCCTATGGGAGCAAGCTGGCCCAAACGCCCAATATAGACAGGATCGGCCGGGAAGGGGCGATCTTTACCCGGGCCCTGGTCACCAATTCTATCTGCGGTCCCAGCAGGGCGACCCTTTTGACGGGGAAATACAGCCATATGAACGGGTATACCCTGAACGAGAAGAAGTTCAACACGGATCAATTCCTTTTTCCCGCCCTCCTGCAACAAAATGGCTACCAGACGGCCTGGGTAGGTAAATGGCATCTGGGCAGTCTGCCACGGGGGTTCGATTATTTCCGTATACTCCGCGGGCAGGGAGAGTATTATAACCCGGATATTATCGGGCCCCATGATACGACCCGGATGGAAGGGTATGTGACGGACCTGATCACGAAGCTGTCCACGGGCTGGCTGGATGCCAGAGATACTTCGAAACCTTTTTGCCTCATCGTAGGGGAGAAGGCCACGCATAGGGAATGGCTGCCGGATCTACAGGACCTGGGGGCTTATGATAACAAGGATTTTCCGGTGCCTTCGACGTTCTTCGACAGCTATGCGGGCCGGGCGGCCGCCGCCGACCAGGATATGACCATCGACAAGACCATGCGGCTGAAAGAAGACCTGAAAGTACATGCGGACTATGTTCATAGCGGCATATATAACCGGTTCACACCGGCGCAGAAAGAAGCCTTTTATAATTATTACGAGAACAAAGTGAGTAAAGAGTTCGATACGCGGCATGACACGGGCAGGGCATTGGTGCGGTGGAAATACCAACGGTATTTGAAGGATTATCTGGCTGTGGCCCGATCGATGGACAGGAATATCGGCCAGCTGCTGGACTATCTCGATAAGAATGGGCTGGCCAGGAATACGGTGGTAGTATACTGTTCGGACCAGGGGTTTTATATGGGGGAGCACGGCTGGTTTGACAAGAGATGGATGTATGAGCCGTCGTTACGGACGCCTTTTGTGATGCGCTGGCCGGGTGTGATCAAGCCGGGGAGCTCGGTGAGCCAGCTGATGTTGAATATCGATTGGGCGCCAACCTTGCTGGATATTGCGGGTGTGCAGGCTCCGGCGGAGGTACAGGGCACTTCTTTTTTGCCGTTGGTGAAGGGGGGTGCTGCCGGCTGGCGTAAGGCGATGTACTATCACTACTATGAGTACCCGCAGCCGCATCATGTGTATCCGCATTTTGGCGTTCGGACGGAAAGGTATAAGCTGGTACGTTTTTATGGGCCTTCGGATAGCTGGGAGCTGTATGATCTTAACAAGGATACTGATGAAGTGCATAACCTGTATGGACAGGCGGGATATGAGAAAGTGACTGCGGAGCTGAAGACTACGCTAAAGGAGCTGATACGACAGTATAAAGATACGGAGGCGGAGAAGATACTGGGAGAGAGGCCCTGACCGGCCAGGAACCCGTCGTTAGACGGTGATCTTCTCGCATTGTTGCAGGAAAGCCTCGTCCACGTCGGCGCCCAGTCCGGGTGTGTCGGGTATTTCCAGGAAATAGCCTTTGTATCGTACGCCGCCTGTCACGGGGTCGGTCTTGTGTCCCAGCAGACAGGTGTCCATATCATGAAAGATAATATTGTCGTGCGCCAGCGCGAAATGCATAAAGGCGGTGAGCGCAACCCGGCTCTCCAGCATACCTCCCATCATACAGGGAATATTGTGCTGTTGCGCGCAATGATTGATCCGGATGGCTTCGAGGATGCCGCCTGATTTGGCAAATTTTATATTGATATAATCGCATGCCTGCTCTCTTATCAGTCTGCCGGCATCATGGTGATCAAAGACGCTTTCATCGGCCATGATCTTTATGGGCGATTGTTTGCGCAACAATGGTAGCTTATGATCATCCCAATGCCGCATGGGCTGTTCGCAGAACTGCACATTGTAGGGTTCCATCCCACAAAGCGCATCCAACGCCGTATCGAAGTCCCAGCCCTGGTTGGCGTCAATCCGTAAGATGATATTTTCCCCTACGGCCGCCCTGATCTGCCGTACTCTTTCCACATCCTCTTTCCCATTCTTGCCCAGCTTGATCTTTATCATCCGTACGCCATTGTCCCGGAACCGGATAGCCGTGGCGGCCATGTTCCCGGGCGTATCGATGCCGATGGTGAGGTCTGTCTCGATGTCCTTTTTCTTTCCTCCCAGGAATCGATACAGCGGCTGCCCTGCCTTGCGGGCGGCCAGGTCATACAGGGCCATGTCGAAGGCGCTTTTGATGGTAGCGTTAAAGGCGGTGAACATATGCAGCTCGCCCATCCTGGCGGCGATGTCCTCTGCATCCTTACCTTTCCAAAGCGCTGCGAAATCCTTTGCCATCTCGAAGCAGGTGGCCTGGGTCTCGCCTACGATCATGGGGAAGGCGGAGCATTCACCCACGCCATAGTAGCCGGCGTCGGTGTGGATACGGATAAAGATGTTCTGTGCGTAATTCATCGTCCCTGTGGCGATCGTAAAGGGATGCATAGGGATACTGAGCTTGTAGATATCGGTACTAAGGATCTTCATGATTATTCTTATGATTTAAATGCGGAAATTTGGCCAGCCAAATTTCCGCATGGGGCTAATGTCTGTAGGCCTTCGTCGGAGCTGCTTCGTCACGAGAGCTTCGCTCGTATCCTTCGTCGGTTCCAACACTGTTGGACCCTTCCTCGGATACCTCGGTCGGGACCTACGGTCCTGGACGAACCGCATCCTGCGGTTCATAGCCTGGTCCAAAAACGGCTCTTCCCGGCTTGGCGCCTGTGTGCTGACCGTCCTTTAGGACTTCCACTCCATTGACGAACACACCCGACACTCCTGTCGCCAGCTGGTGAGGCTGCTCATAGGTCGAGTTGGCCCGAACGGTGGCCGGATCGAAGATCACCACGTCGGCGTAATAGCCGGTGCGAAGTTCGCCTCTTTTTTTCAATTTCAATCGTGCCGCCGCCAGTCCGCTGAGCTTATGAATAGCTTCTTCCAATGGGATGACTTTTTCTTCCCGTACATAGGCGCCGAGGAGACGGGCTACGTTGCCATAAGCGCGGGGATGGGTGCTGCTTTTCAAAAATACTCCTTCGGGCGCCATGCTGGCCGCATCGGAGCCAAAGGTCATATAGGGCAGGCGGATCTGTTTTTTTACGTTGTCCTCACTCATGAGAAAGTAGATAACCTCTACCCGGGAATGGTCCTGTATGATCAGGTCGATGATGGTCTCTTCCGGGCTGGTGTGGCGCATCCTGGCTATTTCGCTCAATCTTTTGCCGGTGAGGTATTTTAGTGAATCCTGTTTAAAGCCCACGCAAATGATATTATCGGCCCCTGAGCCCAGGTAGAGGTTCTCCCAGGCGTCCGTACGAGCAGTCATGTCCCTGATCGTCCTTTTGCGTATCGTGGGGTCTTTGAGCCTTTCTATCCACTTGTCCAGGCCGCCTTCCTGTACGGCGGGAGGCATAGAGGCATCAAATCCCGTGGCGCCCGCGGTATATGTATACATGCAGGCGGAGATATCCAGTCCGGCGGCGCGGGCGCTGTCTATCTTTACGATGAGGGTATCCATTTTACCCCAATTATTCTTTCCAGCCGCCTTGAGGTGATAGAATACGGCGGGAATATGGGCTTCCTTTGCAATATGGATGAGCTCGTCGGAGGCTTGCAGCAGCCTGTTGCCTTCGCTGCGGATATGGGATATATAGATCCCGCCATAAGGGGCGGCGACCTTGCAAAGCTCTACTAGTTCATCGGTGCCGGCATAGAACCCCGGGGCATAGATCAGGGCTGATCCGATGCCCATGGCGCCTTCTTCCATCGATTGTTTGACGAGGGCTCGCATTTTATCCAGCTCGGCCGGTGTGGGGGCTCTATTGGCGTCTCCGAGCACATTTTCGCGGATGGTGCTGGCGCCTACGAAGGAGGCCACATTGGTAGATACGCCTTTTTTCTCCAGGTGGGTGAGATAATCCTTGAGGGAGGTCCATTCGACCTTGTATTTTATGTCACCTTCTTGTTGCTCTTCTATCTTTTTCATGGTGTCGGTGAGGGGGCCTTCGGAGTTGCCTTCCCCGAAGACTTCCAGGGTCACCCCCTGCCGGATGGCGCCCATGGACCGGCCGTCCTGTAAGAGGGATGTGACGGACCAGCTTTGCATGTCGATGAATCCGGGGCTTACGGCCTTGCCGGTGGCGTCGATGTCATGCTGACGGGCGGTGGCGGAGGAGAGATCGCCGATAAAGGCGATGGTGTCGCCATCGATGGCTATATCTGTTTGGACAGGGGCCTTGCCGGAGCCGTCGTAAACGGCGCCATGGCGGATGATGGTGTCGTAGGAGGGGGTATTATGGCAGGCGGCCAGCAGGAGCGGAATTGTCCGCAAAACGAGCCCTGGAAGAAATGTAGCCCGTTTTTCGGAAAGAGACCTGCGTCGGAACTCCGAGCACTCGAGAGCTTCGCTCGTATCCTTCGTCGGTTCCAACACTGTTGGACCCTTCCTCGGATACCTTGGTCGTGACCTTGCGGTCATATCTGATCCTTCGGACAACGGGCCTCCGGTCCGTTCCGGGGTCGTTAACCAGCTATATTTTCTCATGCAGGGGATTTGCTCAAATATAGTGGAAATATCAGTCGGGGGAGCTCTAAAAGGCGTCAGCTATTTTGGGCAGCTCTTAAGGATCTCATGAAAGCTTCAGCCTGCTGCTTTGTTTTGATGATCATGTGCAAAGAGGAGCCGTTACGAACAGCAGTGGAAGGGTTAACATTCTTTATGCCATCACGTTTGGCTTTTTCTATCAATTCTTTGACCTTTTGTTCAACGTCAGGTGTCATAGTATAAAGTTTAGAATGTAAAGTTAGAGAATAAAATTATCGGAAAAATTTATTTTTTAGGAGTGTTTAAGATTGAAAATAAAGTAATTGTACATCAAATTGGACATGATGCGCGTATCTTTTCCGATCCTTTCAGTTCCCGGCAAAATATCGTTAAAATCAAATGGATTGTCGTATTGATGTTTGCCAAAGCGACTGATCCTCACGTAATATTTAAGTCCATATACATCAAAAAACTTGTTTAGGTAGTCG
Source organism: Puia sp. (assembly GCA_035545935.1). Classification (GTDB taxonomy): domain Bacteria; phylum Bacteroidota; class Bacteroidia; order Chitinophagales; family Chitinophagaceae; genus Puia. Next base: position 29,193 of record DASZXP010000151.1, on the reverse strand, counting down.
AAATTCTTTTGTAAAAAACGGTAGTAGAGATAAGCTCTGGCATTATTTGACCCATCGATACCCAGAAAGTGATGATCATTATGGGAAAGGTAGGTAAGACCTGCCAAAAGGATGGAAGAGAATACTTTGGAATAGTCCTTATGCCGGATCTCTGCCTTGTCGTCAATTTCTCCCTTGTCGTTGACAGGGCCAAAAGCAAGATTAAAAACAGTGGGGACCAACTCATGCGGCTCGCTGCTGATCTCTACTTTTAGCGGCATGAAAGACCCGTTCTGCAGCTCTGTCCGGAAGGTACTGACCCGCAGGTCGTCTGTAATGGAATCAATATTATATGGATTAGTAAAATCCAGCTTAACTACAATGGCCATCCTACATTTTTTAGTAATACAAGGTACTGAGAAGCTGGATTGTTTTTTGGGGAAAATTTCTTCTTACTTTTGCCCGCAAATCAGGTTTTGTACATATGCTTACAGACCCCGGAACTGTTTCTTTCGACAACACTGAGAATGCATTTGAATACAAGTCGGACAAGGAGCTAAAAAAGGCCGCCTTTTTATTTTCCAGCATGGGCAATGCCACCCTGGTAAAGCTGGGAACAAGACTCACCCCCTGGATGATCCGGTCGGGACTGCCGATAAAGGGGATGATACGCAATACGATATTTTCACAATTTGTAGGAGGGGAAACGCTGGAAGAAACGGCGGCTGTGGCGCGCAAACTGGGCGAATACCATGTACAGGTGATCCTGGACTATGGGGTAGAGGGTGGAGATGAAGGCGAGGAAGGGTTTGATCATGCCTGCAACGAGTTCATCCGGGTGATCGACTATGCGGCTACACAGCCCAATATCCCTTTTATGAGCATCAAGGTGACCGGGATCGCCCGTTTTGGCCTTCTGGAAAAGCTGGATCGTGGAGTAGGAAGTCCGGAGGAAGGCGGCAGCCTGATGAAGCGATATGCCCGGGCCATCGATGCATTGACGAACCAGGAGCGTGAGGAATGGGGACGTGTGCAGCAGCGGATGGAGCGTATCTGCCAGGAGGCGGCCACCCGAAAGATAGGAGTGCTTATCGACGCCGAAGAGACCTGGATACAGGACCCGGTGGATGTGCTGACGATCCTGATGATGGAAAAGCTGAACAGGGATGACCGGGTGACGGTGTACAATACCATCCAGCTCTATAGACATGACCGGCTGCGCTTTTTGAAGGATTGTCTCGAGGCTGCCGAACAGCGGGATTTTGTACTGGGCGCCAAGCTGGTGCGTGGCGCGTATATGGAGAAGGAGCGCAAGCGCGCAATGGAAATGGGGTATGCTTCGCCGATACAGCCAGACAAGGAATCTTCAGACAGGGACTATAACCTGGCGCTGGAATTTTGCATCGGGCATCTGGACAGGATCGCCCTGATCGTAGCGTCCCACAATGAATACAGTAATCTCTATGCTGTAAAGCTGCTGCAGGAGCGTGGGTTGCCACTGGCGCATCCGCATATCCATTTCTCGCAGCTGTATGGGATGAGCGATAATATCACGTTCAATCTTGCCAAGGCGGGCTGCGCGGTGAGCAAGTATCTTCCCTTCGGGCCTATCCGGGACGTCATCCCCTACCTGATGCGCCGGGCGCAGGAGAACAGCTCCATGTCGGGGCAGACGGGGCGCGAGCTGGGACTGATCAGGAAGGAATTGAAAAGGCGCGGGGTATAAAATAGTTTAACCCGAAGGCTTTGTAACCAATATCTATTCGGGGAAATTTTACGGCCATTTTATCTGCCGGTAATATCAACCCTGAAATGTTGATCGAGGAGCCATCCTTGAATATTATCTGTGTCCGGGATAATCTGTCATTCGACCTGCCTCCACCGTATTGCACTACTTTCTGTATGTCCTTTTTGTCATAGACGGCGGGTGCATTTATATCACCATAATAGAACAGCGGATTGCCCCGGGAGAGGGAAAGTATTTTATTCCTGGAAGCCCGGTAATGGTTGATGCATAGGCTTGTAAGGAGGACGCCACCACCCAGGAACAGAATGCTTAAGGTGCTTAAAACAACGTACCCTGCTATCGGAATGGAAGATGTTTTTATGATGGCAGCCGTGATCGTTACAAACGGAAATGCTGTCATGCCTATGGACAGAACGCCGATGAGAGGCAGGATAAAGGTCCCGCGCATGGTATAATGGAAGTCTTTTGTTTCGAAGTGAGCTTTGTTGTTGGTGAAGGGCGTGGATTGGCGTTTGAAGCCGGAGAGGTCGAGATTGTCGTCAAAAAAAGACTGGATGATAGGGTAGGCCTCAGGGATGGTGGGCATGGAATGTACATAGAGATGGTTTTTTGTATCGAGGTAATAGAGAATGAATTTGTCGTGGTAGTAGAGGGCAAGCTTCAGATAGTCGCCGGAGGGGCCTTCGATGGTGATGGAAGGGGAGGTGAGGCCGACGGCGAAATGTTCTCTTTCCCGGGACCAGGGGAATTGTTCGATGAGGGCCCGGGTCTCGGGCCAGGTGCGTTGCTGGAGGTCGGAGAATTCGCCTGATTCGTAATCTTTTAGCTGGGTCTTGGTAAGTAGTGTCAAGGGGTATTTTTTATAGGATAAATTTAAAAAAATCTTTACCTTCGTGCCCCTACTATTTTTGAGCTGGATCGTTAGCTCAGTTGGTTAGAGTACTTCCTTGACATGGAAGGGGTCACCGGTTCGAATCCTGTACGATCCACGAAAGGCGCATCTTGACGGTGCGCTTTTCTTTTTGCAGGTCGCATAACATCTTAAGCATCCGCAATTTCTACAACTTTTTGATCTATCCGAATCTAACCGCTCCGGGGGTTGATTCGGGGCCTACACAGGGGTCTATCTTTATAGGCCCCTGCGGCCGTTTGGCTGGTTTGACTGCGGTAAAAAAATTTTTTAACGCATTAAAAACTCTCACCAGCCATGTACATCAATCAACAGCTGAGCATCCTGTTTTATCTGAAAAGAAAAAAGACTACCAGTGATGGAATGATCCCGATCTATGTCCGGGTCACCATCGACGGCCTGGAAGACGAAAGGTCCTTCCGCCAAAAAGTATTTCCCGCATTTTGGGTCAATGAGACCAAAACCGTCACCGATGGACATCCCGGCCATCAACAGATCAATAAGCAGCTGAAAAACGGTTCGACCGATCTCAGCAGGATCTTCGACATGCTCAAAGGGAGCCACGAACTGGTTACTCCCACCCAGGTGCTGGAAGCTTATTTCGCACCGGCAAATGACTGTTACTCACTTCTTAAGTTTTTCACCGGGTTGGCCAGGGCCGCTTTGATCGATTGAAAACTTACGGTAATGAGCGTGATGACAATAGCCCCTATCGAAGCGATCAAAAATACCATCGGCCCGATACTGATGCGGTAACTATACTGTTGCAGCCAATTATATAAAAAGTAAAACGCGATCGGTGATGCGACCAAACAACTGATCAGAACCAATACGACAAAATCCTTTGAAAGCATGGCCCACATTTGCACAACCGATGCTCCCAATACCTTACGAATAGCAATTTCTTTGTTACGCTGCTCCGCTACGTACGCAGCCAGCCCGAACAGCCCTAAACAGGAAATAAAAACAGCCAAAAGCGAAAACAAGCCTGCAAGATTACCGACAAGCTCCTCCAGATAGAATTTTGAAGAATAGTTCTCGTCTTCAAAATGATATTCATACGGTACGTCCTTATTATATTTCTCGAAGATCGGCTTTAGCCTTTCAATAGCGACATGAGTATTCACCGTTGGCGCCAGACGGTAGGTAAGCCTGGCCGCCAGATCAGGCAGGAAAAAGAACATGGTGGGCTCCGCATTAGAAAAAGGTGAGTTGGAGAGGGTATTCTGCACGACCCCGATAATGCGAAGCCGAGTGGGTATACCGATTCCGGACCACGAAATATATTGATTCAGCGGCTGCTGCAGCCGCATGCGCTTCACCGCCGCTTCATTCAGCATGACACAAAATGAATCGACCCCGCGCTGGCCGGTAAAATTCCGGCCCTCTTTTATGGTAATGCCGATCGTCCTGAAATAATCACTGTCACTTAAACTCGTTAGCGCTATCGGAAAAGACTCATTGGCCATTTTACCAGGCCACTCCGTGATACGCTCCCTATAATCCATATCAGAGATCGAGAACAATGATTTAGTGATGCTTGTCACTACGCCCGTTTTCATCACCTCGTCCTTGAAAGCTGCATAAGTCCCACCCATGGCATTGCCCGCATCGGTCGTTACTAACCGGTTCGGATCATACCCGATAGGCCGGTTTTTCGCGTATTGAATTTGCTGATAAATAACGATCGTCCCGATGATCAAAGCGATCGAGCAGGAAAATTGCAGGACTACAAGGATCTTTCTCGGCAGTGTAGCGGCCTTGCCAATATTTATTGAACCCTTCAATACCTTTATCGGATTGAAAGAAGAAAGGTAAAATGCGGGACCGCTGCCTGCCAGCAAACCGGTAAGCAGCGCGTAACTCACGACGATGAGCCAGAAATAAACATTTCCGAAAGGGATGGCTATAAAACTCCCGGTTAGCCGATTGAATAAAGGCAGAGCAAGTGTTATGAACAGAACCGAAATCACCATCGCGAGAAAGGTCATGAAAACGGATTCCAGCAGGAATTGCCAGATCAACAATTTGCGCGTAGACCCGATCGCCTTTCTCACTCCCACCTCCCTTGCCCTTTTCTCTGATCTTGCCGTCGAAAGATTCATGAAGTTGATACAGGCGATCAACAAAATTAGAAACCCGATAATGGCAAATAACCTTACATATTCGATCATACCGCCAGAAGCCTTCCCGTTGGTATATTGCGAATATAAGCGCCATTCCTTTAATGGAGCTAATACCACCTGCTGCGGACTCGCCTTATATGCATCCGGCGCATAGGTGTTGACCAGCATTTTGGACTTGCTGGCGGCGGCCTCGAAATTACTGTTGGGTTTTAATGACGCATAGACCAAAAAATGACTCTGGCTCCAATCTGTCCGATACTGCTTCACCCAGCCTGCAGATGCAAAAGCATTGAAGGATGTGACATAATCGAATTGGAATGTCGAATTCCTTGGCAGATCCTGTAACACCGCCGTTACTTTCAAACCCTCTCCATAGATCTTGATGATCTTGTTCATCGGATCCTTATCACCGAATAAGGCCTTCGCCGTAGACTGTGTCAGTACAATGGAACTAACCCCCTTCAACGCCTCATTCGCATCCCCCTGCACCATAGGAAATTGAAATATCTTCAGGAAATCTTCGCCCCCGATCATTCCATGCAGATACAGCCTCTTTTCCCCGACCACCAGAGAATTCCTTACAGGACCAAATGCAGGCGCCACCGACGCGACCTCTGGAATGTCACGCTTCAACGCCTCCACTAATGGCAAGCAAACCGCACTTTGGGTCCGCACCTGACCATTGATCTCGACATTGATCTTTGCCTGATAGGCATGCTCATAACCGGGAAGGAACCGGTCGAAAGAATACTGATAATATGCCCACAGTCCTATCAGCAACGCAACCGCCATGCCGATCGCCAGACCAACTACATTCAATAGGCTGAACATTCTGTTGCGGCTGATGCTGCGCCAGGCGATCTTAAAATAGTTCTTGAGCATACGTTTGGTTTTGGAATGCACCAGAGCTACCACCAATAAAATGCCGGTTTATTTAAACTTTGATAATCAACCAGTTAAAATATATAGATGAGTACGACTGTTCGATTCTGGGCACTCTGTGTTCTGTTTTATAGAATGTATAGCTATGTTAGGAAGATACATACCTCCTTATCCGCATGGATCTTTGTTGTCGCCGGCGTAGGTTTGCTGCTCGTCACACTGGCGACGGTCAGTTACCAGGCGGTGGGGGCGGCATTGATGAATCCCGTCAAAAGTCTCCGCACCGAATGATTTTGACTTTGGATTTGTAAGATTAACCCTTGACTTGTAGTCCTTATTTGTTGGTTCAAGTAGTGGCTATTACAAATAAAGACTGAGTAGCATGGATCGTATCTCCATTACTCATATAATTCCCGCCTGCCGCATAATGAGGAACCGGCTTTGTGGATGTCTTTTCTGTACGGCCAAGATTCAAGTTGATGAAAAGGAGGTAGCGAACAAGCTGCCAATTGATTTGACAAAATCTGTAACTTCAAAATTGCTTTTTATAAGTTTTAATTATTAAAATTTCTTGCATGAAAATATTATTTCAATTATTAATCATTCTCTGTTTTTCAAAAACAATTTTTTCACAAGACATAACTGATACAACAGCTTTAAAGCAATCACTCGAAAGAGCAACTGCAACAATTCGAAGTGCTTTTGAAAAAGGTGATGCGACTTTAGTAGCACAATTGCATTGTCCCGACGTTATAAAATATTTTGGCGGAAATAATGTTGTAGTTGGTAGAGATGCGGTAGAAAAAGGTGCAAGGGAATGGTTTCAAAATTCAAAAGTAGAGTTTATTGAAAGCACTGTTGAAAATACAGAATTTGTAGGAAACATTGCAATACAGACATCAATTTTTTCAATCAAAACAACTCCTAAAGATGGAGGACAACCTTCTATTGGAAGAGGACGCTCTATGGTAATTTATATTCAAGATAAAAGTAGTCCAACTGGTTGGTTGACATTGCGGGAATTTGTACAAGAAGCTCCACCTAAAATTAAAAACAATTAAAAAAGAAAACCGAACGCTCAGCAAAAAGTATTTATGCAAGCAGAGCTGACACTACTCACTTCGGTGGCAAGCAGAGTCCTTCAAAATATGCCTATTTTATCTTAGTGTAATGAACTGTTACGTACCTATATGATTGAACAATATAAATTAACTATCTGAAAATGTTTATTTTATATTGATATTAAACATTTTTTCTAATTTAATGATATTTTATTTTTCTTTGTATAGGTTTCTTTACCAATCAACAGCTAATGAACGACAACGTAATTTTCAATGTTTCCGAGGGCACGCTTACGGGCAGGCATATTATTGACAGCAGCAAAAGCATAGGGCAATTGGAAGGGGTATTCGCCAATGAAAAAGCCCGGCGGGAAATGGACCAATCGCTGATAGTGTATCGTGTGCAGGCTTATCTTCCTGTGCCGGATGGCACGACGGCAGGGTTGTTCTTTGGAACGACCCGGATCAACCCGGGGAAGGTCGGCGATGAGTACTTTATGACCCACGGTCATTTTCATCAGCTGATGGACCGTGCGGAATATTATTGGTGTCTAAAAGGGAAGGGCATGCTTATCCTCATGAATGAGGGCCGTCATTGCTATGCCGAGCCCATGCATCCGGGCAGCCTTCATTATATCCCTGCCAATACCGCCCATCGCGTAGCCAACACCGGTGACGAGACATTGGTTTTTAGCGCCTGCTGGCCTTCAGACGCGGGGCATAATTATGAGGAGGTCCGGCAAAAGGGATTTTCAAAAAGATTATTCGATCGTAACAATATACCCACATTGGAATAGTATGAAACTCAAGCTATCCCTTCTATTGATGGCGGGCCTGGTCCAGGCGGCTCCTTTATCGGCTCAAAACAAATATAAGCTTGAAGCCGAGCCGCCTTATAGCAAATATACACTCTACAGTCCCGATGTGATAACGACGAAGGGTTGGCTGCACGAATTTTTGGAATACCAAAAGAGCGGTCTTACCGGGCATATTGAAAATGCGGGCTATCCGTTCAACACGGGCATGTGGACAGCCGAGATCGATAATGGGATAAGCGATAGATACTGGTGGCCGTACGAACAGAGTGGATATTTTGTCGACGGCTGTTTGAAAGCGGGATACCTGCTTCATGACTCTATGTTGATACATAAAGCAAAGCAACAGGTCGATCATGTGCTCAACCAGCATAACGCAAACGGACGGCTTGGGCCGCAGGACCTGAAAGGCAGATGGAACAAGTGGCCTTATACCGGATTCCTTCGTTCCTTTATGACAGAGTATAGTGTAAAGCATGATCCAAGGATCGTAGCGGCCATGCTAAAGCATTACTCCACTTATAAGGGCGAAGAGTTTGCCGACGAGCTTGACCTGGCCAATGCGGAGGAGATGTGCTGGCTTTATGGCGTTGCCGGCGATAAGAAAATGCTGCAAATGGCCGAAGCGGCTTATGCCACCTTCAAATCGGATCATAAATACCATGACCGGGACGGGAGGGATATCAATTTCTCGTCGGATATGAAACCCAATTACCATGGCGTCGTTTATCTCGAGCTTGTTAAGATACCGGCCATACTTTATAGCTATACTGGTAATGCATCCTATTTAAATGAAGCGCAGCACGGCATATCGCAAATGGAGACCTATGATATGCTTGTTTCAGGCGTGCCAAGCTCATCGGAACATTTCGAAGGCATCTCTGAAACGGCGGGTCATGAAACCTGCAACCTGTCGACCATCCCCTATACGTACGGCTATATGCTGCAAATCACCGGCGAGGCGCGCTGGGCCGATAAGATCGAAAGAGCCGTCTTCAATGCGGGCATCGGTGCGATCACCAAGGATTTCAGATCGGAGCAATACTTTTCGGCGCCCAACCAATTTATCGCGACCATGACATCCAATCACCTGGGTTATCACCGCGCGAGGATGGCGTTCTTACCCGGTCATGATACGGAATGCTGCACCGGCAACGTGAATCGCTTTATGCCCTATTATATCGACCTGATGTGGCTTAATCCTAAAGACAACGGCATTGCGGCGGCATTGTACGGTCCAGGCGAGATCAGCATAAAGGCCGGAAAGGAAAAACGCCCGGTGCGGATCATTGAAACCACCCAATATCCGTTCGAGGAGAAAGTGGAATTTACCATCTCCACCAAGACGCCTGTTAAATTCCCGTTTAAGCTGCGAATACCGGGCTGGTGCGATAGCCCAGCTATCATGGTGAATGGAAGAAAGGTGACAACGAGCATTCAAAAGGGCGAGTTCTTTACGATAGATCGCGTATTCAAAGACGGCGACAAAGTCGAGCTGTCGTTGCCTATGCATGTTACATTGAGCAAATGGCCCCATGATGGCATTGCGGTGGAACGCGGTCCGATCGTCTACAGCTATCCGATCCCTGCCTTCGTGGATACCGTTCAGCACTATGACAAATCGAGCGCGGCCTTTCCCGGCACGGCTTACACTCCGACGGGCGCCTGGAACTATGGTTTACTGGCAAAAACAGGAAGCGATATAGAAGTATTTAAAAACAGCCATTATACCTATCCCTGGAATGCCGCATCCGCCCCTGTGACATTACGAGTCCCCGTAGAACAGCTGACCAATTGGGCGCTACATCCCGCGAAAGACGAAAAGGGCGAGCCGACGTTACAGACATCCGCATTTCCAGATCAACGTGACAGCACCGGTGAAAAAACATACATCGACCTGGTGCCTTATGGCAGCACTTTTTTAAGGCTCACCGTATTCCCACGCATCGATCGATAGCAAGCTTTATCAGATGATCAATTCCTACAGGGCAGGTGATAAAAATGATCTTTTCGGGGGGATCCAGTTTTTTGATCATAATGATTGCCGCACGATCAGCCTGCAAGGATTATCTATGTGCTGCCTTTGCCTGTTAATGACGAGGTTCGCCATGCTTCTGCCCATTTCACTAAAATCGGTGGAGATGGTAGTTATGCCGTTGGCTGCAATAGATTTGAGCGGCGTGTCGTTGTAAGAAATGATACCGATGTCCTTTCCGAGCAAGTACTTTAGTTCGTTGGCCTGTTTGACGAGATTTACCAGCGTACTGTCATCGATGGCCAGGTAGGCTTCACCGTGGCTGATCTCCAGATCGGTGCGCGAGGTGACGGCATATTCATAGTTGAATTCGGTGCAGAACTGAACAAAGCCTCTCTTCAGGTCCATGGGAGCGCGGCCGTCGTCGGGAAAAATCAGGGTCAGCTTTTTGTATTTTTTAATCAGGTGATCGCCTGAGCTAAGCGAATTATAGACATCCTTCCTGAAGGACTGGCATACGGAAGGATAGGTATGGCCAAACATCCTTCTACCCCTGTCGAGTATATATAGCTTATCCTGGGGTATAGACTCAATGACAGGCGCGACTGTTTTGCTCGGGATAGGCATGATCACATAGGCCGTATAGTTACCGATGCTTTCCCTGATAAGGCTTTCAAATACTTTGGTATTGAAATAATGAAAATGTACATCGATGCTGCCTTTGCGAGAGAATTCAGTCTTAAAGGCGGTCAATAGCTGTTCTTTATAAGCGCTAAGCGTATCGAATAGTAAAAAGACCTTATGCTCCTGGGTAACTTTATTATTATTGATGTAGAAGCCCTTGCCGGCTTTTGGCGTAATAACGCCTTTTGCCTGCAATTCGTAAAAAGCCGTCAGGATCGTATCTCTGGACAGCTTAAAAGTGGTGGACAGTTCATTTATGGAAGGAATTTTCTGTCCTTTTATCAAAACCTTACCTTCAATGGCTTCCTGGAAAGAGTTGATCAGCTGTCTATACTTTGGAACCGAAGAGCCGGCATCTATTTTAATATAGTTGATCATGTCAATGAGTAAAATACCTTAAAAATAGCTATTCTCCGGCTGTTTTTGCTAAAAATTCAGCGGTTTTGGCGCTCCGGATGACATATAGGTGTTTTGCAAATTAAACCACCAATTCGTTACCGTATCAGGTAAACCGATCCCTGTGACCCATAGGGAGTAATAGCCGCTATGATCGGCGGCACGATCGATAAATTGCAATGTTTCCCCTTTTTGCTTATTGTTAAATGTCCGGGTTGCTACAGGTTCATTTACGTTGCCGTCATCGGATGAGCGATCGATCTCCAGGAGCAATTTGGTGTCGGGACTCCATCTTGTTGTATTGTAATCCAGCAGTGTCGATACTATGGGTGTCCCTTTATCGACCCAGATCCGGCAAACCAGCTGTTTTTTTGCGCCGGCGGGGCGGATGCTCAGGTCCTCGCTGGCATCCCATTCCTGTGTGGTCGTTTTGCCGGCCAGCGAAAAGCTGCCGGTGATCCCGGGTGTAGCCATGACCAGGTAGCCGCGGCCGTCCTTATTGGCGGGCACTGTTATGGAGATCTTACCATTTTGCACCAATGCTTTAACGTCATGATCGGTGTAGTCAATAAGCTCTGTGCCGTCCGGAATGCTCGTAAATGCTTCAAATTTTGCGGGATTATTACGATCTGTGTTAATAAAGACAATTGCTTTTTTTTGGTGTTCAAACGCATATACAGTTCCGTCGGATGAAACCTGTTCGTTTGTCAAATTGCCGGTGCATACAAAGTTGTGGCACCACAGCAGCTTATTGAGATGATAGTTCAAGGTATGTCCGTCGATCGGCGTACTGCCGTAACAGCCGATATCGGTATTCCAATCTTTGGATGAGATGCAGGGTATACCTTCTCCAATAGTCAGGATATAAGCATAGCCGGGCAAACATTCTTTTGGTAATGCCACCCGTGGCATCGTGCCTATCGGGGTTTCCATGTCAACTTCATTCAGCACGGTGACTGCCTGTTCCGGGTCGACGGCCATGAGGCTTCGGTACCAATTGCCTTTTCCCGGATCTTTAACGCCGGCGTTAGCATTTACGGCGTTGAATGAATGGGCAGGGTCTTTGGAGCTATACGCCAGATATTTGGTTTGAAGGAAGGTCATGTCAAACCTGTCTGTTTTACACATCTTAAGCAATACAGGCTGCAGCAGCTGATCGAACATGGTTGATCGGTTCCCGGGCCGGCCGGTTAATTCTTGCAGCCATTGCTTGAGCTCATACGCATTCCAGGGCGTTCCGGCCAGCTCCGCGACGGAGAACTTTCCTTTCATACTGCCATAGTTCATGAATTCTTTTACATAATCCCATGATATGCCGGAAACGTCGTCCAGCCTATATCCCTGCATACCTGTAGCTCTAAGCAGCCAGTCACCCCACCGGCAGAGCTCTACAGCACACCATACGCCCGGGACACCATTGATATTTCGCTGGCCGGTGATATGTGCAAAGTCCGGTCCCCAATAGTGCTCGGACCCGCCTGTAGGAGTTCCATCCGGATAAACGTTCCCCGGCGTATGAGGATCGACATTCCCTCCCGGCGAAGCCGGCCAGGCTTTGGCGCCATTATGGAAATCGCGGGTATATTTTGGGAATCGGCCGCCGCTGTCGGCGCCAAAGGCGTTTTTGTAGCCAAACCATTGATAAGCTGGGGGGGCTGGCTGCAGGTTGCTTCCATTTCGTTGATTCAAAATAAAATCATGATACACATCCAAACCATTGGCGCGCATGATGGCGACGCAACGCGTCAATTGCTCACGGCTTCCGTACCGTGTGGGCAGGGCGCCTTTCTGCAGCTTGTCCCCCAGGTCATAGTCATCGAATACACCATAGCCTACGTCGTATATTCCACCTTTCTCATGGTGTGGACGCAAAGGATGGCCGTAGCTGCCGCCGGAGCCTTTCGCTACGGAGGGAAACCACACTGCGGTAAAACCACGCGATGCTATCTCCGATGCCTTTTCGGCGAGACGGTCATAATACCATGTTTGCGTGGATGGATAGGAGAGGGTGTCTGCCGGGCAGGGTACGGCCCAGGTGTGCAGGGTGTCCCATTCGCGGCCGGTCCAGAATGGTCCGAGGTAAAAGCCTTGCAGGATCACTGGTTTGGGGGCTTGGGTTGGCACGGATTGGGCATAGGTCCACAGGGGAAACAAGGCTATAGAAAGCAATTTTATCATACGCATAAATGGGCCGGTTGGTTTATTTTAAAAGTACATAATGGTACGCAACAGTAAACTGCTGCAGCGACTGCAAGTAATGGGTAATATGCTATTTATCCGGTGACCTTATTCCGGACCCAGCCTGCAAAATCGAAATATTTCAGCAGCTGTCTTTCATATTTGTCCTGGCTGATCGAGTCGATCTTTTGCAGGAATTGACGGCTCTCGTTGTCCGGCAGCCTTTTTCTGACCTTATTGGGCTGAGCCGTGATAAATCTGATCAACAGGTTTTCTATGCCCAGGAGAGCGTTGTTTTTCCGGAACAGTCTTTTGTAAGACCGGAGCTCGTATTCAAGGTAGTCGCTATCGTCATTCTCATAATAGATCATTATATTGAGAAGCCTGACCGCCCGGTATATGAACAGCTGTGGCGAAGGGTTGTATAATTGCATCGCTTTTCCAATGTAATGATGCGCCTTTTTCATGTCCTTGTTACCGAAAAAAGCAAGGCTGCAATAAAAATAGATCTCCCAGCTTTTTTCTTCGTTGATCAAACTATATAGGTGGAGCATGTCTGCATCCATGGATCTGACAAATTCACGGGCTGTCTTAAAATCGCCGGCATCGGTGAGCATGGCGATCCTGAAAATGCAGATCGTCTTTTTTATTTGATGCCGAAAATATTCGGGATATGAGGGTTTATCCAGCTCCGCTAATTTTTCCAGGTAAAAATTCATTTCTTCATATTGTTTCAACATGTGGAGCGAATCGATGATCCCGCCCAGCGTGGAAAAGTAGTCGAGAGGTGGATGGTCGAGGAGGGACAGGTTCTGTTCGAAAAGCCGGTTTAAGGAGTGGAAAGTCGTGAGCGCGCTGCGGTAGTCGGCTATTTCAATAAAGAAAAAAGACTGGAACAGGAGATGGAGCTTTTGGGAAGTGAAATTATATTTCGACTTTTCGGCGACGAGGGCCATTTCGCTGAGCATCAGATCGTAGAGCTGTTTCTTATTTTCTTCGGAGAAGATCTTTCCGGAATGCACGATCCGGTATTTCAAAAGTTCGTATAATGAATAATGGTTTTGAATAGAGTTCAGGTCCCTAAGTATCTCTCTTGCCTGCATCTGCGTTCCGACAAGGTCTTTGTCATTTATCCCGGTGAAATCCGTATCCGATAAAAAATTCAGCTCATCCCTATAGGTAAAATATTCTATCCAGCGTTGCTGTGAATGCGAAGCGAGCTGCCGGACCTTTTTCAGGTGATCGTTCCCTTCCGTCCCGAGGGACCTTTCTTTTAATATTCTGCTTCTCATGATCTCCTGCAACATCCCGAAGAAGGTGTCTTTCTCCAGCTTGAGCTGTATAAGGCAATCCGTCAGGACCTTTAACAGATAGCGGGCGGAATGATTGAGGGATGCGTCCGATGCTGCTGCAAAACGTTTTTTTATATGTTTCTCATCTCCCGATGGCGACTTGTCGATGATATCGAATAGCGTGATATAATCTTTGTCTCCTGTCTGTATGGAGGAAGCCAATTTAAAATAACGCTTCTCCGAAGCGGAAAGGGATTTGACCAGCCTGATGGCGGATAAAATGATCATATAGTCTATCAGAGTTTACACAATTTATGGATTAATCAACAATTTACCTATTGATAAACAATAAGTTGTTGTTAAATATGATGTTAAATCCACTAGATTAAGAGTTACATATATTCAAATTGTTGGTTTCTTTTTTGCCGGGCTACCCGGCTATTTTTGGTCTGAACATTTACATCTCTTACACAAATTTCTTGCTATATGGGATCTCAAAAGATTTTCGTCGTAGGCAGCTCCAATATGGACATGGTGGTAAAGACGAACCATATTCCCGTCCCGGGTGAAACAGTTCTATCAGGGTCTTTTTTTATGAACGCCGGCGGCAAAGGAGCTAACCAGGCAGTGGCCGTGGCACGGCTGGGCGGAGAAGCTTCCTTTATTTCCAAAATGGGCAATGATGTGTTTGGCAAACAATTCTTACAGCTGTTCAGGGATGAAGGCATCGATACCCGTTATATCGTTTTCGACGATAATCTTCCTTCGGGTGTGGCGCTTATAACTGTGGACAGTGCGGGGGAGAACAGCATTGTCGTTGCATCGGGCGCCAATGCCAATCTTAAGCCCATAGACATAGGGGAAGAGGCCCGTAAAAATATCGCGGATGCTTCCATTTTGCTCATGCAGCTGGAGATACCAATGGAAACCGTAGAATTCGCCGCCAGGCATGCTTCTTCTCATGGTGTAAAAGTCATATTAAATCCTGCCCCGGTGAATACGCTTACCACAGAGCTGCTAAGTCATATCGATATTATCACTCCCAATCAGACGGAGGCCGAAATGATCGCCGGTATCCGGGTGACAGACATGGAGAGCGCCAAGCAAGCGGCCAAGGCTATTTGCGAAAAAGGCGTGAACAGTGTTGTGGTTACCATGGGCGCCCGGGGCTCCGTGATCTATCACAATCAAACCTTTTCCGTTGTCCCTGCGCAGGTTGTGGAAGCCGTAGATACCACTGCCGCAGGCGACGTGTTCAACGGGGCGCTGGCCGTTGCGCTATCCGAAGGACAAGAGCTTCCGGCAGCGGTTGATTTTGCCAATCGCGCCGCAGCTATTTCTGTAACCCGTCTTGGGGCACAACAATCCATTCCATCCCGAAATGAATTGATTGCCGAGCGGTTGAACGTCCGGATGTAAGGTGAACAACATTTTTAATTCTTAAACGATGTTTTATGCTTGTCAAACTGCTTTTGAGAAAGCTGCTTGTTCTGGCCGTATGGCTGGGGCTTGTACTTACCAGCTCTGCTGAAATAACCCCGGTGACCGGAAAGATAACTGATGATGAAGGTAATCCGCTGGCCGGCGCCACCATTGCCATAAAAGGGTCGCGCGTCACTGCTGTCAGCAACGCGAAAGGTGAATTCCACATCGATGTACAACCCGGAGAGACCCTTGAATTTTCTTATACGGGATATGCCGGACAGTCCATCACCTATAATGGGCAGTCTGTGCTGGATATACAATTAAAGGTAGTTGCCAGCGATCTTAACCAGGCCGTAGTCATCGGCTATGGCACTATCAAAAAGAAAGACCTCACGGGCGCTGTTTCCGTGATCAAGGCGGATGCGTTACGCGACCGTAATTCGCAGGACGTAGTTGGCGCCATGCAGGGGTTGGCAGCGGGTGTAAAAGTCACTTCGAGCGGCCTCCCCGGGCAGGAAGCTGCGATCGTCATACGTGGTTTGGGGAGCCTGACCAATAACACGCCTTTGTTCGTAGTGGATGGTCTTATCGGAGGCGAGGCCCATCTCAACCCTTCGGATATAGAGTCCATCCAGATATTGAAGGATGCGTCTTCCGCGGCTATTTATGGTTCCAGGGCCGCCAATGGCGTGGTCATTATCACTACCAAACAAGGACGCGATGGGGCGATGAAGGTGCAGCTCGATGCCAATGTTACGGATGAGTGGCTGCCCCGCTACGACCTGATGGATGCCACTACGTGGAAGAAGTTTGACGATATGGCGTACGATGAAGCCATACAGACAGGCGTGGCCGGAGTCACCAAGCGTCAGAACCATTATCCTGACAACACGGACTGGCAGAATGAAATGTTGAAGAATGGCGTATTGCAGAATTACAATGTCGCCATGTCGGGCGGTTCCAAAACGGGGAAGTATTATATTTCCTTCAATCGCCTCATGGATCAGGGCGCGCTGTATCACACCGGCTATGACAGATATGGTCTTCGTGTAAATACCAGCGGGCAAAAAGGGATCTTCTCCTATGGCGAGAACATATCGTATACAAAAACCGACCGGAAAAACCTGAACGGGAATCCTTGGGCGGATTTTATTGCGATATCTCCGACCATTCCCGTAAAAGATTCCACGCATCCCGGAGGATATGGCTACGGGGATCCCGACAGGGCGAATAACTATGGCCGGAACCTGGTAGGGATGCAAAACCTGATGATACAGGACAATCCGGAGAACATTTTGCAAGGTAATGTTTATGGTCAGGTGAATTTGTTCAAAATGCTGACCGCGAAGCTGAATGTCGCCTATATCAATTATCTGGGGGTGACCAATACCTTGCGCAAAAGGGGGAACTGGACAATGGGGCAGGGTAGCGATGAGCCTTATCTTGGTTATCAGAGCTACCGGAGCGACGATCTGCTGATAGAACAGACCTATAATTTCAAACACCGGATCGGCAAGCACGATATCGATGCGGTAGGCGGTATTACGTACAATACGGTGCATGGGAAGACCAATTGGGAAACGAAGCTCGATCCCCTGGTCATCGGGGATCAGTATATCACATCGCTGGATGCGGCTACGGGAACCGCCACTGCGGGTGGGAGCTATGTTCAGTCCGCTCTTATTTCGTACCTGGGGCGGTTGAATTATTCGTATGACGATAAGTATTTATTGCAGGCCACTATCCGGAGGGATGGTACTTCCCGGCTACCGGAGAGCACCCGGTGGGGGAATTTTGCCTCCTTCTCCCTGGGATGGCGTATCAGCCAGGAGTCTTTCTTCAGCGTGCCTTTTATCAATGACCTGAAGCTGAGGGCCAACTATGGCACGCTCGGGAACAGCAATATCGGGTACTGGGATTACCAGGCCGTCATCAACACGGCGCCCCGCGCGGTATTTGGCAATCCTGAATCCATCGCCATAGGGATGACCCAGTCGCAATTGACCAATACCGATCTGCGATGGGAAAAGAAGACCACCAGCAACATCGGCGTGGATGCCGTCATGTTCGACAACAGGCTGAGCTTTACGGCGGAATATTTCAATTCCAAAAGCAAGGACCTATTGGTATATCTCCCCATATTGATGTCGTCGGGTAATGAAGGCGGTAATCCTGCCGTCAATGCCGGCAGTGTTTCCAACAATGGTTTTGAGATAGAGGCAGGGTGGAAGGACAAGATCGGGAAGGACCTGACTTATTCCGCTTCCATCAATATCTCCAGAGTACGCAATAAGATATTGGACCTGGGCTATGGCCGCACTGTTTACTATGAGACGTTGTCACAGGCCAAGATCGGCAAGCCGCTGGGCATGTTCTATCTCTATAAGATGATGGGCGTATTCCAGTCCGCGGACCAGGTGCAAAAACATGTGAATTCAGCGGGCACGGTGATCCAGCCGAATGCATTACCGGGAGATATCATTTATGACGATTACAACGACGATGGGATCATTTCTTCGGAGGACAGACAGATCGTGGGGAATCCCTGGCCGAAGTTCGAAGCGGGTCTTTCGCTGGGCGCGGCTTATAAGGGATTCGATATAGGTGTTGTGGGTTACGGCCGCTTTGGCTATGATGTCTGGAATGGTTCGGCCGCGGCTGCTGCGGATTTTGCGAACAACCAGAATAATTTCAATGGCATCGTACCCTGGACGACGGATCATCCCGTGAACAACCGCCCGCGTATCGTCTTTGGCGACACCCGTAACAGCAGGGCCGACCAGAGCAGGTGGCTGGAAGACGGTTCGTTCTTCCGTATCCGGCAGATCGCCATGGGGTATACGCTCCCTGCCCAGGTGAGCAAAAAGGCGGGTCTTGAAAGAGCGCGTGTCGGGGTGACCTTGCAAAATCTTATCACTTTTACGGGTTATTCGGGATTGGACCCAGAGTTCAGGGATTCGGGGATATTCACGATCGGGGCGGACAATACTTCCTTCCCGAACCCCCGCTCGGTTCTCTTTTCATTATCACTCACTTTCTAAATCGATTGGGCCATGAAAAAGTATATATATTATCTGGGATGTGTCTTTTTTATAATGACCATCGCCTCCTGTAAAAAGTCGTTGTTGGATGTCAACAATGAGAATACCATTTCCACCGGCAATTTCTGGAAGACGGAAGCGGATGCGGAGAGCGGCGTCGTAGCCGTGTACAATATGTTCTACCGTCAGGGAACATGGACCCGGAACATTTACACGCAGATGCAGGGTATGGCGGATGACGGGGTAAGCCTTGCGGGGTGGACGGAGCTGGCCGAGTGGGCAAAGTTCATTTTCACCAACTACAATTTCAGCGAGGTGAACACCAAGATATTCAAGGAGCATTATACTGCTATCTTCCGCGCCAACCAGGCCCTGGATCACATCGACGCCATACCTTTTGCAAGCGATGCGCACAAGCAGGATCTCAAAGGGCAGGTGCTCTTTTTACGATCGTTCTATTATTTCTACATCACGACCCTGTGGAACAATATCCCGTTTGTGCTGCACACGTCGTCTGCCTCGGACATGCCTGCGCAAAAGACGCCCGATGAGGTATTCACGCAGCTGGAAGCGGATCTAACGGATGCCATCGACAAGCTGCCTGCGACCCGGGATGCAGTGGATTACGGACGTCCCACCAAGGGTTCAGCCTACGCGCTGCTGGCGAAAATATATATGCAGCATCATAAGTATCAGGATGCCATAAAATGTTTCCAATGGCTGGTCGATGGGGAGGGGAAGAACTATTATGATCTTACCACCAATTATGGCGACAATTTCAGCGATGCCACCGAGAACAACAAGGAGTCGTTGTACGAGATACAGTTCTCTTTAGCGCATATGGTGGGGTTCGATCAAACGGATAATTATGCGGACCCGAATGCGCAGCTGGGCACCCAGGTAGAAATGAACCAGTCCCCTGCAGGCGTGGGCTGGAACAATATAGAAGCACGGCGCTGGCTCGTGGATTATTACAAGCGGGAAAAGACCGTCGATAACAAAAATGATATCCGTCTCTTTTATAGCATTTGGTACAACGATGCCGGTAAGGATTTCCCCGACAGGGCGGATACGATGATCTATGGCGCTCCCTGGCGCCCGGAATGGGGAGACAGGGTCTTTATCAAAAAATACAGCACCACTGCCAGCCCTATCTATTACTGGAATGATAATAACTTCAGGTCGTTGCGCTACGGCGATATACTGCTGCTTTATGCGGAAGCCCTGAATGAGGTCAGCGGGCCTACCGCCGAGGCCGTCGCATGTGTCAATCGTGTCCGTCACCGGGTGAACCTGCCGGATATCCAGAACAGCACGTATTATAATGGTACGCTTATCACCACCGATCAGACCGCTTTCAGGGAGCATATCAAGATAGAGCGTGCGCTGGAGACTAGTCTCGAGTGTGTCCGGTGGATAGACCTGAAACGCTGGGGGCTTTCCGACCAGGCCACCATTACGGAGCTGAAGGGCCGGGATGCCGATTTCAACAATTTTATCATCGGCAAGTCGGATTGCATGCCGCTGCCACAGACAGAGGTGGATAATAATTCGAACCTGAAACAGAATCCCAATTATTAGACCATTTCATGCATATTCATGAAACATCTGCTAATATACTTACAGCTACTATTCGCTGTCACGTCTGTCGCACAGAAGCCCGTGATCCAATATGAATTGAGCGGGGGAGCCGGTCATTACGATTATGCACCCAGCGCTATCGAGGATGAATATGGCATCCGGTACATGTTCCTTTGCCAGAATAAGAATCCTTTTGAGATCGTGGACCATGTCTATCTTTTCAAGGGCATTCCCACCGCCAAAGGGTATGTATGGCAGCCGGGGACCGAGATCATAGCGCCCTCCGCAACAGGTTGGGACAAGATCCATATCTGCGATCCCGACGTGAGGCAGCTCAATTTTGCCTATAAAGGGCAGCAGTATCATTATATCATGACGTACCTGGGCGTGGACCAGTGGTTCAACCACAACCAGATCGGGCTGGCTTTTTCCAAGGCCATCGAAGGGCCCTATACCAAGTACGACGGTAATCCGCTGGTACCCTATACGGACACGACAAAATGGGGTGTCGGGCAAAGCACCTCCATCGTGCTGGACTCCAATACTATTCAATTGTTCTATTCCAAGTCGGATACGCCCCGGGGGAGGATGTACGCCAGAAATATAAAGTTCGTGAATGGCACGATCGATATCGGCCAGGAGCGCGTGGTGCCGCATCTTTATCCCAATACGTATTTCGCCTACTCCGAAAAATATAAGTTCGCGGTGTCGGAAGTTCGTATCAACCAGGATAAGCAGATACCTACCTGGGTGGGTAATCATGTACGGCTGACCCGGCAGGTCAGGGATGCCGATATGTTCGATGAGAAGAATGATTGGACGGAGATGGGTTTGATCGGTGCGTCGCAAACCCGTTTCCCCCGGAACCATAACCCGGGGCTGCTTACGGATACGAAAGGTTACCTGATCCCGGGCAGAGATCTGATCGTATATTTCACCGTGGCTGTCACTGGTGATGACTGGCTATGGTCTTACAACCTGTATTCCGCTACCTATGATCATAAAAAGCTTGGATTGCCATGAAAAGAAAATTTCTGTATGAACTACATCGGATACTGATCGGGTCCATCGCGGCAGTATTTCTTTTGCTGTCCTGTAAAAAGAACACGACATCGTCGCCACCGCCGTCTCCCGGCAAGGACACTGTTACGAAGGAGATCTCCAAGGTGTTTGGTTTTGACGGTCAGCAACGATACGCCTATTGTCCTTCGGTGATCATGCAGGGGGCGGAGCGGCATATATGGTTTTGCGGAAATGATCCCGCCGGGGTGTTCAGCGATCATATTTATTATGTACGGGGTGATGTGACGGGCGCTCCCAAAATAGTATTGGCTCCCGGCGCGGCCGGCTCCTGGGATGACCGTCATGTATGCGACCCGTCGGTGATCAAGGGGGAGTTCAAATTCAATGGAACTATTTACGCGTATGCTATGTTCTACCTGGGCAACCGGTCTGACAGGTATTACAATGAGATAGGGGTTGCTTTCGCGCAGACGATGGATGCGGACAGCTGGATCAAGTACCCATCGCAATTGGTGCCCAAGACGTGGGTGGGCGATAATGATCTGGCTGTCGGGGGCGGCCAGGCCTGGGGTGTAGGTCAGCCTTCGGCATTGTCGGAGGATGGCAAGGGAAAGGTCCTGCTGACGTATACGATAGGGGATGCGGATGGCACGAGAGTGGTAGTGCGTGAAGCCGACCTCAGCGATATGGATAATGTCCAGCTTTCCGCTGTCAGAACGGTGAGCACCGCCGGGCTGACCAAACTGGATTACTCCACTCAAAACATTGTCCTGTCCAATGCGGATTTTGCCTATGACGCCGAGCGCGCCACCGTATACATGACATCGCATGTGCTGCCTACGCCCAGCTCTTATCCGAACTTTATCCCTGCCGCGGTGGACCTGGATAAGATGCCGTACAATGATTTTATCAACGGGACGGGTGTCTGGAAGCTGGTGCAACGGATAAGCCCTTCGGTGAGCGGTTTTCCCAGGAACCACAATTCAGGTATAGGCAGGGATGCCTTTGGCGCCATTCCTGATCTTACGAATGCGGAGCATTATTTTACGGTGAGCAAGGCGGACCCAGACGTATCGCTGTCGCAGGCGGCATTTGCCGAATGGACCTATCATATATACGTGTATAAAAACATCGATCTGACGAAATGAGCAGGCTCTTTTTTATATTATGTTTTATAATGGTTGGTGCCTGGTCGGCCCAGGGGCAGAATGTCTTCAAAAAACCCGTTATCGTCATAACGGACCTGTATCATCCTTACCAGGACCCGGGCGACAATCTCGATCTGATCATGGGCTATGCTTTGCCGCAGGTGGAACTGAAGGCCATCATCCTGGATATTACCGATGCTTTCCGGAAAGACACAGCCGATCATCCGACATTGTGGAGAGATCCGCGGGGACCGAGAGAAGCAGGGATCGTACCTATCAGCCAGCTGAATTATATCTTCGACAGACAGGTACCATATGCCATTGGGCCGTTGACATGGATGCGCTCGGGGACGGATGTCATGCGGGACAGCGGGATATTGCAGCAGGGTATCGACCTTTTTCTTCGTACGCTGGAGCAAAGCAAGGTCCCGGTGGAAGTGATCTCGTTCGGCTCCGCGCGGGTGCTGGCCGTAGCCTTCAATCGTAATCCTGCGCTGCTGCGTAAGAAGATCGCCCGTATACATATCAGCGCGGGTATGGCTGCTCCCGACTTCAAATTGGGGAAGGACCAGGGCGCCAATATGATCCCTGGCGGTGAATGGAATGTCGCGCTGGACCTGTATGCCTTTATTCGCATAATGGGTTCGGGGCTGCCCATTGCTCTTTATCCCTGTGCGGGCATCGATGGAGGTTTTACAAAAGACGTAAACGATACGTATTGGAGGATGCCTTCTCTATCTTTTTTGAAGGACATCGATCCCCGGCTGCAGCGGTATATCGATTATGCTTTTACCAAAAGGCAACGGGTGGATTTCCTCCGGGCGATGGATATAACGGAGCCTTTTGTCCCGGATACGGCAGCCTATCCCCGGCCCTTTCATTTTTGGGAAACGGATATCTGGAAGACTGTCGCCGGCTTGCAGCTGGTGCGTACAAAAGACAACGGGTATTTGTTCCGGGGCAAGGCGTTGCCGGGCGAGGGGGTGGTGGCTTCTTCGCTAGTGCCTGTCAAGCTGAGCATGCGTAAGGACGGGCGGTTTACATTCCGTCAGACGAATGAACCAACTTCCGTTCATATTTATTATCGTGCGGACCCTGATCTGGAAGAAAGGGCGTTGCAACAGGCTTATCCTCTTCTTTTAACCAGCTTTAAAACGAAATTATGAGATACATATTCATTTTCCTCCTGCTTCAGCTCCTGCTAATTCCCGGCTGGAAGGCGACGGCTCAACGTGCGAGTGTACAGCCTATCCCCGTGATCTTCGAGACGGATATGGGGAATGATGTCGATGATGTGCTGGCATTGGATATGTTGTACAAGTTCCAGGATCAGGGAAAGATCAAGCTGCTGGGCATCAGCAGCAACAAGGACAATCCGTACTCCGTCCCCTTGCTTTGCATCATGAATAACTGGTATGGCCATCCCGATATACCATTGGGCAGGGTACGGGGCGGGGTCAACTCCACGGCGGATGCGAAGGACTATGCGCAGGCGGTGTTCGACTACCAGCGCGACGGTCGGTATGTATTTAGAAAGTATTTGGGCGACACCAGCCATATCATGGAGTCCGTGGCGCTGTACCGCAAATTGCTGTCCGGGCAGGCGGATGGCAGCGTCCGTATCATTTCCGTCGGATTCTCCACCAATATCGCCCGGCTGCTGGATTCCAGGCCCGACAGCTATTCGTCATTGACAGGCCGGGAGCTTGTAAAAAAGAAAGTAAAAGAGCTGTACCTGATGGCAGGCAACTTCAACGGCAAGCTGCAGGGTGGTGAATACAATGTCATCAAAGACAGCCTGGCGGCAAAGAAGGTATTCGACGAGTGGCCCACGCCTCTCGTGACAAGCCCGTTCGAAGTGGGCATTACGGTGCTGTATCCGGCTACGAGCATCGAGAACGATCTGAACTGGGCAGCCGCTCATCCTTTAAAAGTGGCGTATGAGTCCTATTTGCCGATGCCGTATGACCGGCCGTGCTGGGACCCTACGGCCATGCTGTATGCGGTAGAAGGGGATAATTCCTATTTTAGCGTGAGCCCTCCGGGACGGATCAGCGTAGGGGTGAAGGGGCGTACCAGCTTTACGGCTGAAAATGGAGGTATGCATCGATATCTGCTCGTGGATTCGGCGCAGTCGGCCATGATCCGGAACAGGTTCATAGCATTAGTGAAGATGAAGCCCGCGAATTTTAAAAATGTAAAACCGTAGTCATGTTTATAGTCAACAGTTACAGTACAGCGGTGTTGTTTTGTGTCATCACCATGATCTGCTGGGGCTCCTGGGGCAATACGCAAAAGCTGGCCGGTAAAAGCTGGCGTTTTGAATTGTTTTACTGGGATTATGTCATCGGCATCCTGTTGTTCTCCCTGATCAGCGCATTTACGCTGGGTAGTATGGGCAGTCAGGGCCGGGGCTTTTTAGCCGACTTGTCCCAGGCCGATGCCGCCAATATACGGAGCGCATTGTTAGGAGGCGTTATCTTCAATGCCGCGAATATCTTATTTTCCGCGGCTATTGCCATTGCCGGATTGGCGGTGGCATTTCCTGTAGGCATAGGGTTGGCATTGGTGCTGGGGGTTATCATCAATTACCTTGAAGCGTCGAAAGGCAATGCCACGGTGCTCTTTGCCGGGGTGGTGCTGGTAATGCTGGCGATCATACTGAATGCTCTTGCGTATAGCAAAGCGTCGAAGAAGACCGGTAAGGTCCCGGC
Organism: Puia sp.; assembly: GCA_035545935.1. Taxonomy (GTDB): domain Bacteria; phylum Bacteroidota; class Bacteroidia; order Chitinophagales; family Chitinophagaceae; genus Puia. The sequence continues at coordinate 4,216 of DASZXP010000151.1, read as the reverse complement.
CAAGGGGATCGTCCTGGCCATCGTGGCGGGTGTGCTGATGTCTTTCTTTTACCGATTTATCGCCGCGTCGATGGATATCGAGAATTTTGTGGCTCCTGCTGCCGGCAAGATGACGCCTTATACGGCCGTGTTTATTTTCTCCGTGGGTATTTTCCTAAGCAATTTTGTCTTCAATACTATTTTAATGAAGCGTCCCTTCGAGGGGCAGCCCACGGGCTATGCCGCGTATTTCAAAGGGAGTTTATCTGTGCACCTGGTGGGTGTGCTGGGTGGCCTGATCTGGGGGATCGGCAATTCGCTGAACCTGATAGCCGCGGGCAAGGCGGGGCCGGCCATTTCCTATGGACTGGGACAGGGGGCCACATTGGTGGCCGCCCTGTGGGGTGTATTCATATGGAAAGAGTTCAAAGGCGCGTCCAAATCCGTCTCGGCCCTCCTCATAGGGATGTTCCTGCTGTTCCTGGTAGGTATCGGGTGTATTATCTATGCCGGGGTATAGGGAACGACGAGCTCTTTGATAAATATGATGCTAATACCAGGGTTTAAAATCATTCCCGGCCCAATCACCGGCGGGAGGAGCATGTTGGCTATCGTCGGTGTTGACATCCGTGCCGTTTGCCGCATACCAGTTCCCTCCGCATCGTACGGACCCTACATTCGATCCGAAAGGATTGTTCAATGTATAAAAGTTCGTGGTGGCGGCGCTCCAGGAGTGGTCGGCGGCATAGCCGGTGTTCCGGGAAGAAAAATATCCCACCCCATTGGGGCTGGCGATGAATTTATTATTCCGGATGGTGTTTTGGCTGGTCTGATTTTGGACCAATGACGGGCGTTTTTCCGCCAGGCTGAAAGCTATAATGGTATTGCCTCCGAAAGGAAGATCCGAAAAGGCGGCGGCGCCGATGGCGCTCATGATCCCGTTAGGGTCATAGCCAAAAGGACCATAGTTCACGCTGTTTGTCGAACGTCCTTCATTTCGGACAGTATTTCCTTCTATGTCGGAGTTGCTGATGTCGAGCAGGCTGATGGAAAAGGCGCCTCCATAGGCGGGGGCGATCGTATAGTCGCTTTCGGGGAAATTCATATTACCGGGATTATAGACGGAGTCATTAAGAATGGAGAAGTTCTTAACGTTATTGAGATCTATATTGTGGCCGTTGTTATCGTGAACGATGTTGCCCTGTATAACGGCTCCCGTATAATTATCCTGGGCATAGATACCTGCTCCTGAAATGGGGGGAGTCCCATTCCGGCAGTCCCATCCGTTGAGGTAGATAAAATTATTGATGATCTTTGCATAGCCCGGCAACGAGACGCCATCGCCACGGTTGTAAAATATATCATTTGCTTGTACGACATTATTGAGATAGGTGACGGTAGATGCCGTTACGAACCCATTGCTGCAATTCCTTATCTTGTTGTTCAGGACCAGGTTGCTATCGCCGCACATAAGGTAGACGCCGACAATATTCCCATTTTCCGTCTTGTGCAAGGTCACGTCCCCTCCTTTGATCCAGTTATTGTCTATCCGGGAGGAGAAGCCGTCCAACTCTACCACCGAAGCATTCGGCTGGCTTAGTATCATTTTATTGGCATCGATCGTCAGGAATGAAACGCGGGAATGGTTGAACACTTTTATCACGGAATTCGGGGTGGAGGACATCATTTTCAATACAGGCCAGGTGGCGCTTGCGGCTGTCAATGTGGCATTGTCGACTATCAATACATTGTCGATGTCAAACTCCGTGTTATCGGCCAGCACGGCATGTCCATATCTCAACAGCGCGTATTGGATGCGCTGGTAATTGTTGGTTTGGTTTTGCGCCGCAGTACCTCCTGTAGAGGGGTTAATGGTGGCGTCCGGAAGCTTGTTGCTGCTTAAAAAAGATGCGGTATCGATCGTTATGGGAGCGGTGCAGGTTCCCGTAAGCTGTGCGGATACAACAGCGCGGGGAGCTTCTCCACGTTGGGTAGCTTTCGATTGCGTGGAAATGTCTTTTTTAGTGCATGAGAAAATCAGAGCTGGGAGGGATAACCCCAGTAAGGTTTTTTTGATCTTCATAATCGATAGGTTTTAATGGTGTGTCATCAGAACAACGATGATCAGAAGGATGGTTTCCGAATTTTTTTCAAGAAATTCTTTTATATGGCGCAGCGCACGGACTATATACGTTTTTGAAGATGTAACGGTTATTCCAAGGCGAGCTGCGATCTGATGGTGTGTGAGCCCTTCCAGCCTGTGGAGCGTAAACACCTGTTTGATCTTTTCGGGCAGGGTTTCTATGGCATGATCCATGAGCGCTTGCAGCTCTTTGTATTCGAGGTCTTTTTGGCTATCGACAGCGCCTTGTTCGATGTGATCAAGCAAGTGATCGATATTGGCCTCGGTGAGGATCTTTTTTCTGATAAAATTGATGATAAGGTGTCTGGATACGGTGTAGATAAAGGCCTGAAGGTGGCGAACTTCTGGCAAGCTCTCTCTATAGTTCCATAGTTTTATAAATATTTCCTGGGAAAGATCCTTTGCGTGTTCCGTGTTCTTTGTGAGCCGAAAGCTCGTACCATATACCTGGGGCCAAAAGGCCAGAAATAATTGTTTAAATGCCAACTCATCCCCATCGGCAATTTTTTGCAGCAACTGAGCTTCTTTATCTAACGCTACTTTCATGAACGGCAAGAAATGATATAAAACTATACATTTTGATCCAATAAAGTTTTAAAAAAAGGGTTTAAAAAAAATAAAAAAAATGGTGTCTTACCTCTCTTGTATTTTTTGTCTTTAGGGAAACGGGTTTATTTCCCGGGTCATTTTTTTACTATGATAGCCCCATCATTCGAAGAATTATTCAATAAGTTTATTCGCGACGAGATAAGTGCGGAAGAGATACAGCTGTTTGTCCGCATGGTAAGTAATTCCCATTATGAGGAGGAGCTTCACCGGTTGCTACGCCGTACCTATTCGGATCCATCTTTTGCCGTGGGGGGTGACTTCGACCCGGAAGAGGTATTCGAGGAAATGATGCAAAAAGTAAAGGCGCGTGAGATGCCGATAGTCGGGAAGGCGCCACATGCCGGTGGTAGCGTGCGGCTCCTTCGTAGATACAGTATAGCTGTGGCGGTCTTATTGGTCTTTATCGCAGGGGCATCTTACTTTTTTTATTTCCGCAACGGCGATACGGCCATGGCTGAAGTGATCGTATCCGAAAAAGGGCAGCGTAAGAGCTTTCAGCTCCCTGACGGGTCGAGCGTCGTGCTGAATGGAGGCAGCAGGCTGATCATCCCAGCCGGGTACAATCAGGCCGATCGAAGGCTTACGCTGGAGGGGGAGGGCTATTTCAATGTGGCCAGGGACAGCAGCCGGCCGTTTACTGTCCACACACGGTATATGGACGTGAAGGCGCTTGGCACCGTTTTCAATGTGTCCGCCTATCCGGATGAAGGCGCCGCCGTTGCTTCTCTTCTTAAGGGGAAGATATTGGTATCTGTCCAGAAGGATGCGATAAAAAGCAGCTATGTCCTGCATCCCATGGAGAAGATAGTCATCGAAAAGGCAGTTTCAAAGCAGACGCAGGGGGCCGGCAACGATCTGATGGGATACCATGCCCTGAAGCTCGATTCCCTTCATGTCAATGCTTTGACGGAGCAGCTGCCTGAGACCGCCTGGACGGAGAATAAGCTTTTTTTCGATGCGGCAACGCTGTCCGATGCGGCGGGAAAGATCGAGAAATGGTATGATGTTACCGTACAGATCGATAATGATGCGATAAAAGACCTGCATTTCACCGGCACATATCAGAATGAAAAACTATTGGAAGTATTGGAAGCGCTGTGTCTCGCCAATTCCAGCATACATTACAGGTTGGAGAATAATAACCGGCTGGTGATATTCTATTAAAAAGGGGATGTGCTAGCATCCCCTGGCATATAAGTTTTTTCAAAACAGGGATAGTTTCAGACCTGCCCTGTTCCTATTTGTCAACTTAAAACCAAGACTAAGGTATGCAAATTTGTATTACCCATGGGCCTTTCTTTGCCTCTGGGGTTGCTAAAAAAACGATCAGGCTTATGAGATTGACTGTCATTATGATGCTTGCTACATCACTGCATTTATCCGCCAAAGGCCTTGCCCAGGAGCAAAAGGTCACCATGGATGAAAACCATATCCGTCTGGACAGGTTCCTTAAGATACTGGAAGAGAAAACCCTTTATCATTTTA
>DASZXP010000150.1:0-30068 GCA_035545935.1 Puia sp. | reverse complement strand
CAGGATGTGAGCTATCTCAACAGCCTTGGCAACCAGGTGAGCTACAATGTGACCGTAGCGGCGGCCGGGACGTATACGGCGACCTTCCGGGTGTCGAGCCCCAATAACAATGCAACGTTCAAGGTGATGGATGGGAAAAATAATGTGCTGGCTACGGTGACCGCCCCCAACACCGGCGGATGGCAGGTATGGGGCGCCGTTAGCGCGAGCGTAACCCTGGGGGCCGGATCACAGACCATAAAGATCGTTTGCCAGTCGGCGAATGGATTCAATTTCAACTGGATGCAGTTCGTCAAGTCGACTACTACAGCTGTTGTAGGCAATGTTGCTTCCAGCGATGCCGCCAATAATATTTCCGTGAAGACCAGCGACAGCACGGCAACGGATCAGACGGCTCGTTTCAATGTCTATCCCAACCCCGCCATCGACCAGGTGACGCTGGATATCGCCAATAGTTATATGGGGCGTCTCGACGTACAGGTCATCGGCATGACGGGGATAGTGGTGAAGCGCTATGAGCTGAGCAAGAGTTTGACGATCATGCAGACGCCCATATCGCTCAGCGGTCTTACCCCTGGCATGTATATCATCCGCGTGTCGGGCATTGGCTGGCAGATGACGAAGAAAGTATTGAAACAATAGAATATAAGAATATCCGGATGTTGGACACGGGCTGTCTTCTTGAAAAGAAGGCGGCCCTTTTTTGCTTTTGGCATGATTCTCGCGGAGAAATAGGGCCTTCTGAATTCGTCTTACCCTTCGCCATTCGGCATTTTTGAAAGCATTCGTTCGCGATCCATCCTCTTATTGTCCTCTAAAAGCGCCCCTTTACTCCTTCGTGGGATCTCTTTTTTATTGACAACGCAGGTAAACCAATCAATCGCGCTTATGAAACAGCTTTCCACTCTCCTCTGTCTGTTTTTATTTTTTGCAGTAAAGGCTCAGGATCCAAAGGTTATCAAACAAGTAGTGGTCGCGGAATACCGGACCTGGTATATTACACAAGACGGAAAGATCTGGGCTTATAACAATAACAGCGCGCTCCCGGTGCAGTTTCCCATCGGCGGTCTGAAGGCGGACACCGGTGTGGGCGGCTTCAACTATTTCCGGATCATCGATGAGCAGGGTTATGTCTGGACGTCGAAGATCGATCTTACCGTGAATAGCACAAGGATAGATAAGGATGCCACCGGCGCGCCGTTTAACGGCAATAGGTATATCGATGCTTACGGGGATGTGGCGATGACCATACGCAGCGATGGCAGCGTATGGTATTTTGGAAAGGATGTCTTTTCTCTCTTTTATAAAGGAGGCGATCCGCTTGCCATGACGGGAACGACCATGGCTCCTACGCAGCTTTCACCGGCCGGATGGAAGTTCAGGAAAGTATTGTTTGCGGGCGACCGCATACTGGGTCTGACCACCAGCGGCCAGGTATACCAGTGGACCAGCAAAGGCAATCGGACGCCTGACCTGATACAGACGCCCCGGTCTGCCATCGACATATTTGCATCCCGCCTGTCTGCATATGGATGCATTATCCCCGATGCGGATGGGCAGACGGCAGGCTGGCCGTATATATGGGGGGGCGCCACCAGCATGTGGGGCGGAAAAGGGAGCTATAACAAGCCCACCTCCGTAAAGGACCTGTGGAAAATGACCGCCCCCATCAAAGAAATATCGATGGACTGGAATACCATCCATTATATCGACAATCTTGGAAATATGTATGGCTGCGGGTTCAATTCTTTTGGAGAAGTGGGCAATGGTCAGGAATTCATCAACAAATATAATTACCCCGGATTCCCGGGATACGGGTGGACTTTTACGGATTATGAGAATCCTTCCGGCATCCCCGTGCAGATCGGCAAGGGCGTCAAATGGAAACATCTTTATTCCAATAATTGGTTCGGGTTCTATAAATATGCAATGGCTGAGAATGACGACCTCTACTCATGGGGACGCAACAAGTCTTTAACATTGGGGAATGGACTGTGGAATGGCTATGATGGAGGGGCGTCCCATCCCAATGAGCTGGACGTGCTGACACCCACTATGGTGCATCCCCTGACCGCCATTTTTACCGAGTATGGGTTCATACCTCCAACCATCAGTGCCGGGCCGAACCAAACCGTTGCCGGTCCTGTCGTCACATTGAAAGGATCGGCCCGTGCGATGCTGGCGATTGCCGTGCGAAAGCCTGCCCCCAATGGCATCGATACTGCCGGATATAAGATCGTGTCTTATCAGTGGAAACAGGTCAGCGGTCCCAAGGGCGCTACCATTACCAGCCCCAATGCTGCGACTACCTCGGTGACGGGCTTGCAGAAAGGCAGCTATGTCTTCAACTTACTAACCACCGACAATAATACAGGCACGCTGAGCGCCAACACCTCCGTCCAGGTCACTGCCAACAGCAGCGACGAGGTAGTAGCCAATGCGGGGACGAACCAAACGCTTACGCTGCCGACGAACAGCACTACCCTGACGGGCGTCACGCAGACCACCGGCACCATCGCCTCTATCAAATGGACGCAGACCAGCGGACCTTCCGCTGCTGCCATCGGTACGCCTGCGAAGGCACAGACCACTGTCGGCAGTCTCATTCAGGGAGTGTATAAATTCCAGCTGCAGGTGACGACCCTTCTTGGGACGATAGCCCTGGCCACTGTGCAGGTGACCGTGAATCCGGCCCCTGTCGTCGCCGGTCCCCCCGTTGCGAATGCCGGTGCGGATCAGACTATCACCTTACCCATGAATAGTATCACATTGACAGGCTCCGGCTCGGAGACCAACGGCAGCATCACGGGCTATAAATGGAGTCAGACCAGTGGTCCTTCGAATGCCACCCTGGCCACACCCACGCAGACAAAGACTACTGCCGGCGGATTGGTAGCCGGGACCTATGTCTTTCAGCTCACCATCGCCGATAAGAAAGGCGCTACCGCTTCCGACAAGGTGAATGTAGTCGTCAAGCCTGCTCCTGTTACGCCGCCACCTCCACCGCCACCACCATCGGCCACACCGCCGCCTCCGGTCTACCTGTCCATACCCGGCACTATTCAGGCGGAAGCTTATTCCCAGAAGAAAGGCGCAGGCGTTACTGCCCCTGAGAACGCATCCGATGAAGGCGGAGGTAAGGACATCGGCCTGCTGAAGCTGGGAGATGAAGTGACCTATAATGTGAATGTGGCGACTTCGGGGGCTTATTCCATGACCGTGCGCGTGGCGACGCCTTTTGACGGCGCATCGTTCCAACTGCAGGATGCCAAGGGGTATGTGCTGGTCACTGCCGGCTTGCCAAATACGGGCGGCGGACAAATATGGAAGACATTGAGCTTGCGTGTGAACCTGCCCGCCGGCAAGCAGACATTGAAGCTGGTGTCGCAGACTGCCTATGGATGGAATTTCAACTGGATGCAGTTCTCGTTCCTGACTGCCGCCACTGTCAACAATATACCTGGTATCATCCAGGCCGGGGATTATGACAATACCGTGGGCGCAGCTCTCGAGACGACCCTCGACACCGGTGGCGGCCAGGATGCCGGGTTGGGTGAAAATGATCAATTGAACTATAGGGTCAATGTCAATGCTTCAGGCGCTTACACGGTGAGCTTCCGGGTGGCAAGTCCCTATTCGGGGGCCGGCTTCAGGCTGATGGATGGAAAGGGCAAGACACTGGCCACTATTGCCGTGCCCAATACGGGTGGATGGCAGCTGTGGAAGACCGTTAGCGCTACCGTGAGCCTGGCTGCCGGACAGCAGCAGACGCTTGTGATCGTTTCACAGAAGAAAGATCCATGGAATGTCCATTGGATGCAGTTCGAGAAGCAGACCAAAGATATTTCCGCAGATGCTGCTGCTACTGCGGCGACGAAGGGTCAGGCGGCTCATTTCAACGTCTATCCCAATCCCGCCATCGACCAGGTGACGCTGGATATTGCCAACCCTTATATAGGTCGTCTCAATGTACAGGTGATCGATGGCAACGGGGCGGTGATCAGGACGAGCGAGCTGAACAAAGGGCTCCCCGTCATCCAGGCTCCCATATCGCTGAGCGGGCTTGCCCCCGGCCTGTATATGATCCAGGTGAGGGGAACAGGATGGAGCGCCGTCCAAAAAATAATGAAGAAATAAGGCCGTTGCTAAAATTTCGTGGTCCTTGGCAGAAGGATCACCTCAAAACATTTTTTATCCAGACTCTCCAGAAAATCGCGCCGGTAGTATGCGAAAATATAAAAGTTATTTTTTGAATTTCGCACCAGGGCGGGCAGGTAAGTTTGTATAAAGCGGGGTACATCATAAATATGCTTGTAGGCCCCGTAGGTGAACTGTGTGGTCCGGAAGTCATCCATATTTTCCGGCAGGGCGAAACCGGAAGGGTTTGTCACTATCACACCGCCGTAGAAGGGCCCTACCATGTCTGGAGACAATTTCCAGAAAGTATTGATGTCGAAAGAGGCATGGTTCCGGAAACCGATCTTGATAGGGTCGGCATGGGCCATCGCCACGCTGTTGAGACCCATCAGGTCGATGGTATAGCCTTTGTACGCGTAGGCGAACCCACCCGCTGCGATGAGGCCTACGCTAGGGTAATGGGCGCAGCTATCGAAGGTCTCGTTCTCTTTTTCAGCGATGTTACGGCCATTGCGGGCGTGGTAGAATTCCGGGGAGACGCGTGTCGCCGTAAATTTTTCTGTCGAGGTAAAGTCATACCATGTCGACTTGGCTATAAAGATCGTGCTGAAACAGATCGTTGCCGTCAGCAGCCGGCGGGCGAGGCTGTGTGGAACAGTAAACCGGCCTATATGCCTGCCCCAGAAAGTGAAGTTTAGCGCGGAGGCATAAGTGAGGGGTATCATGCATTGGTAGAAGCGGCTGTATTTGAAGTGGTCCCCGCCCGTCAGTACGGGAATGCATAGGGTGCAGCCTATCACCGCCAGCAGGAGCGCTTGTGCTTTATCGTTGGGAGTCAACTGCAGCTTCCTGCCTTCTTTTTTCCATTTGACCAGCAGCATCACCGTAAAAGTAGCGCTGATAGCTATACACAGCGCCGCCTGGGGGTATTCATAAAAGAACCTATGAAAATAGGCGAGGCCTCCGAGGATATTGCCCTTTGTATTGGCAGAGACCTTTGCGTAATAGGTGTTCGGAAAGGGATAGCCGAAATACGAGAGTCTCCATCCGATCATGACCGCCAGGGTGACGATGTACGTCAGCGTGGGGAAGACGATGCCATACAGGGCTTTCTTCCATCCTCCGACAAAGGTCTGCTGTACGAAGAGCAGGAAGATGAACATGAGCCCGTAGGCGATGCTTTCCGGCCGGGTGGGGATCAGGATGGCCAGCATCAGGCTGAAATAAAGAAGATTGGGGGACCTGTCCAGCAGCCAGGCGTTGCAGAGTGACAGGGTCAGGTTGACGATGAGGAAGAGCCAGAGCCCTGTCTCCATGAGACCCATGACATTCCATTCCAGGAAGCCCAGGGGAAAGAGCAGCAGGGCCATCATGATGCAGTCCGTATCCGTGAGCAGGCGGTCCTCCGTATGGTTGCAACGTCTTATGAAGAAGAGCAGACGGCAGATGGCGGTATACGTGAGGATAAAGCTGAGGATCAGCAGGAGCCATACAAAGCTCTCGCCGCTGAGCTTATAAAAGCCTGCCCCGATAAGGGTCCATAGCAGTGAAGTAAATCCTTCCACTCTTTCGCTTCCCACATTCCATACGAAACCCTGACCGCCCGCCAGGTGTTTCATATATACAAAATAAATATTTGCGTCGTCGATGCCATAGGTGGGTTTGTCGTATCCCCACCAGTAGACCAGCAGGGCGATAAGCATGGTAAAGAATACGAAGGCGGGTAGGGTGATTCTGCTGGATAGACGCATGAAAGAGTGATTTGCGAAGGCTCTAAAGTAATAAAAAAGGGCCGTCCTCAAAAGGACGACCCTTTAATAATTTATTGTATATCGGTCTATTTTACCAAGATCCGGGTATTGATCCGATCGCCCGACTGGGTGGTGATATTGACGATATAGATACCTCCGGCTACGCCGCTGAGGTAAAGTTTGCCGTTGGACAGCCGTCCTTCCCGGAGCTTGCGTCCGTTGGCGTCTATCACTGAATAAAGCTCATTGCTGCCTGACAGCAGGGTGATCTCAGCCTGACCGCTGGCGAGCGAGCTCCATGCCACCCTGGTGGGGCTTGTTGCGCTGAAGTGGAGGGTCCGGATGCTGCTGTAGGTGATATGGCTATCCAGGTCCCTTTCCTTTATTCGGTAATAATTGACGCCCGTGGCCGGTGTGGCGTCCGTGTAATTATAGGTCCTCTGTGTATGGGAGGTGCCGGCGGCGGCTACGGAGCCGATATCGCTATAATTGATGCCATCCGTGCTTCTTTGGACGATGAATTCCTTGCTGTTCTCTTCCTGGCCCGTCTGCCATTGCAGGTATGCCTGGCCGTCCCTGGCCACTGCGGTAAAGGACGTAAAGACCACCGGCAGTATCACCGACAGCGGGGATACTACGAAATTGGAGGCCGAGCCTGACATGGTGAAGTTTTGCAGAGCGAGATCGTTGCCATTGGCCGTGTTATCGTATCCCGTGAGAAGGCCCGTGTTGTCGCCCGAGGGGACGCCCGTGTCGAAGGCGTACTGCGCTACCAGCCCCGCCTCCCCGCCGCTGAGCGTACCCAGCATATTATCGCTGATCTCCGTGGGAGTCCGGACCGTGTTCCAGAGACGTACCTCGTCGATGGCCCCGTCGAAGAATTCATTGTCGAAGGGAGGGTTGTTATTTTTAGAATATCCTATCGTCAGGTTGGTCAGGGTGGCGGTGCCGACGCCCAAAGGTATGGTGCCTATGAGGGTATTGGTCCCTGAAGTGGTACCCTGATATACATCCGTGGAGCTGGCGTTGAAGACGAAGGCCAGGTGCGTCCAGGTACCCGTGGGGATGGAGGCAGGTATCGTCTGAAAATCGCTGCCATTATACATTCCGATGGTCGTGGACGATACATGCACGCTGAAGCGGGTGGCTGTAGAGCCGTCCGTACGAAGGCCTACGATACCCATATTGGTGGCGCTGAGGGTAGTGGGGTTGATCCACGCCTCGGCGGTGCCGGTGGTGAAGTCATAGGCGGCGTTGCCGGGACCAAAGATATGGTCCTGGTTGGAGGACTTTGTCCCATCGAAGCTGATAGCATTATTGCCTGACTGGATAGGTGAGGAGGCCCAGGTAGCAGGGACTGTTCCCTGGTACGTCCCGTCCTGACCCGTGGTGGCCGTGCTGTTGCCCACCGTGGAGCCCGTGCCTTCATTACAGTTATAATAGGCTACCAGGCCTGTGGCGCTGACGGACACCGGGCCGAACATGCCTGACCTGATCTCCGCGGCCGTACGGGCGACGCTCCATACGCGGATCTCGTCCATGGAGCCGTTGATAAGCTCATTAAAAGGGGCGAACTGCTGGCCGATAGTGAAGTTGCTGCCCGTGGTCGAGATGGAATAGCCCGTTTGCGGCGTACCCCGTTGTTCGCCATCGAGGTATAGGGTTGCCGTCCCGCCGCTGTTGACCAGGGCCACATGGAACCATTTGCCTACCGGGCAGGCCACGTTGGTGCCCTGGTAAAGATCCCCGCAGCGCAGGTTGCCGGACGACTGGTCATACCCAATATAAAACCCGTTGCCCGAGGTGCCCTGGGAGACGAACTCGTGCAATGTCGATGGGCTATTTAGCAGGGTTGGGACATTTGCCCAGAATTCTACTGTGAAGTCGCCTGAAGTAGGTACTACGAATGCGCCTGTGGTGATCAGGTTGTCGGTACCATTGAAACTGAGGGCCGTGTTTTGTGCAGAGGCCGAGGCGGTCAGTAGTAATAAAGAGTAAATGAGAGAGGGTAACTTTCTTCTCATAAGTTGATCATTTAAGGTTGATTTAATGCGGGAGTTTCAAAGGAAGTGGAGAGGTTCGGAGAGGGCTTTCAAAGGAGGATCTTCTAATTTCGGTGGATAAAGATAATAGAAATAAGGACAGGTAACAGGGGAGGCGTGAATTATTTTTCCAGATCGGATCACATTTTTGTGGGAGGGATAACCTATCTGTCCTTCCCCTACGGGGAATATCTTACACGCCCTGTAGATCAAAAGCGTATAAGTCATACGTCACCGTTATGAAAGGGGGTGGTCCAAGGATTGCTTAGGGATAAATCCGTGCCGGCTACCATATATATAAAGGAGCGTTGAGAGAGGCTGATATGCTATTCCCATTCCGGGAATGGGTATATTTCAAACTCAATTTGGCATAGTAAATCCCGCAGTATTCACAGTAGTTTTGCGGGTGCCCGGAGAAGCGATTATTATTTGATTTATATATATGAATAGAATGGGCGCTTATGGAGAATTAATTCAGGTTAAAATTGAATTGATGTGGAAAATACCATCTTATGGGTATTTTTTATTCCGGGAAAAATTCCCAATTTAGCATCTGAAATAAAAATAGTAAAACAATTATTTTGAAAATAGAAAACTATCCGGTACTTTTATGACACTATTAATGCATGCCATATTCAAGTCCTCTGAATATGTAGAATAAAACTCTTTCAGTGTATTCTTTGATGAAGTCCCTCAAATCCTTGTGAAATTCCTCTGGTCGATCCAAGTTAATAGTACAATAATCCACATCACTATTCGGTAAAGCCATCTCCAGATTGCCTGGACATATGACGCCAATACCTCTTGTTTAGCCGGTTTCCATTGCGATCCTAGAAAGATTAAGTGTCTACTTAAAACCCTTAAAAGAAACTGGTGATGAAAAAGCAAATTTTGGCGATCGATGATAGTAAGGCTATCCGATTTTTGTTGCAGACTGTATTGGGAAAAGATTATAATGTGATCACAGTGCCTGATGGATGCTCCGCGATGTATTATCTTTCTCACAGGCAGATGCCCGACCTGATAATAGTTGATCCTCAATTGCCCGACATGGATAATTGGGAACTTATACAACAGCTTTCATCCAGCGGGATGTACGGAGATATACCTCTCGTCGTATTGTCCGGCCTGGATAGGAAAGAAACTGAAGTTAAAAGCATGGAGTATGGGATTGTCAAGTACTTCGTCAAGCCCTTCAACCCGGTGGATCTGATGAACGCCATCAGCGAGCTGGTAAAGAGCAGGCAACTGGACAAGGATCTTTCGGCCATGGCAAGTTAAGATGTAATAGATGGGTATTGCTCAGCATATGAAAAGTGACATTGGACATGTTTGGATGACAAAGTTCCTATTAGAGCAAACCGCTATTTCTGAACCACCGTATTTATGAAACCGTAAACCTTTTGTATGGATTTATTATTTCTACCCAAGACTGTAGAGAAACATCCCGGCTTTATTACTCGTACTACCTATCGTTCTTTCGTTCACACCGAAGCTACGGGGATACAGTATGGAGGATTCTACTACATAGGTAAAAATGCAGCGCATATCGAGAAATTGGTAAGCGTGTACAAAAGGGGCTATGCTTCCGAAGGCCTGGAAAATGTGAAAGCGGAATTGCTGCGGAGCCTGCAACAGGAAGGTAACCTCTTACCCGAGGTGATACTTTGTGAAGCAAGGTTTGAATATTCGGCCATTCGGCAGTTCCATCAATTCCTGCGCAAACATCCCGACCTGTCTTCCATCCCCTTCATCCTGGACGCATCCGGATTGAACGATAACGAGCTGGAGCAGTATAAAGCCAACACCCGCCCGGATGAGATCATATTCTTACACAATCTGGATGACAAGAGCCTGAGATTAAAGATACAGTTCCTTCGTAAGGTCAAGTCGGCCGTGGCAACGGCCCCCGTTGCCCACATCGAGGAGAACATCGTGGTAAAGAAGTTCAGTCTTGGCCCCTTGTCGAAAAGAGCTTTCGACGTATTGATATCCTCCATTGCCCTGCTGATCCTGAGTCCCATATTCCTGCTGGTAGCCATTGCTATCCGTATCGAGTCCAGAGGGCCGATCTTTTATATCGCGCAGCGGGCCGGCAGAGGCTATCGGATATTCAATTTTTACAAGTTCAGGACCATGCACCAGGATGCCGACAAACGTATCGCGGAGCTGACGCACCTGAACCAGTATAATGCGGAAACCAGCGGTCCCGTCTTCTTCAAGATCAACAACGACCCCCGGATCACCCGTATAGGCAGCTTCCTGCGCAATACGAGCCTGGATGAGCTGCCTCAGCTGTTCAACGTGTTCCTGGGGCATATGTCCCTGGTAGGCAATCGTCCGCTGCCTTTGTATGAGGCTGCCGCGCTGACCACCGACAACTATGCCGCCCGTTTTATGGCTCCGGCCGGTATCACGGGTCTCTGGCAGGTGAAGAAAAGAGGCAATAAGGACATGTCCGTGGAAGAAAGGATCAATATGGACATCGCTTATGCCACCAAATGCAGTTTCGCAACGGACCTTTGGATAATAGCGAATACACCTTCCGCATTGTTGCAAAAGGAAAATGTTTAGCTGTCCCGGCAGCGTAAGACTGCCGGAACTAAGGATCTGAAAGAAAATATATGTCGCACCCGAACCCTTTAATATCGATCATCACCCTTAACTGGAACTCTACACCTGTCACCTGTGAGTTCCTGAGGTCCCTTCTTCGTGAAAATACGTACAGCCCTATAGAAGTCATTGTAGTAGACAACGCCTCGAAAGAGGATCCCACCTCCGAACTTATCTCGATCTATCCTGATGTCAAAGTGCTGCGAAATGACAAGAACCTTGGATTTGCGGGCGGTAACAACACCGGTATAGGGATCGCCAAAGGAGATTTCCTGTTTATCGTAAACAACGACACTGAATTTACATCCGGCCTGCTCGAGGGATTGCTCGGCATCTTCGAAAAATATCCCGATGCGGGCGTGGCCTGTCCCAAATTCCATTATTTCTTTCAGAAGGGGACCATCGAATATGCCGGCTACAATGCCGTCAATATATTCACGGGGAGGAATGGCATGATCGGCGGCGGGGAGGAGGATAAGGGACAATACGACCAGGTCAGACCCACGCATTATGCGCATGGGGGCGCTATGCTGGTATCCAGACGGGTGATAGAAGAGGTTGGGATGATGTATGAACCCTTCTTCCTTTATTACGAAGAGCTGGACTGGTCTGAGAGGATCAGGAAGAAAGGCTTCAATATATATTACCAGCCCGCTTCGCTGATCTATCACAAGGAATCGATGACCACCGGCAAATTCAGCCCATTGAAGACGTACTATCTCACACGCAACAGGATCTGGTTCATGCGCAGGAATATTGCCTGGCCCGGTCTGCTGGTATTCTATGCTTACTTTTTGTGTTTTACCATTCCCAAGAATACCCTGACCTTTCTCCGGAAGGGGCAGAAGGAGCATCTGAAGTCTTTCTGGAAAGGTATTCTGTGGCAATTCAACCGTACCATTACTATTTAAACAGCGTATGCATACAGGAAAAAAGATACGGGTGCTGGAAGGCATACGCCAGGGGAAGATCGGTGGTGGCGAGAGTTATTTGTTAGGACTGGTGGAGAATATGGACAGGAGCAGGTTCGAACCCGTGGTGCTGTCCTTTACGGATGGTCCGATGGTGGACAGGCTTCGGAACCAGGGTATTACCGTACATGTGATCCATACCGAGCGGCCATTCGATGTCCTCGTCTGGCGGAAGGTAAAGGAGCTCATACAGCAGGAAAATATCGATATCGTGCATGCCCACGGGACCCGGGCCAACTCGAATATGTTCTGGGCCGCCCGAAAGCTGCATCTGCCGATAGTGTATACTTGTCACGCATGGTCCTTTCACCCCGACCAGAACCCGCTGGTGCGGAAGTTCAGGATCTGGAGCGAGGATTTCCTCACCTCCAGGATGAATGTGAATATCTGCGGCAGCAAGGCCAATCGCGAGACAGGAAAACAGCTCTTTCACAATTTCGATGCAAAGGTCATCTACAATTCCATCGATCCCGGCAGGTTCAATCCATTCGGGCAGTATAAGGACGTGCGGAAAGAGCTGGGTATCGGGCCCGACGAGATAGTGGTGTCATCCGTGGCCAGGTTCACGCTGCAAAAGCAACCCTTGCGCCTGATCAATGCGTTTGCGGCTGTATGCAGAAAGGCGCCGAATGTCCGGCTGCTGATGGTAGGAGAGGGCGAGCTGCGGGAGAAGGCCGTCAATCTTGTCAGGGAGCTGGGTATCGGGGACAAAGTATTGCTGCAGCCTTTCCGGCAGGATGTGCCGGATGTCCTGGCGGCCTCCGACATCTTCGTGCTCCCATCTTTATGGGAGGCGTTCCCGATCGCGCTGCTGGAAGCCATGTCCATGGGCAGGGCAGTCATCGGTACGGATGTGGACGGCACGCCCGAGATCATCGAGCACGAAGTGAATGGACTGCTGGTAAAGACCGAACCGCTGGAAGAGCAGCTGGAAGCCGCTATCACCAGGCTGTGTATGGACCATGGCCTGCGAAAACGCCTTATGCAAAATGCTATCAGCAGCATCTATAATACGTATAATGTGGAGACTTTGGCCAGGGAGAATGAGGAGGTGTATGAACAGTTGGCCGGAGCCAAGGGGTGAATGGGTAATTAGCGTCTTAAAATGTCGATTTTTTTATTAAAAAATTAGAGGATCGATAAAAAAATGCTAATTTGCAGCGATTATCTGCTACTGAACATTCTCATCCATCTTCTGTGAATTCCCTTTTTTAATTTCCAATCTTTGCTTCCTTACCTATTCGACTTTGGTTTCATTCTATCCTATCCCCCATTTTGACCTATGCGGCATTATGTGCCGTTGATCTATATACGCTATTCTTCAGGTAAGTCCTATATTTTATCGAAACTCCCTGTATCAACATTTTTTAAATGGGTCTTACTCCCCTATTAAGATTAAGATTACAAACATGAAAATTTTTACAAAAGCGCTTCCGGTCCTTATCCTGACGCTTGCCATTTTTTGTGTTCAGCAAGTAAGTGGCCAAAGTATCTTAGACCCTAACGACACTGTATACACCTACAGTTCGACCGCCACGAAGGGTTCAAGAACCAACCCCAATCAACCCCCTGCGGGTACCATCGGTAAGTGGGTGAAGACCAAACGCATGAGCTGGAATACCGACCAGTGGAAGTGTTACATCTATAACGGGATGGCATTCCGCCTGATCTTCCCCAAGAGCTATACTACAGCTGCCGATGGGAAGAAGTATCCTGTCCTGGTATTCTTCCACGGCGCGGGTGAGGCCGGCGTCGTCACCGACAATGAGATCTCTCTGGCCCATGGCGGCAACACGGCATTCCAGCCTAATATCAACAATGGCAAATGGGACGGATTTATCCTGGTGCCGCAGACCACAGAAGTCTACTGGACGGATGTTCAGGTCACCCAGGTCAAGCAGATCCTCGATTACATGGTCACGAACAATAAGGCGGATCCCTTCCATATGATAGCCAACGGTCTGTCGGCCGGGGGTTCTGCCGACTGGGTAGCTATCCAAAATTATCCACAGGTCTTCTGTGGAGCGCCGATATTTTCCGCCAACAACCAGGGGAATGCCTCGCCTACCAACATACCCAAGACCAAGTTCCTGGCTGTATGGGATTTTCAGGGAGGATTGGACTCGTGGCCGAGCCCCTGGGATGCCGGCATAGTGAATACGCTGATGGGTCTTAACGGCGCGAATTATAAATATACCATTTACCCGGACCTGGGTCACGGTACCTGGGACCGTGGATGGGCGGAGCCTGATTTCTGGCCTTTCTGTAACCGGGCTTATGGAGCCAACCCCTGGCCATTGCATGGTCAGGTTCAGTTCTGTCCCGGTGTCACTCCGCGCGATACGATAGGCGTAGCTCCCGGCTTCGACGCCTACCAGTGGAGAAAGAATGGTGTCGCCATCGCCGGCAACTCCAACTGGATCATCGTCACCGACTATGGTACGTATGACTGCCGTGTACAACGCAATGGCATCTGGTCCGACTGGAGCCGTACTCCCGTCGTCATCGCCGTCAAACCCCCCACTGTTACGCCGACCATCACGGTACAGGGTCTTGCCAGCAATGTCCTTCCCGCACTCGATGCTACCAGCGTAACGCTGCAGCTGCCCGACGGCTATGCCAGCTATGTATGGCAAAAGGTAGGCAGCAGCACTACTATCGGCACCACCAGTACCCTGACTGTATCTACTCCCGGCCAATATAGAGCACAGGTGACGGAAACAGGCGGCTGCTCCAGCAGCTTTGGTACTCCCTTCACGGTAGTCCCCGCTAACGGCGCGAATGCACCCGATGCAGCATCCGGCGTACAGGCTGCGCCCCTGGGCCAAACCTCCGTATTGCTCAACTGGAACCAGAACCCCTCGCCTGCCTATAACGAGACAGCGTTCGAGATCTACCAGGCCAGCAAGTCAGGCGGTCCCTACAAGCTCATCGCTATCACGGGCGCCGACGTTTCCACCGATACTATTGCCGGTCTCAATGCCGGTACGAAATATTTTTGGGTGATCAGGGCCGTCAATGGCAATGGCGCTGCCGCTACTTCCAACGAAGCCAGCACCACTACCTCCGCCGACACACAGGCTCCCACCGCACCGGGCGACCTGAGCATCACAGCCAGCACTTATAACGGGATATCCCTGACATGGACTGCCGCCACCGACAATGTAGGCGTCGCCGCCTATGACATCTATGTCAATGGCACCCGTCTGTATTCAGTGCCGCTGGATCAGACCAATTTTACGGTATACAGCCTGAACAACGGCACTTCCTATACCTTTGTCGTCAAGGCAAGGGATCAGGCAGGCAATTCATCCGTTGCCAGCAACCAGGTCAGCGGCGAACCCCTGATCAACGGGCTGCGGTATAGCTACTTTGCCGGTTTCCCCGCTTACACAACCTTGCCGGATTTCAACAGCATAATCCCTGAGACGGTGGGTATGGTGAGCACATTCAGCCTGTCCCCCAAGGAAGATGCCGACCACTTTGGATTCCTGTTCGATGGGTTTATCATCGCGCCGACAACGGGTACCTATCAGTTCCAGACTACGTCTCGCGACGGTAGCAAACTGTATCTGGGAACTGCCGGTTCGAAAGCCTCTGCGTATACTTCCACGGCTACGCCCATCGTCAGCAATGATCACCTGAACAGCTCCAGGTCCGTCTCGTCCAGCAATGTGACGTTACAGGCCGGGCAGATCTATCCCATTGCCGCCACCTTTATGTGTATTGCCGGCAGCTCTTCGCTCACCGTCAGCTGGAAGACGCCTGGAAAGTCCAGCTTTACCGCCATACCTGCCAGCGCGTTCGTACAGTCTTCCATCAACAATGGCAGCGTGCCCGCCGCACCGTCCAACCTGGTAGCTACGGCCCTGTCGTACAAGGCCATCGGCCTCCAATGGAAGGATAATGCGAACAACGAGACAGGATATGAGATATACAGAAGCACGTCGCCCGATATTACGACCGCGGCCATCATCGGCAATGCACCGGCCGGCGCGACGACCTTTACCGACTCTACCGCTGCAGCCAGCACCAAATACTATTACTTTATAGATGCTATCAACCAGTATGGTGCGTCCCAAATGACGACCAATTACAGGGAGGTCAGGTTCCAGTTCAACAATACCATTATCGACAGCAGCGGCAATGGCCATACGATCACGCCTACCGGCACGGTGACATATGACGCGACCAACAAGCAGGAAGGTGCGGCTTCGCTCAAGCTCAATGGCTCCAACCAGGCTGAGACGATGAACACCACCGGCGGGTTCCTCCAGAATGCCTTCAGCCAACGGACCGTAGCGCTGTGGATAAAACCTGCCAGCTATGGCTCCAACAGGGTCATTTTCGACATCGGCGGCAGCACCAACGGTCTTGCCCTCGTAATGAACAATAACACCCTGACGGCAGCAGTCGCCAGCGGCGGTACGCGTACGAACGTTACCTACTCTTATGGTAACAGTACTACCGTTTGGCATCATGTCGCAGTAGTCTATCTCGGGGATACGCTCCAATTATATGTGGATGGCAACCTGGTTGCGTCCAACAACGCCCTGAGCTTCCACAGCGTCGGCAGCACTACGGACGGCGCACGCCTTGGCCAGACCAACGGCACCTGTGCTCTGAACAATGCCGGTGGTATCTTCTCAGGCAATATCGATGATTTCGGTGTATACACTGCCGCCTTTGGTTCCGACGTGATAGCAATACTGAAGAACAATCAGCCGTTCCTGCAGTCGTTTGCTACTACACAGGCATTGCCCGCTGTGCCCACTGCACCCACTACCCTGGTGGCTACGGCAACCAGCAGCGCCGGCGTCAGGCTGACCTGGGTGGACAACTCCACGAACGAGACCAACTTCCAGGTATATCGCAGCAACAACAACAATCAGAATTATGTGCTGATGGCAACCCTGCCTGCAGGATCCACTTCCTTCCAGGACAGCGGTCTGTTTGCCAACGCTACATACTATTATAAGGTAGATGCTTCCGGCATCGGCGGTCAGTCGGCCTTCACCAACGAAGCCAACGCGACCACTCCGGGTATCGTCCCCGTCATCACGCCGATTGCCAACCTGCAGGCGCGCTACGGCATTACTACCGTGATCCCCGTGAAAGCTGTGTCCTCCGGCGCCATCACGCTCAGCGCCTCCAACCTGCCTGGTTTCGCAGTGCTGACAGACAACCATGATGGTACAGGTAAGATCACGCTGAACCCGACCAGCTCCGATGCAGGCAACTACACGGGCCTTACCGTGACGGCTACAGGCTCCGGCGGCGGTGCATCCAGCACCAGCTTCGATCTGGCCATCAATAACAACTATCCGCCCACGCTGGACAGCATTGCCAACTACACCATGAACGAAGGCGATTCACTGAACGTCTCCCTCCACGGAGCCAATGTGAACCCCGCCGACGTATTGACACTGGCGATCAGCAACCTGCCCGGCTTCTATACGCTGAACCAGACCAATGGTACGGGAACGCTTACGCTGAAACCCGGCTATGCAGCCGCAGGCAGCTACGTGGCAACTGTTACTGTCAATGACAATAACGGTCTGTCCACCAGCCGTACCTTCAACCTGACGGTAGCAGACAAGAGCCCGACCACGAAGATCTATGCAAGGGTCAAATACCAGGCTACGGCTCCGGCGCCCTGGAACAATATGACCGGCACCTCGACGCCCAACCTGAAGGATCAGAACGGCAATACCACACCTGTGAGCGTTAGCTTCAGCCCCTCCAGCTGGTGGCTGCCTTATAACGCAGGCGCTACCACCGGTAACAACTCCGGTGTATACCCCGACGTAGTGATGCAGGAGTTCTATTACTTTGCATTCTTCGACGGTCCTGCTACCGCCAGCTTCACGATCTCCGGTCTCGATACGTCCAAGTCATACGATCTGAACATATTTGCATCCAGCTCTTTGCCTGGTCCTTCGCCCGACAACGGTATCACCAGCTACACAATAGGCAGCACAACGCAGCAGCTGGCCGTACAAGGCAATACGCGGAATACAGCGAACTTCAGCCTGGTAAAACCAGCTTCCAACGGCACCATCACCGTGAACATGGCCAAGCTGACCAGCTATTCTCCCGGGTATTTGAATGCCTTCGTTATCGCCAACCATTTCGATGACGGTACGGCTCCTGCTCCGCCGACGGGTCTGACAGCTGCACTGGCCGGCAAGGCTGTTGGTCTCACCTGGGTCGATCATGCCTACAACGATAACAGCTACCAGGTGTTCAGAAGCGCAGGCGATACCCTGAACTTCACACAGATGGCAACCCTGTCCGCGGGCGCCACATCCTATACGGATACCTCTATCAGAGGCGGCATCGTATACTATTACAAGGTCAACGCTTCCAATACAGTGGGCAGCTCCGACTACTCCAATATTGCCAGCGTCACCAGCGCCGACCGCGTCCCGACAGTAACGCCTATTGCTACCGTCGTTGCGAACAATGGCCAGACGACAACGGTCAATGTTACAGCTGCGGATGATGCATCCGATCACCTGACGCTGACAGCCGGCAACCTGCCCAGCTTTGCCTCCTTCGTGGATAATGGCAATGGCACGGGTACTATCACTATCACGCCGCCTGCCAACACGCAGGGGATCTTCCAGAATGTGACCATTACGGCTACGGATATGAGTGATTCCAGCGCTTCGACCAGCTTCTCGATCAGTGTTGTCGATCCCAACATCAGCTACACCTATGTAGATATTACCACGCCGAACTACCAGTCGCCTGCGCCCTGGAACAATCTGACGGCTGGCTATATTCCCTATGCAGGTACGGCATTCCCGAACCTGAAGGATCAGTCTGGCGCCAACAGCGGTATTACCATCACCCTCACCGACGCCTGGACACAAGTAGCCGAGACGGGTATGAAACGCCGCAATGGTTCCGATGTATTCCCCGAGAGCGTACTGGCCGGTTCCTTCTACGCTACCGACAACAACGTACACCGGATAACCCTTACAGGTTTGAATCCGGCCAAGGCATACAACTTCCTGTTCTTCGCCAGCCATTTCGTGAGCGAGAGCACGCTGACCAACTTTACGGCGGGCGGACAGACTATTTCGCTGGATGGATCGCAGAACTCGAACAAGACCGCTCAGCTCAACGGTATCACGCCTGACGCCAATGGTACGGTAGTGATCAGCTGTCAGAAAGCTTCCGCTGCGAAGTTTGCAATGCTCAGCGCCCTCGTCATCGAGTCTTATACGCCGGGCAGCGCTGCTCCGATAGCTCCTGCCGACCTGCGTGTGCTCGACTTCCGCAAGACGGGTACTGTACCCCTGCAATGGCAGGACAGGGCCAGCAACGAGACGGGCTATGAAGTATGGCGCGCTCCGCACGGCGGCAGCTACAGCCTGCTGAAGACACTGCCTGCCAACAGCACGACCTATACCGATAGCGCTCTGGCAGCGGATGTAGCATACGATTATACAGTACGTGCGAAAGGAGCCACTACCAACTCGGCCTACAGCAACCCTGTCCTGGGCTATACATACGCTAACTCCGTATATATATTCCTGAACAGGATCTGGGCTCCGCCTTATAACTTCCCCACTGCGCCGACTCCGTTCAACAACACGAACTGGATCTACCAGGCACTGAACACCGAGTGGGATAACTTTAAGGATGAGAATGGCCAGCCGACCAATGTTGGTATGTTGCAGCCGACTGAGTGGGATGAGGTCGATCCGTTCGGCGCCTCCACCGGCAACAACTCAGGTGTTTATCCTGACCTTGCCATGGGCCAGGGCTGGCTGGACTTCCCCGGTACGGTGTCTTATGTTACGATCACGGGTCTGGATGTCAGCAAGGTATACGACTTCACCGTGTTCGGTTCCTGTACAGATGCTCCGAACAACAACGCCAGCGGTATGTACACGATCAACGGACAAACAGGCATCCTGAACGCACATTACAATACGTCCGGTACGCTGACATTCTTCAATGTAGCGCCCGATGCATTCGGTAACGTGAACATAGGGTTGAGGTCCTATGATTCCACGGCTGCATCGTTCGCGGTCCTGGGTAACATCGCTGTCAAGGGGCATACGCCGGCAGTAGGTGGCGTCTCTACGGCTCCTGCTTCCACAGTTGTCTCGAATGTAGCAACGGCAACGGCTAACAACCTGACGCTCGCTACGACCAGCAATACGGCAGATGTGAAACCGCTCGAGGCCTTCCCGAATCCGTTCAATGACTTCTTCAACCTGAGCGTTCCTGCCACATCCGGCGATAATGTTCTGGTGACACTGACGGATGTCAACGGTAGGACCCTCTACACCCAGCGCTTCGAGAACCTGTTCGATGGTACGAATGTGCTGAGGATACAGCCGAATGCGGCACTGCCCACGGGCGCCTACTTCGTGAAGGTGATCTACACCAACAGAGGTGAACAGAAGGTCATCCAGCTGCTGAAGAATAAGAAATAAGCTGTAAGAAAATAAAAGCCGAAGGCCGGCTCATCACTGAGCCGGCCTTTTTATTGGGATCAGCGGACCTCCGGTCCGCGAAGAGGGATCAGATAAACCTCTTTGTAAGAAGAAGTCAATAGTTTTTGAGCCGGGCGGCCGGCAAAAAGAGACTGGTCACGCAGCCAGGTAGATCTTTGAACAAGTAAATAATCTGCAGTGTCTTCCTTCAGTGCCGAAACAATGGCCCTGTCTACTTTATCCCAGTCGGTCTCGAAACTGGTGGCGATATAGCGGACCTGAAGGCGGCCATCGAAGTACAGCTCATTATACACCTCGTCGGGATAGTTTTGCAGATCGGAGATAATGGTATAAGTACGGACCGGCTTTGCCGCCATCACCCGATAAAAATCCGGCCGGGCAAGCGCATACCAATAGGCGAAGAAATTGACCAGGCTGAAAAAAAGGACCACGAAGTAATGAAGCTTAAAGAATTTATTCTTTTCCCGGATGATATATACGATGATGGGGATATAGAGCAGGTACAGGAAATAGATGACGGAACGGTCGGAGGGGTATTTTGCTTTCAATACGATGTGTGCGCCGAACAGCATGAGGGTGATGAGCAGGAGCAGGGTCAGCTCGGGAAAAGAGCGGGCTTTCCGCCGCCGTATCATGATCCAGAGTACGGGGACAAAGCTGAGTGGGACCAGGATCTTTGAGACCATCACCAGCCTGAACTGTTCCAGCAGCTCAGGGGACGGGAAGATAAAATCATAGATGCCCAGGAACCCGAAGAAAGTGCTGTACATCCCGTTGACGATAAGGTGGTCCGTCCCATTGATGATCTTATCATTCAGGAGGATGATCTTGCCTACGTAATAGATATAGCCCAGCAGGGGCAGGACAAGCACCGCCGAGACGATATTCCGGACAGAGAAGACCTTTCCGCCGCTGCGGAAGAATATATAGATCAACATAGCGAGGAAGGGGAAGAGGAAACTGACGATGGAGAGGGAGCTGATCACCCCGCAGCAAAAGAATTTCCAATAGTCCGACGTTCTTTTTTCATCCAGCCAGGCTTTCATATAATAGAGGGAGCCTGCGAAAAAGGCGGTAGCCATTGCATACCCTCTGCCGAGGGTGAAATAGATCATTATCGGCGGCACGAAAAACAGTATCAGCCACCAGTCCGACCTGGCCTTGCCCAATGGGTTCTTCCAGGTGATTGCTTTCCATAAGAAATAACAGTACAGGCAGTATGATGCCAGACTTGCCATTCTATAAAAGATGACATGCCTGCACCCCGCCATTTGCATGAGCTTGAACCAGAGAGAGTTAAGTAGGTGGTTGTTGGCAATGTTGAAATGCTTGTAGAGCACCAGGTCGCCGATGGATTCATTTTTTACGTAAAGCCAGGTCCATGCCTCATCGTATTCCCAGGTATGCAGATAAGCGAAAATGAAAAGAAGGATAAAGAAAAAGATGGAGATAAAGGGGTAGATGCGTTTCATGGATCACATTGAATTAAAATCTATAATAATAAATGAATTTCCACGTTTTTTTCAAAATATTGTAAAAATATTGCAAATCAGGTCATTGTATTGTATTTTGGCGACCTGAATAACCTCCTAAGAATCAAAAAAATGGAAAAATTTACAAAGCTTTCTATCATTGTTCCGGCCTATAACGAAGCGAAGACCATACATCTTATATTGGACCGCGTCGCGGAGGTGAAATTGCTGAATAACATAGAGAAAGAGCTGATCCTGGTGAACGATTGCTCCAAGGATGCCACGGAGGAAGTTCTATTGGCATATATCAAGGCTCATCCCGATCTGAACATGCAATATTATAAACACGAGGTCAATAAGGGCAAGGGCGCTGCCATCCACACCGGCATCCAAAAGGCTACCGGCGACTACCTGATCATACAGGATGCCGACCTGGAATATGACCCGGAAGAGTTCAATTTGTTGTTGAAACCCGTGATCAGGGGTTCTGCGGACGTCGTGTTCGGCTCCCGATTCCTGGGGGGCAATTCGCACCGCATCCTCTTTTTCTGGCACTCCATCGGGAACAAGTTCCTTACCCGTCTGAGCAATATGCTCTCCAACCTGAACCTTACGGATATGGAGACCTGCTATAAAATGTTCAAGACCTCCATCATTCAAAATATCGAGCTGAAGGAGAAGCGTTTCGGCTTCGAGCCCGAGGTGACGGCCAAGATCGCCCGCGTGCCGAATATCCGGATCTATGAAGTGGGTATTTCCTATTATGGGCGTACCTACGAGGAGGGCAAGAAGATAGGATGGAGGGATGGTTTCAGGGCTATTTTCTGTATTCTGAAATATAACCTGTTCTCGAAATGATGCCCGCCTCCCGGTATGGCGGATGGTTAAAGGTAGCCATCTATGCGCTGGCTGCTTTCTACCTGTTGAATTGCCTGACGCCTATTCGTCTTCATGTGGACATGGTCCGTTATTTCCTTATCAAGGATTGTATAGAGTTCGGCTGTCCTCCCGACAGTGATGCCGCGCACGACTATATGCCTTACGGCTATACGGCCCTGTTGCTGGTGCTCTCCAAGCTGCATCTGCTGCATTCCTTCGTGCTCGTCCTGATCAATATCCTGTATCTGGCAGGCGGCCTCTGGATGGTAAAGAAGCTTTTTGGAGAGACCCTGCGGCCTTATGCCCTGCTATTCATCGTACTGCTCAACTGGACGGTCATCAAGTACGTGACGCATCCCATGTCCGAGATGCAATATATTTTCTTCAGCATGGCCAGCCTGTATTTCTTTCACCGCTATACGAAGGACAAGCGTATCGTCTCCCTGGTGACGGCCTTTGCGCTGGGTGGGCTTGCTTTCCTGACCCGGAGCGTCGGCGTCTCGCTGATAGCCGCTCTTGTGGCCGGGCTGGTATGGCAGTATAGAAAGGCGTTGCTGGAGCTGATCCTTCGGAACAAGGTATACGTAATCGCTATTTTCGCCGTCATCGTGGGCGTGCTTATTTTCTCGAAGCAGCTGGGGCTGGACCATTATACCGGCGTATTCACCAAACAATTCCAAAAGGGCGTGACCTTCGCGGCCATGATCAAATGGCATTTCGCGGAATGGTCCGAAGTGGGTTTCAATACCTCTATCGTAAAGCTCTTTCCATACATTCCCTCTACTGCCGCCAAATTGGTCTTTACTATTACGGGTATCCTTTTTTTTGCCGGATTTGCCTGGGTGCTTTTTATTCGCAAGAACAATGTACCCTTTATCGTAAAGGCGTATTTGGCCTTCTATACCGTGCTGATGTTCGACTGGCCATTCTATGATCCGCGCTTTTGGGTGCCTGTACTGCCCCTGGCCGCCGCCGTTATTGCCCAGCTGCCCCTGCCAAAGGCCAGGATGCCCAGGGTGCTTGCAACCGCCTTTTGCGCCGTTTATCTGATGCTGGGCGTAGCAGCCGTTGGATATTTTACGTATACTTCCCTGAACAAGAAGGTCATGGTACGTACGCAGGCCAATGGGGTCTATCGCAATGAGTATGAGACGGTGCTTTTTGGCAAGCCTCTCAGCGACACTGCACGCCACATTGACCCCGATGCGTTAAGCATTATCAAAAGATACAACTAGACCTGCGCTCAGCCGGCCGTTGCTACGGGAGGGGGCGCCTGCGTTTTCTTCACGGGCTTTTTCGGTGTGAAAAGGAACCAGAGGATGTTGTCCTTTACCAGCAGATTGTAAAATATAATGGGTATCGTCACTCCAAAGAAGATCCCGCATACCAGCAGTATTTCCGGATTGTGGATCCCCAGGATCTTTGTAAGGATCATCCGTGTGAAAGAGGTGACCAGCACATGGATGACATAGATGAAGAGGGAGTGAAAACCTACGACACGCAGCCAGCGCAGAATATTCCAGCTCTGCAGACGGAAAGCAAGCACGATCATGCAGAAACAGCCGATGATGGCAATGGCCAGGTATTCGAAATTATGTTCAGGCAGGTCATGCAAATACCATAGTTCCGTGACGATGAAGACGGGCGTCACCGCCAGCAGGGTATAGGGGCTCTTAAAAAATCGCTGGCTTCTTTCCCGGAAAAAGAGGTTCGAACAGAGGTCCCCGAGGGCGAAATAGATATAAAAGTCCATCCAGTCGGCGATCATGCTGATACCCTTGAGATGCGGACCCAGCATATTGAGGCCTATTCCGATGATGACCTGCGCCCAGGCCGGTACGTGCAGCTTAACCTTTAGTATCAGATAGACGATGGTGCAGTTGAACAGCGCCGGCAGGTACCAGAACTGGTCCAGGGCCTGGGGTTGATAAAAGAGCGCCAGGTAGTCATGCGGCGTCCTGTCAGCATTGGTATATTTCGAGAGAAGTATCTGCAGGGTTATTTGAATGGTGGCCCAGATGAAATAAGGATAGATAAGCAATTCGAATTTGGAATAGACCAGTTTTCCGAATGATTTCCGGCCGATGCTGGCATTGACGAATACGCCGGAGAGGATAAAGAACAGGGGCATCCGGAAACTGTAGAACATCAGGTTGGCATTCTGCAGGATCGTGGGGACCGCAATATTGCTCCGCTGTATGCCGATAAAAGTATGGCGATAGACGACGAGAATGATGGCGATGCCGCGAAGATAGTCTACCCAGGCCATCCGGCTTTTTTCCAATACGGAGGTATTGAAGGCTTTGGCAAGCCAGCTTTTTTTCTCTGTCGGGGTCGATGCTGTATCCATAATCTTTTTTGCGGGCTTATTTGGCGATCCCTGCTTCTGCGCGGCGGGCTTTTTCCCACACGGCGGACTGACTGCCCTTCAGCCAGCGGAAAAATCCAAGTATAACACTAACGTTCATAAAGACGAAATAGTAGGGGATCTTGCATAATTTTCCCAGCCTGCCGGCGGCCACGACGGGTATCAGGGAGAGGATCGCCAGGCCGTAAAAGGCCAGCTGAGCGACCATTGTGAGAGTAAAGAACTGGCTATCAGTAGTAAAAAACAATATTACATTAGCGATCAGGGCCAGGATCAGGCAGAGAGGGCTAAGGGCCCAGCGGAGCACCCGGTGGGATACATAGAGGAAGCTCAGCCTTGGATGGCGCCAGAACAGCAGAAGGGGCCAAAGCATGACGATGGACTGGAAGCCCCCCGCCGCGATGCGGACCTTACGTTTTTTTTCGTCCTGGAGGGAAAAGGAAGGAAGCTCCGTCGCATAAGCATCCCGTTCATAGATGATCCGGCTGCCTTTTTGGGCGGCCCTGAGGGAAAGGACGAAGTCATCCAGGATGGTATTATGGGGCAGCGGTTCGTAAAGATGCTTGCGGAGAGAGAAGAGCTCGCCCGCGGCGCCCACGACGGAATAGAAGTCGGAATCTATCTGTTTCAACTTAGATTCATATTTCCAGTACGTGCCTTCGCCAGCCCCCGGTGAGGGGGCGCCGGCGTCCGGGCCGGAGGTTTCAGCCGGCAGGGCCAGCACCTTTTTTTCCCCCGCGACCCCGCCAACCCCGGGGTCCCGATAGTGCCGGGCTATCAGGCGCACTGCCTCTTTGTTTAGCATAGTATTAGCATCGCTGAAAATAAGTATGTCGCCCGTGGCCGCATTCACTGCCCTGTTGACCGCGGCTGATTTACCCCTGCGCTGCGGTTCGTGCAGCAGCCGGATAGAAGGGTAGGCCGAGATGATGCCTGGCGTGTCGTCCGAGGAGCCATCGGTGATAAAGAGGAATTCGATGCAGTCCGCGGGGTAGTCCTGGTCCAAGGAGTTGAGGATCTTTTCCCGGATGATATCCGCCTCGTTAAAGGCCGCCACGATAAACGATACCCTGGGGGTGACTGGGGAGTTTGGGTCGGGCCTGTCCTTTGTCCGCATGAAGGTATTCAGCACTGCGGCCAGAATGGCATAGCCGGCATAATTGTAGAAAACCACCGCACAGCTGATAAAAAAAATGTATTGCCAAAATTGCATATGTAATGTGCATGAATTAGGGCTGCTCCCGGGACAGGCAAAGCCCTCCGGCCTGCCCGGCAAATATCTGAAATATCATGGATATAAACTATAAATACCGTCATTCGCATATTATCTTTGTCCGGGTAGAAAACCATTTAGCGTTTGAAAAAACATTTGTCTTCATACTGGATCCGTAGCGCCTTCTATACATTTTTCCAGCGATTTTCGCTGACCTTTTTCGGGTTCCTTAACCTCGTATTGCTAGCCCACAAGCTCTCCCTGAATGAGATGGGTATGTGGGCCCTCTTCCTCACCATCACCGGCATCTTCGAGCTCAGCAAAAGTTCCCTGCTGAAGAATGCGCATATCAAGTATGTCAGCAGCATCGACAATGAGGAAGTGCAGGCCGAGATAGCCTCTTCGTCCTTTCTGATCAATGCCGTCATTACGCTCCTGTTTATTATATTGATCGTGTTGTTCTCCAACTGGCTCGGGAGATGGTTTCACACCGGGAATGAACTGGGGCTCATGCTGCAATGGTTTATACCCGGGCTGATCTTTATGGTATTCTATGCGCATCTCGAAGCAGTACAGCAGTCCAACCTGGATTTTCGCGGGGGCTTTGTAGGCGGCCTCGTGCGGCAGGTCTTCTTTTTTATTGTCATCGCGTTGTATAAAGTATTTGGCTGGCCGCTGACCGTGGTGCAGCTGGCTATCTATTACTCCATCAGCATCGGTCTTGGAGCGCTAGTGCTCTTTTGGGACAGCCGGAAATACCTCCTGTTCAGATTCAATGCCAGCAAAAAATGGATAAAGGAGATCTTTCATTTCGGAGGGTATATATTCGGATCGAGCGTGGTGGCCAATATGAGCCAGAGCTTGGACCAGCTGATGATCGGGAAGTTTATTATCGAACCCAAGTTCGTCGCTTATTACAATGTCGCGTCCCGTATCAATCTGCTCGTGGACATACCAAGCTATGCGGCTGCGGAGGTGCTTTTTCCAAAGGCCTCCCGCGCCTCTTCGGAGGGTGATGGGGCAAAGGTCAGGTTCTTTTATGAGCGTATGGTCGCCATCCTGCTGAGCTTTACCATTCCTGTCGCTATTGTCATCATAGCATTCCCCAGGCTGTTTACTTACATTGTAGGCGGACCCGCCTATGCACTGGCGGCGCCCATCCTTCAGTTATATATGATCACCGGCATCTTCCGGCCCGCGCAGAATCAGGCGGCCAATCTGCTCAATTCGATGGGCAAGTCCAGGATCACGTTCTGGGCCAATACAGGCACTCTGGCCATGGCGCTGATCTCCAACTATATCTGTCTGCGGATATTTGGGTTCTATGGGGCTGCCATCGGCACGGTCATCGCCACGTTGTTGGGATTTATCGGGTGGTATTTTATCATGCGCAGACAGATAGGATTAGAGCTGCATTCCGTATGGGATTACTCGATGGCCACCTACCGGACAATATTCAGGCGTATACGCGGCTTCGTTAGCCGGAGCCCCGCGCCCTGAGCTATAAATTTCCTTTTTTCAATTCGGAGACCGCGTAGTCGCAGGCGCGTGCGGTGAGGGCCATATACGTTAGGGATGGATTGGCCGTGCCCGAAGAGGTCATGCAGCTGCCATCCGTGATAAAGATGTTCTTTACTTCATGCATCTGGTTGAAGCCGTTGAGGACGGAGGACTTTGGATCACGGCCCATGCGGACCGTACCCATCTCGTGCACCGCCCAGCCTGCCGGCTGAAGATAGCTGTAGGACCGGATGTTCGTGAAGCCTGCCGAGGAGAACATCTCCTCGATGTCGGCAAGGATGTCCTTGCTCATATTCTTCTCATTATCATGGTATTCAAAGGCTATTTTTACCAGCGGCAAGCCCCATTTGTCTTTGCGGCCGGCATCCAGCGTCACCCGATTGTCCGCATAGGGGAGGGTTTCGCCCCATCCGCCCACCCACATGATCCAGGGACCGGGCTGCAGCAGCTGTTTTTTGAAGTCCTGGCCAAAGCCTTGCAGGCGGACGGCATTTTCGCGCCATTCCGCGCGGGCCCCTTTGCCCTGCAGACCAAAGCCCCGGATATAGTCCTTCCGGGTTGTGGCGGGGGATACGTTGCGATAGCGGGGGATATAGATGCCGATGGGTTTGCGTCCAAAGTAATATTCATCCTTCATGCCGTCGAATTCCGCCTCGGCGCCTGTGCCCGTAAAATGATCCATGAGATTGCGACCCACCTGGTCGCTGGAATTGCCGAGACCCTGTGGCCAGCGGCGGGAGGTGGAGTTCAGCAGGAGAGCTGCCGTAGCGATGGTGGAGGCATTGAGGAAGATGACCTGTGCATAATATTCCGTCACCTCCCGGGTATGGGCGTTCATGACACGCACGCCGGAAGCCCTGTTCTTCTGTTCGTCATAGAGTACTTCCAGGACGATGGAGTCGGGCTGAAGCGTGAGCTTGCCGGTGGCGGCGGCGGCGGGCAGGGTGGCTGCGTTGCTGCTGAAATAGCCTCCGAACGGGCAGCCCCGGGAGCAGAGGTTCCGGTACTGGCATGGACCTCTTCCATTCCAGCCCCTGGTCAGGTTGGTCGTACGGGCATTGGTGACGATCCTGTCTGAGAAACGGCTGCGTACCGACCTGGAAAAATGATCTTCGATACAGTTCATTTCTATGGGCGGCAGGAAGTTGCCATCGGGCAGCCACGGCCAATTCTCCTTCTGGCCGCTGACCCCAATATAGCTTTCCACGTAATCGTACCAGGAGGCCAGGTCCTTGTACCGGATGGGCCAGTCCACTCCATGGCCGTCGCGAAGGTTGGCTTCGAAGTCCAGGTCACTGAGACGGTATGTTTGTCTGCCCCAGGTGAGGCTCCGGCCGCCAACCTGGTATCCGCGGACCCAAGTAAAAGGGTTTTTTTCCTGAATATATGGGTGTTCGCTGTCCTTGACGAAAAACAGGGTGCTGCCTGCATCGCCATAGGCAGTCCGGATCGGATCTTCCTCCTTCTCTTTTTCCGTATTATTAAGCCGGTATTCGAAGTCCCATGGGTTCAGGCTGGCCGTCGGGTAGTCTTTTATGTGCTCGACATTCCGGCCTCTTTCGAGGACGAGGGTCCTGAGACCCTTTTCGCAAAGCTCTTTGGCGGCCCACCCCCCGCTGATGCCCGAGCCTACGACAATGGCGTCGAAAGTATGGTCCTTTATTGGATCTCCCATGATGTATTAGTTAGTGGCCCAGGCCTTTTGTCCTGGTTCCAGCGGGATACAGCTTTTAAAGCCGCCCGGTATATAAACGTAATTCAATCCCTTTGTAGCGCCCTGTTCAGAGGTACAGTAACCTTGTATGGTATAATCTTTGAGAATGATAAAGAAAGGCCTTCCCATCAGGCGTAATTCCACCTTCCCCAATTTTCCGTTGAAGGGTCTGCCCTTCTCTTCGAACCTGGTCAGGGCGGCGGTTTGCTGCTCATGGGTGCAACGCTGATAGGGCTGACCGTATTTGGACTGGCAATGGCTTTGGATATCCCGGAGGCCGTGGAGAAAATTGTTTTGCTCCTTGCGGGGAGTGCAGTACCGGATCATTCTTATGACGAAGTCGTGGGTATCTGTGTCCTGGGCGCCGGGCGTATCCGTAGCCGGGATGATGGTCTCGCACAGCGCGGCGAGCAGGTCCTTGTCGAGAGGGCTAAAGTCCGGGCTTTTCACCAGATCCCACCATTTGTATGCTGTTCCGGCGGCTGCGATACCCAGTCCCGCCAGGGAGATACGAACGATTGCTTTGCGTCTGTTCATGAGTCGTCAAATCTACAGGTTTTTTGAGGATTTTGAAAGACGCCGGGATGCCCGCACATTGTAATAAAAAGCCATTTTTTTCGTTAGGGCATAGTTTTACACTAAGTTATTGGCATCATGCGGATTTTAAGAGTATTTTTGGCCTAAATTCACGTTCATGGATCTCGCGTATTTATTCAGGATATTGTTGAAGCGGAAGTGGATCATTTTCGGGTCTGCCGTGCTGGCCGCTGTTGTTGCCTGGATATTGACCCGCAACCAACAGAAATACTATTTCTCCTCCACAAGGATATCCACGGGATTTGCCATACCTGACGAGATCAAGATCAACGAGAGCAGCGGCGGCATGTACGATGCGGAGGTGAAGTTCAAC
>DASZXP010000149.1:0-23174 GCA_035545935.1 Puia sp. | reverse complement strand
GCTGCGTCCGTGGTCGGTGGTGATGATGAGCAGCCAGTCTTCGTGGAATTTTTCCCGGCGGTATTCGATGGCGTCCCATACTTTACCGATCTGGACATCGAGCTTTTCAACGGCGTCGGTGAGCTGTTTGCTGTCGCCGTGGGCGTGGCCCATGTCGTCGGTGTATTCGAGATAGATCCAGGAGAGGTCGGGGGCCTGGGTGCGGATGCCGGCTGACGCCTCGGCGATCACTTTTTCATCGATGCGATGCAGATAGTTGGATTGGTTGTCATGGGGGAATTGAACGGTGTCGAGCTCATACCCGTCGGCATGATAATCCACTTTGAGATGGTTGGTGGATGCCAATCCATCGCCGACGAGCTTTGTCCTGTTGTCGAGCCAGGTGCTGTAGACGGCGATAGTTTTTTGAGGGTATTGTTCCTTGAACAGCCGGAAGATAGTAGGGTAGCTGTAATTTGGTTTCTGGATATCATTGTCCCAGACGTTGTGCTTGTTCACCCATGTGCCTGTCAGCAGGCTATTGTAGCCGACGGCGGAGATCGTGGGCGTCTGGTTGTAGGTGTTCTTATCACCGCCTACATGCGCGCGAACATAGGAGCCTTGCGCGGTGATCTTATCGAGATGCGGGGTATTGGTATTTTCCAGGACGTCGGCGGGTATGCCGTCGGCGATGATAAAGACGGCCTTTTGGGTGCTGGCCTGTTGGGGGCCGGTGTTTTGGGAACCGGATGCTTGCGCATGAACAGTGAATTGCGATAACGATATGACTAGTATGATGAAGCTGATCTTGTTGAACATGATGATTGATAAATTTTAGCGTCCATGAGGATAGTACTGGTTCTCGACCTTGCCATCCGCGAACAATTTTAAAATCGCATAGCCGGGAGGGGTTTCCATATAATACCCTTCCCCTGCGGAGTCTTTATCCCCTTTGCCCCACCAAAAGCCGGACATGGCTCCGTTGCAGCAGTATTGCACGTCGTTGTACCAGGTTTTGTCGGACAGGTGATTGTGCCCGGATAAACAGATCCTGACATTGTTCCTGTATTTGTAAAAGAGGCTTTTGAGCTGTTTGGAGTCGGAATGTCCGCCGCCCACCAGCACCTGTGTGGCGCCGAGGATGGGATAATGCGACATGACCAGCACATGGGTGGAGGGGGCAAGCTGCGCCAGGTCTTTCTCCAGCCACTGGAACTGCTCTTCATCGACGGAGATGTTCTTGTTGTTGCCGTCGAGAATGATAAAATGCCAATTGCCTTTGTCGAAGCTGTAGTACC
This sequence comes from Puia sp., assembly GCA_035545935.1. GTDB lineage: Bacteria > Bacteroidota > Bacteroidia > Chitinophagales > Chitinophagaceae > Puia. Next base: position 21,897 of record DASZXP010000149.1, on the reverse strand, counting down.
TGCCGGGGATGTTCAGTCGTTGCACTACATAGGGTTTGCCGTACATGTCGTCCTTTTGGTCGGGTGCGCTCCACCAGGTGTCGTGGTTGCCGATGCAGGAGTGCATTTCCTGTCCGGGGATGGCCGTTTTTATACATTCGTCCCAGATCTGCCATTGGCTCGTGACCCTTTCTCTTTTGACATCGGCATAGGAGGCGTCCATGATGGAGTCGCCGCCGTTGAGAAAAAAGGCGGGTTTATGTTTTTCGACGATGGCCTTCAGGCAGTCTTTGAATCGTTGGGGGGCATTGTTCCCTTCGTCTATGTGTACGTCCGTAATGTGCGCAACGGTGATATGAGATGATCCTCTTGCGGCGGTTGAAGCATTACCGGGGGAGGCTTTCCCAGGGGAAGCCATGACCGAAGCACCAAGAGACGACAGGCCGAGAGACGACATGCCCAGGGTTTTGAGAAGCGTTCTTCTTTTCACTTTTTTTGTTTTTTATTACCTATTGCTTATTGCCAGCCGAAGATCTGGGTCAATTTCGTGTTCAGCTGTGTTTGCAAATAGGGTACGGGTCGATAATAGTATTTAGGATCGACGAACTGGCGGGGGGTGATCTCGGTGACGAGGGTGCCGCCGCCCGATGCACCATTTTTCAGGTATACGGTGACATCATCTCCGAAGCTGCCGGCCTTGTAATACACGAGGGTCTTACCCAGCGAGTTCGTTATTTTATGCGCATCGTCGGGGATGGCGGTGTTGGCATCGACCAATATGATATCGGCCACGCCGTCGCCTGTCATATCGTACTGTCCGAGGCCGGGGAAGTACATGCCTTCGGGGATAGCGGCGAGCAGGCTGCCGGCGTGCCAGCGCATGAGGTCGTCGTATCTGTATCCTTCGAGCGCCAGCTCCACGCGGCGTTCCCTTCTGATCTCGAGGATGACACCCTGGTTGGCGCCTGTGACATCGGGGAATCTGGCAGCGAGGACAGGATCGGGATCCGCATTGGCTGTGCCAAGGGTTAAGGAGGGCATGCCGGCTCTGGTGCGGAGCACGTTGATCGTGTTGTCTAGGTCGGTCTGGGTGATGTCGCCCAGCTCGGCAGCGGCTTCCGCATAGGTGAGCAGCACTTCGGCATAACGGATGGCGGGGAAGTCGGTGCTGCCTATTTTGGTATTGTCGGTGGAGTTTATATAGCCTTTCAGCTGGTGGTAACCGGTGAAGTTCTTGTTAAGGCGTTGGATATAGGGGGATGCATCCTGGGCCCTGGTGAATCCGGGATAGGCGATGGTCTGCGCCATGCGCGGGTCGCGGTTGACGAATACCTGCGGGAAGGTGAGCTGCTGATAGCCGGCCTGGTCCGTCAGTCTCGATCCGTCCTTCATCAGGTAGGTCTGGACGAGGTCCTGGGAGGGCGATTGTTCATAGTCCCCAAAGACGGTGCTGTTTATATTGGAGCTGGCGGCGCCGCTGAGCGTGAGGTCATAGGGTGTGTTCAGGATGACCTCGGGGTTGGAGGACAGATCGGCGCTGTTGAAGAGGGCCGCGTAGTCGGAGGCGGGGCTGCCGGTGGTATAGATATGGTAATTGCCCGACTGGATGATCCTGTCGGCGACGGCCTTCGCTGTGTCGAGGAATGCTGTTGCTGTATTTTGAAGGCTGAGCTCGGGATGGTATTTCCGGTAGGCGCCTTCGTACAAAGCCATGCGGGCATACATGGCCATGACGGCCCATTTCCCGGGCGTGCCGGCGGGTACGCTTTCTCTTACATGATCGCCGGCAAAGAGCATATCGGCCATGATGCTGTCGACGACCTCCGCCCTTGGGGTGCGGGACATGTACAGGGCAGCGGAGTCATCGGGGTTGATGGTGTTGGAGTACCAGGGTACGTCGGAGTATCTTTTCACCATGCTCATATAAAAGTCGGCCCGATAGTATCTTGCCAGTCCCGCATAATGATCTTTTATGTCCTGGTTGATGTTGGCTTTGTTATAGTTCTCCAGGAAGAAGTTGATATTCCTGAGCCGGGTCCAGCTCCAGCCGGTGGTGATGGTCTTGGAGGAGGGGCTGCCGGTCATGATATTCTTTACTTCGACATTGCCGGTGGTGGCGAGGTTGTCGCTGCTCTGATCGGCCAGGTATTGCCCTGATCCGGGCTGGTTCAGCAAGCCGTTGATGTATTCGGCCAGGTCGTCTTCGGATTTAAAAAAGAGCGCGGGGGATATGGTGGTCTGGGGATATCGATCCAGAAAACCTTTTTTACAGGAGGCCAATACAGTGAGCATTATTGCCGCCGCTGTGAGGATATTCTTCGTGTTCATAATTTCTTTTTTATCGTGAGCAGTCGTGCCGCTGTTAAAAATCGAGGTTTAGTCCAAGGGAATATTTGCGTTGATATGGGTATTCCCATCCGTATCCGTCTGAAATGGACTCGGGGTCGAGGTATTTCTTGATACCGGAGAATTCGAAGATGTTCTCACCGCTGAAATAGATCCTGATCCTGTCGAGGCTTATTTTCCTGGAATAGGCCGTGGGTAATGTATAACCTATTGTCAGGTTCTTTACTCGGAGATAGGAGGCGCTCAACATGTATTTAGTCTGCGGGATATCGAGCCCTGTGCCGTAATTGTTATCGGCGAGCCAAGACTGCAGGACGGGAAAGGCTGCATTCGGATTGGCTTTGGCAAGTCCTGCGGCAAGGTAAGATTTGCTGTCGGCGGCCTGTTCGGCGGCCGATTCATCGGTGGCGCGATAGAAGTCCAGGTTCCATGGATAGATGTTGGCATAGGGCTGCTGATAGGGACCCCAGAACAGGTAATGGTGGGGATAGTAGTCCTGTTTCAGGACGCCCTGGAGGAATAAGGAGAAGTCGATGTTATTCCATGACATATTCAGGTTGAAGCCTATGCGGTACCTGGGGCTGCTATTGCCGATGATGCGGAGGTCTTTTGGATCGAGCGCGGAGGTGCCCAATTCGATGGCGCCATTCTTATCGAGGTCTTTATATCTTGGCCATCCGGGTACGATCTGGAGGGCGCCCCAGGGGATGATGGAGCTTTCGTCGACCTTGTTGATCTCGTCCTGGCTTTTGAAGAAGCCGTCGTTGGTCAGGCCCCAGATCTCGCCGATGGTCTGGCCGGGATAGTAAGCAGCGGAGAAGGATTTGGAAGCGTTGTTATAGTTCGTGATATGACTTCTCGAGTCCGACAGGATAACCTTTACATTGAAGTCGAGGGGTTTGGCGGCGATGATGACCCTGTCCCTGTAGGCCAGTGACAGTTCCCAGCCTTTTGTGGAGAGGTCGGCCGCATTTTGCTGGGGCGCGCTGGTACCCAGTACGCCGGGCAGCTCCTGGCTTGGCGCCAGCATGCCTTTCGTATCGCGTACATAGTAATCGAAGCTGGCGTTGATCTTATCTTTCAGCATGCCCAGGTCGACGCCGAAATTGCTTGTACGCACTTTCTCCCAGGTATAGTTATTGGGATCGACGGACAGGGCGGGGGCCTGTCCCAGTACGGTGGGCATGGCTCCATTGATGAGGTAGGTGGATTGATTTACGTTGAGGCTTGGGATATAACCGTAGTAGGCCACCGACTGATTGCCCAGCCAACCGTATGAAGCGCGCAGCTTGAATGTAGACAGTCTGTCGGCGAGGCCGTCCCAGAACGATTCCTTGCTTACGACCCAGGCGCCGGAGAGGGAAGGGAAGAAGCCCCATCTGTTGTTCGAGGGGAAGCGCGAGGAGCCGTCCGCGCGGCCGTTGCCTTCGATGATATAGCGGTCGTTGAACGTGTAATTGATCCGTCCGAAGAAGCTTTGGATGGCATAGGAGTAATAGCCCTGATAGGCGGTGGTATTGACGGTGGTGGCGCCCGTGGCGAGACCGATATAAGGTACGGAGGAGGAGATCAGATTGGCTTTGCTCACCTGTACGGGGTTCCATTCGTACTCTTCTTGGTTATAGCCGGCGGTGAGCTTGATGGCGTGTGCGCCGAACCGTTTGTTATAGTTGGCGTAGAGGTCGTATACATATTGTTTGATCGTGCCATTGGTCTGGGATACGGAGCTGGGTGTTCCTTCGGTGCGTATGTCGCTGGGGCCGAATCCGATGTTGTAGGGCAGATATTGTATGTTGTAGTTCCATAATTCTCTTTTGAAGCTGGCGTCGCCGGTGATCTGCAGGTCGTTGTCGAGGAAGCTGGCGGCGCCCCGGATGATGTCCTGGAAGCCAAAGCGGGTCTGGACATTCCTTCCTCCGTCGACGAGTCGTGCGGCCAGCCTGCCGGCGGTGGTATTGGCCCAGGTGCCATCGGGGTTCTTTGCGACATCGGTGGGCTGGGTGTAATATACGTCGGTGATATTATTGGTGGGCTGGTCACGATCCAGCTCGTATACATTCAGGTTGTTGTCTATTCTCAGCCATGGGAGGGGCGAGAAGTTTATCTTACCTCTCATGCCATATCTTTTCCAATCGTCGCGGGCCAGCTTATTCAATCCATTCTCATCGGTGTAGTCCGCGGAGAGCAAATAGCCGATGGTCTTTTTGTTGGCTGTCTGTGCGGCGCCGCTGAAGTTGATCGTATGGTACTGGGACATGGCGGATTTGTTGAAAAAGTAGTCGTTCCAGTTGTTGTTGCCCATATAGGCCCATTGTGTCGGGTCGTCCGGGTTCAGCCTGGTATCGGGCGCGGAGGCGGGGTTGTCGGAGCGTTGTCTTGCCCAGTCATATTGCCAGGAGGTGTAGTTGACATAGTCCCATGGCGTATTGTTGGTGGAGGTCTCGAGCACTTTCATGTAAATGAACGGGTCGGTGACGGGTTCCGGGAGCAGGGTCCTTTTGGAGGAGGCGAAGTAGTTGGTATAGCTGATGTTTTGTTTTCCGGAAACTCCCTGCCGGGTGGTGAGGAGGATGACCCCGAATGCTGCGCGTGCGCCATAGATGGCGGCGGAAGAGGCGTCTCTCAGTACGGTGATGGAGGCAATGTCGGTGGGGTTGATCCTGAGCAGGTCGTCGGTGGTGGAAGCTATTCCGTCGATGACCACGAGCGGGGAGCCGCTATTATCATTTATGGAGGCGAAGCCGCGAACGTTGAGGGTAGGGGTAGAGCCGGGCTGTCCGCCGTTGTACGTGATATTGAGTCCGGGGCTGGCGCCCTGGAGGCCCTGGAAGACGTTTGCTATCGGGCGTCTGGCAAGCTGGGCGCCGGAGATCTGATCGACGGCGCCTGTCAGGTCTTTCTTTTGAGCGGTGCCATATCCCACGACGACTACGTCGCTGAGCTCGGTGTTGGAGGATGCCAGGTAGATGGTCCCGCCTGTGAAGGAAGACAGTTTTTTGGTCTGATAGCCTACCATGCTGACCTCGACGGGGTCGCCTCTGTGGATGATGAGCCTGAAATTCCCGGCGCTATCGGTCAGGGTGGTCTTGCCTGTCCGCACATTCAGGACAGACGCGTTGGGTAAGGAGACACCGGATGAATCGAGGATCCTTCCGGATACGGTGGGGGCTGGTTCCTGGCTCTGAGCCCGGGCCTGGCCAGCTAAAAAGGTAAAATAGCAAGCAGTCAAAAGCAATGCCCATAAGGCTAGTTTTAGTCTCATAATGGATGTTTGAAGAATAAATAATGTGCGAAGGCAACTGTACTTCCGGCCGTAAAAGTAGGGGTTGCGCATCCAATGCTTCGCAAACCTAAATTAAGGAATTATTAATTAAATTGACTGAACGGTCAATCAATTTATTTTATATTTTATATATTTGAGAAGTGAGGGGGAGAAGTTAAGTTTTCCTTATTTTTGAGACCTTACGGATTAAAAACATATTAAAGAGCTTCAAAGCGAAAAATCAATGGGTAGAAGCAGTCTAAAAGAACCAAGGCAAAAGGAAATAGTCAAAGCTTTTTATAAACTGGCCAAGAAGGAAGGGTTGGAGAATGCTTCTTTTGCCAAGACGGCGGAGAGTATAGGGATCACTCCGGGCCTGATCATACATTATTTCGAGACGAAGGAGCATTTGATCTATGCATTGGTGGAGTATATATTGGATAAGTACCTGTTGATCTTCCATGTGCCGGCTTCGGGGGGGAAGAACGATGCGTTATATAGTCTTTTGAAGGCGATAGACAATATATTCTCTCACAAGTGGAATACGTTGTTCGACGATGGGGTGTCCTATAGCTGTTATGCGTTGTCGTTCCGGAATAAGATCATCATGAAGAAGTATAAGCTGTTGCTGGATACGTTGCGCAAGCAGCTGGAGGAGCTGATCGTGCGTTGTGTGGAGGAGGGGGCGCTGGAGGTGGAAGATCCTGCGGCGACGGCGGATATTATTTTTATCATTGCGGACGGGGCGTATTATTATCTTAGCCTGACGGACGACAAGAAGGAGTACATTACGAAGCTGGGGCAGTATAAACAGCGGGCCATCAATTTATTGAATCTGCCTGTCGCGGTGGTGGAGGAGTATGCGGAGAGATAAATTTGCGGACATGAATGGACAATACAGAAAAGATATTTTTCCGGGTCTGGAAGTGGCTATCATCCTTAAAAAGGACCAGCGTAGCGGGAAGCTGACATATGGGGTCGTGAAGGATATACTGACGTCGGCGGCGTATCATTCACGGGGGATCAAGGTGCGGCTGGAAGATGGGCAGGTGGGCAGGGTGGCGGAGACGGATGTGGCGGACCCGGAGGGGGAGTAAGACCGGCGGCCCGGCCGTTAGGGCGGCCGGCTGTTGGGGCGACCGGTCGTTAGGGCGGCCGGACCAAATAGTGGTCACTGGCGGACCTTGTGTGTCCTGCGTTCTTTCGTCCGGAGAGAGCGAATATGGGAGACTTTGATCCTTGTGCCGGCATACCAAAGATCATAGTTACGCTGCATGTTTAGCCACAATTCAGGAGTGGTATTAAATGCCTTTCCTAATCGTAATGCCATTTCTGCGCTCACGCCCATGTGGCCATTGATCAATTGGGATATGGTCTTACGTGCGACGCCCAAATTGCCAGCGAGGCCTGTTATCGTGATACCTATGGGATCGAGATACATTTCTTTGAGTATCTCTCCAGGATGTACGGGGGGCATTTTTTGTTGTAACATTTTGAAACCTCCTATTTTAAATTTAGTGATAGTCGAGATAGTCTACCAGGTGTGCGTTCCCATTTTCGAATTCAAAAATAATTCTGTAATTGCCGGTGACTGTGAGCGACCAATAGCTTTTTAGTCCGCCTTTTAAAAGATGCAGCCCGGCGCCAGGATAGGTTAGGTCCTCCACTTTTTCAGCACTATGCAACAGGGTAAGGATGTTCCTGATCTTTTTGATCTGGCCAGCGGGGAGCTTCGATGGATCGTTCTTCGTCCATAGGAGCTTTAGACCTTTATGCTGTATGCTGGCAATCATGGGGCAAATGTAACCTATTACGTTACAAGTCACAACTAAAAAATATGGTCAGGCCGGGCAATTTTCTGCCCGGCTTTGACTTGTTGATTTTTAGCGATTTCGGGCTGCCGATCTTTGGGGGTGGATAACCCTGGCTAGAAATAGACCCCTGGCACCAGGTCTTCCAGCAAGCCGGGTTGTGTGGGCTGCCAGCCCAGGGTGGTCCGGGTCTTTGCGCTGGATGCGGGGCAGCCAAGGGATGCAAAGTGGGTGAACCAGGTGAAGTGGGCTTCGGCATCTTTGCCGGCCTTGCTCACGGTGGGCAGGTGCAGTCCCTGACCGATGGCTTCCGCGATGGTGCGGAATGCGATACCTTCTTCCGCTACGGCATGGAATACTTTTTGGGAGGGCGCCTGCTCGGCGATGAGACGATACAGTACAGCGGCGTCCAGCCGGTGAACGGCGGGCCAGGGGTTCTTACCTTCTCCGATGTAAGCGGATACTCCATTTTTTCGCGCCATATCGATGATCATGGGCACAAAGCCGTGGTCGCCCTTGCCATGCGTGGTGGGGGGCAGCCGCACTATATACGCTTTTACTCCTTTGGATGCGGCGGCTGTCGCTGCTTCTTCGGAGGCGGCGCGGGGAACGGTGTCCGAGCTTGGGGAGGCGTCCTCTTCTGTGACGATGCGTCCGTAGTTGAGCAAGCCAATACCGGAGGTAACGACCAGCGGGCGGAGCGATCCTGCTAAGCTTGCGCCCAGCGCCTCTATGACTTTTCTGTCCGCCTCACAGTTGGCTTTGAATTTCGAAAAATCATGGTTGAAGGCGGTGTGGATGACGGCGTCGGCGTTCTCTGTTCCTTTTTGCAGGATGGCGAGGTCGTTGACGTCGCCTTCGAGCACTTCCGCACCTGCCTTTTTGATGCTTTCTGCAGCATTGTCGGAGCGGGCCAGGCCCAATACCTGGTGACCGGCGCCGATCAATTCATTGACGATGGCGGAGCCTACGAATCCGGAAGCTCCTGTGACAAATACACGCATAAAAATGATTGAGTTTGTATGGGCAAAGTTGGGGCGGGATTGCCGGGGAAATATGGACATTTGACCATAATTTTCGGTGCGACCATGGCAGCGATGGGCCGACGATATGCGGTGCGGCGAGGGGAGGTTCTGGTGGGATAGTGACGACGTCGGGTCGGGGTATCGACGATGACTGGCCGGGATGCCGATGATGATCGGGCCGGGTGTGGGTTTTAGCGTTTGAGCTGTGCCTGCCGGATGCGGGTGAGGGTCTTTAGGGAGATGCCCAAATAAGCGGCGATCATGTGCAGGGGCAGCCGGGTGAGGAGGTCGGGGAAGGATTGAACGAACTCCTGGTATTTTTCTTCGGGTGTCGCGCTCAGCGCTGTCAGCAAGCGTTGTCTGCTGGTGTAGATGTTGCGTGAGATGAGCAGCTGGGAAAAAGATCTTAGCCGGGGGATGCCTGCGAGCAGGCTTTCAAAGTCCGCCTTTGGCCAAAGCAGGATCTCGCTGTTCTCGATGGCGGCGATATTGTACAGGGCGGGCTGCTGCTTGTCGTAACTTTCTACGTCCAGTGTCCAGCTGTGTTCGGGAGAGAACTGGAGGATGTGTTCGCTGCCGTCTGCCGTGGTGCCATATGTTCGCAGCAGGCCCCGGATGACGAAGACCTTGTGGCGGCATACTTCCCCCTCGCGGAGGAGGAGCTCATTGCGCCGCAGCATCCTGGGAGCTGCCAGCGACCGGATCCGGGTAATGTCGGCGCTGTCGAGATGGGTATGGGCGCGAAGGTATATTTCGAATTCGTCCAGCATGTCATCAAAGGTAAAGAAAGCTGAGATTTCTGCAAGTTGACGGGAAAGCGTACTTTAGGCAGCATGAATGTACGGGAATATCTTGTCAGCGGGATCGTAGAATCTTATGTGATGGGGCTTGCCACCACGGAGGAGAAACGGGAATTCGAGGTAATGATGTCTCTTTATCCGGAGCTTGTAAGTGCACGGCGTGCATTCGAGACGGGGCTGGAAGAATTTGCCAATTCCAGGGGAGTCACACCGCCCTTCCCGGTGAAGGTGAAGGTCTTTGAGCGGGCAATGGATGCGCCGCTGACCCCTGAGCGCATTCGGCACTTTTCGAAATACCCTGAAGGGATCAATGATCTGACCTCCCGTCAATTCGAGGAGCTTGCCGCTATATTGCTCCGCCACCAGGGATATGAGGTGACGTTGACACAGGCCACGCGGGATGGAGGTAAGGACCTGATCGTGGCTCATCATACGGGGTTTGGCCAGTTCCTGTATTTCGTGGAGTGCAAGAAGTATGGTCCTGCCCACAAGGTGGGGGTCGAGGTGCTGCGTCAATTGTACGGGGCGGTGGCTCACGACAATATTACGGCGGGCATCCTGGTCACCAATTCTTATTTTACGCAGGATGCGCTGCGGTGGCAGCGGGATGTATGCTATCGGCTGAAGCTGGTGGATCGCAGCTTGTTGTTGCAGTGGCTTGCGGAATACTCCAAGGGCGGATCGTCGTCAAAGAAGATATTTTGGTTCTTTTAAAAGGTGGAAGCATTCCTGAATTCGACGGGTGTTTTGCCTGTCTTTTTCTTGAAGAGCTTGTTGAAGTATTGCGGGTATTCAAACCCTAATGAATAGGCTATTTCCCCTACGGACCTGTTTGTGTTCAAAAGGATGCTTTTGGCTTCCTCGATGAGGTGAAAGTGTATGTGGTCCTGGGTGTTCTTTCCTGTTTCTTTTTTGAGCAGGTCGCTCAGATAGCCAGGCGATAAGTTTACCTGTTCAGCCAGGTATTTCACCGTGGGCAGGCCATTTTCTTCTATATCGTGGTTCTTGAAATATTCGCCCAGTATTTTCCCCACCTGGGTCACAACGGCATTGTTGGAGCTTTTCCTTGTGATAAACTGCCTGCCGTAAAAGCGGGAGCAATAGTTCAACAGCAGCTCCAATGTGCTGACGATGATAGTCTGGGTATGTACGTCGATATTTTCCTGCAGCTCTGTCCGGATCTTTGTAACGCAGTCATACAAGATCTGTTTCTCTTTTTCCGATAAATGAAGGGCTTCCGTTATTTCATAAGAAAAAAAAGTGTAGCTTTTGATGTTGTCATTCAAAGAGGTAGTTCTGATCAGATCCGGATGGAAGAACAGGCCCCAGCCCGCCATTTTTTCCGGCGCCTCTATTTCATAATCCATTTCGATGACCTGGTTCGGCGCCATGCAGATCAGGCTGCCATCCTGGAAGTCGACGACCTTGCGGCCATATTTTAAAAGGTTGCTGCAATAGTTCTTGAATATCATGCAATAGAAGTCCGCTGACACCCTTTTCACCTCGCCGATATGGGTGATCTTGCCAAAGTCTACGATAGTGATCTGGGGGTGCCGGATATCGGTATCCAGTGGAAAGAGCTTAGACAGGTCCGGGATCGCCTGTAAATGGATATAGTCATTCATAATTAAATTTCTTTTGGGCCCAAAAGAATATTTATCAAATTCCTAATTGTGCTTTCATCCCTGCCATGAAGGAGGCGTCGTCGGTCTGCCGGCGATGGGCTATGATCATTTTTGCATCCTCACCCGCCGTATACCTAAGCTGGTCCGTGCCATCGGTGGCGGCTTCGTAGATCACATCAGCGACAACAGCTGCCGGTGAAGCATTCGAAAACATAGTTTCCACGGAGGACATTATTTTCCCAACCAGCGGCTGGTATTCGACAACGGTCTCATCGTTGTTGAAATCGAAAGATCGGCCTGCAAAGTCGGTGGCGATAGCGCCGGGTTCGACGATCTTCACTTTTCCGCCAAATGCTTCCATTTCGTAGCTCAACGATTCGGAGATGCCTTCTACTGCAAATTTAGTTCCATGGTACAAAGCGCCAAACGGGAAGGTCATTTTTCCACCGATGGAGGAAATGTTTATGACAATACCGCCTTTGTGCTGACGGAAATGGGGCAGCAAGGCCCTGGTAACATCCAGCAGTCCGATGACATTGGTATTGAACTGGCGGACGATGTTCTCTCTTGGGAAGGATTCCAGGGGACCGTAGGCGCCATAGCCGGCATTGTTGAGCAGTACATCGATCTTTCCGAACTTCTGAATGCCCCGGGTTACGGCGTTGCCGATAGAGTCCAGGTCCAGGACATCGAGCCTGGTTACTAAAACGTTTTCCAGCCTGGATAGTTCTGTCTCATTGGCGGGATTCCGCATGGTGGCGATGACATTCCATCCTTTGGATTGGAAGAGTCTGGCTGTTTCTTTGCCTATACCTGTGCTTGCACCTGTAATAAAAATAGTCTTTTTCATTTTTTTGACATTTTAATTATGATGTAAAGTTCGGTCGGGAGGGAGGCCTGTCTGTAATACTAATCCACGGAACTTGTATCCTTTTTACGGATCCAGGTGGCCGGGGCCAGGCGTGAGGGGTTCCTCTTTTTGTACGATGGTATTCATCTCCCTGGCAATCCTTTTGAAATCAGATAGTTGATGTTTTTGAACCACCCATTCAACGGTAGATTTTACAGTTGCCATGATCATTCGGGTCAGCTGACCTTTGGTGGCACTGTTTTTAGCGGTCCGGGATAATGATGCCGGGAACCCGGGGACGGAGAAGGAGGGTCCGGGGGCGGATGGCGGTCATCCAGGTTATTTGTTTTTTTTGGATTTAACCAGTTAAATATCGGTATATTAGTATAGGTCAAAACGAGCCTTTACCCATGGGAAGCGCTTCATTAATAGTCCTTTTTATCGCCGGGGTTGCTTTTTCAGCCGGGGGGATCGCAGTCGCCCGGATCTTTGTAAAAGGGACAAAAAATCCGCAGAAAGGGCAGGCTTACGAGTGCGGCGTCCCATCGGCCGGCACTCCCTGGAATCAGTTCAATGTCGGGTATTATCTATATGCCCTGATCTTTCTTCTTTTCGATGTCGAGCTTGTGTTCATGTATCCCTGGGCCGTAGCGGTGAAAAAAATTGGAATAGCGGGTCTCGTGGAGATCGTGGTATTCCTGTTCATTCTATTCATGGGTTTTTTATATGCGCATAAAAAGGGGGCGTTGAAATGGATGTAGGGCAGCAACATACGGATAATAAGCCTTTTCCGGGGGAAGTGCATCCGACGGCAGGGGGAGGGATCCTGGTGACCAAGCTGGATGAGGTGATCAATTGGGCGCGATCGAACTCGCTGTGGCCGCTGGTATTCGGTACGTCCTGCTGCGCCATCGAGATGATGTCCACGGCGGCTGCGAAATACGATTGGTCACGATTTGGGTTTGAAGTGGCAAGGGCCACGCCGAGACAGGCGGATGTGATCATCATTGCGGGGACCATCGTCAACAAAATGGCTCCTGTGCTGAAAAGATTGTACGATCAGATGGCGGACCCCAAATATGTGATTGCCATGGGCGCCTGTGCTACGAGCGGAGGGCCTTTCTTTTACAATACCTATTCGGTGGTGAAAGGAGCGGACCATGTGATCCCGGTGGATGTTTATGTCGCGGGCTGTCCGCCCCGCCCGGAAGCCCTGCTGCATGCATTGATCACTTTACAGGAAAAAATAAAGAATGGCGTTCCATGAACAAGGAAGAACTAAAAGCAAGACTGGAGGAGCTGCTGCCTTCGCCTGTATTCGAGGAAGGGGGTGAGTGGATGACGGTGGTGATCGACCCGGCGGCGTGGGAAGGGTTTGCACGGGCAATGCGTTCGGCGGAGGGGCTTGCGTTCGACTATTTGTTTTGTGTGACGGCCGTGGACTGGAAGACACATTTTACGGTGGTATATCATCTGACATCGACTGTTCATCGTCACACGCTGGTGGTGAAGGTGAAGCTGGATCGCAATGAGCCGGTGGTCCGGACGGTGTCGGATATCTGGCGTACGGCGGAGTTCCATGAGCGGGAGGCGTTCGACCTGATGGGGGTGGTTTTCACGGGGCATCCTGATCTGCGGAGATTGTTCATGACAGACGAGTGGAAGGGATGGCCGTTGCGCAAGGATTATGAAGATCCGGTCAATATGATCAAATTATAAAATGATCGAAGAAATAGGCACGACAGAACAGGGAGACCTGGTGATCAACGTAGGTCCCCAGCATCCATCCACGCATGGCGTGCTGCATCTTGTCATTACCCTCAACGGAGAGACGATCAAGAAGGTCGAGCCTCATCTGGGGTATATCCATCGCAGCATCGAGAAGATGTGCGAAAGTCTGTCATACCGGCAATTTATTTATGTGACGAGCCGGATGGATTATCTTTCTTCCCATATCAACAATCATGGCTGCGCCCTGTGCGTGGAAAAGGGGATGCAGATAGAAGTGCCGGCCCGGGCCAAGGTGATCCGCGTTCTGATGGACGAGCTGACGCGGCTGGCCTCTCATCAGCTGTGGTGGGGGGCATTGGCCATGGATGTGGGCGCCCTCACGCCATTTTTCCATGCATTCCGGGAGCGAGAGACCATCAATGATATTATGGAAGAGACCTGCGGGGCCCGATTGACGATGAATTATATGGTGCCGGGCGGGGTAATGGCGGACATACATCCGAACTTCCAAAAGAGGGTGAAGGAGTTTATCCAGTTCTTCCGGGGGAAGCTGGATGAATACGATGAGCTGGTGACGGACAATGTTATCTTTAAAAGCAGGATGAAGGGCGTTGGGTATCTTTCCCCGGAGAATGCCGTTTCCTATGGCTGCACGGGTCCTACGGCGAGGGGCAGCGGGGTGAGCTGTGATATCCGGAAGCTGTATCCTTATGAGGTGTATGGGGAGGTGCAATTCGAGGAGGTGACCGTGTCCGGGGGCGATTGTTTTGCGCGCTATATGGTGCGTATGCAGGAGATGCGTCAGTCCCTTTCCATTATAGAGCAACTGATCGATAATATCCCCGAGGGTGAGTTCCAGGCAAAGACGAAGGCCGTGCTGAAGCTGCCGAAGGGGGAGTTTTATTCAAGGATAGAGACGGCGCGGGGTGAGTTCGGGGTGTATATTATCAGTGAAGGGGGGATGACGCCGTACCGGATAAAGTTCCGGAGTCCGGGGTTCTCGAATCTTTCGGCGCTGGATCATATGGCGAGGGGGCATAAGATCGGGGACCTGGTGGCGATCATGGGGACGTTGGATCTGGTGATACCGGATATCGACCGATGAATCTCGTGCGTGCGGGGAGGGGCGGGTGGTGAGACGAGGGCAACCGGGGAAGAATGGATCGGTGCTGCCAGGAGAGGGGCGAACCAATAACGATGCTGAGCATAGAAAATATAACCCATTCCATCGATGTGTGGCTGAACGGCACGTTCAGTCCGACCGTGGTGTTGTTGCTGGAGTCCCTGATCGTCGGGCTCTGCGTGATCGGATTGTTCACCGTGCTGGGGCTGGTCCTGGTGCTGATGGAGCGGAAGGTCTCGGCGTATATGCAGATACGGCTGGGGCCGAACCGGGTGGGACCCGGGGGCGCCTTGCAAACGGTGGCGGATACCTTGAAGCTGGCGATGAAGGAGGGGTTGACGCCCGACGGCGCGGATAAGTTCCTGTTCAATCTCGCTCCTTTCCTGGTGATCGTCGTGGCGATGCTGATCCTGGCGCCGGTGGCCTTTGCCAGGGGGACCCAGATCTGGGATATCAATATCGGGGTATTGTATATAACGGCCGTATCTTCTCTTTCCGTGATCGGTATTTTAATGGCGGGCTGGGCCAGCAACAATAAATATTCCCTGCTGGGCGCCATGCGGAGCGGCGCACAGATCGTCAGCTATGAGCTGTCGGCGGGGCTTTCGGTCATTTCCATCGTCGTGCTTACGGGCAGTCTGCGGATCTCGGATATCATCTCCTCGCAACAGGATGGCTGGTGGCTTTTCAAAGGGCATATCCCGGCCGTGATAGCCTTTATCATTTTTATCATTGCCGTTACGGCGGAGACGAACCGGGCGCCTTTCGATCTGGCGGAGGCGGAATCGGAGCTTACGGCGGGGTTTCATACGGAGTATTCGGGGATGAAATTCGCGCTCTTCTTTCTGGCGGAGTATGTGAACATTTTTATCGTTTGCGCGATTGGGGCGACCTTGTTCCTGGGTGGCTGGATGCCGCTGCATATCGGACATTGGACGGGGTTCAACGGGGTGATGGATCATATCCCGTCCTCGCTGTGGTTCATGGGGAAGACCTTTTTCCTGATCTTCGTGATCATGTGGTTCCGCTGGACCTTCCCGCGACTGCGGATCGATCAGCTGCTGAACCTGGAGTGGAAGTATTTGTTGCCTATCAGCATGCTAAACTTGTTGTTGATGACATTGGTCGCCATCGAGGGATGGCATTTTTAACATGGGGTCCGGCCCCGACAAATGATCGACATGTTCTTGAAGAAATATATATCGGATGTATGGGGCGCGGTGCGTTCTTTGTTAAAGGGGATGCGTCTGACGGGCTATTATTTTACCCATCACAAAGAGATCATTACCCAGCAGTATCCGGATAACAGAGAGGAGATGAAGCTGCCGGAGCGGTTTCGCGGGGAAGTGGTCATGCTGCATGATGAGAAGAATGAGCATGCCTGTACGGGCTGCACTGCCTGTGAGCTGGCCTGTCCCAACGGAACGATCAAGATCATCACCAAATTCGACACCACGCCGGAAGGCAAGAAGAAAAAGGCGTTGGATACCTTTATTTATCATCTGGAGCTTTGTACGATGTGTAACTTATGCATCGAAGCCTGTCCTACGGATGCCATCAAGATGGCGCAGAATTTCGAGCACAGTGTGTATGACCGCAGCAAGCTGACAAAAAAATTAAATAAACCGGGTTCTAAAATCAGAGAGGGCGTTGAATAATGAGCGTGTCTGCCGTCATTTTTTATATACTTTCCTTTTTTATCCTGGTGACGGGCCTGCTGGCCGTGACCTCCCGAAAAATATTCCGTTCGGCCATCTGGCTGTTGTTCTCCCTCACGGGGATTGCGGGTCTCTACTTTTGGTTGCAGATGGAGTTTATTGCGGCGGTGCAGATCGTTGTCTATGTGGGGGGGATCGTGGTGCTGATCATCTTTTCTATCTTCCTTACGCAGCAGTCGGGAAAAGACCTGCCGGCGCCGGTGCGGGTCAGGAGCATTTTTTCGGTGCTGGCGGTGTGCACGGGGTTTGTGCTGACCTGTCTGCTGGTGCGGGGGTATGCTTTTGGACAGGCGGGGCATGTCGCCGGGGGAGGGGCGGGGCCTGATGCCAGCGTGGGGAATATCGGGGCGCAGCTGCTCAGCACTTCGGAGCATGGGTATGTGCTGCCTTTCGAAGTGATCAGTATCCTGCTGCTGGCGGCCATGATCGGCTGTATCGTCATTGCCATCAAAACAAAACCGGAGAACAAATGAGTCAGGTACCACTAAGTCATGTTTTGTTCCTAAGCACGGCTCTTTTCTTTATCGGCATGTATGGTCTGTTCACGCGGCGGAATATGATCACGATGCTGATGTCGGTGGAGCTAATCCTGAACAGCGTGAATATCAATTTTATCGCATTCAATAAATACCTGTACCCGGAGAAGCTGGAAGGGGTATTTTTTACTTTATTCATTATCGCGATCGCAGCCGCGGAAGCGGCGGTGGCCATTGCGATCATTATCAATCTTTACCGAAACTTTCATTCCATCGATGTGGAGGATGCGGATGAAATGAAATTCTGAATACCGCGCATATGTCCAACTACGCTTATATCGCTTTGATCCCGTTGCTGCCGCTGGCGGCCTTTGTGGTGCTGGGGTTGTTCGGCAGGAGATATTTCCGGGGGGCGTCGGGGGGGATTGGAACACTCGCGGTGCTGATCTCGGCGGGGCTGTCGTTGTGGACGGCTTACCGGTACTTCTTTGTGGAGGGGAAGGCGGCTGGAGCGTATAATCCGGTGGTGGCGTTGAAGGCGACCTGGTTATCGTTTTCCCCGGGGATGTCCATCGATATGAGCGTTATACTGGACCCCATATCGGTGATGATGATCGTTGTGGTCAGCTTTGTTTCCCTGATGGTGCATATTTTTAGCCTGGGGTATATGAAGGAGGAGGCAAGGTATGGGACTTATTACGCTTTTCTGGGTCTTTTTACTTTTTCGATGCTGGGGCTGGTGTTGTCGGGGAATATCTTCGAGATCTATATTTTCTGGGAGCTGGTGGGTTGTTCGTCCTATCTGCTGATAGGGTTTTACTACGACAGGCCGGCGGCGGTAGCCGCGGCCAAAAAGGCTTTTATCGTCACCCGGTTTGCGGACCTGGCGTTCCTTATCGGGATATTGATCCTGTCTTTCCATGCGGAGACGTTGGATTTCGGGACATTGATCCAGCGGCTGACGGAGCCCGGGTCTCAGCTGACGAGTATTACCACGGCCTCTTTTATGGGGATCTCGCTGCTGTCATGGGGGTTGGGTCTTGTGTTTATCGGCGGAGCGGGGAAGTCGGCTCTTTTTCCGCTGCATATCTGGCTTCCGGATGCGATGGAGGGGCCTACGCCTGTGTCCGCGCTGATCCATGCGGCCACGATGGTGGTGGCGGGTGTATACCTGGTGGCGCGGTTGTACCCGGTGTATATGTTCCCGGGTGGGGCGGTGTTACAGGTGGTACTTTATGCGGGCACGTTCTCCGCCCTGCTGGCGGCGATCATCGCCTGTACGCAGACAGATATCAAGCGGGTGCTGGCTTATTCGACGATGTCGCAGATAGGGTATATGATGCTGGCGCTGGGGACATTGCATCCCGTGGGAGAGGCGACTACGCTGGGTTTTACGGCCTCCATGTTCCATCTTTTCACGCATGCGTTCTTTAAGGCGCTGCTCTTTCTTTGCGCGGGCGTGATCATACACCGGGTGCATAGCAACGATATGAAGGATATGGGAGGGCTGAGGAAGCTGCTGCCTCTGACGCACGGATGTTTTTTGATCGCCTGTCTGGCCATTGCGGGCATCCCTCCTTTTTCGGGGTTTTTTAGCAAGGAAGAGATCCTTCTGGCGGCCTGGCATGCCAATAAGTTCGTGTATGGGGTGGCGTTGTTTACTTCGGGGCTGACGGCTTTCTATATGTTCCGGCTATATTTTTCCGTGTTTTGGGGTGATTCGGTGTCGGGGAGCGGCGGGCTGCGCGCCGGGGGCGGCCTACACGTCGGGGGCGGTCATCATTCCGGCGGACATCATGGGGGGGATCATGGCGGGGGCGAGGCGCCATTTTCGATGAAGCTGCCGTTGGTGATATTGGCGGCGGGGGCAGTGCTGGCGGGGTTTGTGCCTTTTTCCCGATTGGTTACGTATGATGGTACTCCGCAGGAAACGCATGGGATCGGGCTTTTTGCGGTGGGGCCGGTGGCGCTGGCGCTTATCGGGATCTTTACGGCGGGCTATTTGTATCGCAGGGCGAGCGACAGACCTGCGAAGGCGGCGGCTGCGTTTGGCGGACTGTACCAATGGGCGTATCATAAATTTTATATCGATGAGATATATTCCTTTATTACGAAGAAAATTATTTTCAACCTCATCGGAAGGCCGGCGGCGTGGATCGACAGGCATATCGTGGACGGGCTGATGAATGGGCTGGCAACGGTGACGGCGGGGATCTCCGCGGGGATAAAAGGGATACAGTCGGGGAAGGTGCAGGATTACGCCTTGTATTTCTTTGCGGGGGTGGCCGGATTAACTGTCTTATTTATTTATCTATACACATGAACCTGTCATTGCTGATCATAGTACCATTGATCACGGCGGCTGCCGTAGCTTTCTGCAAGGGCCGGAATGGGATACGGTGGGTGTCCTTTGCCGGCGCTACGGTGCAATTGCTGCTGTCTTTTGGGTTGCTGGCTATGTATTGGAAAGAACGTGGGGCGGGCAATAGCGCTGCCATGCTGTTCGAATACCGGCACGCCTGGTTCCCGTCGTGGAATATCTGGTATCATGTCGGGGTGGATGGTATCTCGGTGTCCATGATCCTGCTGACGGCCTTTGTCATGGAGGCGGCGATACTGGTGTCCTGGGCCATCAAGCCGATGAGCAAGGAGTTCTTTATCCTGTTACATATCCTTGGTGCGGGCGCGTATGGGTTTTTTCTTTCGCTGGACCTTTTTACGTTGTTCTTTTTCCTGGAGGTGTCGGTGATCCCCAAGTTCCTGTTGATCGGGGTGTGGGGGAGCGGTCGTAAGGAGTACAGCGCCATGAAGCTGGCGTTGATGCTGATGGGGGGATCGGCATTGGTCTTTGTCGGACTGCTGGGGTTGTATTACAACACGAGCGGCGCGGGCGACGCCCATAGTTTCGACATGCAGGCCATTGCGCAGATGCATCTTCCTTTGGCGATGGAACGAATTTTCTTTCCCTTCCTGTTCGTAGGTTTTGGGATATTCACGGCGTTGTTCCCTTTTCATACATGGGTTCCGGACGGCCACTCCTCCGCCCCTACGGCAGCGTCGATGTTCCTGGCGGGGATCTCCATGAAGCTGGGCGGTTACGGTTGTCTGCGGGTGGCGGTTTTTTTGATGCCGGGAGGCGCGGAGGAATATGCACCTATCATCACTTTGCTGGCGACGATAGCTATCGTGTATGGGGCGTTTGCCACGATGATGCAGAAGGACCTGAAATACATCAATGCCTATTCGTCCGTGAGTCACTGTGGTTTTATTCTTTTGGGTATCGGCATGCTGACCCGGACGGCCGTTACGGGCGCTGTCATGCAAATGATCTCTCACGGGCTGATGACGGCCCTTTTCTTTGCGGCCATCGGGATGATCTATGACCGGACGCATACGAGGCTGGTGGAGCGGCTGGGTGGTCTGCTCAAGGTGATGCCTTTTATCTCTACGGTGTTCGTGATCGCGGGTTTGTGCTCGCTGGGGCTGCCGGGTCTCAGCGGGTTTGTGGCTGAGATGACCATTTTTATGGGCTCCTGGCAGCATGCGGATGGAATGACCCGGCTGGCGACGATACTGGCCTGCTCCTCGATCGTGGTAACGGCGGTGTATATCCTCCGGGCGACGGGGCAGGCGATCATGGGACCTCTGAAGGACCCGCATTATAGCGGTTTGACGGATGCCGGGTGGAACGAGCAACTGGCGGCGGTGCTATTGGGGCTGGGGATCATTGCGATCGGCGTTGCGCCTTTTTGGCTAAGCGATCTGCTGGCGCCGGGTGTCGGCGCGATCATGGAGCATGCAGGCAATTTTCATTAAACGAACCTACGATATGGGGATGGACATTATTTTTTCTTTACGGCAGGAATTAATCGTTACGTGCATCATCTTTCTTTTATTGTTCATAAAGGTAGGGGCTGCTGCGTACAAGACGGAAGTCATCCTTCCCCTCGTCAATGTGCTGCTGTTGGTGAATCTTGTCCTGGGGTTCTTTTCACACGGGGACGTCCGCCTGTTCAGCGGCATGTTCCATACGAACGGGTTGATCGTCCTGGAGAAGAATATCCTCAACCTGGCGACGCTGATCGTCTCGCTGCAGGCCTATAGCTGGTTGAAGGACCACGGGCAGGCGCTGGAGTTCTATATGTTGTTACTGTCCACTTTGCTGGGCTTTTTCTTTATGCTGTCGGCGGGCAATCTGCTGCTATTTTATCTCGGCCTGGAGCTGTCGACCATTCCCCTGACGGCGCTTTCCTCCTTCGACCTGGAGAAAAGACGGTCTTCGGAGGCGGCTATGAAGTTTATCATGTCGTCCGCCTTTTCTTCCGCGTTGCTGTTATTCGGCATTTCGCTGCTGTATGGCGCGACGGGGACGCTGGATCTTTCCGCCATCGTGCCGCGACTGGATGGGAGCGGGTTCCAGCTGTTTGCTTTTATCCTGATCTTATCGGGGCTGGCGTTCAAGATCTCGGCTGTCCCTTTTCATTTATGGACGGCGGACGTCTATGAGGGGAGCCCGGTGACGGTGACGGCGTATTTGTCGGTGGTCTCGAAGGGGGCGATGTTCTTTGTTTTTCTCCTGGTGCTGTATACGGTGTTCAAGCCGCTGGCGGGTAGCTGGTATAAGATAATAGTCCTTTTGTCGGTGCTGACGATGGTGACAGGTAATCTGTTCGCCTTGCGGCAGGATGGGTTGAAACGATTGCTTGCTTTTTCGTCTATAGCGCAGTCGGGGTTTATCCTGGCGGGCGTGTCGGGCAGCTCCCAGGCGGGGGAGGCGTCGGTGATCTATTTTATCCTTGTGTACATTTTTTCCAACCTGGGGGCGTTCGGGGTGGTCTCTTTTATCAGCGCGCAGACGGGGAAAGAAAGCATCCATGATTACAAGGGGCTGTATGCGACGAATCCTTTGCTGTCCTGGGTGATGGCGATATCCTTGTTCTCGCTGGCGGGGATACCGCCTACGGCAGGGTTCTTCGGGAAGTTCTTTTTGCTGATGGCGGGTGCGGAGAAGGGCAATTTTGTATTCATCGCCATCGCTGCGTTGAATATGGTGATCTCGTTGTATTATTATCTACGGGTGATAAAAGCTATTTTCATGGAGAGTTCGCTGGAGCCGATGGGGAAGCTGACGATACCGCTGCTGCCGAAGAT
>DASZXP010000148.1:0-77979 GCA_035545935.1 Puia sp. | reverse complement strand
ATGAGACAGTAAAAAACCCTGAAGTAGAGGGTATTGAAAGATACATTGGACTTGAGCATATTGAGCCAGGAAATCTACATATATCAACATGGGGCAATGTGTCCGATGGGACCATGTTCACTAAAAGATTTACAACAGGGCAAGTATTATTTGGTAAAAGACGGGCTTACCAGAAGAAAGCTGCCCTGGCTGATTTTGATGGCATTTGCTCAGGGGATATTTTGGTTTTGGAGGCAAATGAAAAGGTTATTGACAAAAATTTGTTTCCCTTTCTGATTTCATCAGATCGTTTTTTTGATTACGCTGTGCATACCTCGGCTGGGTCACTGTCACCCAGGACCAAATTTCAGGATTTAGCTAAGTTTGAATTTTTCCTGCCTCCCAAAGAACAGCAGGCTAAATTAGCTGGATTGTTGTGGGCTGCCGATATTAAAATAGAAAAGTATAAAAAGCTTATTAAGAAAATTGAAATATATCAAACTGTATACGCACTTGCTAACTTCCAAGATAAAGTAAGGCCATCGAGTTCAATAAAGACAATAGCAGAAGTTAACCCATCAATGCCTAAAAACCTACCTGGCCCAGATTCGGAAGTCTCATTTCTTGCAATGGCTGATGTGTCTGAAGCGGGGAAGATAATAAATTTTCAGAAGCGTAAATTTAAGGATGTTCGAAAAGGGTACACATATTTTGGGGAAGGCGACACATTATTTGCTAAAATAACGCCTTGTATGGAAAATGGAAAGGGTGCTTTGATTGAACATCTGGTAAATAATATTGGATTTGGGAGTACCGAGTTTCATATCATTCGACCATTTAAGGAGTCAGACAGATTATATTGTTATTATCTATCGAGAATGAAATTGTTTAGAACGGAAGCTGAAAAACTAATGGTAGGCTCTGCAGGTCATAAAAGAGTTCAAAGTGATTTCTTTGATTATTTCACGTTTCACGTGCCCGATGAATGGAAAAGACAAAAATTTGGGGAGACAATGAAACAAATTGAGGCGGAAACTGAAAAAATAAGCGACTTGAAAGAATTAGCAAAACGAATCCAGAACCGGTACATAAATCAAATCTTTTCAACTTGATCAAGTTGAAGCTATTGGAACATGACAAATTAAACCTTATTTTTAAAGCTATGCCATTCAACGAACTTAACAGCGTCGAAAACTTCATTGTCCGGGAGTTAACAGGTGTAAACCTTAACCAGCAAGGGGTTCAAGAAGACCCTTTCAGTTATGAGTCTGCCCAATGGCGTTATATCCCTTCCGAACTGCTTCGCCGGGAGATAACAGAGGTAATGGTTGAATCTGAGCTTAAGGAGGCGTTGATCCGGATCAATCCGGAAATATCCCAGCAGCCGGATAGGGCGGATGAAGTCATTCATAAGCTACGGGCGATCTTGCTTACAGTGGGCAACGTTGGCCTGGTCAGAGCCAATGAAGAATTTGGCAAGTGGCTGAAAGGCGAAATCACCTTGCCGTTCGGGATAGATGGAGCCCATGTTCCGGTAAGATTAATTGATTTTGAGATAGTTAAAAATAATAGTTTTGTCCTTACCAATCAATATAAAATCAGGGCCAGGGAAACCAAAATACCAGATATTATTTTGCTGATCAATGGTATACCTGTAGTTGTTGGTGAGGCGAAAACGCCAGTGAGGCCTGCCGTGAGTTGGTTGGATGGTGCAGCAGATATACACGAGATTTATGAGAATGCAGTTCCTGCCTTATTTGTTCCCAACATCCTAAGCTTTGCCACTGAGGGCAAACACTTTTTTTATGGAGCGGTGAGAACGCCGCTGGAATTCTGGTGTCCATGGCGAATGGAAGATGAAAATAGTGAATTAAACCAATTTGCCGGCTTGCAGAATGCAGCCAGGCAAATGAGTTACTTGCTGAGACCGGCGGTTTTGCTGGATATACTTCAGCATTTTACCATTTACGCTACTAACAACAAGAAGCGAAAAATTAAAGTGGTTAGCCGCTATCAGCAGTATGAGGGAGCCAACGCCATTGTGCAGCGGGTATTGGAAGGAAAGATCAGGAAGGGATTGATCTGGCATTTTCAGGGTTCCGGCAAATCGTTGCTTATGGTATTTGCGGCGCAGAAACTCAGGCGTATGGAAGAGCTTAGAAGTCCGACCGTTATCATCGTTGTGGACCGTATCGATCTGGACACACAGATATCGGGCATTTTTAATGCGGCCGAAGTTGCCAACCTGGTAAATGCAGATACGATTAAAGAGTTGCATGATTTGTTGGAAAAAGATACCCGTAAGATTATCATCACCATGGTGCATAAGTTCAAAGATGCATATTCGAACATGAATGAACGGGACAACATCATCCTTATGGTCGATGAAGCCCATCGGACTCAAGAGGGCGACCTGGGCAGGAAAATGAGGGCAGCACTCCCCAATGCATTCCTGTTTGGACTCACGGGGACGCCCATTAATAAGGCAGATAAGAACACCTTTTGGGCTTTTGGAGCCCAGGAAGACGAAGGTGGCTATTTAAGCCGCTATACATTCCAGGATAGCATTAGGGATCAGCAGACTTTACCCTTGCATTTTGAACCAAGACTACCCAACGTGCACATTGACAAGGAAAGCCTGGATATTGCCTTTGCTGAGATGGCCAATAACCTAAATGAAGATGACCGGAATAAATTAAGTCAGAAAGCGGCAAAGATGTCCGTATTCCTTACTTCTCCGGAGAGGGTTCAGACCATCGTTGCCGACATCGTAAGACATTTTCGGGAACATGTGGAGCCGCAGGGATTTAAAGCGATGATAGTTACGCCCGACAGAAATGCCTGCGTTCAATACAAGGACGAAATGGATAAACTTCTTGGAGAAGCGGCAAGTGCCGTGGTTATTTCTACAAACGCAGATGATTCATACGAATTCAAGCGAAAATGGGAGATCGATAAGGATAAACAGGAAAAGATTGTTGAACAATTCAATGACCAGCATTCGCCGTTGCAATTTCTGATTGTTACCGCTAAACTGCTGACGGGATTCGACTCGCCCATTTTACAGACAATGTACCTGGATAAGTCACTAAAAGACCATACACTGTTACAGGCTATTTGCCGGACTAATCGTTTGTTCCCTAATAAGACATTCGGGAGGATCGTCGATTACTTTGGAGTCTTTGACGATACGGCAAGAGCGCTTGCATTTGATGAAGAAAGTGTCAAAAAAGTCGTTACAAATTTGCAAGAATTGAGGAGTCAGGCGCCCGCGCTGATGAACAATGCGCTATCACATTTTCCTGGTGTTGACAGGACAGTGGGTGGCTTTGAAGGTTTGAGCAAGGCGCAGGATTGCATCAACACAAATGAAAAACGTGATGCATTTGCTGGTGATTATGTAGCCTTATCGAAGGTTTGGGAGTCGTTAAGCCCGGATGCTATTCTTAACCTGTATGAAAATGATTATAAATGGCTTTCTCAGGTGTATACGTCTGTACGTCCTGCAGCCGACGATCATGGTCGTTTACTTTGGCATGCCCTCGGTGCTGAAACAACGAAGCTCATTCACGAGCATATCCATGTAGATGGGATTCATGACAAAATGGAAGAAGTCGTTCTTAATGCGGAAATGATCGACGATTTGATGAATAAGAAGGATCCTAAACAAGCGGAGAAACTTATCAAAATTCTTATCAAACGTTTCATTGGACAAGGAAATAATCCGGCATTTAAGAAACTGAGTGAACGCCTGGATGAAGTAAGGCGGAGAGCGGAATTGGGCCTGATCACCAGCATTGAATTCATCAAAGAGCTTTGTGCATTGGCAAAAGACACTTTGCAGGCCGAAAGAGATACCTATACCCCGGAACAAAGGAAATCTGCAAAAACTGCCCTCACAGAACTTTTTCTGGAAATGCGAACCGAAAAGACGCCAGCAGTTGTTGAACGTATCGTCAATGATATAGATGAAATTGTGAAAATTGTCCGCTTCCCGGGATGGCAGACAACCGTCTCGGGCGAAAGAGAAGTTCAGAAATCGCTCCGTAAAACTTTGTTGAAGTATCAACTCCATAAGGAAGAAGAGCTATTTGAGAAGGCATATCAATATATAAAGGAATACTATTAATAAGATGACTATTGGGGTGATATTAGCTAGATATCGTTATTTGGGAAACTGCTAGAACGCGCTTTTTTGTATCCTGCCTATGTAAAATATTGAAAATCAAATCGGCGAACTTTCTGTATTGGAAAATGAAGTTTCTTTCTCTTATCGTTTTCTTTTTCTATTTTAGCCAAAATTTGACAAGTCATAAATTAACAGGTCATGCAATTTGGCGAAAGGATTAGGGAACTGCGAGAAAGCCGGGGGCTTTTGCAAAGGCAGTTAGCCGCCAGTCTTGAAATAGACACCCCCATGTTCAGTAAAATTGAACGTGGCGAACGCAAAGCAAAACGGGAACAGGTAGAGCAGTTAGCCTCTTTGCTTCATGCCAACCTACCTGATCTGCTCAGAATTTGGCTGGCGGACCAGATAATAGATTTAGTCAAAAACGAACCTCAGGCAGGCGAAGCATTAAAAACGGCATTAAAAGAACTAAAGAAAGATGAGCATTAATATCCTCAAATATGAATCTGATGTTTGGCGCACAGCCGATCTGTTGATTGGTGCAGGAATTAAACAAAGCGACTTCCCCAAATACATGATGCCCTATTTCGCCCTGCTAATGGTCGAAAGTAGATTGATACGGGAAGCTAACCGAATGGAAGAAGAAATCGGCAAAGACAATATTGATGATTTTATAGAGATGTTCCAGTTGGAAGGATTGGGCTATAATGACTACCTCATCCGCAAGGGGAAAACCCTCAAAGACATCTGTAAGAACGACAAGACCTTCGATATTGACTTCCACGCTTACCTGAAATCGTTCGACGCGGAAACCAAGTATTTGTTGGGAGTTGATAAAGGCACTGAGGAAGAGAAGTTCCTGGACATCTCAGGTGTAAGCGGGCAGCTTAAAAAGAAGCGCATCTTGTTTGAAACGGTAAAGGCATGGAGTGAGATTGACCTGACCCCTTTCAATAATTCTGAAATCACCACCCTTGAAGAACATATCAAACGCAAGTGGGCGGATATTTCAGCGGAAACAGCAGGGGAGCAATATACACCTGACGACATCATTTCATTGATCTCCGAACTTATTGCCTCCAAAATTGAGGACAATGGTAAGTTTCTTACCATCTATGACCCCACCTGCGGAGGTGGAAACTTGCTCTTTGGCGTTGAGGACAAAATCAAGGAGAAATTCAAACGACCCACAAAAACATTCGGCGAAGACTGGAGCGATAGCCTGTACGCCCTGGCTAAGATTGAAAGCCGTTTCAGAGCTGACTCCGAAATTAAATACGGGAACACACTCACGAACATTTCCTTCATTGAAAAACGCTTTGATATTGTAATAGCCAACCCGCCCTATGGTGTGGACTGGAAAGGCTACCAAAAAGATATTCAAAACGATACTACCGAACGTTTTGTGGCGCTGCCTTCTATTTCGGACGGGCAGTTTCTATTTACCCAGCACATTCTTTACCACTTAGCCAATGACGGCTTATCAATTGTCGTTCACAATGGCTCTACGCTTTTTAGCGGTGATGCCGGAAGCGGAGAGAGCACCATCCGAAAACACTTCTTTGATAATGATTGGGTAGAAGCCATCATTCAAATGCCAACGGACGAATTTTTCAACACGGGCATTTATACCTATCTCTGGGTGTTCAATAAGAACAAGCCTGCCGACCGAAAAGACAAAGTGATCCTTATCAATGCGAGTGATCTTTATGAACCGCTCAAAAAGAGTAAAGGAAAAAAGCGCAAGCAAATGAACCCTGATAGGAGGGCTGAAATAGTAAAGGCGTTCACCGAGTTTAAGGACAATGCCTTTTGCAAGGTATTCGACAAATGGTATTTCTACTACAATCGACAGAGCATTACACTTACCAATGTTGATATAAACGGTAAATTCATCGAAATGCCTATGAAGGAAAACCGGGCAGGCGAAATGGTGGAAGAAAAATCCATCAATCTCGATCCACTGAAGATTACCGTAACGGATGATTCGGGCACTACTACCATCGAAGATTTTGAAATCACGGACTTTGATATATTCAAGTACCCTTCTTTGGAAGCAAGATTCAATGAGGAAGTAAAACCCAATATCGCTGCACTGGACTATAAAGAGCAGAACTTGAGGGTAATGACCAAAAAAGCCACCTACTGGCATGATGAGGACAAAGAAACCATCATTGAAGAAGCGAGCGGAAATCAAACCGAGCTGGGGTGCGGAAAAATTGTCATCAAAGCAGCTTACAAGAAAGCCACCAAATCAAAGAAGGCTTGCATAGCCATTACGGTAGAGCTCGCCAAAGACCTGCAAAAGGACTATGAAATTATCCCTTACTCGCCGGATGAAGCCGAAAACCAACAATGGATTGCGGATTTCTTGGCAAAGTATGTCTCCAAGCCATTTGAATATATAGACAATATAACCGGGGTGGAGATCAATTTCAATAAAGTTTTCTATACGCCTGAGAAATTGAGAGAAGTTTCCACTATCAATGCTGATTTGCAAGCCTTGGAAAGAGATTTAACCAACTTAGAAAAGGAATTGGTCTTATGATGAACTATGCTACTCATCCTCATTCAGTGAATGTAGAAAAAACCGCTATCGGATCAGGACGCCGGATTAAAGATGCTGCTCGGATCAATACCAGATCATTAGGCGAAAACACTAATCCAGAATATGAATTTAGATATATTGATATTGGCAATGTTAATCAAAACGGAATTATCGATGAACCTGAAATTGTTCAATTTGATGCGGCGCCAAGCAGGGCTCGAAGAATCGTCGTTCAGGGAGATGTGATCATATCAACTGTAAGGACCTATTTAAAGGCTGTTGCCTATTTTAATTTTAAACCCGAGAATTATATAGTTTCTACAGGATTTGCTGTCCTTTCACATATGAAAAGGGTAGTACCGGCATTCTTGTCCTATTATTGCCAAAGCGACTTTTTTATTGACCTGGTAATAAAAAACAGTAAAGGTGTAAGTTACCCGGCAATTAATGCATCAGAGCTTTCCGCTTTAGAATTTTTCTGTCCGCCACTGAAAGAACAAACTGCCATTGCCAACTACCTTGACGCCAAAACCCAGACTATTGACAAGAAAATTACCCTGTTGGAAGAGAAAATAGGCTACTATCAGGAGTTGCGGAAAAGCCTGGTTCAATCTGTAATTTTTAGAGGATTAGAGTTTTCCAATAAGAACTATAGATTAAAAGACAGTGGCATTAGCTATATAGAACCTATTCCTGAACATTGGTCGGTGCAACGTATCAAAGACCAGTTTTATATAGGTAGAGGAAGAGTTATTAGTCAAGAAGAACTTTTACATGATGGGAAATACCCGGTGTATTCTTCACAAACAGAAAACAACGGTTGCTTAGGCTTCATCGCAACATACGATTTTGATACTGACTTACTCACTTGGACGACTGACGGCGTTAATGCAGGTACTGTTTTCAAAAGAAGCGGGAAATTCAGCTGCACAAATGTGTGTGGTACTTTAAAGCCCAAGAAGAAAAACCTGGACTTAGGATATACCGCTTATGCGCTTCACATAAGCGCATCCCATAATAAGCGTATTGATACAAATGGCGCAAAGATCATGAACGGAGAAATGGCAGTTATTCAAATCCCGTTCCCTCCATTACATGAGCAACAAAAGATTGCAAGTTTTTTAGATGCCAAGCTGGACACCATTGCCAAGATCACTGCAAGTATTCAAGCCCAGGTAGCTACCCTCAAAGAGCTTCGCAAAACGCTCATCAATGATGTGGTGACAGGTAAGATCAAGGTAAGCCATGAGTAAAACGTTTCAGTATCTTTGGTTCAAATTGTTGAAATTTAGTACACGGGATATTCATTATGAAAGAATTAGACTTACAAGATAAATACCTTATCAACTTCCTTTGCGAGCGGCCAGACGGCCTCCGCTACAAGGAAGCTAAGGCAAACACTGTTTCTCCTCAATTTTTCATAATTGAGGACTTAAAGCACTTTATTTCAGAAACCGAACTGAATAAAGACAACTACAAAAAGTTGCTCAAAAAGTTCCCCAGCGAAAAAGATCTCCTGAACGCTTTTGCCCTGTTCCTGGACGAGAAGATAAAATCTTCCATGAACATGGCAATTTTCATCAATACATATAAGTCAGTCACTTTCGAAGGGGTAAAACTTCACCTGTTCTACCCAAGTGGCAGCGAGTTCGAGGAAGACAGGCTGTTTGAACAAAACATCTTTTCGGTAGTGCAGGAGCTTCCCTATTCGTTCAAGTATGATGGTAAGCAGTATTTCTCTTTCCGCCCCGATTTGTCATTCTTCCTCAATGGTATCTTTTTAGGATATAGCGAACTCAAAAGCAATTGGAATAATCAGACATCCATGAAGAACGGACGAACGAAGGTGGTGAAAGATTACCTGAATGCCGTTCAGGAATACCTCACCATTGCTGATAAGATCGACCTGTCTCAGAACTTCCGCAAAGATTTTCTCAAGATTTTTGAAAAGGCCATTCACATCACCTCAACGGATATTGCGGAAACATATATAATCCGTAATATTTCCAACTACTTTGATGAGATCAAAACCACGGTGGCGAATGGCAGCTACGATTTTGAGCAATATGAAAAGAAAATATTTAAGGACTTCAAACCTTATCCGCTTATAAATAGAGAGGGTTCTAAAACCAAACGCTTTGAGGAAGTATTCAAAGCGCTGTACGATAAGAAGATGATAGAGAAAGAAATACTCTATTACAATTTCATCGAGCGGGAACTGATAAAAAAGGAAGGTAGCAAGACAAAAGAATACAAGCACAATGACGGTAGGCTGATAAGTCCACGACCCAAGCAGAAATTCGGTACAGATAAGATACTCGCCAAGATCAATGAGTTTCTGGAGCATGAAAACGAACCGGGCTACTTCATAAAAAAGCTGGAATCAGAGCTTAAAGCCAAAAGCATAGGCGAAGGGCAGATTAAAGAGCTGATTGCCAAAAGACAGAAATACCAAAACAACAAAACCGTTTATTCCCTCCTGATGCAGTATGCGGCGGGATTCGGTAAAAGTAATATCATTGGCTGGACGGCACTCCAGCTGAAAGACCTTCGCAAAGAAGGTGAGTATGTTTATGACAAAGTAATGTTGGTTGTGGATAGGTTGCAGCTTCGGGATCAGTTGGATTCCTTACTGCACAACATGAACATTCAGAAAGGAATGTTCATAGAGGCCACTGACAAGAATAGTTTTATTGCCGCCCTCAGCAGCGAAAAGAGGATAGTGGTAGTGAACCTTCAGAAATTCACCTCAGTAGATAATATTTTGGATGCTTCGGTAGTCAAGAAGCTATCTAAAATGCGAATTGCATTCCTGATTGATGAGATCCACAGAAGTAACAGTGGCATGCAGCATGAGGAAATGATAAGCATATTTGATGAGTTGCAAAGCAGCTTCGATCAAAGTGAGGAGTATCGGGAACAGCAAAGCAAAAAGAACCTGATCATAGGTTTTACCGCTACACCAAGCGACCACACGTTAGCCCGTTTCGGGGAATTCAACAAGTATGCGGAATCAGAAAAGATCTGGATCCCATTCGACAGCTACACCATGCGGGAAGCAATTGAAGACGGTTACATCCTGAACCCTATCAAAGGCATTGTGCCCGTTTCGGCTAAAATGTACTTCGGGATGCCGGAAAATGAGCTGGCGGGCTTTGAAGGCGATTTGGGTTATGGCTTTGAGGAAATACCGAATAACACCGACACAGGCATCGATGCGTACGGAAAGAAATATGCCATCCGTAAAGAGAAGATATACCTTAATACCCAGCGAATAGAAGCTATATCCAAGTTCATTGTAGAACGTTTGGTTAGTTCTGTTTACCACAATATAAGAGGTACAGCAAAAGCAATGTTGGCGGTTTCTTCTATTCCGGCTGCAATTAAGTACAAAGGTTTTATCGATAAATACTTTGCTGAGATTGTAAAAGAGAAAAAGTACCAACGCTTTGAAGATGCTCCTGTCTACATTGTATATTCAGACAGCCAGGAGCATAGAAGCGCAAGCGGTCTGAATGGTGGATTGAGCGAAGAAAAGGCCCTTCAAAACTTCGCTATCAGGAAGAACGGCCTAATCATCGTAGTGGACAAACTCCAGACGGGATTTGATGAGCCTAAGCTGCATACCCTCTTTTTGGATAAAGAGATCAGGGGTATCAATGCCATTCAAACCATTTCAAGAGTTAACAGAACCACCAAGTATAAGAATGACTGTAAGATTATTGACTTCTCTTACAAGAACGTCAATGTAAAAAACATTAAAGAGGCCTTTGAACATTTCAGTAACGTAGTGGTTTCTGATTTTGATCCATTGGGTGATGAAGAAAAGCTGGCTAACCTGTACAGAGAGCTGAATGCGCACTACGTATTTAAGACTAATTTTCCAAAATTCAAGGAATACTACACATCAAATCCTGATGTTTCGATTATAGTAACTCTTGAAGATGCGCTGGATGATTACATCCGAAATCAAAAAGAGGAATCGAAGAACCTCAACGAAAGGGTGTTGAGCTATTTCAAGATCCTCAACCTTATTGAGTTTGTTATTGATTTAGATCCCAGGTACAGTGAGCATCTCTTGTTGTGCTTTTGGCGCAAATACAACATACTTTATAATCAAATAAACAAGAAGGATGAGATTATTGATTATGTCGAGATTTACTTCGACAACCGAATCGGCATTGTTGCACCGGAGGAGCCAATATCAAAGCCTTCCAGATCTATAGTTCGTGATCCTCCAGCACAATACGGAACAAAAAAGTACAGATACAATATTCTTAAAGTTATTGAGAAGCGCAATCTGGAAGAGGAGGCCATTGCGGAACTGATCGCAGACTTCGAGAAAAAGATAATCGCACTGTTCGAGTTCATCAGGCAGGATGAAACAGGTCAGCGTTTAATAGCTAAGATCAATGATAATGGCTCTGCCTTTTCACAGGATGAGATCTATGCGGATTTCACGAAGTTGTATCGCAAGTTTGCCATTAGGAACAAAGACCTGGGCGATTTCTTTATTCGCGAAACGAAAGATATGGTCACCCAGCTTTGTGATGACTTTGAAAGAGCATTAAGAGAAAGTCAGGATCGAAAACCCGTAACCGAACAGACAAAATCTTGAAAAGAATGGATCTTTGATGAATCAGCTGCAGGGATTGCTGAAATACTTAAATGGATAAAATGGCAAACAACGACAAAAACGAAGAGCTGATCCGGCAGCACCCGGATACCCTGGTGAAAAAGATCGTTAAAGAAGTAACGGGCGCAAAAACCGTTGACATTCACTTCGAAAGCGAGGACGACGAACAGTGGGCAGTGGTAAAGATCCATATGTATGAAGAAGACAAGGAAATGGCCCTTCGACTGCTGTCCAGGGATACATGGGTATTGCAGCTGGGATACTATGATGAGGAGGATGAATTCATCGAATTGCTTCAGCCGCTTGCCCAGTCCGAGATCGGTCTGATCCCTACGGGCCTGCAAAAGGTGATGCTGAAAGTGCTGGCAAGTGAAGAAGGCTTACGGGTGCCAGGTAATTTATTATCGAAATAGATATTTCAATGCGCTTCAAGACCTTCTTTTCCCGCCTCCTTGCAAGCTTGTTCTTGTTGGTGACAACCGTCTCCTCCCTGCCGGCCCAGGTAGCACCCATCGTACCGCCAGCTGACCAGCTTGACCATGCATTTGGCGGGCAGGATAAGACAGCGTTTATGAGCCCTCCCAAGGTGTACTATCCGGAGACCTGGTTCCATTTCATCGGAGGGAACGTGTCGAAAAAAGGAATTACAGAAGACCTGGAGGCCATTGCCCGTGCGGGGATATCGGGTATCCAACTTTTTCACGGCCAGTTCGGCGGACCGTGGCCGGGTGTCGAACCTCAAATTGCCTGTCTTAGCCCTCTATGGGAAGACGCTATACAGCATACGGCACAGGAATGCCGACGACTGGGATTACGATTTACCATGCAAAACTGCCCGGGATGGGCCATGTCGGGAGGTCCGTGGATAACCCCTTCCAACGCCATGCGTCATTTAGCCTCGAGCCGGACGGATATACATGGGGGTAAGGGTATGATCACCATGCACCTGGATCAGCCGCAGCCAAGCAGCGAACCATGGCGGGATTATAAAGATATTATGGTGCTGGCCTTTCCGACACCTGCAGACGATGTGGATAGCGCGCTGAGCCCGCAATCTGTAAAGGGCAGCGGCAATATGACGTGGGGGGATTGCTTTCTCAACCAGGCGAAAGAGCCTGTACATCTTGCTCCGGCCGTGGCGGGGAGCCCTCATTGGGTCGAAGTCAGCTTTGCCAACGCCGTAACCATACGGACCATCCAATTCCCCAGTGTCAACAGCATGGGACATGCCTGGAACTATGAACCTGGCGTAAAAATAAGAGCGCAGGCGATATTGGCGAATGGCGAGACAAAAGAAATCCTCCACACTACCGTGCCCGCGGCAAATTTTCAGGATCACAGCGCCCTTTCTTTTGCTTGCCAGGAAGTAAAGGGATTTAAGAAGATCAGGATCTCCATCGAAAATAAACATGATATGGCGCTGGGACGAATTCATTTTTTCTCAGCAGCCCGGAAGAATAACTGGGAGTCGGAGGCCGGGTGGACATTGCGAAGCATCGATCGCAGCGGCGAAAAATATGTGCAGTCATCCAACGCTTATATCGATCCCGGGCAGATCCTTGATATCAGCAAAATGATGGATGCGCAGGGCAATCTTTCATGGAATGCGCCAGGCGGTAAATGGACGGTGTTACGCATCGGTCATGTAAACAGCGGAAAACAGAATGGTCCGGCCCCTGCGGAGGGCACCGGATGGGAGTGTAATAAACTGTCGGAGACGGGCGCGAATGCCCACTTCGCGGGTTATATCGGAGCCCTGTCGGGAGAAAATGGCGTATTAGGCAATGGCCTGTTAAATGGCATGCTGATGGATAGCTGGGAATGTGAAACACAGACCTGGACAGAAAATATGGAAGGGGAGTTCGAACGTGTGGAGTCGTACCCCCTCCGGAGCTGGATCCCCGCCTTGTTTGGCTATGTGCTGAAAGACCAGGAGACCACCTTTAAATTCCTACGGGATTGGAGGGCTACTATCAACGATCTGTATACCCATAAATTTTATGGGCGTATGGCGTCGTTGGCTAAACAAAACAACCTGGCAGTGTCTTATGAAACGGCTGCCGGAGATGTCTTTCCGGCGGATATTTTAGAATATTACAAGTTTGCGGATGTGCCCATGTGCGAGTTCTGGCAGCCTTTTACGGATGGTTTTGTAGGGTCGTTGAACTTCAAGCCTATAAAACCCGCGGCATCGGCAGCACGCCTTTATGGTAAGCGGCGACTGGGTGCGGAAGCGTTTACATCGTTTAACCTTACCTGGGACGAGCACTGGGAGGATCTTAAAGAGGTCGCCAATATAAATACCATAGAAGGGGTTACACATCTGATCTTCCATACCTACACCCACAACCCTCGCGCCGACTCGTTGATGCCTGGCACCTCATTTGGCGCGCATATTGGAACGCCATTCCTCCGGCAACAGACCTGGTGGCAACATATGCCGCAGCTGACCACCTATTTTGCGCGATGCAGCTATATGCTGGAAAGAGGCCGGCCAGTGTCGGATGTGCTTTGGTACCTGGGCGATGAAATAGATCATAAGCCTGACCAGAATGCGCCATTCCCGGTAGGTTTCAAGTACGACTATTGTAATCCGGACGTATTATTGAACAGGCTTTCGGTAGAAGATGGAATGCTTGTTACACCCGAAGGGATCCGCTACCGGGTACTGTGGATGCCTTCGACAACGCATATGTTGCCGGAAACACTTGAAAAAATAGGATCGCTGATCCGCGCGGGAGCTACTGTCATCGGTCGTCGGCCACAGATGTTAGCTACTCTCAGCGGTGGCGCTACTGCGGAGACGCGATTTAATAAGGCGGTAAATGATCTATGGGGTATGCATGAGACCATTGGGGTAAGAAAAATAGGTAAAGGCGCCCTGCTATCCGGTATGAATTTATCGGAGGCATTAAAGAAGCTGCAAATTGCTCCGGACGTCATAGGCGGGGATGCTCTTTGGACACATCGCACCGTCGATGGAGCCGATTGGTATTATATCACTTCCCCCAAAGGCAAATCATTTAAAGGGACGCTTGATTTTCGGAACACGGGTTATGTGGAGGTATGGGACCCTGTCAATGGCAGCACTAAGGCTGTAGAGAGTGAGAAAAAGGGAGCGGGTACAGCCGTATCTATCGACCTGCCGAGAGCGGGGTCGTGTTTTGTGGTTTTTTATGATGACCAGGCCAGTTCCGGTAAGTTCCTGCCAACAAAAACGCTGTCCACTATGAAAATTACCACCCCATGGGATCTTTCTTTCCCCGATGGATGGGGTGCGCCCGGGTCGATCCGGGTGAATGAATTAAAACCCTGGAAGGACCTCGATATGTCGCCGGAAGCAAAAGCTTTTTCGGGTACAGCTATGTATACAACCACGTTCGATGTTGATCAAATCCCTCCCGGAAGGCAGTTTTCGATCGATCTGGGGACAGTCGATATGATCGCAAAAGTCATCGTCAACGGAAAAGAGATCGGTACGGTGTGGTGCGAGCCATACCAATTAGACATTACCGATGTCATTGTATCGGGTAAAAATTCCTTGAAAATAGAAGTGACCAGCACCTGGTTCAATCGATTGGTCTATGACGCCGGGTTGCCGGAGGATAAGCGAAAGACATGGACGATCAGCGGACCGGATAAAACCAATCCGTTAAGGAATAGCGGGCTTCTTGGACCGGTGACAATTACCGAACATTAGCGGAAGATATCAGCCGGTTTATTGCGGATCCGGGAAGATTGTCGATCTGGTCGCCAAGATATTTTCATGATCTCAGCGCCCAATTGAATGTGGATCCCGAAAAAGGAAAGACGATGCTGGGAACTAATCAGAAAGCAATTTCGAAATAGTCAGACACCGATAGCCATTCGCCCCTAACCACGTAAGCAATTCATCGAGATGATCGTATAACTTATCCTTGCGGCGCGGATCGGTACCGGCATGAATGAGTATAATAGCCCCATTAAGCCCCGCAGGGCGCGCCGATGCGTACTGTTTTAAAGATGCGAGGATCGCATCACTGCTGAGATAGCCGCGGCCCATTTCCGGATAGGTATAGTCCGCATTTGTACGAATCCCCGCCGTAAAATTGATCAGCTGCCGGCCGCCGGCGCGGGCCCATACCGCCACCGTATCATTCCACCACTCATAAGGAGGTATAAAATAATGCACACCGGATGTGTCGATGCCGAGCGCATGGATAGCGGCGAGATTCTTTCCCAGGTCCGTGCGGAAGCTGTCGGCGGTGACGAGGGTGCTGTCGCGGCGGGTCCAGTCGGCATAAAGCAGGTGAGCGTTGGAGTGGGGACCTAAATAATTGCCCTGGCGGTAAAGCTGTTTGATAAGAGGTTGGAAGGAAGGATGGCGGTAAAATCTGCCGGTAAAGAAGAATGACCCCGCGACCTTGTGTTTGCTTAGCGCTCTAAAAATTGCCGGGAGGCCGTCCCCGAACTCGTCACCGGAGAAGACAAGGGCTACGGTCTTGCGGGTGGAGTCGCCTCTGACGATGGCGCCGTGGGAAATGGTCCAATGACGCGGGTTGAATGCCTGGTCCTGATGCGCGGCGAGCAGATATACCAGCGATGCGGTGCCATCCATGGTGGGCTCGTTGGTGCTGTAGTCGCCATAGTCATCGTGATAGACAGCGAGATTGCTTTGGAATTCCTTATAGCTATCCTCGTGGGAGAGATGGATGCCGATGAGATGATCATAAATGCTCCCATACACCGGACCATCCACCAGCGCGCCGTCGATAGGATAGTTCTTTAGATGGGTGAAGGCGGAATGTGGATCGGACGGCGTGTCTCCATCGGCGGGCAGACCATAGACCATGCTGGTTCCCCAGGGATTGCAGCCGAATAGCCAGTCGAAACAGGCCTGTTCCAGCGGCTGATAGGTCTTGTCACCCGTGAGATGACGATACCAATAACATTGGATCGCAAAGCTGACGGTGAGGTTATTGCTGCACCAGATAAAGGGGATATGACGATAAAAGGCATTGCTCTTCGCCTTTTGCCAGACACGATCGATGCCTTCACGGTACCAGGTTATGAGGGAATCACGGCGGCTGCCGGTGAGGGTCTTTGCCAGCTCATAATGACCGAGGTTGATAAACGGATACCATTGATAATGTTTTGCGGTGTCGGCGCCCAGCCAGGGTGTGATCTTCTCCTGTTGGGCATATTGCCAGGCGTTATCGGACTCACCAAGGGCGGCTGTCCCAAGTTCCATATCGTCCGTCCAATTGTCTTCGGCGTAGATATAGGGTGAGAGGA
Organism: Puia sp.; assembly: GCA_035545935.1. Lineage (GTDB taxonomy): Bacteria > Bacteroidota > Bacteroidia > Chitinophagales > Chitinophagaceae > Puia. The sequence goes on along the minus strand of DASZXP010000148.1, from coordinate 61,413 downwards.
CAGAAGCTGTTTGACATACGCCGGGTTTGTCGAGACCAAGCTGTAAAGCCGTGGACGCCCGCCGACGCAGGGTTTTGGCATATGTGCTGTCGATGGGCGCGAGCAGACGGCTGCCCAGGGCAAAGGCGGCAGCGAATTTACCGGCCGTGGAAGCGACACCGGTGGTTTGGTTGAGGAATTTGCCCCGCACCTGCGGCATACCGGTACAAAAATACACGGGACGTTCGAGACCACGCCCGTAGTAGTTGGTATCTTCTTTTGGGATCCGCATACCACGATGATCCCTATCGTCACCCAATTGGTTGAACAGCCAGTCGGGACGGGGATGCATTTTCAGCAGCCAGTCCATGCCCCATTTTGCTTCGTCGAGGACGTCAGGGATACGATTGGCGCCATCGAGCCCGTTGGCCTGGTGTCCGTCGCTAAAAACACCGGGAAAGTCCCGCCAGGCTGCCAGGAGATGGTAGACGGCATTGGCGGTGGTGGTGGAATACTGAAGATAGTCGCTGGCATCATGCCATCCGCCGACGACATCGATATGAGTGCTGTCCGGCACGGGGGCATAAAGCGTATAGCCGTCATGGGTATGACAGGAATCTTTTAAGAAGGGGTTGAAGCCGCTGCGTTGCAGGCGAAGATAGCGCAGACAGAAATCCGCCGTCCCATTATAGACCTGGCTGCCAATGGTGAAGACGGGAGAGGTGGCAGCGCCCGCCTTTATATAATACCGGCCCGCTTTTTTAAAGGCGGAGAAATCCAGGCGGCGGGTGTCGGTGAAGGGGCCATAGCTGCCAAACGAGGGGCCTGTGGAGGCATTAAAGACGGTGTGATGCGATGCAGCATCGATAAGTTCGAATGTCTTTTCATGAAGGGCAGCTTTACCGGCGAGTACGGCGGTTTTGAGGCCATCGGGCGTATAGCCGAGCTGGTTGATACGGATCCATGCGCCGGATTGTTGCCGGCCAAGCCTCAATTTTACCTGTATCGTGCTGCCGGCACTTTTTATGATAAGATTTCTATAAATCCCATTCCTATTGGCAAAGACAGCCGGTGAAATTTCATAAGACTGCTTTTTGTCAAACAGTATCCTGTAATAACATCCCATATACTCGACCCCGATATCACCCGGACTTTCATGCAGCCTGCTTTTATTGCTGCCATCCGATACCAGCAGCGGGACGGTGAACGAGGTGGAGTCGGCAGGACCATTGAGCGGATGTACCGAGGAAATGATATGAAGCTCATTCGCAGTGAGGGTATATTTCTGTGTAACATCCGGGTAGGTTACGCTGACGCGGACGGTATCCCGTCCCAAACGATCAACCTTTGTCTGATGAGTAAGATTGGTATCTGCCGCCAGGGATTGCCGGCCGGCGCTACTCTTCCATGCAGGACCGATGGCATAAGCCTCATGTGGCCTTAGACTATCGTTGATGCGATACATGGGATGAACAGCGAACGGCATGCTCAAGCCCAGCTCGATAGGCACGCCTTTTACCTGGAATCTACCCAGCCCGGTGGCGTCATAATGCGGGTCCGCCTTTGTGTCTATTTCGATGTGGCTATTACCGGTGGACGCAAAAATTTTATGAAAAGCGGGATACAATTCAACCAGGTAGCCGCCGATGTCGGAAGGACAGGGAAACTCTTCAATACCATCGTCGGCATAGAGCGCCGCCAGGCCCAGTACAGAGGAACAGTACAATGCGTACACGGAATATTTTCCATATTCATCGATGCCATGCTGCGACTCGGGCGGAAATCCGTTTTTTATGTGACGCAGCGGCTGCATATCCATGATCCATCGTTTCATGGACTGTACGGAAATATGCGCCTGTCGCTTAAAGGCGCCGGCCAGCCGCCCATCAGCAGCCTTATATCGAATAGCCTCGAGCTCACACAAAGCCGCAATGATGCCTTCCTGGAACTCGAATTGTCCCGACCTGCCTCCAAAAGGCGCCAGACCATCCGGTGCGGTAAATAGCAGCGTCGTCAAGCCTCCTCTTCTCAGGAGCTCATTCAGCTGGTCTTTTAACGGTCCGTTATATCCAAAGCTTAACGCATTGGCGATCTGCAGACGGGTGGTAATATCATAGGTTATCGGATCATTGGGGTCGCGATACATCCCTTCGCTGGTAAAATGGTCTAGCTGCGACCGCATGTATTTATCAAAGAAGGCCTGGCCTTGTAAAAAATGATTGGATGGATCCGTCAACCCCAGGGCCTCTCTTACGAATTCACCGCCGCTGGAATATACTGCCCAGTTATGCAGCTTCTCTATCCCTTCTCCGGATTTGCTTACTACCTTATACACGTTCTCCGGATCGACACGCCGAAGCAACTCTTCCCAGCGACCCCAAAGCTCTTTGCCTGCCAGGGGTTTCAGACATAGGTAGGCAGTTGTCAGCTCCCTCATCCAGAAATCAGGGCTGTCCCCCTTTCCATTGGCCAGCTGGGAGCAACTATAGGTCATGGCCCGGAAGACCATCTCCTTCAGATCCTGAATATACCCAAATTTCAATAGTATGGCAGCGGAAGAAACGAATCTGGGTGTCGTTTGCCCATACTCTGCCTTGTAATAAGGATCTATCACCGCGCCTGAACTATCCACCCATTTTGCCGCCGTCCTTACGATCTTTTCCATCAGCAGCAGGTATTCCCGCCTGGTCAGACCAGACTTCTTCCAGCCGGCAGGCGGAGATGCCTTTAGCATTTCCATCACCTTATTTTCATAAGGATAACTTTGGAGACCTATATTGGATAAAGAGTATGGAGATTGACCGAGACCCTGGATAGCCAGGGTATATGTGAGAATAGATAAAAGGAGGTTTTTTATTTTAGCCATGAGAAGTTCCTAATATAGGTTGAAGTTTTGTCTATATCAAATATCTTTGCTTAAATTACGACGAATGTTCCGCTATCATTCAAAAGGACTTTATTTCTTTCCTGTCAGCTTCGCCCTGTTCTTAGCGGGGTGCACCACTTCAAAACGGACTGTCTCTACTCCCAACGCCCAGCCGATCATCGATAGCGTACGGAACGCGTATGCACCCGACAAGCGAACTGCCTTATTCGATGTCACTGCCAATGGCAGCGTCCTCAATGGCGAGACCAATCTCCCCGAAGCAAAGAATAAGCTGTTGTCGCAGCTTGACAGGGATCATATACCTTATACGGACAGCATCCGCGTACTCCCGGATTCCGCTCTGCATGGAAATACCTTTGCCGTCGTATCCATATCCGTTGCCAATCTGAGAGCAAAACCCGGACATCCCAATGAGATGGTCACGCAGGCCACGCTTGGTACGCCGTTGAAAGTGTTGAAAAAAGAAAAGGGCTGGTATCTCGTTCAAACGCCGGATAAATATATTGCCTGGACGGAGAGCGGAGGCATCAAATTAATGAATGAGACAAGGGCCACCCAATGGCGGACGATGAAGAAGGTCATTTATACAAAACCATATGGGTTTGCCTACACGGCTGAGAATATAGACACACAGACTGTTTCGGACCTCGTATATGGAGATGTGCTGGCTTTCCAAAAAGAAGAAAGCGGATTTACGGAGATCATGTTCCCTGATGGCAGAGGAGGATATATCCCCTCGACGGAGGTCATGACCTATAAGGACTGGGCGGGCTCTCGTAGTCCGACACAGGAAAACCTGGTAAGCGCTTCGAAAAAATTGATGGGCGTTCCTTATCTGTGGGGCGGCACGTCTTTCAAAGGCGTCGACTGCAGCGGCTTTACCAGAACGGTATATTTTATGAACGGATTGATCCTGCCAAGGGATGCATCCCAACAAGTCAAAATAGGCGAAGAGATCGATACCAGGGACGGATGGCAGCGCTTACAGCCCGGGGACCTTCTTTTTTTCGGCATTCCCGCACGGGAAGGAAGACCGGAACGTGTCATACATGTGGGCATGTGGCTCGGCGGTCCACATGCTGAGTTTATCCAGTCGGCCAGTAAAGTGCAGATCAGCAGCTTCGATCCCAGTGCGCCCAACTATGATGAGACGGAGCTGCATCGTTTTCTCAGGGCCAAGCGTGTAACGCCGCAGAATGCGTTATTGGATCTCAGGACGGCCGGGTTGTATGAATAGGTTGGACCTGTAAGAGTGGTCGATTGGCTTTTATCCTTACCAGCACCTGATCCGGGCCAAGTCAAAGTTCCGAATTAGGAAAAGTTCAACAATATCAACTCCAGCTTGATGACCCTGGCGTTGTCGTCCGGGTTGTGGAAAAGATAGGACCAGGAACAGTCGGTCCTCTTACGGCCTTTCTGATGACAGAGGGGGTGATTGGACAGCGCTGCGGTGGCCGTCTCGATGACGGCAGTGAAGTTTTTTACATCCCGATTGAAGATGATGATGGCGGTCTTTTCATCACGCCAATTGACATAGCGATAGAGCAGCTGATCGACTCCTTCGAGCAGATAGGCTTCTCCCTTCCAAAGCTTGCATTCGGCGATGAGAAGGTTGTTCCCCTTTTTGTCGAATACGAGGATATCGGTCTTGCCCCGGCGATTATAGACCTCTCCTTTTGCGGAGTATTCCGGATCGCGGGTATTGAGGCCTGGAATAAAATAATCCCGGTAGCCTTGTTCGTCGAAGCTCTTCTTGCTGTTGTCGGGATAGTGTTCGAGGTTCTTACCCACCGCAATGAGATAGTCCAGGATCTCGAAATAGCGTTGTTCGGGGGATGGCGCCGGTGGTGTAACGGCGCGGGTAGTACGCCGGGTCTTTGAAGCCGGAGCCTGTCCGGGCAGACAGCTCAACTTATGTTTAAGACGCTTCACGACATTGACCATGGCGCGATATTCGGCAATATGCGGGGCAATAAGGCTGATGGGCCGGATCGATTGCCTGGTCTCATCATACCGATGTACGGCGCGATACAGCGATCGTAGCCGCTTGTCCCCTTGCCAGATCCTGCCTACTTCGTCGGGAACGCAGGATTTACTACGCGTCTGCAATTCGATCCGGGTCCGCATGTGTTTTATATAGGCTTCTGTTTCGGCAATGATCTCTTTTATAAATTCCGCCGGATTGCGGTGCAGGGTCAGCCGCTGATGATAATCTTTCGATTCGAGCCAGCTGGTCTGGAAACCACGGATCAGCAGGTTGAAGGTCCACTCGTCGAGCGAGAAATGTTGTGCTCCCTTTGGCAGGGGCCAGTTCCAGTGCCAGGCATCGGCGCTGTAGTATTTGCGTTTGGCGCCGGGTTTGGGAGAAGGTGGCGGCGGCGACGGTTGGGGATCGCTTTGCGACACTCTATTGCCGAAGATCTGCACAGGCTGCGGGGGGGCTGGGACGCGGCGCATGCCGGTGGGCAGAGGGGTATGGGAGGCAGGGTTGGTCATACCAGTGGCCGGGGGTGGGGTCTGTGTACTGGCGGAAGGAGGCTGCATGGTAGCAGCAGTGGCAGGCGGCTGCGTGGTCGTGGCTGGTGTAGGCGAGGTCCGCACCGTGACAGGCTGGGGGACAGGGGCCGGTGGCAACGCGGGCAGCGCAAGCGCCTTCCAGCCCTCTTTTGCTACTATCGTTACGGGGAGCATCAATAAGAGGCTGATGCTGACCCAAAGCACTGCGATGGCGCCAATATAATCCTTCTGCGCGTAAAAGCCGATAGCGACAAAGGCGGCGACGGCGCCCAGGTTGGCAAAGAACTTGAGAAGAGTGGCATCACCCTTTAGCCGGACGGCCATCTGCTCACGGGGCTCGAACACAAGCCTGTCCAATGGCGGCATCAACGCGACTACGGGGATCAGGGACAGGATGCCGCAGTCGAAATGAAGCTCCAACGCATAGCTCACCGTCGCCATACCCAGGATATAGGCCATAAACCAGCGCCAGAAGGTCAGCACCCGCCTGGTAGTAAGCGATTGCCCCGTAGGCATCCTGGTTACCAGGTTCTTGTGTCTCACCTCCACGAACAGGGGCCAGAAATAAAGGATGGTCAATGTAAGAGATAATATGGCAGCGACGGGATTGGGGTGCCAGTTCGGGGTATCCCCGGATGCGTTACGGTCCACGGAGATCCCGGTCATGATCAGGAAAGTGAGGCCGCCAAAAACCCGTATGAGAAAGACGATAAAATTCATAGGAAGGGGCGAATGTAAGGAATAACGCTAAATATACGTTCTTTCGTACAATCTAAGAATAACCCCGGAGGACATGTGACTTATCTGTTCCCCCGCACTTCCACTTCCAGCCCCTCATTCCAGTGTTTGTATTCCGGCGTGTAATATAAATAGACGTTACTGGCCTTTGCCTTGTAGCTTCCGGGTATTTCGGCCTTGAGGTCGAGCTGTATCTTTTTCGTCTCTCCGGCGGCAAACCCCATCCAATACAGGACCAGGTAATTGTCGAAGATCTCGTAATAGGCCACCTGCTTTTGATCCATCAACTCCTTTAGCTGCCAGGGTTGCAGGGACAGACCTGCGGGGATGCCGATCTTGGCGATGGCCATGGGTTGGGCGCTGTCCTTGCTGTTATCAACGGAGATCGTCATCCTGACAGTTTCGCCTACATGGGGGTGCGCATTGTTGACCACCGTGTTTAGAGCGAGCTCAGCCTTCCCGCTGTTGGGTGGTGTAAGGGTTTGGTATGCAACTTCCAGGTTATAAGGAATGCCTTTTCCCTGGCCGGAGTATTCAACAGCTATGGCGTTCTCTCCTGTATGTAAGAAAGCCGCGATACTGTCATTGGGGGCCAGAGTACGGCCATTGATCGTAAGACGAACATCCATTGCCCTGATCTGTTCCGTCGCCAATCGTGAATATTCGGTGACTGCCTGCAAGGCGAGGACGGTGCCTTGTGTAGACCCGTAACCAAAGTAGGACTTGCTGGCGAGGATCTTCGATATCAGCTCCGCCACGACACCCAGGTCCGGCTGACGATCCCGCATCAATGCCAGGGCGTATAAAGACAGGGTCTCGACATGCAAAGAGCCTTCGCCTGAGCTGACGATGCTTGTTTTGGCGGAGAGCTTATTTTTGAGATAGCTGGTCTTCAGCTTATCCATCAGCAGCCTGTAATCATCATCATTTTTCATATTGCCGGCGGCCAGGGCCATCATGGCCAGCTGATACGCATCATTGCTTTCCAGCGTTTTTTTCACCGCCGCGGCATATTCCGGCCTGATCTCATTACCATAGCCGGCCTGTGTGAGGGCATACACGATATAGATATTGGCCAGATCATACTGCATGGCGGCAAATCGGCCATACATACCCGCAGTGACCTTGAAACCGCCCTGTCCGTCGCGGCGGCGTAACAAAAAATCTTTTGTACGTTGCAACATCTTTTTATCTACGTCGATGAATTCCTTCATGTCGGTGAACTCCAGCAATCCATAGGCCGTCAGCGCCCCATGGGCCGGAGTATGTCCAAACCATTCGAAGCCATTTTCGGATGTCTCGAAACCGATCAATTTTTTATAGCCATGCTCGATATAGGACATAGCCTTGCGTTCGATGGCCGGGTTGGATTTGCCTGTCTGACGGAGATATTTTAAAATAAAGATATTGGGATAGGTGGCTGAAGAGGTCTGTTCAAAACAGCCGTGGGGCTCCGTTAGCATGGACTCGATGTCGTGCAGCAATTGCCCTTCAAGGTCTTTGTACAGCGTGAATCGGGCGTGCAGGCTGCCGGGGAGTGTTTGCCCGATGTGCAGGTCACGTGTAGTAGTGACGTTGCCCGCGACGGTCTCTATCACAGGAAAGCCCTTTGCCACCGAGGACACCGGCAGGTCGATGGTCTCATTACCGAGAGGGCAGGAAACATGGATACGGATCTCCCCATCGGCGGGCGCCGTAGAAGACAGGGGCACCAGTACTTCCCGCGAGACGCCCGGGTCCAATATCACCGCATTGTCGAAATTGCCTGTGTACATATGGTTGGGAACGGAAATGCCGATAAGGGCCTCCAGCTTCCCGCTGCTGTTGTTTTTGATGACAACCGGTATGAGCGCCTGATCGCCCACTGTCAGATACGGAGGGATCTTTGCATCGACGCTTATAGCGGCCCTGGCGGCATAGGTGGTATCCGCCCGGCCGAGGTTGCCATTGTAGCCAATCCCTTCGGCAATAGCCCTGAAAGTAGTGGAGGCGTCCGAATTATAGAATTCTACAATGGCCCGGCCATCCCTGTCCGTCTGTACGACAGGATTCCAGTAAATGGTCTCACGATAGTCATTACGAACATCTGTAACGGTGGAATGGTATTGCGGCGCATAGAATCGCCGCGCTACGGTGTAGGCGGGGCCTTTCATCGTGAAGTAACCGGTGGTGAATTGACTCTTCTTCTCCTTCTTCGTCAGGTCGAAGCGAAGTTTTTCATTGCGCAAGGTCCTCGACTGGATCACGATCACGCCATTGACGGCCCTGGCGCCATACAAGGCAATGGCGGCGGCATCCTTTAGCACCGTGATATTTTCTATGTCGTTGACATTGATACCAGCCAGATCATATTTCTCCTGTGGTACGCCGTCGATGACGATCAATGGCTCACTACCGCCGATAAGGGTCTTTGCACCACGGATCTGTACCAACGGTGTTTCGCCGGGGTTGGCCTTTGGTGTGACAATCAGCCCCGCCACCTTGCCTTCTAAAGCCGGGAACATGCCGTTCGAGGGTATGGCTTTCAGGTCGGCGCTGTAGATCGTCGTTATAGATCCTGTGGCATTCCGTCTAAGCATAGTGCCATATCCTACTACCACCACATCTTCGAGAGCGGCGTGTCTGTTGTCAAGATTGATAAGCGGGCCGATCGATTGCTGTTGTGAGGCCGGCGCAGGTGCGGAGGTCCTCTCTACCGGTGTGCTGACGCCGTCAAAACGGTCTTCGATGCGTAGTTGTTTGCCAGGCGCACCACGTAATGGATCATAACCAATCCCGTTTTGCTGCAGCTCGAGCTTTACCTTCTCCGTGTCATGCAGGGATTGGGCAATGAGCAGATAGTCACCTCCTTTCGACAGGCCTGAAAAATAGAACCGGCCATTGCTGTCTGTCCGCAGCTTCCATGCTTTGCCATCCGGTATATTGTGGGCGAGGAAGACGGTGGCCGCGACAGGCTGCCCTTTTTCGTTGGTTACCACCCCGCTGACAATATTGCTTTCGTCGGGAGAGAATGTAAGCTCTCTGTTGCGGATTACATTATCGATGAAGTCGAAATATCGATAGCCATTGGTAAGCATGACGAGGTCGAGCGCGGCCGGAGCTTTGGGTTCCCCCTTCTTGAAATAGAACGGAGGCTCCTCGATGGGACCACGGAGCTCGGAGCTCATCAGCAGCCAGGAAAGGATATTATCCTGCCTGTCGTCCGCCAGTGTCCACAATTTGTCATCCACTACGGAAAGAGAGAAATTGGACGGTACGGGTTGTCCCTGCTCGTCCGTGGTAGTGATGGTCATACGCACTTTCTCTCTGGGCAGATAAAGTTTTTTATCCGTGGATAGGGTAACATGCAGCTGCTTGTTACTGTTGAGGAATACCAGTCTTTCGGCAAGTGGACGTTTTTCGCTGGTGTATAAAGTGAACTGCGCTATCCCCGCCGGAAAAAGGTCTTCCCGCACTGTGATCTCGTTACCGCCTTTTTTCAGATGAAGGTCCTGTGAATAATAGGTGATGTCCTTTGTGCGTCCAACGATACGGACAGCCATGGGAGATGTCGCGCTGCATTTTATAGAGATGATCCCGGCATCCTTGCTGATATTCATAACGACTCCATCAGGCGCCGCCTGCGGCAACACATATCGTTCTTTTATATCGATGGGCGATAGGATCGTCGCCGTATACCGTGCTCCGGGCCGGGGTGTGAATGGGAATACGCCCATCCCGAACTTGTAGCTGTCAAAGGAAGCCACTATTTGATCATTATTATCCCGGATGACGCCCCGAACATCGACAGGTTTGCCAAATTCATTGATCGCCTTGAATGCGATATTTGTAGGGAGTCCGGCGACAAGACTGCCTCCTTCGGGGAGGAACTGAAGGTCTATCTTGTTCAACGTGATGGGGATGCTCCTGGCGATGGACTCGGTGTGAGCGTCATAGCTCACTTCTATGTTCAACAATCCATCGGGGGTGTGCAGGTCTCGTGGCAGTGTAAAAGACAACCGGGCTTTCCCATTGGCGTCCGTTGTAAAATCCGCCTTTTTTTGTTCCTGCCCGTCGAGGGATACGGTGAACTCGCCGCTGTGATATTTGATCGGCGCGTCGTCCAGGCTTCGCATGGAAAAATTGGCTATGACCTCATCGCCGGGACCGTATCCTTTTTTGTCAAAATCCAGCTTCATAAGCACGCGTGGCGCAATGATCTCCTGGACGGTGAACGATCTTGTAAACAGGGTGCTGTCCTTTTCGTTCCGCATCCAGCTGGTATAGGCTCTGAGCCGGTAGATACCTCCGGCGGCCTGGGCGCTCAATGTATAAGACCCTTCGCTATAGCCGTTTTCCACCGGATAGGTTTGTTTTTCCAGCACGGTCCCGGAAGGACCCAGAACCTCGACGTATACGGTATTGCTGAGCGGGAAGGGCTTATTATCGGAACCCCTGACGAGATAGATCTTGTAGAAGACCGTTCCACCGGGTGAAAAAAATACATGGTTGGTCTGTACGTAGACCTTCTCTTTATCATAGGCATAAGCTGTCGATTGGGCGGTAAGTCCCGCCGCATATAGCAGGCTGATGGCAAACAGGAGGATGTAGTATAGCTTTTTCATACGCGGATCAGAATTGAAAGGAGGCGCCGGCGCCAAAGGTTTTGGTAGATGGAAGATTGAAAAGATCGAGCCCCGCCGAGGCCGGCTGATCATACAGCAGCTGGTTGGGATCTACTCCTTTATAGGCGGACCAAAGGAGTAGGTTATGGGCATAGGCGGTCAGCCTGATACGTTGTAAGTACTTTTTTATCTTGATGTCATAGCCGAGGGAAAGGGTATGTATCCTTATATTATCTCCCTTTTCTATATAAGATGCAGCAATGCCTGTGTAACCATATCGCACCCACCTGTTCTGTTCGACAGGCAAGGCCGGATCGTAGAAGGCAACGGGGATATTGTTATGGTTCCCATTTTGCAGTTTTCCATCAAAAACATAGCCAGTGATATTCCTTTGCTCTCCCGTGGTGGCGCTACGGCCATAATAATCCAGGACAGCCGCCGTGCCATTCCAGATATCTCCGCCCTTTCTGTATTCCCAGTCGATGTTGATGGTAAACGCTTTCCATGACACCACGTGAGAGAATTTCAACGTGAAGTCCGGGTTTGGGTTGCCGATAATGGAAGGCTGGCTGTTCATGAGGGGAAAACCATCAGCGCCGATGAGCACATTGTTGTTCGCATCCTGCAAATAGCTGCTCCCCATGATGGCGCCTACGGGCTGTCCCTTGACCAGCGCCTTATAGACGGTGGAGAAACCTGCGATGGGATGACCCTCATATCCATCCTGAACGCGGGTGACGGTATTGGAGAATTTATAAAATGAAATTTTGTTGCTGATGCCGGCCCCGGGAGGATAGCTGTACCCGGCGTTGATCTGCAAATTCAATTCAAAACCTTTATACCGTGTGTCCCCCAGATTTTTTAAGATCAGCTGGTTGTTCTCGTAGACAGGGAATACATTGTTTTTGGTATCCCGGATGGAAAAGTCCGCATTCAAGCTCAGCCTGCCGCGGTAGTCGAGCTGCACCCAGGAGGAAAATTCCCGGTGTTCCATGGGAGACAGATCATTAAAGCTCCGGACCTCCGTGGCAGGGAGAAATTTGGATGCATCCTGTGGCGCTAACTGGGTCATCATAATATAGGAAGACGACCGATTGATCGGGGGCTCGCTGCAAAAGAGCGTGTAGTTGGCTGTCAGCTTGGCGTAGAGAGGAGTGCTGAACAGGTTGCCGGCAGCTATATACCCATTGACCTCCGGAAGGAAGAATTTATTGTGCAGGCTGGTATTGGACAGGTAAAATTTATTGCCGGCGTTCAAGCCGACATGGATATCGTTGCCATCATAGGCAGAATGGAATGTGAATGATACGTCGCTGCTGCTTCGGTGATAAGAATAAACATCGGCGGGGTATCGTATTTTGAATTTCTCGTTGTTGTAAATATAATTTAGTTTGGCGGTGGAGGAAATGTAGTCGCCTATACGATCGAATCGATAAGATAGATAGGCATTCGAGGTATAATGATCGTCGTTCTGTTTCCTGGGATAAAGCCGGCTGTTATCTTTCACGGCGTCAATGGTGGAGATGACGCCGAAGGTCAGGTTGCCTTGTTTTTTCTGTAGAGAAAGATTGCCGGTTTGTTGCACCTTATCGGCGGAATGACTGCTGTCTTGTAAAAGAAGCAGGGGATTGGCGGCCTGGTCGCTGTACGCCCGCTGACCTCCTGCGGGGAGGGCCGCGCCTTGTGCATTGCTAAAGCTTATTGGTGTTAGTAAGGCATTTTGATAGACCCGATTGAGAAATCCATTGCTGTTGTCGTTGGACAGCCGGGAAGAAAAATAATTATAGCTGCCCAAAATGGAAAGCTCCCCCAGATGACGTTCCACCGACGTGAAAAAGCTGTGAGATGTATTGCGGTTGTCCGGCAGGACGATGGTTTCGGTATTCCTGGCAACCTTCAGGGAAAATGCCCAGATCGGATTCCAATAAAAAGACCTTCTTATGTTGGCCTGTAAGGATAGCGACTGACTGTTCATATTTCCCGTCCTTAAAATGCCATTGTCATAGGGCGCACTCTGTATAAGAGGACCATAGCTAAATAATTCGTTTGTTTCCGGTGCCCGGTATACCAGGGAGCCATTATCGCTTTCACCTTGTACGTATTGTTGCTGGAGAGAAGGCTGAGTATTTACTGATCTTGCCGCTGTCGAAAAACCGAGGTTGCCGCCGATGCTAAGCCATTCTGTAGTTACGGGCAGGATGGTCAGGTTGCCATCTTTTTCCCGGACGGCCTTTACGCCATCGTCCAGCCAAAAAGGCGCTCTTAAACGTAGCTGTACAGTCGATGGGGAGATGGCGGTATTTTTTTTGCCTGCAAGGCTGTCGTCTTTGATCAGCGACAAATAATCCGGGGATAGGATGGGATTTACGGGCAGCTGCGCTTCCATCAGCAGGGGGGTGAACAATACCAATACGGATAAAAATTTTCGCATATGCAGTCGTTTAGAGAAAGATCTGTGCTTCCTATGGTCAGATGCAGGATCGCGCAAGATTACATATAGGGGGTAAAAAATAATTATATTGCCCTACAAACCATTGAAAACAGCATGGATCGCAGAAATTTTTGCAAAAACACGCTATTGACCGGCGCCGCCCTGGCGGGCGCGCCCTTTTTAAAGGCGACAGGTATACCGTTAGCACCCGCGCCGATGCCGTTGATGGGCCATCGCTTTGTCACGCTTTGCATTATGATACGGACCTCACCCTGGGAGGTCTCCCGTGACGTAAAACTGATCGATCGGGACGAGTATTTTGCGCATACGCTGGAAGTAGTCCGTGCCATGCGGGAAGCTTTTGCCTACAATAACCCCAACGGCCGTCTGACCTGGGGGTTTACGCTGAATGCTCTGGAAGATAAACGCCCGCATTATGTCGACATCCGTAAATACGTAGTCGAATGCCAACAGCGATATGGAGATGAAGTGTCCTATTTCCCCGGTTATTTTCCGGCTATGTACCTGCCGAGGGAGCGTGTCAATAGGGAGATGACGGAAGCAATTCAAACGATATCCGGCATGGTAGGCAAGGGCTACCGGCCTGACTGTATCATGGGTGGGTTTTTGTCCGCCAATAACCTGGCCTATCTCGCGGAAAAGGAGCATATTCATGTCGCGCATTCGGTGATATGGAGTCAGCATGAGGTGGATGGCGGCGGGGCGGACGGTTCCTTGTCCTATCCCTATTACCCTTCCCGGGAACATTTTTGTAAACCCGCGCAAGGTGTTGGTGACTTTATAGACTGCGTCTCGCTGGATGGCTGGAGCGTCGATTTTTTAAATGCCACCGTCAGCGGCGGCGTCAGGGGAACAACACCGTATAATGGCGCGGCCAGCCGGAGAGGCGTCGGGCCCATCGAATCCTATGGTGAATGGGGGCTGGATATCGGGGACCTTTCTGTCATGCATACCCAGTCCCTGCATTTCGACCGTGGTTTTGCATTGAACGGATTTGGATGGATACCCAATATTTGGGAGGCGGCGCTGGCAAAGATCCCCGAAAGGCAAAACGACTGGTGGGACGATACATTTGCCTACAGGGCCATGAAACGATGGGTAGGGTCGACGCTAAAGCGATGGCCCGATGTCGAATTCGTTACGTTCGGAGAATATGGTACAATATGGCGCAATCATTTCAAGAACAATGATGCGTTGAATTATCGGTTTGAGGAAAAAGGCCTGGGTATAGGCAGCTCGTGGGGAAATGAAGAGATCCGATGGTTCATGAATAAAGAGTTCCGGCTGGCATTGCTGCGGAACTGGCATAAGAATACCCCGGAAATGGTTATCGACTTTACGAGATATGATCTCAAAGCCGTGGAACCGGCGGACCCTTCACCTGCAAGGCCTGTAAAAGATTGGAGCCTGATGAACAGGATCAATCAGAAAGGTTTGAGGCCGCAGGATACGCCCATCCTGCTCACTCAATTGAGCAATGAAGAAAAGGCGATGATCCATACATATTATCCGGAGCTTTTGAGCTGAATACTCAGGACGACCGGCGTCTTATGAGCTCCACGGCGGTGACGATAGTAGGGTAGCTGGCGACCCCGGCCGTATGCTGGCCATGATATTCCTTCAATAGTTTGAGCAGCTCCGCCACGATGGTCTTACCGGTGTTGGTGGGGAATTGTTCGATGGTGGTCATGGAAGGAGCTATGATGGCGGAACGCGGATCATTCGAATAGCCTACGATCTTCAGGTCATCCGGCACCGACACGCCCATTTCTTTTGCAAAATGGAGGGCTTCCAGCGCGCTGACATCGTTGGCGGCGAATACAGCATCGGGATAAGGCTTCTTCGAGAATAGCTGCTTCATTGCCTTCCTGGCGTTTTCGGCTGTGAGCTCCTGATAAAAGACCCTGTTATTCGAGACAGGCAGATCATATTCCTGCATGGCCTGCCGATGTCCCGCAAATCGATCCACATACACACTGCATGTCAGCGGTCCCGATATATAGGCTATGCGCCGGCAACCCTGTTCCAGCAGATGTGTGGTGGCCAGATAGCCGCCCCGGTAGTCATCGCCTTTTATGATGCACGCGGGATAAGGCTTTATGGGGACGCGATCGTAAAAGATGACGGGGATATTATTTTCCGTCAGCACATCGAAATGGCTGAAGTCCGTGGTAAACAACGTACAGGAAGCGATAACAGCGGCTACGCGGGAGGCATACAAGGTGCGGGTAAGCTCTTTTTCCACCTCCAGGCTGTCGTTGGACTGACAGATGACAAGGTGATAGCCGTGTCTGTGGAGTTCGTTTTGAATAGTGGTAATGACCTCTGCGTGGAAGAACATGGATATGCGCGGCACGATCAGACCCACGGTGTTGGTCTTGTTGCTCCTAAGCCCCGAGGCCATGGCATTCCGCCTGTAGCCTACTTTCTCTACCATGGCCATGACCTTGCTTCTCGTCTCCTTGTGTACATGCGGATGGTTGTTCAGGACGCGCGAGATCGTGGCCGGGGACAGGTTCAGTCTCCTGGCCAGGTCATGGATAGAGTGTTGGATCGGGGGTTTCTTTTTCATCCTTATATTTTACTGTCCATCCTGCTTCCAGGTTGCCAATGGTCCGATCTTTTTTGTAGCGGTGGCGGCTGCTTTCTCCGGTATCAATGACACGGTGACGGCAGTACTCGACCCGGCGGGTAGGGTAAATTCAAAACCTGTCCGGATGGTGCCGGGGTTCGGCGCGTCATAGCTATTAGGGGGTGGGTCGGTGGGCCATGTCTTCATGGTGATGTCGCCGGGGCCATCCACACGCAGGAACAGCTTTTTGCCATCCTTTGTCAACTCCGCGGAATGCGGCCCTGTTATCTTTACTTCAGCCGGCGTCAGCAAGGTCCAACGGACTACCGCGGGCGTATCGGCGGCCGTGATCTCATCCCGGACTACGACCCATTGTCCGTCGACAATGGCGATACCCCGCCGCGCTGATGCCAGGGAGCCTTTATACACTTCGGAAAGATCGGTCTGGGCGTTCATGAAGTCGGGGGAGGAGGAATGGCCTGTGATGGACGCATGTCCTATCACCCGCTGATGCTGATCGTTGATGGTAAGCGTATTATGTGCCTGATTGACATACCTGAATATGGTCCAGCGTTGGGCGTCCTGGCCCCTGCCGAAGATCTGCATGCCTTTGGACTCCAGCGACTCGTAATTCTGTGCGCCAAAATCCATCGCCCAACGTACTCCATCCGCATCCATTACAAACGAGCCGACATCCATATGGGCATGGTTGACATTGCCGGCGCCGCCTTTCATACCTATATATATACCGGCGCTGTCTGTCCAGGAAGTACGCATCAAGGCCACGGGGTTCTTACCTCTGCCTACCCACATATTGCTTTTAGGAGGCTGTATGCTTTCGATGGGGATACCCTTGCCCCAGATCATCATGGCGGGCAGGAGACGGTCATGGACATGTTTGCGGGGATCTTCATTCAGCAGGCGGCTGCGCTCCACCCACAACAAGGAAGGATCGCCATTCTTTTGGGCAAACCAGAACATAGCGGGCTGGATGCCGCCGGACTCGCCTACATCCGAAAAATTAAACGGTCTGCCCGTAGGGCCTGTCATATTCTCCAGGAAGCCGCCGGTCTTTAAAAACCCCGGCATATCGTTGAGCCCGAAATCCTTTCCAAAAGCCTTTTCCAGGGCGCTGATCAGGAGCACATTGAAGCTGGTGCCATAGCCCCAGTAGCCATAGCCTTCGGGATAATTGCCGTCGGGGCCCATATCCTTCATGGCAAATACCACGTCTTCGATGGCGCGGTTGATGATCTTTCTGGCCAGCGCGGGACTGTCTTCATAAATGGCCAGCGCGCCATAGGTCATACCGGCATTGCACACGGGATTCCAGTTATGCTCCACCGTCAGCCAGCCGCTGTACTTCGGGTCCAGTGATGGTTCGATACCTTTATGCAGGATCGCTTCGCGGATGGCTGAGCGTGTATCTTTGGAAAGACCATCGTACAGCCAATCATATCCTATCGACATGGCCATGGTCATTTCGGCTACATCCAGGAAATGCGAAGGGTTCCAGTCGCTGAATGCCGCGATGGCCCTCATTTCTTTTTCTGCGCGTTGCAGGTATTTTTGATCCCGGGTAGTACGGTAGGAATAGGAGAGGAAGAGCAGTCTCCGGAGGGCTTCGCGGGATTTGTCCAGGAGCCGGCGACCGATCTTGATCCTTTCTATGGGCGGCAGCGTTATGATCCTGTCGGACTCGTCAAGGATGGCCTGCTGCATCTTTATCCAGATCTTATCGCCGCCGATGGTCTTTTTAACGGCGTTCTCTTCGCCTTGCAACAGCAGGATACGCGGGTGTCCCGGAGGAGTAAGGGATCCGAGATGATCTGTCTGCGCCTGCAGCGCGCAGCCGATGGCAAGAAATACCGTCGCTAAAATGATGTTTGTCAGTTTCATGGCGTAATAAATTTTTCGGAGCTTATTTTTTGTTGGGTGGTGCTGTTCCCATTTCCCTCGTACTTGTTGTTGTCCACTGTGCTGTTCCCCGCGGCATACATTTCCACACCATACCCGTTGTTGTACTGGATACGGTTGTTGCGGATGGTGATATGATCGTTGCCCTTGAACAGGAATTCGGCCATGACGCCGCTCTTGTCGTTGGCTTCTATCAGGCAGCCTTGCAGAGAGACTTGTCTGCTCTCCGACAACAGCACGCCGAAATGGCCATTACGGGCGATCTCGCAAGTCGTGACGGATACGTCGCTGCAATGGTCCAATGCTACACCGCAGCCAAAGGGTGAGGTCCCCAGCCTGCTGTCGGAGATATGTACGTCTGAGCAATATTCCAGCAGCAAATTATGTGTCAGCTCCGGGCCGGGGGGAACGCTGGCGCCGTTCTCGCTAAGGTCGCAGCCGGTGACGGTAATGTTGCTTGTGCCGCTGATGGATATGCCGGAATAAGTGGAATTCCGGATAGTGAGATGGATAAAGCTGATATGGTGCAGCTGTCCCTCCCTCTCCCCACGGAATAAAATACCGCCGCGGTTGTATCCGCCCTTGAATGAGCGCGATGAGTTGGGGTCGGAGGGGACCTCTGTCTTAGTACCACCCTCGATGATGAGGTCGCGGATGGTGACGTCATGGAGGCTGGTGTCGGCGTTGACCATGGCTTCCCGCTGGCCCGAAGCGGGGTCGAGAAAGAGGATGGTGGAATCTCCTTCACCCATGATGGTGACGCCGGAGGGGATCTTTAAAGTGGCGGGGAAGGTATGGACGCCCGCCTTCAAGACCACCCATTTGCTGCCGGCGGATGTGGCGGCAGCGTCCAATGCCTGCTGAATGGATTGTCCCGGAGCAATGGATCGTGCATCGGAGGGGATGGATGGGCGTGCATCCGAGGTATTGCCTGCGCCTGCGATATACGCAATGGTGCTTGGTTTTGGAGCGCCTGTTTTTGTTATGGCCTTGCCTGAGGGTGCACGCACTGCGGTAAGGATGCTGCGGGACGCCCTGGACCGGACGGAGTCGGCGGCCCTTTTTACATATGGCATGTCCAGTCCCTGTGCCGTATAGTGTCTGTAGATATACTCATAATCGTCTTGCAGCTTTTTTGCGCGTTGTGAAATGGCGCAATAGCAATAGGGTGTTTCGCCCAGGAGGAACCGTGCGGTGTATTCAAATCCCAGCGCGATACGGTTGTCCGCCATGGAAAAAAGATCGACGCCTTGTGTGTACGCCACCTGCGCCGCCCCTGCGAATTCGCCGATGCCGAGCTGTACATGCCCCTGGTCGCGGGGGCTTTCCTGGCACTCCCCGTTGGGATAGATGTATTTGAAGATGCTGCCATTCACGGGCGCATGTCTGAAATGATCGACCGCATTGTCGAACAGGGATCGGTTGTCCGTGAACACGGCTATAGCGATCAGCGAATGGATGATCGCCCCGTCCCAGTTGCCGTTGGCCTGTGGGTAATATGGCCTCATCAGGGGGAAATACACTGTCATCAACAAGTGGGTGAAGGCGGCGATGTCTTTTTGCTGCCATCCTGCGTTGGTATATCTCAGGATCTCCGCCGCATTGCACAGGAGATGTCCCGTCCATGCCGCCAGCAATTTGGCATCGTTGTAATCGAGGTCCCACAGGGTGGATGACCAGGTATTCAGGATCCCGATGGCTTTGTTCGCATACTTTTTGTCCCGGGTGATGTACCAGACCAGCGCGTCGTTATACGCCATGTTGGCGGATCGGGAAAGGTCGTCGCCGCCGATGTTGGGCTTTCCATAGGGCCCTCGCAGCACGTGCGCATGTGCTGTCGCCACAAAGTTGGTGTCTGCAGCGGCTTTTAGCCTGTCGAAGGCGTCTTTCCATGGCTGCCGTCCGTCCAGCACCATTTTTCTCATGTAGTCGAGGTCTGCCGATGTCTGGTTGATGCCCGGATGAACAAAAGCCTGTGCTTTCGATCCCATCGGGCAACAGAGGCCCATTCCTGCGCATGCCAGCAGGATGATAAAGTGGTAGTGTAGTCTCATGAGTCCCTAATGCCGGATTATTTTGATGGATTCATCGTATACCTTTTCATGCTGAGCGTAGCCGTGTTCGTCGCCACCTTGTTGACGAAAACATAAGCTCTGTACTTCCCATCGGCCGTCTCCACCCATACGCCCGCATCCTGTTTCAGATTGATGGCATAGTCGGGTTGACCTGTCAGATCGATCTTCTGAAAATCCACATCGTCTATGAATGTGTCCCCGTATTGTTCATCGGGCGCCAGGTTGTGATCGCGGAGGTTGAATACCTTCAGCAGTTTCGCGTCCCTGTCGACACCCGGGGGAAGTATCACGTCGGGCAGATAGACCGCATCGGCGGCGGGCGCTACCAGGGCGTGGTTGAAAGCGCTGGTGGTATAGCTTCGGTACAGATACACCAGATCGATGCTGCCGGCGTGAGCGGCGGCTGCGGTGGAATCATACACGGCCATATCGGCAATGGAGATGTACATCTGGGTGTTGTTGGTGACCTTCATGTTGAGGGTCATGTCCATATTGCTGATGGTATAGGGCCCCATCTTCGTGGAGATGGATTCGCCATCGCTGCTTTTGGCGGTGAAGGTGATGGTCACCGTCTTGCCGCGGGCTTCTTCGGGGATGACATAGTAATAACGGAGGGTAGCCGCGGAAGTGTCGACGGTATAGGTCACCGTGGTAGTGGCGCCGCTGGTCACGTAAGGCGATCCTACGACGACGCCGGTGTCCTTTCCGCTGTTGTTGACGTCCGTGAAATAGGACTTATTCTCCATCCAGGTGCCGGCAGCGCCTGCTATGGAAGCTTCCGCTGTGCAGGACACCAGTTTCCCCTTGCTGGGCAGGATGGCCATGGCATAGGCGAATTCTATCTGCTGGCCGACGATATTCGGCCCCGTAGTTCTTTTGAGCCCTTCGTTCTGCAGCTTGTCCGAAGCTGTTGGAAGGCTGTATCCATCCTTCTTGCAGGACACCGCCAACAGCGACAGCGCCGCCAGCAGCAAAGTTGTAAAGCCGATATATTGAGTTCTGTGTTGCATCTTGTTGTGTTTAGAATGAATGATCATTACCTGGATTGCGTACTGACGACAACGCTATAGGTCTTACGGATCTGTCTGTTGCCCGATATGACGGTCCATTGTTTTGGATGCAGCGTATCGGAAAGGTCTACAAAGCCCGTGATCTTGGGCGTGAGCTTGCAGTCCTGGGCCAGGGTGAATTGCGGATAGACATGTGTCAGGTCTGTGCCGAACAGCACCTTGACGCTGATGGTCAGTGCCGTGGTATCGACGACGGCGGTGCCGGAGCGGACGCTGACATAGTCGGTGCCCAGCAGTTCGAAGCTGCTGACAAAACAGTCGGTGCGGGTGGTGATCAGCAGGCCGTCCTCATCCACAGGGACACTCTTGCCGCAGGCGGCCCAGGTCCCGGCTATCAGCAGGCCTATCAATGCTATAATTATATTTTTTTTCATCTTGTTTGAGTTTTTGAATGTATCAGTTTTATCTCCAGGGTATATTCTGTGTCAGATTAGGATTCTTGTCTCTTTCCGACTGGGGGATCTTGTAGATATAGTCCTGTTGATATCCCAGGTCGGAAACGTTCTGATAATAACGGTCTTTTTGCGCCCCCCAGGTGTCTATGCGCCATACGCCGGGGCCTCCGGGAGCTCCCCAGATCCTTTCGATGGCGCGCCAGCGGCGGATGTCGAAAGGACGTTCCCCTTCACCGATCAGCTCCACGATCCTTTCCTGTTCGATGGCATTGAAAAAGTCCTGGTAATTGTCCGTCTTGGAAGCAGCCAGCGGAGGCAGGTTGCCGCGATGACGTACTTTGTTCACGAGGTCGATGGCGTCTTGCACCGGTCCGGACACTTCATTGGCGGCTTCCGCATACATCAGGTAGACATCTGCGAGCCGTATGACGGGCCAGGCATAGTCGCCGTCGCTACGTCCTTGTCCCGCATAGTTGCGGACGAACTTGCGGTAGACATAGCCGGAGTTGCAGCCGTCCGTATTGTACGTGATATAATTTATGCCGTCGATGGTGACGTTGCCGGCCCAGGTCTGGTAGATAAAGGGCACCATACCCGTGGATTTCTGAGAGGCGCTGCCGATGCTCTCCTCGTAGTCCCATTCGATGGTGGATTTCATACGATAGTCACGGTCGCGGTAGCTGTCAGGATTGACCGCCGAACCTGGTGTGGTCCTGGCGACGTTACCCGAGGCGGGCACGGTGGGGTTCATCGGGATCAGGGGCGCGACAAAATCTCCCGTCGTAAGGGACTGGTATCTGTCGGCAAGCTCATAACGGGGAGACTCCCAGCACTGTGAGCCTTCATGGCTGCGGCCTGCGAAGTCACGCATGAGCTCCTCACCCTGGCTGGTCCCTGTGCCGCCATGTGTAAATGTCAGGAGCATCTCGGGATTGCCGTTGGCCTTTGGAGTAAACAGGTAAAAATAGTTAGGCAATATATCCGCCTTGCCCAGCGAATCGATGCCACCGGGGTCGCCGTTCATGTATAAAGTAAGACCATAATCATTGCTGACGGACTTGAAGTCGGCGGCAGCCGCGGTAAAGGCAGCGGTAGCTTCGGAAGCGCTGGGTGTAAATCCATCCAGCTCGGGCCAGCCATATTTGTTCCAGGAGCCCCAATACAGCTGTACTTTTCCGCGTAAGGCCAGGGCTGCGGGTTTCGAAGCCCTTCCCAGATCGGTGGCTTTCGTAGGAAGATTGTTAAAGGCATAGGTCAGATCGGCCAGGATGGAATCCTTTACCTGCCCAATGGGCGTACGCGCCAGTGAGGCGACATCAGCATTCGTTTTGGGAGCCAATGTATAGTAAGGGACATCACCCCACATGGTGATAAGCTTGAAATAGCACAATGCCCGCAGCAGCCTGGATTCTCCCTGGATGACCTGGAGCACTGCCGAGCTGCCCAGCGCACCGCCGGAAGCCTGCATATTTGTGACATTTTCGATGACATAGTTGGCATTGTCGATGCCTCCATACAGGTCTTCGTACATATTGTCGAAGTAGCTGCCAAAACCATGTGGCGTGAATTTGGTGGACGTGGTGCCGCCCGTATAGGCATCGCCCAGCCGGAGATTGCCCGCCGTGGCGCTGATACCCCTGCAACGGGTGTATTCGCTCTGGCCGTCGAAATAGTAATCCCTGTCGAAACAAGGCCGTACGGCGGCATACAGGCCATAAAGGGCTGAAGTGGCATCGGATTCCGTCTTCCAGAAAGTGGCGGGAGAAGGCTGAGTGGTGGGCGCCAGGTCCAGCAGGCCTTTTCTGCAGGAGGCCATAAGCATCATGCTCAAGATAAGCGCTCCTGTAAATGCTCGGTAAATGATTTGTATCTTCTTCATATGTATAGCAAGTTTAGAAGCTGAGCTGAACAGCTACTGAATACGATTTGATGATAGGATAGATATTGTTGTTGTTACCGGCCTTCTCGGGGTCCAGCCCGGGATAGGAGGTAAGGGTCACCAGGTTTTCCGCGGAGCCCGCGATGCGGAAATTGCTCACACCGAGCTTCCGGAACAGCGGTCTGGGGAAGGTATAGCCAAGCTGCAGGTTCTTGAGCCGCAGATAGGTCATGTCGTACAGCCAGAAACTTGTATTGGAGGTGTTGTTGCCGCTGCCTCCAAGACGCGGCCAGGTGCCGTCGCGGTTTTCGACAGACCAGGGGTTGGTCACATCCTGCTCATTGACGGCATAACGTGTGGTGCCGAAGTTGGGTGTATTGAAAGCATTCAGCCAGAAGTCCTTTCGACCGCCCGTGCCTGTCCATAGCATGGAGAGGTCGAAGCCTTTCCAGGATGCGAAGGCGTTCAGCGAAAAGGAGGTGAGAGGTCTGTCACGCGAGTCCTGTAAAGCCACGCGATCATTATCGTCGATCTTCCCATCACCATTGAGGTCCTTGCGCATCAAATCGCCGGGTTGGATGCCTTGCGGAGTATGGTTGTATACGTCAGCCCAGGTCTGGGCGATGCCATCGTCCAGATAAGTATAGACAAAGTTGTAAGGCATATTGAGGAACACCTGGCTGCTGACGCCATTGGAGCCTGTGTATGTCGAATTGCGTGTCAGCAATTGGCTCCAGCTTTCCAGCCGGGTCTTGTTATAGCTGCCATTGACCGTGAGGCCATAGCTCACCTGCCCGATCCTGTCCCTCCATGTCAGGGTAAGTTCCGCACCCCGGTTGCGCATATTCCCGATATTGGTACGTGGGGCAGAGAAGGCTCCCGCCAGCAGAGCGGACAATTCCGATCCTTGTATGATGCCTTTGGTCAGACGATCGTAATAATCCATTTCGGCCGTCAGCCGATTATTCAGGAAGCCAAGCTCCAGGCCAAGATCGAGCACGGTCGTGGATTCCCAGGAAAGTTCCCTGTTCACCAGCTTGGCATTGACAAGGCCGATGACACCCGTGCCGGCGATCATATAGTTCATGGGCGTAAGCGTCGTCTGCTGCTCATACCGGCCGACGCCGCTGTTGTTACCCAGCGCGCCGTAGGAAGCCCGTAGCTTGCCGCTGCTGAGGAATTTGTCGAGGATGGGTCTCAAAAAGCCTTCTTCCGAGAAACGCCAGCCGACGGCGCCCGATCCAAAGGTGCCATACCGTTGTCCCGGAGCGAATTTGGAGGAGCCGTCCACGCGCATATCGCCTTCGATGATATATTTTCCGAATGCGGTGTAGTTGAGGCGACCGATATAAGAACGCAATCCTTCCTCGCTGGAATTACCGCCATTGCTGATGACATTGGGCAGGGCGCCGTCTATCTCGGTGAGTCCCGGGGAGAACCGGTCGTTCCGTGAAGCGCTCAGGCTGCGATCGTTCCAATATTCCTCGCTGTATACGAAAACAGCGGAGAGGTCGTGGTCCGTGCCAAAGGTCGTATGATAGTTCAGGCGTGCATCCATCAACGTTTTATAACCGTTGAGGTTGGTATTGCTCACAGCCGCATTGGGACCGAAATATACGCGGCTGCCATAGGAATTTGTCTGGAAGTTCCAGGCCTGGGCGGGGGTAGGAGCATTCCAGTTGAACTGGTTGTAGTAAGTGAGGTTATAATCCAGCCCTGCTGTGAGCCCTTTGATGGGTGTCCAATCCCAGTAGGCGGTGCCATTCAATTCCTGCCTGTTCTCATGGTTGGGGGCGTTGACGTACAGCTGATAAGGGTTGTAGGCCTGCGGGTCCTCGCCATATGCCATGACGCCGCCGAACTTCCCGCTCACCGGATCGTATGGGGTGATACCGGCAACGGCATACTGCATGTCGAAGCCGGCCGTATTGGTGGAGGCGGGGTCGGTGAAACCTTCTGCCAATGCATATGTGAAATAAGACCAGTTACCGTTGAACCGCACGCCTGTATTCATATTGCTCTTGAGCTTATAGTCGAAGTTGAACCGGGCGTTGTATTGCTTGTAGTCGTTGTTGATCTGCAGTCCCTTCTCATTTCTCACGCCCATGGAGGCAAAGAAATTGGACTTGTCGCCGCCGCCGGTGGCGGATACGTTGTAGTTCTGTAATCTGCCATCGCGCATGATGATATCCCACCAGTCGGTGCTGGGATAACGCAAGGGGTCTATCTTGTCCAGCGCCATCCACTGGTCGATGGTGCCGTTCCTGTAGGGGTAGCTGGACGGCAGCGTATTGACGGCCGAACGTCGTTGTTCCAGTGTCAGGGCCAGGGGATAGTTGGACAGGAAGCTGATGCCTTTGGTGGGTTTTTCCAGGGCTGTATTCCCATTGAAGGAGAAGACGGTGTTCTTCGCTCCTTTGCCGGTGCGGGTAGTGATCAATATGACGCCATTGGCGGCCCTCGATCCATATACCGAGGCGGAAGCGGCATCTTTCAGGACGGAGACGGTCTCGATGTCGTTGACATTTATCCTGTTGATATCCACGTCAGGCATGCCGTCCACTACTATCAGAGGATTGCTGTTATTGGGGGTGCCCAGACCGCGGATCAGCAGCGCGGCGCCATTCTTACCAGCCATGCCGGTGGACTGTGTTGCCGCCAGACCGGGTACCATACCGCTGAGACCAACCGAGATATTGGGTATGGAACGATCGGTCATGTGTTCATCCACATTCACGGTACCAACGGCGCCGACCAGGTTGACCTTTTTCTGACGGCCGTAACCAACTACGACCACATCGTTCAGGGAACTGATCTTCGTCTCCAGGGTGATGCTATACTCATTCTTGTTGCCAACGGTCACCGTGGTAGTGCCTCCGCTGGTGGAAGAAAAAATAAGCACGGACCCTACAGCCGCCCTGATGGAAAAATGGCCGGTGGAGTCGGTGGTAGTACCCGTGTTTGTCTTTTGGACCATGACCGATACGCCCGATATGGGGGCGCCGGATACGTCCGTTACTACGCCGGTGACAGTTTTCACCTGCGCGGCAGACAACAGGGAAATGCAAAGCAAGGGAAGAAATAACGTTAGCTTACGAAGTAAGCTATGGCCCAGTGGGGGAGTCGTGTGTAGCATCATAGCAATCGTTTTGGGATTTTACATTAGCTCCTCCAAACTTGGTGCAAAAACCTGAAATCGTTTTCATATCCGTAGCGATTTATTTACGCAAACGGTTGCGAGGAATTTTCTCTACAACAAAGCAGTGCAATGATAATCAGTTGATTATGTGAACTTATAGCGGAATGTGCTTATATTGCTATTTCCGCAGCTGGCTGGGAGTAATATTGAATTGTTTCTTAAAAGCCGCCGTAAAATGCTGCGGATGTTTGTATCCGATCCTATCTGCCGTCTCGCTTACGCACATGTTCTCATCCAGCAAAAGCCTTCGCGCTTCCTGCATGCGAATGGAGTGTAGGTAGCTAAAAATGGTGGTATTGAACAGCTGTTTGAAGCCTGTCTTGAGCTTCATTTGATTGATACCGGCCCTTCGGGATAGCGCCGCGATAGAGGTGGGTTGATCGAAATGCAATTCGATGTATTGTTTTATGTCATGAAGACATTCGATGTCGCGTTTTGTTAGTTTGGAGGGGGCTTGCGGGTCTTTTTTATCCAGCTGCGCTATTTCCAACAGGAACAATTCCATTGCCTTGGATTCCAGGTACAGGCGCCTTAGGTGGCCCTGGAAAGAGGTGCGTTGCATGTCGTTGATGATGCTATACATCACCGGCGCAATGGAGGCGGTAAAATGAATGGAAGGGGTATGGGTGGGGACATAGCTGCTGAACCGGGACAGGAAATTACTTTCTTCGCTGCGGAAACCTTCGAATAAAGAGTAAGACATGCTCAGCTCGAAGAAAGTGCAGGTTTTTTCTTTGGTAGCGGCTATATATAGATCATAGGGCTCCGGCGTTTCCCTATACACTACGAATTTTTTTTCGGAGATCCGTTGGTTTTGCTGATTGATGATCGTGGAAGGATCCGTTATCCTGAAATGAGACACGATAGTATTGTCGACGGGATAAAAGGATAATTTTTTTTCGTAGGGGCAGGAATAAGTTCCCCATTTCATGCCCATCTGATTGAGCGCTATCTCATGCAATTCCATCCTATAGCCCGAATCATCCTGTAGCAGATCACTCCTTTCAGAAACTCCTGTGTTTTGCATATTACTTCTTATTGCGTTGATCAGACTTCCTTTCGCGTAGGCAGGCGCATGATAACGCCGCGTACTTTTATACCCTGCAAAATTATCGTATAAATGGAATATATCAATATCCTGCATCATATTGGACTTATCAACTCCAGCCTGGAGAGATCGGCCGCCGTCTATGAAAAACTGGGATTTACATTAACCCCCCTGTCTATACCCAGAATTGTCCTAACGCCCGGCGGAGAGCCCGAGCCACTCGGTGCGGGGAACAGGCATGCCATATTCGGCAACAATTATCTCGAGCTCCTGGGAGTGGTCGATCTTACGAGGTGGGCTGAGATCACCAGGGAGCAGCGTGGGCCGTATGACCTCGACGCGCCTCTCAGCCGGTATGAGGGGCTTCATGTGATGCATTTTGGCACGGAGCATATCGAGGCCGTGAAAGAGCGCCTGGACAAGCTGGGAGTGGTCTGTTCTCCTGTCAAGGAATTTCAGCGGAACGTGAAGACAGATACGGGCGAACGAATGATGAAGGCGAGAACGATCCATTTTCCGCCAAAGAGCAACCCGGAAGGATTGCTGCAGATAGCGCAGCATGATACGCCTGAGCTTGTGTTCCAGGACCGGTATATGCATCATCGCAATGGAGCTGTCGCGCTGACGGAGATCATGGTAGTGACGGAAACGCCGGATAGTTATGTCGTCCGGTATGAACAATACACGGGTCATCAGGGCAGGCGGATGGCTAAGGGGCATTTTGTCGTTGACCTTGGTCTTTCCAGGATAATCGTCGTCGATCCGGGCGGCCTGGAAGCAATTATTCCTGGCTGCAGGATACCCGTCCTGCCTTTTATGGCGGCGTTCACGGTGGAAGTGGTCAACCTGCAGCTGGTGTGTGAAGTGCTGACGGGGAATAATGTGCCTTTTACGAATAGCGGGGATACCGTGCTGGTGTATCCGGAGAATGCCTGTGGATGTGCTGTTATATTTAAAATGAAATAAAATGGAAGTATCAATTTTGTTAGGAAGTATCAGAATAGAAAGGCAAAGTCATCGTCTGGCTTATTATCTCAGGGACCAGGTGACGGAAAGAGGAGCTACTGTCAATATGATCGACCCGAAGGACTATCCCTTGCCGTTGTTCGGGTCGGCGGTGTCGGAAGAAGGGATGCGTAATCTGGAAGAGATAAAAGGTATGTTGAAAAGCTCGAAGGTCATTATCATAGTAACTCCCGAGTATCTGAGCAATATTTCGGCAGCATTAAAGAATGTATTGGAGTATTGTGCATTTGATCTGGTCGGCAAGGTCATCGGTATCGCTGCCGCCTCTGCCACCAAATTCGGCGGTCTGCATGCTTCCAATAATCTCCTGATCATGATGCATAATCTTGGGGCGCATGTGGCGCCGAGAAAGCTTTTGGTTCCCGAGATCCATTTCGCTTTTGATAAGGACAATCGGCCGGCGCAACATGAGATCAGGGAGCAGGTGGAGAAATTCCTGGAGGGAGTATTGCGAACATAGCCTGTGGGGGGGCGTAATTTTTGCAGGGTGCACCCTATCATTAAACCTGCTGCATTATGAATAACAGTCTACCCCGCCTTGCCTTCCTGGCCGTGCTTTCTATTCCTTTTACTTTTCTTCAAGCTCAAATTGTCGGTGATCCTTCGCTCACAGGCGTCTTACCTACCCGTCTGCCCACCAAAAGCCCTTCAAAGCTGAGCGCCGAATTGAGAAGCCTCTATCAGCATCGGGATGTAGAAGCTTTGACCCGTTTGCTGCAGATCAGTGGGGATAAAGTTCTCGTCGAGATGTCCATGACCGGGGATGTGCAGGCTACCCGCGCGGAACTGGCGACTATGGGGTTTAAGGAATTGGGCGCCTTTGAAAGGCTGATCTCCGGACTGATGCCCATCGGCGCACTGCGGCGGTTAGAGACGGCCAGGACGATTGCATTTGCCCGGGCAGTGTATAAGCCTGTGCGGCCAGGCCATCCGGCAGGGGGCGGCCAGTCCGGGCAGCAGCGACCTGTTGCGCAGGGTATAGCGGCGGCGGCAGCCAGTGTCGATTCCACCGGGGTGGTCAGTCAGGGTGACACCGCCATTGGATCATATAAGGCCCGTCAGCAATATAAGGTGGATGGAAAGGGTGTCAAGATCGGCCTGATATCCGACAGTTATTTCAATTTTCCCAGCCTGGGTCTTGATTCCGCCTATGTTCATGGCGAGCTGCCCGGGCGGGGCAATCCGTTTGGGGATACCATCGATATACAGAATCTGGGAGATTTTGACCTGGAGGGTTTTGATCAGGGCAGGGCGATAATGGAGGTGGTACACGATGTTGCGCCGGGGGCGCCACTGGCATTTTACAGCGGATTTTTCTCACAATCGAATATTGCCGCGGGCATCAGGAAGCTGGCCGATGCAGGGTGCAAGATCATCGGTGATAATGAGGTGATGGTATGGGAGGAACCCTTTTTCCAGGATGGTGTGGTTTCAAAGGCCATCAACCAGGCAAAGGCAGCAGGTATTACCTATTTCACCGTCGCTGCGGACTATGGATTAAATGCATATGAAAGTGAATACAGGCCATCGGCATATGCGCCTTTCGGGGACAGTATCGGCACGGCGCATAATTTCAGCGCTCCAGGTACCAATCCTCGTTATCTTCAACCCATTGTCGTTCCGAAGAAAGGATATCTGGGCATTTTTTTCCAATGGGACCAGAATTCCTATTCTGTCAACGGCGTGAGATCCGTGACCACGGACCTTGATATCTTCCTTCTCGACAAGAACATGCAGTCAGTGGGCTTCGGGGGACAGGACAATAATATTGCCAATGGCGAACCCCGTGAGACCTTGGGTTATGCCAATGACACCGATGACCCTAACGACACTACTTTCTACCTGGTGATCATCAAACGGGCCGGCACTGATCCCGGCCGGATCAAATATATTATCAACCAGGATGCAAAATTCTATCAGCAGACAGATAATCCCATTCCCGGCCTTTTCGCGCCGGCCCTGGCAGGTCACGCCAATGCCGAAGGGGCTATCACGGTGGGGTCGGCCTATTACTACAACACGCCTGCTTACGGAGTGAGCCCTCCGGTGATAGACAGCATTTCCAGCAAAGCCGGGAGCATCATCGATCTGGATACATTAGGCAATCATATTGCGCCGCAGACGCGTCACAAGCCGGATGTTGTAGGTCCGGACGCGGTGAATACTTCGTTCTTCGATCCGACGGACCTGGTTGGTTATGATTATCCTGCCCGCAAAGGAGATATTCCCCAGGATGCCGACGACCTGCCCAATTATTTTGGTACTGCCGCCGCTATGGCGCATGCCATGGGCACGGCGGCCCTTATGATGCAGCGTGACAGCAGCCTTACGCCGGACAGGATAAAGAGTATTCTTACCTCGACGGCCGTGGACATGGACGACCCGCGTACCGACGGCTTTGACAAAGGTTTCGATTATGCTACGGGGTATGGATTTATCGACGCCTATAAGGCCGTGGGACAGGCGACACCGCCCACTACATTCATACAGGACCTGAATCTGAAGCCTCTCTGTACCAGCGATGCCGCGCATATCCGTCACTGGGAGATCATCAACCCCAATTCATCCGACATCGAGGTGGGTTGGTATCTCATCGGCACCAATGAGCATGGTAAGATCACTGTTTCACCCGGCGACACGAGCTTAACCACCGATGTGCCCTACTTTGGGAATGTGCTGCTGCCTTCGCTGGTTGTGATATATTGGAAGAACAGTTTTGACCGTACACGCATCGATCTGGCATTTGGCAGCAGGGCCGTCTGCGGACAGGAACAAGTGTCTTCCGCCAACAGCGATGAGCTCATAGCCGGGAATCTGCTATCCGTGGCCGCGGCGCTTCGGAATGGAACGAATACCGCAGGGACGGCGAATGTTGCCGAAGTATCTCCCAATCCATCCTTCGGAGTGTTCCGTCTGTATCTGTCGCCGGATGCCTCGCAACAGACCTATATAGGTCTATATAGCGCCGATGGGAAACAGCTGCAGGCCAGGGTCGTCGGCCAGTCTGCAGGATATGTGGATATAGATGCCAGTGGATATAGCCCCGGCGTGTATTATCTCAAGGTGCAGAATGGCGGGTTCACCAAAACATTGAAGCTGGTAAAGAATTAGCGGGCCACCGGTCCGGTGGGATAGACAGGATAGCTGTTCCTTTCGAAGCGGACATGGCCCGAGATGGAAAAGGTCTTTGCATCATTGGTATAGATGAGACCGCCCTGTACGCCGGGCGTGAGGCCCATGCCATATCCTGACTGGAAGGGGTAGCCGCCGTACTTAGGATCGCCGGCGGGCAGTGTGGAGAAACTATTGATGCTGAAAAATGTCGGAGTAAGGGTGGCGGCGCCGTAGGCCGTCCAATTCGAATTCAACGGACGCAGGAGCGCGAGTCCCACGGGGGCGGATACATAGGAGATGCCGCCATTCAAAAAGATATAACCAGCCGAGAGGCTTGCGAAGGGTTTTAGCTGCCACTTGCCTTTGGTCGCATCGACGTCGAAAGAGGGGAGGAACACGGTGGGTTGCCAGGGGCTATAGCCGTAGCCCCATGTGCCGACAGGCAGATGTGTCTGGGCGGCGGCGCCAAGGATGGTCATCGAGAGAAAGATCGTAAAAAGTAGTTTCATAGCTCCTAAACCTGGATATAAGTTACTGATTTTTCGGCAGAACAAGAAAATTTTGTTGCCCCCGGATAGGAGCGAGGGCGATGATTTAATAATTTCTTCACCTCCGGGATGCTTCCGGTTACTGTTTTCCCCTAGCTTTGACAGGCTTTTATAATAATTACCTATAAAAATTAAAACTATCCTGCCAATGGGAAAACTTTACCTATTAGCACTGGCGTTCCTACTGCCAGCCATCAGCTACGCCCAGATCACCTGGGATTTTTCCACCGCCACTCCTTTGTCCGGTGTCCCTGCCGGGGTCTCCGTCTCTGCTGTTTCGCAGGGCAATAATAATGGTACGACCGCGCTGCTGACGACCACGTCGGCCTCTTCGGGCTATACAGGCGCTACGGGTGGCAACAATGCCGGCGCCGCGGCCAATATAGGAGCGTTCAGACCGGACACCACTACGTATTTCGAATGGACGCTGACGCCTATCGCGGGTGTGGCGGTCACGGTGAGCCAGATCAATTTTGGAAGCCGGAGCACGGGTACGGGACCACAGGCTTATGACATTCGTACGAGCCTCGATGGTTTTGCCACGGCAGTGGCCACGTCCACGCTGGCCAATAACAGCGCATGGGCGCTCCTCTCCAATGCGACATCCATTGTGGGCGCTTCGGGACAGGCTATTACTATCCGCCTCTACGCGTACAACGGCACAGGTAATGCCTCGAAGAATACCGCCAACTGGCGCATCGACGATCTGAGCGTCACTGCTACCACCTCCGGCAGCGTACCGGTGGCAACCCTGACGGTGTCTCCCAACGCCCTTTCATTCAATACAGTGGCGGGGACTCCATCGGCCGCGCAACCGGTGACCATCGGCGGCGTCAACCTGACGGGGGACATTAGCGTAACGGCCACGCCGGGTTACGAACTTTCAGGAAATGGCAGCAGCTTCTCCACTTCTCTCACGCTGCCGCAGCACGGCGGAACAGTGGCCGATACCTCCATCCTGGTCAGGCTGGCGGCAAGCACCTCCGGCGGAGCGGTGAATGGACGTCTGACCTTGCAATCCGCGGGGGCCGACTCGCAAACAGTGTCGCTGTCCGGCTCCATCACAGCGCCGGCGGCAAAGATCGTCGTCAACCAGGTGTATGGCGGCGGCGGCAACTCGGGTTCTGTCTTCGCCAACGACTTCATCGAACTTTTCAATGATGCCGATACGCTGGTGGTCCTCAACGGCTGGTCGGTGCAATATGCCGCGGCCACGGGCAGCTCCTGGCAGGTGACACCGTTGAACGGTGTTATCCCTCCCCATGGTTATTTCCTGGTGGCGGAAGCCGCGGGTGCTTCCAATACCGCACCATTACCAACTCCTGATGTGGCAGGCGGCATCGCTATGAGCGCCACCGCTGGTAAGGTCCTTTTGAGCAATTCCACGGCTGCCCAGTCGGGCGCCAATCCTTCGGGTCCCACTGTCATCGACCTGGTGGGTTATGGACCGACGGCCACGGGTTTTGAAGGCTCCCCGGCGCCCATACTGACCAACTCCACCGCGGATATCCGTACTCCGGATGGACAGGACGCCAATAATAATTCCACCGACTTCGTAGCAGGCACGCCTAACCCGCACAATGCGGGATATACGACTACGCCTCCTGTCGTGCAGACGCTGATCCCTGCCAACAATTCATTCAATATCCCGTCCAGCACTATTCCCGTGGTAGTATTCAACAAGGCCGTATTCAAAGGCTTCGGCAATATTTCCATAGTGATCAATAATGGCGCCGACAGCATAGTCCTGCCTGTGAGCGATCCACGTGTCGTGGTCAGCAATGATTCCGTCACCTTGAACGTGTCGCTGTCCGGTGGCAACACCTACTCGATCCGTATGGCGGCCTTTACTTTTTTGGATGTCTTCAATCACGGATTCCCCGGCATGACGAGCACGGACTGGGTCTTCAGCACCTTTAATAACACGATCGCGCAACCGCTGCCTTTTATCACCAGCTTCGACAGCTGTCTTGGTACCGGCGAGTTGCCCAACGGCTTCACCGCCTTTAGCGTAACGGGCGACCAGGTTTGGGATTGCACCACCTTTGGCAGGGACAGCTCGGCGCCCGCAGGCACTACCGCTTTTGGACATGCCGTAGAGATCAATGGATTTGCAGCCGGGACCAACCATGTCAACCAGGATTGGCTGATCACGCCGAAGTTCAATCTCAGCGGAACGAGCTTCCCCTTGCTGAGCTATTGGAGCCGTAATGCTTTTGCCGGCGCCCCGCTGGTGCTGAAAATATCCACGGACTATGCGGGTTCGGGCGATCCGACCCTTGCACACTGGACGGACCTGAATGGAAAATTCCCCAGCCAGGCGTCCGATGTCTGGGCGCAATCCACTAATATCAATTTGTCCGCCTTTAAGGATTCAAGCGTTTATATCGCCTGGGTCTATACATCTACCGCGCAGGATGGTTCGCGCTGGACACTCGACGACGTCAGCCTGATCAATTCGCTGACCCCGCCGCCACCGAGCCTTACCCTGAGCACGAATAACCTGGAATTCGGATTTACGGCGTCCGGCGCATCCGCTACACAAAAGCTGATCGTTACGGGTAATGATCTTACTTCCAATATTACGATCACTTCCGCCGGCAGCTTCACCGTCTCTACGGACAGCACGCATTTCAGTGACAGCGTATCGCTGAATATGACTGCTTCCAATAACACGGCGGTGCCGGTGTACGTCCGCTTCACTCCGTCCGCTGCCAACAGGCAGTTTATCGACTCCGTGCTGGTCTCCATCTCCGACTCCGTCGCCGTCGTCGACGTCAAAGGCAATAGTATCGATCCTGCCAGCACGCTCAGCGTCATCGACTGGAACCTGAACTGGTTCGGTACGCCCGATCTGACCCTCGGACCCACGGACAAGGCCCTGCAGAAAAAGAATGTAGGTGTCGTCCTGCCCAGCCTGCATGCGGATCTGTATGCGCTGGAAGAAGTGTGCGACGAGCAGGCCCTGGATTCCATCGTGGCTACCATGCCTGGTTATGCTGTGGTGGTAGGTCAATACGGATCATACTCCAACCCCAATGTATCGGGCGGTCCTGATCCGTTGAACACGGTGCAAAAGCTGGCCTTTGTATACAACACGGCCAAGATCTCGATCGTCCGTACGGACTCCCTGCTCACTCTTGGTGTGACCAATCCCGCGGATATCTCCACTCAATATTACAATGATTGGGCCAGCGGCAGGTTCCCATACATGCTCACGGCCAATGTTACGCTGAGCGACAACCATGGCGGGACGAATACCAGGACGGTGCGTTTTATCAATGTGCATGCGAAAGCCAATACTTCACCCGTGCTCACGGCGTATGCCCGTCGTGCGGATGGCGCCCGTGCATTGGATTCGCTGTTGAAAGCGCAATATCCGGCGGACAACGTGGTGATCCTCGGCGACTTCAACGACGATCTGAATACGACCATCACGGCTGGCGTCAATCCGCCGGTGACCTCCTGGAGCGCATTCACCATAACGGATTCGGCGCTGTATGCTTTCCCAACGATGCCGTTGAGCCCGGCTGGCCAGCATTCGGACGTCAACTTCACCAGCGTGATCGACAACGTGATCCTCAGCGACTCGATGAACAGATACTATCTGCCTGCTTCGGCCACGGTACGCTCCGATGTGGCTACCCTGGTGACGAACTATGGTTCTACCACGACGGACCACTATCCCGTCTTTACCCAATATTCCTTTACGCCTCCCGGCTCCGGACCGGCACAGCCGCCGCTGGTCTTCACCGCGGTGAAACAAGGCAGCAAGGCGTTGTTGAAGTGGACTACCACGCAGGACAACGATACCAAGCTGTTCGAGGTGCAAAAGAGCCTGGATGGAAGATTGTTCCTGCCGATTGGCCTGGTGCCCGCAAAGAACAGCACCGCCGAGACGACGGACTATAGCTTTGTCGATCTGCTGCCGCTGCCTGGCACCGACTACTACCGGCTGAAGGAGTACGAGTCGTTGGGCAAGTCTACGCTATCCAATACCGTCAGCCTGAAATTTACGCCGCCTTTGAGCGTGCTCATTCTTCCCAATCCTGCCATCGGAACGACCAACCTGATCGTGACCAATGCGGATGGGCAGTATGTGATCCAGATCATCGATAATAATGGAGCGGTGGTCAAACAGCTGACGGGTCTGCCGAGCAGTCCGATAATCCCGGTGAGTGTACGTGGGCTTCGCGGGATCTATACGGTGAAGGTGACTACGGCTACGGATGTGGCGACTGCGAAGTTGTTGGTGCTGTAAGCAGTAGGCTTTGATGATACTGAGGCCGTCTCTTGACAGAGACGGCCTTTTTTTGGCAACGCCAGCGGATGCTGGGGCAGCGATAAATGCCGCTTTTTTAGGGTTCGCTTGTATTAATCCCGCGCCGATATTATATTTAGCCATGAAATTCCTATTTAGACTAGCCCTGCTGCTCAGCTGCTGCATCAGCAAAATGCCCGCTATTGCGCAAGACACCTTATACTATGACGTCACCTGGCGTTTGACCACCTCCGACAAAGCATCCTATTTCCGGACTAAAGAAAAACTAGCGGATGGGTGGCAGGTCACGGACCGCTTTCTTACCGGCAAGCCCCAGATGACAGGAAAGTATACAGACGACTCGTTCCATGTCCGGCAGGGCGAATTTATCTGGTATGACAGCAGCAGCAAGGTCACTCGTCGTTGCACGTATGTAAACAACAAGGAAGATGGCCCCGAGACCTTTTATTATGACAATGGTCAGATACAAGCAACGGGAAATAACAAAGACGATGACTATACTGGGGAATGGATCGGATATTACCCTTCGGGTAAGGTTTCAGGCAAGGCGAAATATAAGAATGGCAAACAAGTTTCCGGCGCCTTTTACAACGAGGACGGATCACGTAATAAGGAGGTCAAGGTTTTTATGCGTGAATCCGAATTCCCTGGCGGGGCTGCTCAATGGCTTCGATTTTTAAACAAGACATTCCGATATCCGGACAGTGCGGTGACCAATGAGACCCAGGGAATGGTCATCATAGGATTCATGGTCGCAAAGGATGGCAAACTTTATGATCTTCATGTTGAACGGACAATAGATAAATATCTCGACGCGGAAGCCTTGCGGGTAATGCAACAAAGCCCCGCCTGGCAGCCGGCTATCATGGGCGGGATAATTTCCGAGAGCTATAAACGTCAGCCGATCGTCTTTAAGCTGCAGGCTGAATAGAGGGATCTGACAGTTTTATATCACATCAAACCGGCGGCTGCTCCGGATACTTATAATACAGGGTATAAATGATATTTTATTTATATTTATAGGGCCCTACCTATCATATGCTGCCTGCTGGTCACAGGAAGACGGTTTTATTTTATCATTTTAAAATTTACATGTCATGAAACAGTTCCTGGCCCTGGCCGTTATGGCCTTCCTTGCAGCATGCAGCGGCGGTAATCCCACGCCGGCATCCGACAGTACGAAAAGCGCCGATTCGCCTTCCGTAAAAATGAGGGATATCCAATCGCCTTATCCTGTTTTGTATTCGTCCAAATTCGAAATGGATGACCCCAAAAACGCGGAGTCGTTGCTGGCCATTTGGAAGGCCTATGACAACGGCAACCTGGCTACTGTGAAAGACATGTTTGCGGACACGGTAGAGGTGCACCTGGCCAGCGGGATGACGATGCGGGGCAGCAGGGATAGCATTCTTGCCGGCGTCCAGGCCCATCGCAATACTTTTGCCGCGGCTGTCGATGAGGTCCATGCGATAATGGCGGTGAAAAGCACGGATAAGAATGAGCATTGGGCCCTGATCTGGGGGATGGAAAAAGATACCTATAAGAATGGCAAGATGGACTCCACCGATCTGCAGGAAACATGGATGTTCGACAAGGATGGCAAGGCTGCCCTATTATATCAATTCGCCGCGTCGTATATGGCCCCTAAAGGAAAGAAATAACATCACCCGCTGACATAGTGAACGCCCCATTACGGGGCGTTTTTATTTTCCGTATATTTAACTACATCTACCTACACACCCTACACTGAGACTGTTCTAAACCCGTGCCCGGGACTATATCCTTTTAAGCCTCCTTTTTTCAAATCCCAAAAAACTGTTAAGCATGAAAAGATCGACTTTTTCAGGCTGCTGGTATGCCTTCGTACTTATCCTCGTTGGCGTAGCCCCGGCAGCGGCTATCACCCTTGCGCGGCCTGTCAAGGGACAGGTGACGGATACAAAAGGTCAGCCACTGGTGAACGTGACCGTCCAGGTCAAAGGTTCCAACAAAACCACCACTTCCGATGAACAGGGCAACTACACCATCAACGTGGAAGAAACGGATGTCCTGGTTTTTTCTTCCGTAGGCTACAAGACGCGGGAGGAAGCTGTCAGGTCCAGGACGGTCCTGAACATCGAGCTCGAACAAGGCGATAACCAGATGAGCGAGGTAGTAGTCACTGCCCTTGGCATCAACCGACAGCGACGGGCGGTAGGATACTCTGTCTCCGAAATAAAGGGCGGTACGCTGACGGAAGCCCGGGAAAACAGCTTTGTCAACAGCCTGGAAGGCCGGATTGCGGGCGTCAATGTCAGTGGGGTGGCAGCGGGTCCCAATAGCGCCAGCAATGTAGTGATACGCGGGATCACGAGCATGACGGGTAGCAATCAGCCGTTGTATGTGCTCAATGGCATACCGCTTGTCAACAACAACTATGCTACCACGGATGTTGTGGGTGGCTATGGAGGCAAGGATGGAGGTGATGGCATCGGCGATATCAATCCGGATGATATAGAGTCCGTCTCCATATTGAAGGGAGCGGCGGCCACAGCCTTGTATGGATATCGTGGGGCCAATGGCGTTGTCCTGATCACTACCAAAAAAGGTAAGGCAGGAGTCGGGGTGGGAGTGGAGCTGAATTCCAACTATGTCGTTCAAAAAGTGATCGACCAGACGGATTTTCAAACGCAATATGGACAGGGATATAATGGCGCCAAGCCCATCGACGGGCCGGATGCGCTGGGTTCGATGGAATCCAGCTGGGGCGCCAAGCTCGACGGCGCTCCTGTTCCGCAGTTCGACGGTGTCTCCCGGCCTTATTCGGAGGCGGCTAAAGGCAACCTGGGAAGGTTTTACAAACCAGGCGGAACGGCCACCAATACGCTTGCATTCAGCAAAGGCTTCGGAGATGCGGGCTCCACGAGATTTTCGGTCAGCCATCTGTACAACAGCAGCTATGTCCCCAATGCCTCCCTGCAGCGGCTGGAGTTTACACAAAACACCAACCTGCGGCTGGACAAACACCTGACCCTCGACCTCTCGGGACAATATGTATCGTCCTATACCAAGAATGCCCCCAACGTGGCGGATGCGGTGGGCAACCTGAACTGGGGACCTATGTTCGTGCCGCCCAACATCGATATCAGGACCCTGGCGGGACCCAACCATGACGGTACGGATGTCAACGGCTATGAGCTCAACCCCTTCAACGATATATATACTACCAACCCGTATTTCGCGGCTTATAAGTTCATGGGCGCCATCCACCGCAATCGTTTCATAGGGGCGGCCAATCTGCGATATACCTTCGACAATGGTTTCTATATCGGGGCGCAGGTAGCGAATGACTATACCAACGATCGCAACACGAATGTAACGCCTACGGGTACGGGCTACGAGACGGGAGGCGATATGTACGAACAGAATGTCAAACAGACGGAGCTCAATATAGACATCACGGCGGGTAAGAAATTTCAATTGTCGCCTTCCTTTAGCATAAATGCGCTGCTGGGTGGCAACTACCGGAGATCCAGCCAGGAGTTCGTAACGGCCTCGGGGCAGAATTTCGCCACGGAATTCCTGTACAATATCGGCAACCTCGAGGTGCTCCAGGAGTCGTACGGACTCAACAATGAAAAATATGAATCCGTCTACGGCAGCGTGGACCTCGCGTATAAGAATTTCCTGTTCCTCACGATGACGGGCCGGAATGACTGGTACTCGACCCTGGCGCCGGGCAAGAGCGACTATTTTTATCCATCCGCCAGCGCCGCTTTTGTATTCTCGGAACTCCTGCATCTGCCTTCCATGGACCTGGGCAAGCTCAGGCTCAGCTATGCCAGTGTGGGCGGGGCCGCGGACGCTCCGTATCAAACGCTGCAAAGCTATGGCATACAGGGTACCCTCACGGTGCCCAGCGGTACGTATCCCATCGGCTTGGCAGGCTCTTCGACCGTACCCAACAGCGGCCTGAAACCTTCCAAAAGAGAGGAGTTCGAGATAGGTACGGAAATGGATATGTTCAAGAACAGGCTGCGAATGGATATCGCTTTCTTCCGGAAGAAAGTCATCGATGACATCGTGCCGGTGACGATCGACCTGTCCTCGGGATATAGTTCAGCATTGCTGAATGTGGGTACGCTGCGGGTCAACGGTCTGGAGATGCAGTTCGGCGGGATGCCCGTAAAGACCTCGTCCTTTAGCTGGGACATCGATGTCAATGCGACCTTCAATTCCTCGAAGGTATTAGCCCTTGGCGGTCAACCCCAGATCACGCTGGGTTCCGCAACACCCGACTGGGGTTCTATCGCTTATATACAACAGATAGTAGGCAAGTCGGCCCAGCATATTATCGCCCAGTCCCCGGCCCTCGACGATCACGGCAAGCCGGTCATCAACCCTGCCTCGGATGCGCCGGACCCTTCCGCCTCCGTGACGACGGATTATGGATCGGCCATCAGCCCCTGGACGGCTGGTATTACGAATACCTTCAAGTACAAGCAATTCTATCTATCCTTCCTCATCGATGGGAAGTTCGGGGGCAAGCTCTTCTCCAACTCCAACTTCGTAGCCTATACGCAGGGACTTTCCAAAGAGACGCTGCCAGGACGTGATAAGATGTACGGGACGGACAATGCGTACCCCGCCACCTATTATGGTAACTGGGCCAACGCGGATCAGGGGATGTTCGTGTATGACGCCAGCTTTGTCAAGTTCAGACAGATCATCTTCGGATACGACTTCCCCGCCAGCATGTTCCATGGCAAGATCCATGGCATGCGGCTGAGCTTTGTCACCCGAAATGTATTTACGATCAAGAAGCATGTGCCCAATGTGGACCCGGAAACCAATTATTCGGCATCCATCTATTCCCAGGGTCTCGAATCCGCCGCGGTGCCTTATTCCAGGACGCTTGGTCTTAACCTGAATGTAAAGTTCTAAACAACATGCATATGAAATCGATAGCAATATATATCATAGCGGGACTGATGTTTGTCTCCTGTAAAAAAGACCTTCTGAAAACCAATACCAACCCCACCACGGTGACGGGCGATGCATATAATGCTTCGTTCCTGCTGACCACGGTGCAGCTGATGTATACGGGAAGCTCGGATTTCGGAGCGGAGAACTGGCAAAGCGAATGGTGCGAGATCGCGGGTTTTGTGCAACATACGGCGTCCACCAATCTTTCCTTTTATTCGGGCGATAAATATCTTAACGCAGTCGGCAATTTCGGCGTTTATTTTACGCATTCCTATATTTACCAAGTACAGCCGGTGGTGGAGCTTTATCAGCTGACCCAGAACAAAGAGAAGTACCGGAACCTTCACCAGATAGCCCGGATCATGAAGGCCATGGTCTTCGAAAGGATCACCGATCTCTATGGCGATATCCCTTATTTCCAGGCGGGACAAGGCTATTACAGCCGCATATATACGCCGGTGTTCGACAAGCAGCAGGATATCTATACGGACCTGCTGAAAGAGGTGTCCGAAGCGACGGACAGTCTCGACGTCAACGCGGACTATCCGAAGGGAGATGTTTTTTATTCGTCATCGGACTCGGATCAGATCGCGAAGTGGAAACGTTTTGGCAATACGCTGCTGCTGCGTATTGCCATGCGGCTGACCAATGTCGATCCTGAAACGGCGAAGTCCATCGTCACGAAGGTGCAGGGACAAACCATGACGAGCAATGACGACAATGCCATCGTAGAGCACGCGGAAGGCACGCTGACACAGAACCGGGATGCCTGGTCCATCCTCGAAGAAGACAGCGCGGACCTCAAGCTTTGCAAAACCTATATCGACACGTTGAAGACCTATGACGACCCCAGGCTGCCGGTGATGGCGGAGATCTTTGCTACGGGCAGCACGGACCCCGGGGATCAGCTGGGTTTGCCCCCGGGCTATATACAGGGGGGCGCCAATCCCGCCAT
Source organism: Puia sp. (assembly GCA_035545935.1). GTDB lineage: Bacteria > Bacteroidota > Bacteroidia > Chitinophagales > Chitinophagaceae > Puia. The sequence goes on along the minus strand of DASZXP010000148.1, from coordinate 19,191 downwards.
CGACGTGACGAAGACAGCGGATTATCCTGCCCTTGGCATGCAGGGCTATTCGAGATTCAACGATAATATCCTCAGCTATACGGCGCCCAATCTGGTATTGACCTATGCGGAGTCCGAATTCCTTTTGGCGGATGCGGCCAAACGCTGGGGTATCGGGGGTAGTGCGGAAGACCACTATAAGAATGGCGTCATTGCGGCCATCACGCAATTGTCGGCTTATGGGGATGCATCCGCCATCGATGAAGGAGACGCCGAAGACTATTATAACAACCATCCGTACGATGATGCCATCGGTCTCAGCCAGATCAACACCCAATTCTGGCTGGCGACGGTGATGAATGAATACGAGGCCTGGAGCAACTGGCGCCGGACGGGGTATCCGGCCCTGACGCCTACCAAGTATCCGGGTAATGCCACGGGTGGGACGATCCCGAGGAGGCTGATCTATCCTCCGAGTGAAAAGGTCACGAACGAGGCGAATTATAATGATGCAGTGTCACGCTTGCAGGGTGGGGATCTGTTGACAAGCCGGATGTGGTGGGATAAACAGTGACGGAGCCGCCGGGGGACCTACCTGCCGGAAGCCTACTGTCGTCGAACGATCCTGTCGTAAAATCCACCGAAATTATTTTGGCGTACCCCCTCTTCCCGGAAGAACTTCCCGGGGAATCCGAGATCGATGGCGCTGGCTTCGTCCAGTCGCTGAAGATCTTCCGGGGAGAGGACGACATCTATCGTTTTAAGATTCTCGTGCAGCTGTTCCAGTTTGGTGGCTCCTACGATGGGTATGCATTCGAAACCCTGCTGACGTGTCCACTGTAGCGCTACATGACTGGGCTTTACACCCAGCTTTTCGGCTATGTCCATGACCACGCGGGTGATGCGCACGCTGTTGTCATCACGACGATTGCTTTCGGGCTTGATGCGGCCCTGATCGCCGCGGAGATATTTACCCGTGAGCGCTCCACCTGCCAGGGGCGCCCAGGGCGTTACGGTCATCCCATAATGTTTGGCCATGGGCGTCAGGTCCCGTTCGGGCGAGCGTTGCAGAAGGCTGTACTCCACCTGCAGTGCGATGAATTGACTCCAGCCCATGAGTTCGGCCAGGGTGTTGCCCTTGCTTACGATCCAGGCGGGGGTGTCGCTGATAGCCGCATAGTTGACCTTACCCTGGTGGATAAGATCGTCGATGCCACGCAGCACCTCGTCGATGGGTGTGAGGTCATCCCATATATGCAGATAGAGTACGTCGATGAAGCCGGTCTGCAGACGTTGCAGGCTTTTTTCGACGCTGCGCATCATGTTCTTGCGGCTGTTGCCGCTGGCATTGGGGTTGGTAGTGTTATCCTTTAACGAATATTTCGTGGCTATTACGAAGTAATCCCGGTCGCGTGGTTGTATGAACTCTCCGATGAGCTTCTCGCTGGTGCCGAGCTTGTAGATGTTGGCGGTGTCCAGGAAATTGCCGCCTGCATTGGCGAAGGCTTCCATGATGGCGAAGCTGGCATCCTTGTCGGCGCCCCATCCGGCCTCCGTGCCGAAGCCCATGGTCCCAAGACATAATTCCGATACTTTCAGGCCGCTGCGTCCCAGTAGTTTGTATTTCATGGTGGTGCTTGTTCAGGGAAGCAAAGGTACGACTCACTGCTGATTTGTAAAGACTTTCCATAGCAAGACCACAAGAAGGCAGATAACGGCAGTGCCGATAATTATTACTGCTATATCAGCATGCATGACAGGGGTTTTAATTATTTACTTCCATAACGGTAAATTCTTTCTTTCCGCCTGGCACCTCCCAACTCACGGTTGCACCTTTTTTTAACCCAATAAGAGCCGTTCCTATAGGTGCAAGGACTGATATCTTCCGGGTTTTTATATCCGCCTTGTCCGGGGTGACCAATATAAGGTCCATCATGGCATCTCTGCCGGAATCCATTACTCTTATTCTTGAGTTTAACCGGACTACATCGCGAGGAAATTTGTCTTTAGTAACCAGTTTAGCCTTCCTTATTTCCAGCCCGAGGTCTGTTATATACCGGGCATCTTCTCTGTTGGCATATCGCCCGTCCTTGAGAAAAGAGAGAAGAACCTGATAGTCGTCCTCCCTAAGTATAAGCGTAGGTTCGTTCGATGGCATAAGAATTTAATTAAAGGTTTGAGATATAGTTTATTTTCTGTCCGGCGATCTGCGCCTGAAAAGCCCAATAAGGACCAGCAGCGGCGCCGAGATCAGTAAAAGGCAATACCACTTTGGATTAACGATAAACCCTGTCCTTATTATGATGACATTTATAATCACCACTATAACAACCAGCAAATCTCCTATCGACGCGCCCTCATGTTTTTTTATCATGATATAGGATTTTTAATGGAAGGTTTGGGTGACATTTTGGACAGTGTCGTTGCCCAATGTTTGGCCCTGGCCTCCAGCTCGGGGATCTCGTAAATGCTGTTGATCGAATTCTTATAAAAGACAACCGTTACCGGCGCCTCGTCCCTGTTGAATTCAAACTCCAATGCGATGGACTTCAGGTATTCTTCGGGTCTGTTCTTCCTGTATTCATGGCTGTTGATGGCGGCGTATACCTTTTTTACCTTGCAGGCGGCGACTTCATCCAGATAGATGATCTGCGTGCTGTATTCTTCCGCATCTTCTTCTACGACAAGCAGTTTTCTTTTTGGACCATCCAGACCGATGATCTTGTCGCGTAATATTTCCTGACCTGTGAAAGACAGATTATGCGCCGTACCGGCAACTTTGAAAAAGGACAGCATGCTGTTGTTCCTTGCTTTTATATGTTTGTTGTGCATGATGATGAGTAATAAGATGATGATGGAAATAGAGACAACGATAATGAACGCAATAGCTAAATGTGACATGACATGTACATTTGATGAAATGTATAAGACAATCAAAGGCCTTTGACTGAAGTAATTCCTGATTGACAGAGAATAGAGGGATATAGCCTTTAGGCTATGACAGAACTGCAGAAGTCCTTAAAGGTAGAACAGGCATATAGCTCCCGGCAGAAGGGAAAGAATTCAGTGAAGCTATCGATATGACTATTGCCGTACATAGGACAAACATACTAACTTAATCGATAGCTAACATTCCGCAGTTCTTATTTATTAGTTAAATTCGAGGCTCAAATCCAGGATAATGCTCAAAAAGCTGTTTATCGCCATTCCCTCCATTCTTTTTTCGCTCGGAACTTTACTGGCACAACAACCCACGCCCTACCGGATGAAGTATGACGACAGTACATTACAGCAGGAAAGCCAATACACCCTGATGCCGTTCAACCGGCTGATACAATCCGCTGGGACGGTGCTTACGTATGGGGACCCTCAGCTGGAAAATCATGCCCTCGATCTTGCGATCCTGCCGGACAGTCAAAACATCGTGATAGAGGACCGATATGGTATAGCCGTACTGGATGTGCATCGTCAGGTCCTGCAACGTTGGGAGTTTCAAAAGGCGACAGAACCCACCATGAAGAGCCTCATGAGCACTTATTCGGGGATAAAGACATTTAGCTTCGATGGACACACGTATATAGTATGGAGTGCGGGGAGCACACGTCAGTCCGCCCTTATCATTGCCGAATGGGACGGCTCGGAGATAAAAAATGTGAGCAGCTTTCCCATCAGCGCGGTGGCGCCGGCAGGTACGGCCCTGCCAAACGATATAGCGGTGAGGATGGAATCGGGGATCCCTTATTTGTATGTGACGCTGAATGGAAATAATCAGCTGTTGAAGATACGATTCACCGACAGACAGATCGTATGGGCAGTGCCGACGGGTGTAGCTCCCTATGGATTGCGTATAGCGGGTGATAAGGCGTATGTCACCAACTGGGCCGGACCACTCGTCACGGACAGCAGCCTGGAGCATGCGGGAACACCCTGGGGCAGCGCATATACCAACCCGGTGACGGGCAGCACGGCCAGGGGCAGCCTTTCCATCATCGATGCACAGACGGGCGCATTGATAAAAGAGCTTTCATTGGGGCTTCATCCCAATGCCATCGCCATCAGCCCCGACAGCCTTTATCTGTATATCAGCAATGCCAATAGCGACTACATCAGTGTCGTCGACATACAGGGACAGGCGGTGATCGACAGCATCGGCGTAGGATTGTTCTCGGGCAGTCTGACCTACTTTGGTAGCAGCCCCAGCGCCCTGCAAACGGATGGGACGGGGACGACCTTATATGTGGCCAATGGGTTTGACAATGCTGTGTGCGTGGTGAAGCTGGGGGCCAATGTCGCTACCCATGGTTCCGGCAGAAGTATGGTAAAAGGATATATACCTACGGAGGCTTATCCCGGTGGCCTGACCTTATTGGGCGGACAGCTATATGTGACCAATCTCGAGGCAAAGGGTTCGCGTGTCCTTTCCTCGGCAAATAATGCTTATTCCATTCACCAGGAACTGGCATCCGTGAGTATCATTCCCCTTCCAAAGAACGGGAAATTGCGCTCCTATACCAGGCGGGTACAGAAGCAAAGCCTCTCGTTCCGGATAGCGCTGACCAACCGGCCCGCACGCCGGCAGATAGCTCCCCGTCCTGTTCCTGAAAGGATCGGCGAGCCTTCCGTATTCAAGCATGTGGTCTATATCATCAAAGAGAATAAGACCTATGACCAGGTGTTTGGAGACCTCCGGCAAGGCAGGGGAGCAACGCATTTATGTATCTATGGTGACAGCGTTACACCCAATCAGCACAAACTGGTGGGCGCATTTTGCCTGATGGACAATTACTATGCTTCGGGCAAATCTTCCGCGGAAGGGCATCAGTGGGCGGACGCCGCCATGGCATCGGACTATATCGAGAGGAATGTACGCGCATGGTTCAGAAGCTATCCGCATCGCCAGAATGATGCGTTGGTCTACAACAAAAATGGATTTATCTGGAACGACGCCCTGGATCATGGAAAAAAAGTCAGGATCTATGGAGAGGCTTGTTTGACAAAATATGACCGCTCCCGCAAATGGATCGATATTTATAACAGGTACCTGAACCATGAAGACCAGGGCTTTGTCAATACCACCACCATTGCGCGTATACGACCTGTGATATCTCCCGCCTATCCGGATTGTGATAATTTTGTTTTTACAGACCAGATCCGGGCCGATATTTTTATCGATGACTGGAAAAAGGCCGAGGGTGTGGCGGGTGATAGTCTTCCCGATCTGATGGTGTTGTCATTGCCCAATGATCATACGGCCGGGACCTCTCCCGACTTCCCCGTACCGCAAGCCATGGTGGCGGATAATGATCTTGCCGTCGGACGGATCATCGATGTCATCACGCACAGCCGTTTTTGGGACAGTACGGTAGTATTTGTCACGGAGGACGATTCCCAGTCGGGCTGGGACCATATATCTCCCTACCGGACGACGGGATTGGTGATCAGCCCTTATTCAGTGATGGGAGGCCGCGCGATCCATACGAACTATAACCAGACGGGTATGGTGCGGACGATAGAGCAGATACTGGGTATACCTCCTATGAATATCATCGATGCTACCGCCCTGCCGTTGTTCGACTGTTTCTCCGGGGAAAGAACGGCCTATGCCTATACCCATACGCCCAATATCATCCCGCTGAATAAGATGAATAAACCACTGGCGGAGCTGAAGGGCAAGGAGGCCTATTATGCACGGCTGTCGGCCAACCAGGTGTTCAAGGATGTGGATGGGGGTGAGGATGATCTGATGAACCGGATCCTGTGGTTCCAGGCGAAGGGGGAGGAGAAATATCCGGAGGCGGGGAAATAAAAATGCAATCGGTTGCATAAAGTTCGTATATTTAGCGAAAGCTAACGATCCATGAAGCACCTTGCCATTATTCTCCTGCTCCTGGCCTCCATCGCCGGCGTCAGGGCTCAGCACTACCACAACTTCAAGTCATCCATCTATTGCAGGGCCTATGAGGTCAGGCTGATGAACGACACCACCAATTATTTAAAACCCATCTGGAACGAGATCACCCGGCAAATGAAGGTAGATAAGATCTATCTCGAGACCCACCGGGACCTGCTGATCGTGGACCAGCCTACCCTGGACATCGCCAAAAAATTCTTCCGGGACAGGGGCGTGGAGGTCGCCGGCGGCATCACCTTAACCATCAGTGAGCGCAATCGCTTTCAAACCTTTTGTTACAGCAGCCCCGAAGACAGAAAAAAGGTAAAAGAGCTGAGCGAATACACGGCAAAGAACTTCGATGAGTTCATACTGGACGACTTCTTTTTTACCAACTGCAAGGACGACGGCGCGATAAAGGACAAAGGCAATAAGAGCTGGACACAATACAGGCTGGACCTGATGGCGGAGGCGGCGCAGTCCCTTATCATAGGTCCCGCCAGGGCGGTGAATCCCAAGGTAAAGGTGGTGGTCAAATATCCGAATTGGTACGAGCATTTCCAGGGGCTTGGCTTTAACCTCGAAAAAGAACCTAAGCTCTTCGATGGTATTTACACTGGCACCGAGACCCGCGACGCGGTGTTGTTCGCGCAGCATCTGCAGCCCTACCTGGGATATAATATCTTCCGCTATTTCGAGAACATAGCGCCGGGCAGGAATGGCGGCGGATGGGTGGACCCGGGTGGAATGACGACGGCGGACAGGTATGCGGAACAGCTTTGGATCACGCTGTTTGCCAAGGCGCCGGAACAGACCCTCTTTGACTTCCGGCAGATGAGCCGTCCGATCTATCCTTCCGACCGCGCGCCCTGGCAAGGAATGAAGACGAGCTTCGACTACGATGAAATGATGCAACCCGTCAATTACAATGGCGGCGCTCCTTCCCGCCCCACGACGATAGCGGCCATTGCGGGCTACACCTTCCAAAAAATAGATAGTTTGTTGGGATTCCTGGGCAAGCCAAAAGGCATCAAGAGCTACCGGCCCTTTCACTCCTCGGGAGAGGATTTTTTGCAGAATTATTTAGGTATGGTGGGGCTGCCGATGGATATGCAGCCGGAATTCCCCGCGGAGGACAGTCTGATATTGCTGACGGAAGAAGCGCGGTTCGATCCCGGCATCGTGGACAAGATCAAAAAACAGCTGCTCACGGGCCGGACAGTGGTTATCACTTCCGGATTGTTGAAGGCCATACAGGACAAGGGGATCAACGACATAGCCGAAATACGGTATACGGATAGAAAAGCGATGGTACAGGATTTTACGGCCAGCGGCAGCTTCCGGCTGATCCATACGGAGAAACCCATCCTCATCCCCCAGCTGCAATACCTGACCAACGACTCGTGGGAGATAGCATCCGGCATCAGCGGCGCCAGCGGCTGGCCCTTGCTGCACGAAGCCGATTATTCAAAAGGACATCTGTATATCCTTACCATACCCGATAATTTTTCGGACCTGTACAACCTCCCGGCCGAAGTGCTGAATAAGATACGGGATGTAATGTGCAAACAACTGAACGTGCAGGTGGAAGGTCCTTCCCAGGTGAGCCTGTATCTGTACGACAATCATACCTGTGTCGTCGAATCTTTTTTGGATAAGGAGGTGGAGGTTAAGCTCGTAACATCCAGGCAGTTCGGACAGATCACGGACCTCGGCAGCCGGCAGGTATTCGACGGGGAATTGCGGCAACCGGGCTTAAGCTATATAGAAAAAGACCTACAAGAAAAATACGTATTTCCTTTCGTCATAAAGCCGCATTCATTCCGGGTATTCCGGTTGGAATGACCTAATTTGGGCCCGACAGGACATCATGAGGAACATTCACTTTATATTGATATGGCTGCTGCTGTGGCCTATGTGGACTTTGTCTCAATCCGGCGAAAAATATAGCTTTAGGCTGGTGATCATCAACGGTCAGCGCCAGGCTGTCAGCGGGGCTACGGTGCGGCTGCTCAAGGCGGGAAAGGTCGCCGGCAGCGCGGTAGCGGGGGAGGATGGGCAGGCTGTGTTTACAGACCTGGATAAAGGGGCCTATAAATTCCTCGTCAGTGCGACAGCCTACCGGCCTATAACGACGGAAGAATACCATCTGCCAGGTTCGGGTCACGATACAGTGGTGCTGCAGACAATACACGATGTGCTGGCGGAAGTGACGGTAAATGCTCATACACCACCTCCCATCGAGGTCAGACGCGACAAGACGATCGTGAACGTGGAAGCCTCGCTGACCAATACGGGAGCAACGGTGCAGGAAGTGCTGGAACGAAGCCCGGGTGTGACCATGGACAAGAATGGAAATATCTCCCTGAACGGCCGACAGGGAGTGCTTGTCATGATAGACGACAAACCCACCTATCTCTCGGGGGAGGACCTCGTCAACCTGCTGAGCAGCATGAGCGCGTCGCAGGTATCGAAGATAGAGCTGCTTTTCAGTCCTCCCGCCCGATATGATGCTTCGGGCAATGCGGGTATCATCAATATCCGGACAAAAAAGAACAGCAATTATGGTTTCAACGGTGTCGCAACCGTCTCCTACGGACAGGGCGTGTATCCCAAATCCAACAACGGCCTGACACTGAACTACCGGAAGGGCGCGATCAATAGTTTCTTCAACTACAACAACAGCGACGTAAAATATCTTACGGATCTTTATGCCTACCGGAAGTATTATGACGACAACAACCAAAACGTCACCGCCATCCTCGAACAGCCTTCCTATTTCTCCGGCACGCTGATGAACAATACGATCAAGGCGGGCCTGGACTACACCCCTTCGTCCCGAACGACGCTGGGACTCGTGTTGACAGGTACGGACATCCATCGCCATGGCAACAATACGAGCCATGCCAACTGGCAGAGCCCCGACGGAACGCCGGATTCGTCTATCCTTACCCGAAGCAATCCGGTGAATACCTTCAAGAATGGGGCCATCAACCTCAATGCGCGGCAGACCCTGTCCGGGACGACGGATATCAGCGCCGACTTCGACTACCTGCATTATCAGATGGAAGGGAAGCAAAATTTCGATAACCAGTTGCTGGCCTCCGGCGGCTATGACGAAGTGTTCAGAAGCGACTTCCCCACGACCATCAATATCTTTTCCGGGAAGGTGGACGGTACTATGAAGATAGGGGGCGATGCGTCCCTGCAGGCGGGGTTGAAAACCTCTTCCAGCCATACGGACAATACTTCCCTGTACGAGAATTGGGTCAGTCAGCAATGGGTAAAGGACGACAGCCGAAGCAACCATTTTGTCTACCAGGAGAATATTCAGGCGGCCTATATGTCGTATGAAGGGAAAGCCGGGCGAGTCGATGTCCAGGGAGGGCTGCGCTATGAATATACTTCCTATACGGCGCGGCAGGCGGGGAACAGCCAGCAGCCCGACTCCACCATCTCACGCAACTATGCCAGCCTTTTCCCGAACGCTACGGTGTCCTACAAACTGGATTCATTGAACAGCTTGAGTCTTATTGTCGGTCGCAGAACAGACAGACCCATCTATCAAAACCTGAACCCCTTCGCCTATGTCATCAATAAATACACCTACCTGGCGGGCAACCCGTATCTTCTTCCACAATACACCTGGAATTTCGAGATAAGCCATCAATACAAGGATCTTCTGACGACGGGGATCAGCTATAGTCTTACGACGAATTATTTTTCACAGCTGTTCCTGTCGGACACGTCGAAGACGATCCTCTACTATACCCAGGGGAATGTAGGGCATGTATATAATATAGGCGTCTCGGCCAGTCTCAGCCTCAATCCGGCATCCTGGTGGTCGATGCAGATAGCGGCTATATTCAATCATAAACAGCTGAGGGGTTTCAACGGCAACGATTATACGACCATCATCAGCCAGCTGCATGTGAATATCGATAATCAGCTGAACTTCGGGAAAGGCTATATGGGTGATCTGTCCGGCTTTTACAACACCCGGAGCCGTCAGGATGTGCAGGAACTGTTATACGCCACGGGGCAGATGGCGGCGGGGGTCAGCAAGACGGTGCTGAAGAAAAAGGGGACGATCAAGCTCAGTATGCGGGATATCTTCTATGCCAATGCGATGGAAGGCTTTACCAATTTCCCGAATGCCACGGAATACTACCGATTCAAACGGGACAGCCGGGTGGTGACCCTGAGCTTTGTCTTCCGGTTTGGCCAGACCTTCAAGTCCCGCCGTCATGAGGATGGGGCTACGGAGGAAAAAGAAAGGGTGTCGAATGGATAGATGGGGCGGGTCGAAATTGAGCATTTTGGCAGAAGAGGCTGGAGATCTTCAAGAGCGAGCCCATGCGGCGGGGCGGCACTATTTTCCTGGGGAACAGTATCACGGAATACGGAGACTGGCAGCGGCTTTTGCATGACGCCCGTGTGATTAATCGGGGTATCGCCGGTGACAATACGTTCGGTATATTGGACAGATTGCTACGGCAGCTGGCGGGGGTGGCCGGCTTTACGTATATCGATCTGGCGGGGCGGCTGACCGACCCGTCGGGCGAGCTGATGGTGAAATATGCCCAGCCGGATGGGCTGCACCTGAACGGAGAGGGGTATGCGGTATTTGTGGGGATGATAAAGAAGTAGTATCTTCCTATCATACTCCTAACAATCTTCGACATGAGAAAGATCTTCCTCCTGCTATTTATTAGCCTGGTCTTCACCAACTTGTATGCCCAGCCGCCCGTAGCCCCCAACGGAAAGTTCAAGACCATCAAAGGCATCCGCCTTTATTATGAAGAGTCGGGGCAAGGCGTACCCTTGATACTCCTGCATGCTTTTGGCGGCAATACCCTTATGTGGAGCGGCTATACGGAAGAGCTGGCTAAGAATTATCATGTCATAGCCATCGACCTGCCTGGACATGGAAGGTCCGATCCGATGGACACGACGCTGGTGTACCTGCACAAACGTGCGGCGGAATATATCCTGGGACTGCTGGATGAATTGAAAATAGATTCTGCTTATATCATGGGCGCCAGCAGCGGCGGCTTTATCACGATGTATATGGCTACCATGCGACCGGCGCTGGCCAAAAAGATCATTGTCATCGGCGGACAGGTTTACTATTCCGCACAGACAAGGAGGATCATCAGCCGGCAAAACCCGGATGATCCCAAGGCCGATCGTATGCCGGGGCCTGACCCCGTCCTTATGCATGGCAAGGAAAAGGCGATCCTGCTGGCCCGGCAATTCTATAACTTTAGACAGCTGTATGGAGACCCCTCCTTTACACCGGATGTATTGGCGACCATCACGGCAAAGACCCTCATCATCCATGGCGATAATGACCCTATCGCACCGGTGCAGAATGCCTGGGATATGTTCAATAATATCCGGGGCGCTCATCTTTGGGTCGTGCCTGGCGGGGGACATCTGCCATTTTTAGACCCGGCGAATAAGGCTGATTTTACCAGGAGGGTAGAAGATTTTTTAACAAAATAAAGGGATGCCCCGTATGTAAAAACTTCGTTTCTGACATCTAACCTGTAAACCTCCTTTCTTTATGCAGAAAATAGCCCTTATTTCCCTGATGGTCCTGGCGATGGCCTGCCATTCCATCAAACACGCTACTACGACACCGTCCGGCACAGAGCAGTCCTCCTCCGGCAGCGGCCAGGATGGATCTTCCTACGAGAATGCCATCGTTATCCAGGAAAAACATGAGGGCGCCGGGGTCGATGCTGAATACAAGTGGGTACGCGAGCATTATCCGGGTAGCAAGTCCAAGGGGCAGGGGTTGACCTACAAGAACGGCAAGCCTTATGATATCCTGACGATACAGACGGCCGATGGGACGGAGAAGAAGGTATATTTTGATATATCCAATTTCTTTGGGAAGTTTTAGACCTGGCGGTCAGGGCAGGACCTCACTCCGTCCTTAGATTCTTTACAGGATTCGCCGACGCCGCCTTGAATGTCTGAACGCTGATCGTCACCAGCGCGATCAGCAAGGCCAGCAGGCCGCCGCCCACAAAGATCCAACCACTGATGGTGATACGAAACGCATATTGCTGCAGCCATTGGTGTACAAAATACCAGGCGATGGGCGTGGAGATCAGAAAGGCAATGCCTATCAGCACTACGAACTCCTTGCTAAAGAGATAAAGGATATGCCCGGCGGTGGCCCCCAGCACTTTGCGGATGCCTACTTCCTTTACCCGTTGCGCGGCCATAAAGGACGCCAGCCCATATAGCCCCAGACAGCTCAGGAAGATAGCGATAGAGGCAAAGACCTTATAAAAAAGAGAGAGCTTGGATTCCTCCTTGTAGAAGCCGGCGATCTTTTCATCCTGGAACTCGTATTCGAATACAAAGTTGGGATAGATGTCCGACCATATCTTTTCGATGGACTTCATCGTGCCGGAGAGATCCCTGCCGTCCAGCTTGATCCCGGCAATGCTATAGGCGGGCTTGTAATTCAACATGAACACCGGATTGAGCGAATCCCTCAGCGAGGACTGATGAAAATCCCTGATCACTCCTACGATAGGACCCTTGGCCCAGCCATTCCAAAGATTTATCTCTTTATTCACCACGGCCTGCGGATCGGAAAAGCCAAGCTTCTTCACCAGTGTCTCATTGACCAGGAATTCTTTTATCGAATCGTTATCGATCAGGTTCCTGCCCGCCACCAGTTTCAACCCATATGTAGAGAGATAGTTGGCGTCCCCAAAGCGGCTGATCGCGGCGAAGTCGATCCCTTTTTTGGCATGATCGAAATTGAAACCCGTATGCCAATTATCGGTTTCCGACGGAGAGGCATTGTTATAGCACACCTGCTGTACAGACCTGAGCTCGGAGAGACGGTGACGCAGATAGTCCAGCTTGCTTTGGCTGAGGCTATCCCCGGGGAAGGGTATGTTGACGATGGCTTGCTGATCGAAACCCATCGACTGGTGGGTAAAATAATTCATCTGCCGTACTATGAGCAATGTACCGATGATCAGCGTCTGTGCAATGACGAATTGCAGGACGACGAGTCCCCGCCGCAGGTTGATGCCGCTGGTGGTCCGGGCGGCCAGCCGGGTCTTTAATGCCTGTACGGGATTGAATCTGCTGAGCACCAGCGCGGGATAAAAACCCGCTAATAATGTAACTGCCAGTGTTGTCGCACACAAAAAAAGCAGCACAGGCTTTTGCAGGATGACAAAGGACGACACGGGTATATCCAGGCTTCTGCTAACGGGATCCTGTAACGAAAGGACCAACAGGACTGCCAGCAAAACACTGGCGGCTACCAGCAACAAAGTTTCCAGGAGAAATTGCATTCGTAATTGGAGCCGGCTGCTGCCCAATACTTTTCGTACGCCTACCTCCTTGGCCCTGTTGACGGCCTGGGCAGTGGAGATATTTATAAAGTTCACACAAGCTATCAATAAAATGAAGCCCGCGATCAGCCAGAGGGAACAGATACGATCGATGCTGATGGTACGCCCGCTGTAATTTCTGCTCTTGACATCGAAATGCACTTGGGTCAGTGGCTGTAATACCTGTATACTTTTGTTGTCTGGGGTCCGGTATTTTTTTGAAAGGGCGGCCAGCTGCTGATTGGCCGTGGCGAGGCTTACATTCTCCGGCAGCAGGGTATAGCACATATGATCTCCGTTGGTCGTCCACCAGTCCGTGGATTTGGAGAAATCGGCAAGGTAATAGGATATGAAGATCTTTGACTGCTGGAAGTCACTGTTCTGGGGCGGGTCCGCCAGGATGCCTTTTACCAGCAGCAAATCGTGATCTTGCAGTTTTAGGGTGCGTCCCACTGCCTTCCGCCAATCCCCAAAATAACGTTCGGCGGTAGACTTTGTCAGCACTGCCCCATTCCTGTCGGTCAGCGAACTATTCGCATCGCCCTGTAGAAAAGGCATGTCGAAAATGGAAAAAAACGAGGGCTGCGCAAGATAGATACCATTCTTCTCCTTGAACTTCTTTTCAAGATGCCCCTCCTTATCGAGGGCCATTATCTGTACATTCTCGAGGGCAAAGACGGCGGTGGTCCTCCAGCTGGGATAGTCGTTCTCCAGCGCAGTCGGCAGGGGGAAAGGTACAGCGGATCCCGAATCGACAGCTTTGCCGACCGTCATATCCCCTTTTGTCATCACCCGGTAGATCCGCGCCTTGTTGTGGTGCATACCGTCGAAACTCTGCTCGTAGGTGATAAAGACAAAGATGACCAGGCACACGGCAATGCCGACGCCAAGACCGGCGATGGTGATCATCGAATAGGTCCTGTTGGCTTTCAGGCTCCTGTATATATTTTTTAAGTAATTGCGGATCATGGGATGAGTTTGTGAAGAAATATCCGCTATAAAAATGCCGGTTTGATAAATATCTGAATGTCATAAGATTAGACCGGACGCTCTCTTTGCGACTGTACGATTTCGATACGGCGGGTGTTCATCTCTGAAAATCCTGCCTTTTTGTAATAAATTTCCGGCATGAATGATCCTGGTTTTTTCATCGATTATCATCTTTGGGCGCATAAGAGGATACTGGAACAATTGCGGGCCCTGACGGCCGAGGATTGGAATAAACCGCTGGGCGGAAGCTTCCCTACCATGAAAGCGCTGTATCAACACGTACTCGAGGCGGACTATCGCTGGCTGCAACGATGGAAGGGAGTACCTTTCGCGGAAGTCCCGGCGGATATGGTGGTGGATGGATATGCGAGTCTGCAAGCTTTATGGCTGCCCTTGTTGGACGAACAAATGACGGTGGCTAAAAGCCGCCTGGCCGCGGGTGCGGAGGAGCCGGTGCATTTTATTACGGGGAAGGGGCTTCATGTTACGCAACCCTTCTGGCAGACCTTGTATCAGGTGGTGAATCATGGGACCTACCATCGCGGGCAGGCGAGCACTATGCTGCGCATGCTGGATAAGCCGTCGGTGGGGACGGATATATTTCTTTTCTTTAACGAAAACGCTCTTCAATAACCCAACCATGAACCGTTCGGACTTGTTCTTCACCGTTAGTCTGTTCTTACACCTCACGGCTTTTGGCCAATCCAGGAGCCTGGCCAAGACCAGGGATTCGATCCATAACTCCGTTGCGGCTATCCTTAGACAGGACACCAGCGGCGGGACATTCATTGGCGCCTCCGGCGTACTGATCCATCCGCGTGTGATCCTCACCGCGGGCCATGTCAATTTCTCCAACTTCAAGCAATTGCCGGGAGGCTGTAGCACAAAAGGCTGGGTGAGCTTTTCCGACAAGGCATACAGCGGCGTAGAGAGATATGCTTTCGACTATGCCCATGGCATAGAATCCTACCCGGATACAGCGGCCTTTGCAAAAAGCTTTGGCGATACTACGGGTCAGGCAGGACCAAGTCATTTTATCGACATAGGGTTGATCTTTCTGGATGAACCTGTGCGAGGGCATCCTGTCATGCAACTGCCAGACACCTCTTTTCTGAAAGACAACGTGGGGGACAGTTCATTGCTGGGAGCGGGATATGGTTATCATACACGGATGGACTCGACATTTACATTTTCCAGCATAGACGGGCTGCGGCGTACATGGACGCCGCGTATGTCGTTGTATAATGATAAATGGCTCTTTGCCCAATGCGACCCGATATCCAACCTCCCTTATTTGTGTATCGCCGACTCCGGCTCCCCGCTTTTGTTCCGGAATAAAATGGTGGTGGGAGTCTGGTCTTTTGAGGGATATGGAAAGGCGCCCTGTCCTTATTCCAGCTGGGCCGTTCGCCTGGATAACCCGGATGCCTTGAGCTGGATAAAGGCGACGATCCAACGACGGCTTGGCAATAAATAAAACGAAATGATCCCGCCTGTACGGGATCATTTTCCAACATAACCAAGGTAGGATTAAAACTAACATTTACGAGGGTCTCTAAAACCGGTAGAATACGCCTGCCTGGAGGGTACGGCTGTATGCCTTTCCTGCTGCTTCTCCATCCATTCCCTTCGCCAGCTTGGCCAGGCCAAAGTTGTAGCGGACATCGATGCCTATCGAAGTAGTGGGGATCACATAACCTACGCCCAGGGTCCAGCCAAAATCGATCTTGTTGAACGACTCCTTTACATCTTCGGAAGCGTCCTTTATCTTTACTTTGGCGGATAGCAGGTAGCCTATCTGAGGACCTGTCACGGCAAAGACGCCGCTGGCATGTTGATATTGCAGCAGCACGGGAAGGTTCAGGTAGTTGAGATGGGTCTTTGCGGCGCCTTCGATGATCTCATCGCCATCGCCCGGCATCTCTACCTTCATCTTTGCCCCCTCGGCGGAATAAAATAGTTCGGGCTGCAGGGAGAATCCGGCGGCCAGGGGAAGGTTCGCTTGTACGCCACCGTGAAAGCCGGGCAGCGTGCTGGTGCCTTCGACATCTTTCCCTTTTACATTGGCGAGGTTCAAGCCTCCTTTGACGCCGTAGGTGATGTGATCGATGCCGGCCTGCGCGTTGGTGAAATACGAAACTCCGGCAAGGGCCGCTGAGAGTAAGATCTTTTTCATAACAGTTTCTTGTTTTTTTTCGCAAAGATGATAGGCGCGAAGGGACGGGGACAGAGGGGGGTGTATGAATTGGGCTTTTGGAGGATAGATTGTAGAATTTTAGCAGATTTTTACCACGATGGCAAGCTTTATATTTGATGCAGCAAAGACTATGAAAAGAAAAAGACTCTACCTGTACAGCCTGATGGCGCTGGCCGGCCTGTCGACCCTTCTGTCCTGGAGGCAAGTGAAAAAGACGGCTCCTCCCCGCCGGCCTAATATCATTGTGATCCTGGCGGACGATATGGGTTTTTCAGATGCGGGCTGTTACGGCAGCGAGATCCATACGCCCAATATCGATTACCTGGCCGCGCGGGGGATACGCTATACCCGGTTCTATAATACTTCCCGGTGCTGTCCCACGCGGGCTTCGCTGCTCACAGGACTGTACAACCAGCAGGCGGGCATCGGGAAAATGACGGATGCGGAGGATGAGCCCGGCTACCTGGGACATATCACGCAAAATGCCGTGACCCTGGCTGAAGTGCTGAAGACGGCGGGCTATCACACGGCCATGTCGGGCAAGTGGCATGTATCCAACACCGATGGGTTGAAGGACCCGCAGGCGCAGCTGGACTGGCTGAACCATCATACGGAGCGCGACAGCTTTTCGCCCCTGGACCAGTATCCCACCAACAGGGGCTTTGACAAATATTTCGGGACCATCTGGGGCGTAGTGGATTATTATGACCCCTTTAGTCTTGTCAGCGGCACTACCCCCATCAGGTCCGTTCCCCAAAATTATTATCACACGGATGCCATCAATGATACGGCTGTGGCCTATATCGAGGGCTATGCGCATTCGGATGCGCCTTTCTTTTTGTATGTGGCGGAGAATGCTCCCCACTGGCCGCTGATGGCGTTGCCGGAAGATATCGCGAAGTACAAGGATACCTATAAGACGGGCTGGGATGCCGTTCGGAAGGCGCGGTATGAGAAGATGGTGAAGATGGGGCTTATCGACCCGGCAAAGACAAAGCTTTCGCCCCGCTGGAACGACCAGCTGAGCTGGAAGAACAACCCCGACAAGGATTGGGATGCGCTGGCAATGGCCGTACATGCCGCCATGATCGACAGGATGGATCAGGGCATCGGCCGGATCATCAAAGCTTTGAAGGAAACGGGACAGCTGGACAATACCCTGATCCTCTTTCTCTCGGACAATGGGGCCAGCGCGGAGAACTGCGCGGACTATGGACCGGGGTTCGACAGACCCAATGAAACAAGGGATGGGAGAAAGATCGTGTATGCGACGAAGAAGGATGCCTTGCCCGGCCCCGAGACCACCTATGCTTCTATCGGACCGCGGTGGGCGAATGTCGCCAATACGCCTTACCAGCTTTGGAAGGCCGAGAGCTACGAGGGTGGCGTCCATACTCCGCTGATCGCGTTCTGGCCTGCCGGGATTAAAGCAAAGAAGGGAAGTTTTAATACTCATGTCGGCCATGTAATGGATTTTATGAGCACCTTTGTAGAGTTGGCCGGCGCCAGGTATCCCAGCGAGTACAAGGGGCATCCCATACCGCCGACGCCGGGTGTCAGTCTGGTGCCCGGTTTTTCGGGACAGGCGACAAGGGGACATGAGGAATTGTTCAACGAGCATTTCGACGCCCGGTATGCACGGGAGGGGGATTGGAAGATCGTGTCCAGGCCCGGCCGGGACAGTGTCTGGCGCTTGTTCGACCTGTCGGTGGATGGGTCGGAGACCATGGACCTGGCCGCGAAATACCCTGAGAAAGTGCGGCGCCTGGACAGCCTGTGGCGCCGGTGGGCCAACACGCACTTCGTATATCCAAAACCGTTAGCAAAAAAAAGAAATTAAGCATACAGATGAAATACTTCCTTACAACAGCCCGTACCCTGCTGAGCGCGGGTCTTCTTATCGCAGCGATCCTGCCTGTACAGGGACAGGTGAATAAAATGCCTGCTTATCCTTTGATCACGCACAATACCTATTTCAGCATATGGAGCAATACGGACCAGCTGAATGGCTCGGTGACCCATCACTGGACGGGAAAGGATCAATCCTTGCTGGGCATCCTCCGCGTGGACAAGCAGTTTTACAGATTCATGGGAGAGGCGTCGCCCACCTTCAAGACGCTGTTGGCTGCGGGGGATGAAGGCGGCTATACCACTAAGTATAAGATGGAGGAGAACC
Organism: Puia sp.; assembly: GCA_035545935.1. GTDB lineage: Bacteria > Bacteroidota > Bacteroidia > Chitinophagales > Chitinophagaceae > Puia. The sequence continues at coordinate 586 of DASZXP010000148.1, read as the reverse complement.
CGGGCGCCGACTGGGCAAAACCCGCCTTTGACGACGCGGGCTGGCAGACGGGCGAAGGTCCTTTCGGGGATCAACGCGCCAAGACAGGCACCAGCTGGACGGGTAAGGATATTTGGATCCGACGCAAGTTCAACCTTACGGAGCTTCCACAAGGCCGGCTGATGCTAAAGCTTTATCATGACGACGACGCGGAAGTATTCTTCAACGGACAGCGTGTATCACGGCAGCGTGGCTCCAACGGCGACTATGAGATGATCGTCCTTTCCGAAGAAGCCAAAGGAAGATTGCAGGTGGGAGAAAACCTGTTGGCGCTGCATTGCCGGAATACGGGTGGCGGCAGCTGGATCGATGCCGGACTGTCGGAAGAAATACCCAGCCATACGCAGACGGGAGTGACCCCGGCGGAGCAGACCAGCGTCAATGTATCGGCCACGCAAACCACGTATGGTTTTCATTGCGGACCTGTGGACCTGGAAGTATGTTTCACATCACCCTTGATCCTGTCCGACCTGGATCTGTTGTCCATGCCCGTATCTTATATCACATATAAGGTAAAGTCCAACGATGGCGTGCAGCACGAAGTAGT
>DASZXP010000147.1:0-33327 GCA_035545935.1 Puia sp. | reverse complement strand
CGACGGACGGATGTCGAAAAGCTTCCGGACATCGTAATCCCCGGTATATCCGCCTCCCGGACCCGGCAGCAGGAAATAATCATGCAGCACTTCCGCCTCGAATAAAGTTCTGTATAGTACTTGCATAAGGGTAGTCTAATTGATGATGATCTCCGTAATGGGTTGGCCGGTCTGCAGCATGATATTGGCATCGATCTCCACCTGACGGGCCTTGAACAATACAAAAGGCTGCTGCTTGCCGCCCAAAGAACCCCACAGATGATTCACCTGTTCGAAGGTGAGGCTCATCAGGTCCAGCGTCACGAGGATATTATTCTCCCTTTCTCCGGGTGCGGCAAAAGGCCCTGTAGCCGCTACGGGGGTCTTTGCGATGGAGAAAGTGCGCGTACCCTGAAAGAACTGCAGTACCAGCGTCAGGAACTGCAGGCCCAAACTGTAGTCCTTGTGATTGGCGGAGAACAATAAATAAAGATTGATATGCAGCGGCGGATTGACATAGGCCAGCGGCCGGATCTCGCTTTGACGTACCGCGGCCGCGTTCTTGAAGGTCAGCTCTTCTTCCACATTCACCAATGACATATATATCTGGGCGGATTCATCCACCGGTGTTGAAGGATTATCGGGCGTGGCAAAAGCGATATTGCCGAGTATCACCGGCTCCGGATTGGGAAGCGCAATGGACGATGCAATAAATGTGTTGAGGTTTTGCCTGATCAACTCCATGGTTTGAAAAAGCATAACAATATAAATTGTATGATTGTCTTGAATAGTTCAGTTCATTCAGGCATGAAGGGTCCGGGCCACGATGTGCACAATATGGACAATGACGTTGAAACCCACGTCCGTCATGGCGTACACAGCATAGTCATGTGATTGCTTACTAAGAAAAGCCTCAGCGGTCTAAAAAGGATAGTTTGCAATTGACAGGGGATACAGGATAGGCCGCATCAGAGCTGGAATAAAACATTACCTAAGGGTGGTGGGATAAACAGGTAGTGGCGGCAAGATATAAACTAAATTTTGTCTTTGCAACACCTCCAATAAAAATGTGCATAAGTTGCCCTATATTTATTCTGCCAAAATTTCCCAACTATGCTTGCTCTTTACATCATCGGAGGACTGATCCTTCTTATTTTGCTGATCGCCGCCTTTGTAGGCAAAAAATGGGAGTATGAAAGATCCATTCTCATCAATGCCCCGATAGAAAAGGTCTGGCAGAACACCAACTCGCTCCATGCTATCAATCGATGGAACCCCTGGCTGGACAGAGATCCCAACCTCCGCCAGGAGTACTCCGGCACGGACGGCGCACCGGGCGCCTCCTATTCATGGGACAGCCCGGTAAAAAATGTGGGCGCCGGCAACCAAACCATCACCGGTATAAAAGAGAATTCCGAAATGACCAGCCGCATCAATTTCATTCGTCCTTTTGCGGGCGTTGGGGATGCATGGATCAGGCTGGAACATGAAAGAGGGACGACGAGAGCTATCTGGGGCATCGCCAGCTCCACCCCCTACCCCATGAATATCATGAAGGTATTCGGCGTCATCGAAAAGAACCTGAACAGGGATTTTACAAAGGGACTCGATCAGCTGAAGGCGCTGAGTGAAAAATAACTCATAGTTTACTCCGTCCGTAAAGACTTCACCGGATTGGCGCTGGCGGAACGAACGGCCTGCACGCACACCGTCAGTAAGGTGACGCCCATCGTGATCAGCCCTGCCAGGGCAAACATCCACCAGGAAAGGGATACCCTGTAGGCAAAGCTTTCGAGCCATCTGCTCAGCGCCCATCCTGCCAAAGGCAGAGCAATAGCGACACTGATGATCAATATTTTCAAAAAATCCCTGGACAGGAGCATGGCCACACCGGCGACAGAGGCGCCCAATACCTTACGGACACCGATCTCCTTCACCCGTTGCCGGCAGAGGAAAGAGGTAAGGGCAAACAGGCCGATGCCTGTAATGACCAGCGATACGATGGAGAAGAAAAATATGATCCGCTGCAGCCGGATATATTCCGTCAGCAGTCGCTGAAAATCCTGGTCTAAAAAAGCATATCGTATGGGAAAATCAGGCTCCTGCTTTTTCCAGACAGCCTGTATGCCGGCCAGCGTCTGCTGCACATGATCCGTCTTTACTTTTACCAGGACGGAGCCGCCGCTCCGGAATTCGCAATGCGCATTGGAGATGGTATAAATGGTAGGCTCTATGGCATGCTGCAAACCCTGTATATGAAAGTCCTTCACGACACCTACAATAGTATAAGGAAAGGTGTCGCAATAAGGGAAATAGATATATCTTCCGGTAGGATCGGCGATGCCAAGCTTTTTCAGGGCCGTCTCGTTGATAATGGCCGAATGGTCCGCGTCTTCAGGATGCCGATCGCTAAAGAAACGGCCTTTCATCAGCTGTATATCCATCACATTGAAATAGTCCGTACCTACCTTCACGGAATTCAGCCGGTATTGTCCTCCTTCATACTTGAATGTATTCGTGGATGTATCGAGGAACGAACTACCGGGTACGGAGGTGGACTTCGCTACATATTCCACTCCGGGGACAGATAACAGCGACTGACGCACCTGTTCGAAATCCCGGTCCCTCGTTTTTTGTGTAGCTTCGATACGGACCACCTTGGCCGGTTCGAATCCTAAATACTCATTTTGCATATACGATACCTGGCGGTTGACAACGATGATACCCGTGATAAAAAGGGCCGACAAAGACAGCTGCACGATCAGCAGGCTGTTCCGGAAGAACAGTCCCCCCTTCCCTCTCGTATACTTTCCTTTCAGCACTTCCGCTGTCCGGAATCCGGACAGGAACAGGGCAGGATACATGCCGGATATGAGGATGATCAATAGCAGACAGGCTCCCAACTGCGCCCCGAGAAGAAGGGCGTTCTGCCCCTTGAAAAAGCCTGCGGGCAGGTTGAAATGGCTGCTGAAATAAGGGAGGGTCCTGTTCACCAGCAACAGCGCCAGTGCGAGGCTAATAAGACATTGAAGGGATATTTCCAGCAGGGATTGAAGCACGATATGCTTTTTCCCGGATCCCAATACCTTGCGAATGCCCACCTCTTTTGCCCGTGTCATAGCCCGCGCCAGCGACAGGTTGCTGAAGTTGATGGCGCCCGCTATCAATATAAAAACAGCCAGCACGAGCAGCACTACGGTAATGGTAAAATGACTTTCTCCATGCTGAGGGAAATTATGGATATCTTCCACCGCGTCGGCAAAAAGTCCGGTGGCAGGCGCTTTGCGGGCCTCGCTAAAGATCCTGCTCATGCCTTCGCCCAATTTGGCAACGGATACGGGCTGCCGCAATTTTACATATGTCTGGTAAGAATAGTTCTCCCAGAACTTATTGCTCTTCTCAGAGGGACTGCGCATCAATAGATGTACGGTCAGGTGCGAGGGGCCCGGCGGCTGCCGGAACACGCCTGTCACTACGGCGGTAAGAACATTATAAAGCTTTATCGGCTTTCCGATGGGATCATTGTTGCCGAACAGCTTCCTGCCGACCTCTTCAGAGATCACGATAGCATTGGGTGGATCGAGCGCCGTGGCGGCATTGCCAAGGACCAGCTTATAGGGGAACACTTTGAAAAAAGAAGAATCCGTCTCTACCAGCCCTTTCTGGTAAATGGACTTCTCGCCACTGGAAAGCAGCGCTTCATAATCCCCCGACTGAACAAAGGCCGTAGCAGCCTCCACTCCCGGATATTTTTCCAACAGGAATGAAGCCAGGGGCGCAGGTGTATTGGCCAGCAGATCCCTGTCCTGCCGCATCGATATTTTATACACCCGCTTGAGGGAAGCATCCCATTTATCATAGCTCAGTTCATAATTCAGATAAATGAGAATGACGATAAAACTGGCCATTCCAAGGGCCAGACCGCCGATATTGATAAATGCATGCAGCCGGTGGCGCTGAAAATTCCGCAGGGCTGTTTTGATATAGTTCTTTAGCATGCAATGGAAGATACCACGAAAATGCCAGTTTTGTAACCTGTTCGATATCAGATGATTGAATGTGGATTAGCCATCGATACCGTCCGATTTCGATACGCCTACTGTTCGGAAGGGATCAGCCATGCGGTTTTTTGGGAAGAGGCATCCGTTTTTTAGCGGAAACAAGCTTGACGATGGTGGCGCCTTCCATAAGCTGCCTGGGGTCTTTAACTTTCCCAAGGGAGTTGACATATGCCTCTTTTAAGAGCTTTTTAATGTATGCTTTGGGGAAATCACGCTTATTTTTGATAAGGATATACCGGTATTGATTCCCCGCGCCCAACAGCAATTTTTCAGGGTCCGCCAGCTCAGCGCCCCAGTAAAAACCGAAATGCACATTTCCACCTCTGTACAGCGCAACGGAACCAAATATATGACTCTGACGATCGGTGAGCGACCATCCAAATGCAAGGGCATTATAGTTATCATAGATCAGCTCGTTGGCATGTGGGTAAAGGTCCCATACCCATTCCCGCAACCACAAAGCCAGTTCCTGTATGTCCTTGTCGAAAGGCTTGAGAAATCCAAGGAGATCTTTTTTCTGGTCCTTGCTCATGAGATTGAAGTTACCATAAAGCTTTCATCAGGCCCGATTTTTGTGCCTCCAATGAACAAATTCGACGTAAATTTGTAGTTTTTCCTGAAGGGCGCAACAAAGAACAAGAGAAAGATAATATATTAATAGACAACAACTTAATAGAATGGGCATGTACGACATCTGTTGCATTGGACATATCACATTAGACAAGGTAGTTACCCCCAAATCCACTGTGTATATGGCAGGAGGGACCTCTTATTATTTTTCCAGCGCCATCAGCAACATGGATTTGAACTACACGCTGGTGACAGCGCTGGCTGAAAAGGACAAGGATATTGTAGAAGAGCTCCGCGCCAAAGGCATCGAAGTAAAAGTATTGCCCAGCGCCTTTACCGTCTATTTCGAGAACATCTATACCAAGGACCAGGATCACCGTGTACAACGGGTAGCTCAGAAAGCCGATCCCTTCACGGCAGATCAGCTCCTTTCCGTCGATGCGCGCATCTTCCATCTGGGCCCATTGCTGGCCGACGATATCCCTACCGGATTGTTCAAGCCTCTTTCAGAGAAAGCTATGGTTTCCCTGGACGTTCAGGGTTATCTACGCGAGGTCCGGAACAGGAATGTACATGCCATCGACTGGCCCGCAAAAAAAGAGGCCCTGCAATATGTCCATGTACTAAAAGCCAACGAGTCCGAAATGATGGTGCTGACAGGCGAGGCCGACGTGCGCAAGGGCGCCAGGATCCTATTCGACTGGGGCGTCAAAGAGGTGGTCATTACCCTGGGCAGTAAGGGCTCCGTGATCTACAACGGCAGGAACTTCCATGTCATACCCGCCTACCATCCCATCACCTCCGTCGTGGATGCAACAGGGTGCGGCGACACGTATATGGCCGGTTATCTCTTCTGCAGGAGCAAAGGAAAAAGCCTCCAGGAGTCCGGCGAATTTGCAGCCGCCATGGCTACGCTTAAGATAGAATCCTCCGGTCCCTTTACAGGCACCGAAGAAGACGTTATCTCCTTGCTTGCCAATAACAAAAGAAAGATGTTTATTGAAGAGGTTTAATTTGATGATTATCAAATAGATAACCTAGTATTTCCGGGTCAGTGGTACGATATTTCGTATTTTTTGTAGGGCCGATACGAAATTTCGTATATTGTCTTCGTTTTAGCGACAAAACCCCTTAATACCGCTATTAATGAAGGATCCACTCTCCTTATCAACCTTGTTTGCCAATTTCGGCAACGACCTTGCTACTGTCGATGATAAGAAAAGCCTTCTTCAGCTCATTGCTGCGAGTCTGGCGCCCAAACTAACGATCAGCGATATACTCCTTTCCATACTCAACGAGGACAAACAAACGCACAGCGTGTTTATCCATCACTGCGATAAGGCCCTTATGGAAAAGAGCGACCACACCCAGCTGTCACGCGAAAAATTCAGGCTGGACGACGGTATTTGCAATATCACGATGGCCTCCCCCTCTCCCCTGGTGGTCGACATCGGAAGCATCCTGCTCAGACCCGATCCCCCCCGTTATATCGCTAAATGGTATCGCTCTTCCATCAGTCGTATGATCGCAGTCCGTCTGCGCAGCCATGGCCAGCTCCTGGGCTCTCTTTTCCTCTTTGTCGAAAAAGCGCTCATTGGCCTCGAGGATCTGGAGATAGTCCAGCACTTTTCCTATATGATAAGCCCGCCTCTTAGAAATATCCTCTCGGAAGAAAAGATCGCCAAACAGCAACGGGATCATGAGACCCTCCTCTCCCTCTCTACGGACCTTGTAAAGGCCGGTAATAAGGAAGACCTGTTCCACCTGTTGGATCAGCGGCTGCATCAGCTTTTCGAGTTCGACCAGAGCCGCATAGCCCTCCTTTACCAGGATCAGCCGGCCTCCGGCGTCGAAGACATCCCCGAGAGGGCCATCGAAGCCACCCTTGCCTCTGACCAGCCCCTGGTCTTTGACCTGGGTATGAAGGAAGCTGTCATGACGGCTCTGCGAAAAGAAGGAGGGAACTTTGGCCTTCTCATCCTCTTCTCCAGGACAAAAGGATGGTTTACCCCCCGGCACCTGGATAGTATCCGAACGCTCTCCAACCAGTTTTCCATTGCCTTTACCAATATCCTTACTCATGAGGCCATCCTGGAAAAGGACAATGATAAAAGCCTGATCCTATCCCTCGGCAAAAGCCTCCTGTCCGCTCGTAATAAAAAGGATTTTCTCGCCGTTGTCGAAGACGCTTTGCGCAATGTCCTGCCTTATGACGAGCTGACGATATCCGGGCTCCATGCGGATGGCGGGAAACAAGAACATATTTATGATATGCTGCGTCAGTCGGACACCCCTCAGGTCTATGACAATGGCATGCACGAGATCCTGGCCATCCCACTCCGGGTGAGCAATCAGTATCTTGGCGGTGTATTCATCTATTTTAAAAAGAAAGGCCTTTTGACGCCTCGTATATCCAGCCTGCTACAGGGACTTTGCGATCAGATAGCCATCGGCATGACCAATCTCCAGGCTTACGAAAAGGTCGCAAGCCAGCTGGAGGATATCCATCATTATAAACACCGGCTGGAAGAAGAGAACCGCTATTTACAGGAACAGATCAGAAAGGCGGATGGCTCTTCGGAGATCATCGGATCCGGCAGCGCTATGCAGAAGCTATTCCAGCTGATATCCATCGTGTCCCCTTCGGACAACACTGTGCTTATCCTGGGCGAACCGGGTACGGGCAAAGAGCTGGTGGCAAAGGCCATCCACAACGCCTCGTCCCGAAAAGACAAGTTCATGATAAAGGTCGACTGCGCCGCCCTGCCTGCCCACTTGCTGGAAGCCGAGCTCTTTGGTAAATTCGAGCTGGCCAATGACAGCACGCTATTTTTGGATGAGATAGGCGAAATACCGCCCGGGCTACAGGCCAGGCTGCTTCAGGCCATAGAGGAAAAAAAGAATGTACGCATCATTGCCGCTACCAACCGCCCTCTTCGAAAGGAAGTAGAAGCAGGCAGATTCCGCAGCGACCTGTTCTATCGGCTCAATGTATTCCCCATTCACCTGCCTTCCCTGCGCGAGAGAAAGGAAGACCTCCCTCTGCTGGCCGCTCACTTTATCGATCGGCAAACCCAGCGCTTTGGCAAGAAAATAACCAATATCTCCCATCGGGCGCTGGAGACCCTTATGCGTTATGAGTGGCCGGGTAATGTACGCGAGCTGGAACATCTCATCGAACGCAGCATTCTCTCCACCACCGGACCCACCATCAAAGACGTCCCTTTGCCTGTGGACATCGACATGGATATATCCGACACCGCCTCGGGCTCTTCTCTCAAAACCTTGGACGAGCTGGAACGAGACCATATCCTGGCCGTCCTCAAAAAATGCAATCACAAGATAGGAGGCCCCGGTGGGGCCGCTGAACTATTACGCCTGCCTGCCACTACCCTTCATTCCAAGATCAAAAAGCTGGGCATTAAATAAAAAAGGACAAAAAAGTCTTTTATATCCCGGCCGTTCCTATCTTTGCGGAACAATACAGGAAGATGTTTTCAAAGACGTGCGAATACGCCATCCGGGCTGTCCTCTTTATTGCGCAGAAGTCGGAAGACGGCTCCAGGATAGGCATCCGGGAAATAGCAAAAGGCATCGACTCCCCGGAACATTTCATAGCAAAGATCCTGCAGGACCTCAGCCGCAAGGGACTGATACAATCACAGAAAGGACCTTCCGGAGGTTTCTATCTGGATAAGACATCCCTCGATGCCACGCTGGCCGATGTCGTACGCGTCGTGGATGGAGACAATATCTTCTCAGGCTGCGCCCTGGGGCTAAAGCAATGTTCAGAAGCAAAACCCTGCCCGCTGCACCACGAATTCAAAAAGATCCGTGAAGAGATCCTGCGGCTGCTGCAATCGACCAGGTTGGGAGAATTCAACAAGCAACTGGATAAAGAACTGTTTTTCTTAAAAAGGTAGAAGTTCTTTTTTTGGCCGCATTAAAAGATATAAAGGTATTAATATATTCTGTATGAAAGTCAAAATAACCCAATCCGGACTGGGAGTAGCGGGCGGGGCCTTCTTCTCTCTCCATTCTGTCCCCGGGCTGATATTCATCTTTCTAAACCTGCTCTTCGCGGCCTTGCTGGTGACTCTTTACCTCTTCTTCAAGACCAGGGAATTAAAAGAGCTATCTAAAGAAAAAGACAAGGACTATGATCCGTCGCGCCTACAGGAACATCTTAGCACGCTGGATGGGAGTAAGATATCGGATATGCTCCGTCTGCGCCGTTCCGGCAATAATATGCCCGTCTTTGCGGGCTTTCTGCTGTTGACGGAGCCAGGGATCATCATCCTGCTCATCCTCATTCTGATCCCCGTTATATTGGGCATCCTTCTCATGGCCATAAAGGTTACCCGCATGGTCAAGCGATATCGTCACCGCAGCCGGCAGCGTGAAGAAACCCGGTTTAACGAATACCTCGACAATCTCCAGGGCCATGAAGCGGAAGATGCGCTGGATCAACGTAAGGAGGCGCTAGATTTCAGTTTAAGTCGAACGGAGCTGGCAGGCGACGCCCCTGCCCGTGATGCGAAAGGTTTGCTTCATAATATCAGCAGCGAAGGCGTTCTTCCCTTCGTTGCTATCAAAAAACGGGCGGCCTGCCGCCCACCCATCGATCCGGCGCTTTCCAGGCTGGTGATCTGGTACATCGGCTGCGCCGCGGCCTGGCTGCTTATCGGCACGACCATTGGAGAATACGTAGGTATCAAGTTCGTAGCTCCCGATGCCGATCACCTCAGCTGGCTCAGCTTTGGACGTCTGCGGCCCGTGCATACCAACGCAGTGTTCTGGGGATGGGCATCCCTGGGTATGCTGGGATTGGGACATTATATCATACCCCGAGTGAGCAATATCCCCCTCCATAGTATAAAAAAAGGATGGTGGACGCTGATCCTCATCAATACGGCCGTTCTGTTAGGCTCTCTTTCCCTCATGGCCGGCATCAACAACGGCGGAGGGGAATACCGTGAATATATTTGGCCTATCATGTCCCTTTTTGGACTGGGTTGCATACTGGCGCTGCAAAATTTCCTCCGCACTGTCGCCAAACGGACTACACATGAGATCTATATTTCCAACTGGTATATCATCTCCGCGCTCATGTTCGTGCTGGTGATAGCCTCTATCGCCTATCTGCCCTGGTGGCAGAACGGTCTGGGAGAGACGATCGTGCAGGGATACTATATGCACCAGGGGGTCGGTATGTGGTTCATGCTTTTTACGCTGGGCATCGTATATTATTTTCTGCCACAACAGCTCAATCGGCCCATCTGGTCCTATAGTCTGGGCATACTGGCATTCTGGTCGCAGATATTATTCTATACGGTGATAGGCACCCACCATTTTGTCTTTAGCTCTATTCCCTGGTGGCTACAGACAGTGGCCATAGTGGGCAGCGCGGGAATGATCATACCCGTGGCAGCGGGCACGACCAACTTTCTGCTTACCATCCGGGGTTCCTGGCACAGCGTGTCCTCCAGCTATACTCTCCCTTTCTTCCTGGTGGGCATCATTTTCTACTTTACAGGGTCTATGCAAGGTACCGCCGAAGCGTTCCGCAGCACCAATCGCATCTGGCATTTTACGGACTTCACGGTGGCGCACTCTCATCTCACCATGTATGGCATCATCAGCTTTTTCCTTTGGGCATCCATATATGCGGTGGTGCCCCGTCTGACGGGAAAAGAAGCGCCTCAGCTCGCCATTGGCGCACATTTCTGGCTGGCCCTTATCGGCCTGCTCTTTTATACCGTACCTCTCATGTACGGCAGCACGCTTAAAGGCGTCATGTGGACGGAAGGCAAACCTTTTATGGATGGCGTGGTCTTTATGGCGCCTTACTGGCTGTGGCGCGCCATCGGCGGTAGTCTTATGTGGCTGTCCCATCTCTTCTTCTGCTATAATATATACCGTATGGTGGAAGTCCCTCGATCTAAAACACAGAATGTCTATGCAACTATTTGATGATCATAAAAAGCTATTCGGAGCGGCCTTTCTTTTCTTTCTTCTGCTGAGCATATTCGTGGTCATCCTGCCTGCGCTCGATATCCAACGAAATAATGCCCCGCTGCCCGGCAGCACGGCGTCCGGCGCAGATGTCGAAAAAGGCAGGCTCGTCTTTATAGCGAATGGATGTGTTGCCTGTCATACGCAACAGGTACGCAGCACGGAAATGGATAAGACCTGGGGAAGCCGTCCCTCGGTGGCCGCGGACTATGCGCATGTCCATCGCACTGATATCTGGCGTAATACAGCTACCCTGATGGGCACGGAACGCACGGGGCCCGACCTCACCAATATAGGAGCCCGGCAATCGTCGGATGACTGGCACCTGGCCCATCTCTTCAATCCGCGCACCGTGGTGAAGGAGTCGATCATGCCGGCCTATTCATGGATGTTCGAGATCAAAAAGACACCGTCAAAGTTCGACAGGATCGTGCCGGTGCCGGAGGAATTCCTGGAAGATCCGCACACAAAGGTAGTGGCCACCGAGGAAGCCCTTTACCTGGTGGCTTATCTGAAATCGCTTAAACAGGCGCCCCTGCCCGATGGACGTCCTATTCCTCAGTTCCTCATTTCCCCCGGCGCCAGCGTTAAAGGCGCTTCCGACGCGCTCCCTGCGAAAGGACCCGATGGAGCACAACTCTACGCTACCAACTGTCAGTCCTGTCATCAAGCCAATGGCGAAGGCCTCAAAGGCGCATTCCCTCCTTTGAAAGGAAGCAAGGTGGTATTGGATGATAATCCGGAGCTGCAGACCGCCATCATCATGAATGGTTATGCAGGTCGCCTTTCGGAAGGCTTTGGCCCTATGCCGCCGGTTGGCGTCAACAATAACCTCACGCCGGAAGAGGTCACGGCCATCATGAATCACGAACGTACCAGTTGGGGCAACAACGGCAAAAAGGCGGAAGTGGCTGCCGTGGAAAAGATCATACAATCATTAAAGAACAAACAATGAAAAAGTACGCTGGTTTATTACCGATCCTCCTCATAAATATCGTAGCCCATGCCTGCCCGGCTTGTGAAAGGGCCCAACCACGCCTGTTTCGCGGTATTACGCATGGCGGGGGACCAGATAGCCGCTGGGATTATCTTATCGTCTGGCTGGCCATCATTGCCACGGTGGTCACACTTTTTTACTCCATAAAATGGCTTATTCACCCGGGAGAGTCCGATACAGCCCATATCAAACATTCCATATTCCATCACGACACAATCGGATAAAATGAAAGACCTCAGCACGCTCTACCTGTTCATGGATGATGAGCAGCAGCCCATTGCCCGCCTGAACGCACCTGTAAAATTCGAGCTGGATACCACCCGGCTGGTGGATGGGAAACATACGCTAAAGATCGTAAGCCGCGACCCCTCCGGCAAAGAAGGCATCCGTATCATCCCCTTCGAGGTACGTAATGGCCCCGCCATCTCCATCGAAGGGCTGAAGGAAGAAGCTGTTGTGGACGGCATCGTGCCTTTGATGATCAATGCATACGGCAAAGGCGATCAGAAGAGCTTCCTCATCGGCGGCAGCGAAACTCCTCAAAGCATTCCTTACTGGATAATTATCCTCTTAATATTTTTTGTGGCATGGGCCGTCTACTATGAGATCACCACATCATCCGTCAATCTTTTTAAATGATCGACCTTAGTCAACTATTGATCCCATTCGTATGGGCCGGCATGACGGCCGGTATCAGCTTTATCGAAGCCCCGTTGAAATTCAAAGCGCCAGGCATCACTATTCCGCTGGGACTTGGCATCGGCCGGCTGGTATTCCGGCTTCTCAACAGGACAGAATGGGTCTTTTATTTCCTTTGGATCATTCCCTTATTTATTACTCATCGTGCGGGCATATTTATACCTATTGTTATAGGGGCGCTCCTTCTTCTTCAAACCTTCTGGTGGCTGCCGCACCTGGATAAGAGGGCCGGCATGATCCGGCAGGGACAAGCACCGCAGGGAAGATCCCTGCATATCTATTACGCAGCGGCTGAAGTATTCAAATTCCTTCTGCTCATCGCTTACGGCTGTATCTATATATTTACTCATAAAATTTAAATAACCATGTCAACCATTGAAAATATCGAAAGCTCCACCGTCGGAGAGATCGCTGCCAGCGACATACGAAAGGCCGATGTGTTCCGGGAAATGGGTATAGACTTTTGCTGTGGAGGCAAAATGACACTGAAAGAGGCAGCCCGGAAGGCCGGTATTACGGAGACCCAGCTAAAGGAGGCCCTGGAGAAGGCGCCCCCGGCCCGGGCGTCTCATCCGCAGCATGATTTCTCCAACTGGGATATCGTCTTCCTGGCGGATTATATTTACAATGTCCATCACCGTTACATAAAGGAAAATGCCCCTGTCCTGGAGAACCTGGCCATGAAAGTAGCCAGCCGCCATGGCGCCCAGCATCCCGAACTGATACTTCTTTCCGAAGGCATCCGGGATTTTCTCCATCATCTGCTGTCACATCTCGATAAGGAAGAGAATATCCTCTTTCCCATTATCCGGCAGCTGGCTGCAAAAAAATACAACGGCGACGAGCATATAAACATCAGCGCGCCTATCCGGGTAATGGAAAAGGAACATCACGAGGCAGGTGATGAGTTAAAACAGTTCCGGCAATTGACACACGATTATGACCTGCCCGCCAACGCCTGCAATTCCTATACATATTTGTTTGAAAAGCTGAAAGAGTTCGAGGACGACTTGTTCCAGCACATTCATCTGGAGAACAATATTCTTTTTCCCAAGGCATTGCAACTATAAGCTGCTATGGCGGATATCGACATCGGGCGTGCGCCCGCGAACAGCATTGTGCTCCCTTTCTTTGGGATGGGCGCCCTTTTTTACCTGACTCTTTCCATCCTGCTGCTTTTCTCCGGTGGGGACTGGAACGGACACTATTTTACACCACATCTCCTGGCCATCGTACATACCGCCGTGCTGGGCTGGGGCAGCATGGTGATCTTTGGAGCTTCCTATCAGATACTGCCTGTCATATGCGAACGGGACCTTTTCAGCCCTCGCCTGGCCAGCATATCTTTTATATGCCTTACGGCGGGCGTCTTTTTCCTGGCGCCATCCTTTTGGTGGTTCATCCCCGGCTGGACGATGATCACGGGTGGGGCTTTGGTAGTGGCCGCAGCCGTATTGTATAGCATCAATGCATACTATACAACAAGAACCTGCAAGCGATATTTCACCCAGAGGCTTTTTATCCTTTCCTCCGCCTGCTGGCTGCTCCTTACTACGACAGCGGGTCTGTTGCTGGCCATTAATTTTGGGCATCCCTTTATCTTCCGCAATCATCTTGACCTGCTGAAGCTTCATGCTCATGCGGGGCTGGCCGGCTGGTTCCTTCAGCTGATCACAGGCGTAAGCACCAAGCTGGTCCCTATGTTCGTGCTGGGCAGATCCTCCAAAATGCATTGGTTACATATTTCCTTTGGCGCACAGAACACGGGACTGGTCCTGTTTATAATAGATGGATTGATAGAGGGCCCATCATACCGGAGCCTGCTGTATGCGGGGCTTATTGCCCTGGGGGTCGTTGCCTGGCTGGTCTGGCTGGCCGACTGTTTTAAGAACAGGGCCCGAAAAGCTTTCGACTGGCCTATGAGGCAGGTATTCGTATCCTTCCCCTTCCTGCTTCTGGCATTTTTGTTCATTCCCCTGGTATATTATAACGCCCGTCCAAAATGGGCGCTCGTATACGGCTTATTCCTGCTGCTGGGCTGGCTCACTTCCATCATACTGGGCATGACCTTCAAGACCCTTCCCTTTATAGTTTGGAACGGTCGCTATAAAAACCTCAATGGGAAAATAAAGATCCCCATGCCCAAGCATCTATACAACGAACGATGGGTGCGCTATCAGTTCATCACCCATTTGTCGGCATTACTGTTACTGATCCCGGGCATCCTGTTACAACAGCCGCTGCTTATACGTCTGGCACTGGGGATAGGTCTGATCACTGCCATCCTTTATACATCCAATGCATTCAAGGTCATTTTCCACCGGCTTCAATAACTTATTGCCCAAACCTTCCATAAGCCGTAAATACAGCCAGGATCAGCAGCGTAATATTGGTAGCCACATTTCCCGGCTCTTTTCTCTTATAATGTATGGGGGCGGCCAACACCATGATAAAGGCGAAACAAACGGCCGTTATAGGAGTCAATACGGGAGCAATACCAGTCCACCAGGGTACGATGATCCCCACCATCCCCAACAGCTCGGAGATACCGATGATACGTATGGCGCCCTGCGGCAGTCCGGCCACACCCGTCTGCCCTTTCTTCACGACCAGGGTCGCTTCGGAATAAATGGATTTACAAAGGCCCGAATAGCCAAAAGCCAGCGCTAATATTATCTGACAAGACCATAATAACGTGTTCATAACTTTGTTTTTTACAAAGTTCACACACGCTGCCGGGAAGCTGTTTGACAATTGTCAAAAACCGGTCTAGTGCTGTGCCCTGATCCTGCTGAGCGTTTCCTGGGTAATGCCCAGGTAGGAAGCGATCATCCCCAGCGGAACCCGCTGGATAAAAGTAGGATTGGTATCCATCAACG
The DNA here is from genome assembly GCA_035545935.1 of Puia sp. Lineage (GTDB taxonomy): Bacteria > Bacteroidota > Bacteroidia > Chitinophagales > Chitinophagaceae > Puia. The sequence continues at coordinate 18,127 of DASZXP010000147.1, read as the reverse complement.
TCTTATAACGCTGCGCCGCCGTGGCAAAATGCAGATCGTCGAATCGCTGTTGCAGCTGTATCAGCCCAAAGCTGACCAGCAGCCTGCCCAATCTTTCTATATCGTGATAATGCTTGTATAGCTTCTCCAGCTCGTCGTAATGCAATCCCCATAGAACAGCATCCTCCAACAGTTCGATCCCCCTTCTGTCGGGCTGTCGCGTAAGAAAGCTGATGATGGAACAGGCAAACGTATCCTCCGCGCTCAACCAGTCGGTGACATCCTTGCCATCCTTATAATAAAAGGTCCTGGTAAGACCCTCTTCGATAAAATAGATATAATGACACACCGAATCCTGCTTTAACAGCAGATGCCCTTTTGGTAATTCCATCCTCCGCAGGACGGACGCCATCGCCTCCCTGCTGTCCTTCGACAGCTGAACGAACTGTTCGACCCTTGCAAAAAATTTCTCCATCGGCTGTATTTACTCCGTTCGCAAACTCTTTGTTTTGCGGGGTCGGCCTGTATGGAAAATAGTCCTCTCCGCAAAACCTTTTATGATTGGCCCTTCGGGCCGAAGAGTCTTCTCACTCCGTTCGTAAACTCTTCACAGGATTGGCCACCGCCGCCTTCGTGGCAAGTATGCTCACCGTCACTAGCGCGATCAGCATGGCGGTAGCCCTGTCCCCTTTTATCAGGTTGAAATCGAACAGCTGCAGAAAAGCGCTGTCCACAAAGAAGGCGTGGGGCATATATACCCGCCGGTCGCCATAGGTCATCTGGAACTTCTCCTGCCAGTGTACCCGCGTATAGTTCTTTATTTCCGGGAACTCTTCCCTGATGGTAGGCCCCATGGGGAACATCGACAGGCCCACCTTTTGAGAAGCTACCATGCCGGGGAATTTCTGCACCTCGTTGAGGCGGTAGATATTCTTGTGGTGGAAATCATCAAAGCTCTTTTCGTAAAAGACGAAGAGCAGAATGATGATACAGGCAGCCATACCCGTGGCAAGGCCGATGATGTTGATGGCGGAATAGACCTTATGCTTCCAAAGGTTGCGCCAGGCAATCTTGAAATAGTTTTTAAACATGTTGACGTTGTTTTTTGGTGGGATCCGAACGTCTCAGGTGTAGAATACTAAGATATGCTTTTCCCGGCATATCTGCCGTGGTCCAAAAATTGCACCCCATGCTTTTTAACCCTTATCATATGGTTTACCATTCCTGCTGCAAGAGACCTGTCTTATTTGTCCTTTTACTCGTTCTTAATATCTTACCTGCACGCAGCCAGCCGGTGGGCGGGCTGGGTAAGATCACCGACAGCGCTTTTACTCCTATCACGTTTCCCGGGTTTATGGCCGGACCGGAGGTCAGGCTTATGGTGAGCTTTGACATGGATGGGGATGGCAAACGGGATGTCGCCGCCATCAATTCCGGAGGTTTCAATAGTATCACCGTTCTCCGGAATACGAGCACGCCCGGTGTCCCGAATTTTAACGATGTCACTCCATTGTTCCTGGCTACGGGCAATGCACCCTCATTTATGGCCTACGGCGACATGGATGGCGATGGCAAACAGGATATATTGGTGGTCAATAACATCGATAACAACATTGGCGTCTACAGGAATACGAGCACCCCGGGTCAGATATCCTTCGATACGGCGATAAATTTTGGCCCGGTGACGTATGCCAGCGACATTGTCATCGATGACTTCGACCATGACGGCAGGCTGGATATTGCCGTCTCCAATGTTTCAGACACTCCGGTGGCCGGATATACCAACATAGGCATATTTCTGAACACCTCTTCTCCCGGTCATTTTTCCTTTCGGCCAATGGTCGACGTTGGCACGCCCATCAATGCGCTTGGCATGGCCTCCCACGACCTCGACGGCGACAGCCTGCCCGATCTGGTATATTGCCCCTATCCAAGCGACAAACTATGTTTCCTGATCAATACCAGCCACCCGGGATCGGTGTCTTTCGATTCCCTGCCCAGCGCCACGGTCGGGAGCTACTCACTGGGTACAGCTATCGGGGACCTGGATGGGGACGGCAAGCCGGATATAGCCGTTGCCTGTCTGGAAGACAGCTCCATCTATCTGCTGAGGAACACCAGCGTCGGGGGCGTCTTTTCTTACCAACTGATATCGGTCCCTCACGTCGGCAACCTGCTCCATTCCGGCCCCGATCGTATTACTATCGCCGATCTCAACCTGGATGGCAAAGCCGATCTGATCGTCCGGCTAAACAATAACACATCTGGCGCTTTTTTGCAGAATACGGCCACGGCGCCGGGATCATTTTCCTTCGCTCCCCCGTTGTATATGCCCCTTGTGCCCGACGACAACCCCGAAAGCGATCCATACTATGAGTTCGAGGCCGCCAGCATGGTCGTAGACGATTATGATGGGGACGGCAAGCCCGATCTGCTGCTGACCAATTACAGATCGCGGTATACCATCTTCTATAATACGCTCAACCTGCGCCGCAACCGCATCAACGAACCTCATGTCGTTCCCTCCGGCGCTTCGCCGGTCACCGACACCATTGCCTTCTATACCACCATCGACACAACTGTGCAGACTTACAAAGGCAGCCCCTACCTGCAACGGCATTATGATATAGAGCCCGTGAGCAATGCGGCCACCTCCACAGCGACGGTCACCCTGTATTATACTCAACAGGACTTCGATAATTACAATGCGCTGGCCGCTCATGGCGACAACCTGCCTTCCGGCCCTGCCGACACCATCGACAAGACCCATATCCGTTTGCTGCAGTACCATGGCACCAGCGACACGCATACTCCCGGCAGCTATTCAGGTAACGATCAGCTCATAGACCCGGATGATAATAAAATTGTATGGAACGACCCGGCAGCCCGTTGGGAGATCACTTTCGATATTACGGGCTTTAGCGGTTTCTTCCTGGCCAGCTCCGGCACGGTGCTCCCGCTGACCCTGCTCTCCTTCACCGGGCAAAGACAGGGAGTTAATGTCCTCCTCGACTGGATCACTACCCATGAGGTCGATGTCAGCCGTTTCGAGCTGCAGCGGAGCACCCTGGCGGGGAATTTTGCGACCATCGCCACTATTCCTTCCGTGGATGAAAATACGTACGCTTATACAGACACGGCTGCACAAAATACCTCTTATTTCTACAGATTGAGAATGATAGACATCGATGGGAAATACACCTACAGCAGGATCGTCGCTATCGAAGGCGCGGACGGTTCCCTTGGAATGACCCTCTTCCCCAACCCCGCGACAAATATCGTCACGGTGCAACATCCGGAGGCGGATGCATCGGCGCGGATACAGCTATCGGACAGAATGGGCCGTGTACTTCGTACGATAACCCCGGCATCCGGTGCTATGCAAACCCCTATAACCCTGACCGGGCTGGCAGCCGGTATCTACCAGGTGCAATGGTCGGACGGCCATCGCGTCATCACAAGCTCCCTGCTGGTGAAATAACCACTGCCCCGGCGATCTTCCCCATCCCGATAATGCCTATTAGCATTTTCTTTTGATTTAAGTTATTATCTTTCGCAATGGTACGCAAAACATATAAACTAACTAACCTATGCGCCCGATCTTTACCATTATCTTTCTGCTGGCCGTCAGCAGCTGCTTTACCCCTATGATAGCCTTTGCCCAGGACAACCCCCAGTCCGCCTGGACCCCGCCATACAAGCTGGATACTCCCAGGGGATGGACAACAGAACACTTCCCCCTTCCGCCCGAATTTGCTCCGCAGATACCTTATAAAGGAACGGAAGACCTGCGCTTTGCCCATGGCTGGGCGGACGGCGCCAGCGAAGAGCATTGGGCTTATGCCTTTATATGGTGGCTGGATGGCCGTCAGCAGCTTACGGCGGAGAAACTGCAGACCTGCCTGAAAGACTATTACAGCGGCCTGGTGGAAAGGAATATCGTCCCCCATAAGATACCAAAAGAAAAGCTGGTGCCCGTCAAGACCTCTTTCCGGATCATCACCACCGCTCCGGGTGACAAGACCACCTTCTCCGGTACTGTCTATATGCTGGATTATCTGACCCAGACTCCCATGACCCTCAATGTGCTCGTCCACTGGAAATATCTTCGCGCGCTGGATCATACGGCGGCGTTCTTTGAAGTGTCACCAAGATCCCTCGATCACCATATATGGCAACAGCTCAACGAACTGAACAAAGGGTTACGTTTGCCCTAACGTTGATAACCCTGCTTTTCTACACCGCGTGTAAGAACCCCGATGGCGGCAATACCCGGGAGAGCAGCTCTCCGGCCCCTCCCGCTATACCCATCATCAACTGGGCCGTAATAGGCTCCCTGCCGCACGATACGGCCCTTTTTACGGAAGGGTTCCTGGTGCATGAAGGAAAGATCTTCGAAAGCACGGGGTCGCCGGAAAACGATGTCAATGCTGAATCCCTGGTAGGCATCATCGACCCCCGGACAGGAAAGATGGAAGAAAAGATACAGCTGGACAGGAATAAATATTTTGGAGAAGGCATCGTATTCCTGAACAACAAGCTCTATCAGCTCACTTACCTGAACCAGAAAGGCTTTATCTACGATGCCGGCACCTTCAAACAGACGGGGGAGTTCCATTTCGACAGCCCGGAGGGCTGGGGCCTCACCACCGACAGTATCCATCTGATCATGGACGATAGCTCCGCGAACCTTACTTTTCTCGATCCGTCCACCCTCCGGCCGGTGAAAAAATTAACGGTCACCATCGATGGCATACCCCGTGACAGTCTCAACGAGCTGGAATATATCAAGGGGTATATTTATGCCAATGTCTGGTACACGGATTATATACTGAAGATCGATCCTGTCACAGGCAAGGTGGTAGGCAAGCTGGATCTGAGCTCCCTCGTAGCCGATGCCCTGCATAGAAACCCCGACGCCAACGTGCTCAACGGCATTGCATACGATCCCGCATCGGATAAGATATACGTCGTCGGCAAGCGCTGGGCCAATATTTATCAGATAGATTTTCCCCATTGACAACAAACAACTGTTCATATGAAGCCTTTTCTTACAAGCCTGATCCTTTTTCTAACGGTGACAGTCCATTGTCAGTCTCTCCCCGACAGCATCCTTAAAAAGATAGATCACATTTTTGAGAACGTGGATCATCCCGACAGACCGGGCTGCGCCGTGGGCATCGTAAGAAATGACTCCCTGATCTTCGCCAAAGGATATGGCATGGCCAATCTTGAATACGGTGTCCACAATACGCCTTCCACGATCTTCCATATTGCCTCTGTATCCAAACAGTTTACCGCCTTCTCGCTGGTATTGCTGGCCCGCCAGGGCAAACTACAGCTGGATGATGACATCCATAAATACCTTCCCTGGTTTCCCGACCTGAAAGAAAAAATAACCATACGCCATCTGCTGAACCATACCAGCGGGATCCGTGATCAATGGCAGTTGCTGGCCATTTCAGGCACCCGGCTGGACGATGTCATCACACAGGATCATATCATACGTATCCTTAGCCGCCAGCAGGCGCTCAACTTCAGGCCGGGCGATCAGTTCAACTATTGCAACAGCGGCTATACCATGGCATCCGAGATCGTACACGCCGTCACCAAACAGACCCTGCGGGAATTCACCGACTCCGCCCTGTTCAAACCCCTGGGTATGACCAGCACCCATTTTCACGATGACGCAGGCGAAATAGTCAAAGACCGGGCATACTCATATGGCCGGTTCCACGGCATATATGCCAACCGCATCCTGAGCTATTCCAATACCGGCGCTACCAGTCTGTTCACCAATATCGACGACTTCTCCAAGTGGATCATGAATTTCTATGACCATAAAGTGGGCGATCAGAAGGACATCGATCTTCTCACTCAAAAAGGCCGTCTCAATAACGGGAAAGAGATAGATTATGGGCTGGGCATCGGCGTTATCGATGAAAAAGGACATAAAGGATTTGCCCACGACGGGTCAGATGCGGGCTACCGTACGGTCATGGTCGTTTTCCCCGATGTAAAAATGGGCTTTATCGTCTTTAGCAACGCCGGTAACTTCGACCCGGGAGCCAAGGCTATAGCACTGGCCGGTCTTTTCTTTAACGACACCACAAAGAAGAATGTCCCTGCAACTGACGAACACCTGGCTCCTTCGGAAAAATTTGCAGGCGACTATATTTCCGATGACGGGGAGAAGATCCATTTTCAATCGAGCAGCCGTCCTTCAACATATACATTTAGCATACCGCGCCCGGGTGATACCCTTGCATTCAGCTCCGAAAAAAAGGCCTTTACGAAATATGCCAACGCTGTCATGACCGACGCCGCTCTAAGGCCTTATACAGGCGTCTACTATTGTCCGGAGCTGGAATGCAGATATACCATTATCCTGAAAGATCATCGCCTGGTGCTCACCAGCATTAAATATGAAGATGCGCCGCTGGACCCGGCAGGGCCTGATCACTTATTCTGCGGGTTCTGGGCCATGAACCACCTGAAAATGTTGCGTGGCAAAAACAGGAGGATAACAGGCTTCGAGGTCAACAGCGGGCGTGTCCAGCACGTGAAGTTCGATAAACTATAAGGGCCAGGTCTATTCACCCGCTCATCACAGTGGAGAAAATCCGTGGGGTTTAAGTTAATAAATGAAAAGCTCCCTACTTCTCCCTGTCGTAGTTTTATTGGCATCAATCTTCACAACACCATGACTTCTACCCGTCTCGTAATGTTTTCGTGCCTGCTTATCCTGACGACTGCCGTCACCGCGGAGGCTCAGAACAGTCCGCAATACGGTAATCTGGCTACCATTGCCGTCACCACCGGTAGCGGACGCCCCTCCTCCTCCCTGGAAAGCCTGAGTGACGGGCTCACGCCAACTCCTCCCGGGGACAGACGCGGCAATCGCGCTCCCCGGCTGGGCTCCCAATGGCTGCAATACGAATGGCGTCAGCCTGTCCATATAAAAGAGATAGCCCTCTTCTGGTGGAACTATGGTAACTCCATTCGTCTGCCGGAAACCTATCGGATATCCTGGTGGGACGGGCATCAGTTCATTTCAGTAAAGAACCCGTCCGGTCTTGGACTGGTCAACGATCAATACAATATCACCACGTTTGATGAGGTCATCACCACCCGCCTACGGCTGGATGTGGATTCTGTAGACCGCTGGACCTCCACCCTGATGGAATGGAAAGTCCCCCAGCCGGCCGGTGCGCCCGACTACCCGCCCATCGCCCTGGCAGGACCCGACCGTGATGTGGTCATGGGAGGCAGAACATGGCTTTCCGGCAGCACCCGCTCCATCGCTCAGATCACCGGCGCCTCCTGGACCAAGACCTCGGGCCCTGGCAGCGTACAATGGACCGACGCCACTTCCGCGCATACCACCGCCACCTTTTCCGCCCCGGGCGATTATACCCTTACCTTCACGGCACGCCAGGGTGATCTCGATGCCGCCTCATCCCTCCTGGTGAAGGTCCGTCCCCGCCCGCAGGACAAACGGCTCGACGTGGTATATACCAGGCATTATTCCATCGACAGCCGCTTGTGGAACGATCGGGTAAAGAATATCGTCGTCAACTGGATACCTTATTGCATCGACCAGATCGAACGTACGGACCTTACCACCGGCGAAGGAGGGCTCGATAACTTTATCGAAGCGGCAAAGGCGCTCCGGGGCGAGCCGCACGGTAAACACAAAGGCTATGTCTTTTCCAATGCCTGGGTCCACCAGACAATGGAGTCCATGTGCGAAGCGTTGATGGTAGATCCAAAGGGAGATAAAGAGATCATCGCCGCCCAGGAGAAAATGAAGACGACACTGGAGAAATGGATCCCCATCATACTGTCAGCCCAGGAACCCGATGGCTATTTGCAAACGGCGTATACCCTCCGTGACACGAGCCGATGGCACAAACGCTGGTCGCCCGAAGGCCGGGGCAACCACGAAGGATATGTCTCCGGCTATTTTATCGAGTCGGCGATCAACCACTATACCTTGACGGAAGGAAAGGACCTCCGACTCTACAATGCCGCCAAAAAGCTGGCCGACTGCTGGGTCGCCAATATCGGTCCCGGCAAGATAGCCTGGTATGACGGACATCAGGAAATGGAGCAGGCTCTGGTACGCTTTGGCCGTTTTGTCAACGATATGGAAGGGCATGGACGGGGTGACAGCTATATACAGCTGGCGAAATTTCTGCTGGACAATCGCAATCATGGCAGCGAGTACGATCAAAGCCTTGTTCCCGTACAACAGCAATACGAGGCGGTAGGCCATGCCGTCCGCGCCACCTATACCTACTCAGGCATGGCCGATGTGGCAGCCGAGACGGGTGATATGGATTACCAGAGCGCCGTCCTCTCGTTGTGGGACAATATGGTCAACAAAAAATATTACGTGACGGGCGGCATCGGCAGCGGAGAGACATCCGAAGGCTTTGGCCCCGACTACTCCCTGCGCAACAACGCTTACTGCGAATCCTGCTCCAGCTGCGGGCTGATCTTTTTCGAATACAAGATGAACCTGGCTTATCACGATGCCCGTTATGCGGACCTCTATGAAGAGACGATGTACAATGCGCTGCTGGGTTCACTGTCTCTCGATGGCAAGGATTTTTATTACACCAACGCGCTGGCAAGCTCGCAAAGCCGCTACGCGTGGCATGTTTGTCCCTGTTGTGTGGGTAATATCCCACGCACCCTGCTGATGATGCCTACCTGGACCTATGTACGGGGTGATGACGGGCTATATGTCAATATGTATGTAGGCAGCACGATGAAAGTGGAAAAAATAGCGGGCACGGATTTGATGATGACCCAGCAGACAAACTATCCCTGGGACGGCCATATTACGCTCACCGTCGACCCCAAACAGCCGGCGGGTAAACCTTTTACCATTTATCTCCGCATACCCAACCGTACGACCAGCGCCCTTTATACGCCTGTTCCCGAGGTGAAGGGCTATAAGTCCGTCTCCGTCAACGGACAGTCCCTGACACCCGCCATTGAGAAAGGCTATATCGCCATCCGCCGTACCTGGAAGAAAGGCGATAAGATCGTGCTCGACCTCCCCATGGCTATCCAGCAGGTGACAGCCGATGAAAAGATAGAGGCCGATCGTGGCCGGGTAGCCCTTCGCTATGGCCCGCTTCTTTATAATGTGGAGACGGCGGACCACCAGGACATCAACCAGTCCATCGGCACATCGCCCTTTTCACTGGAATGGAAGGACGATCTCCTCCACGGGATAATGGCCATCAAAGGCACATGGTCCGATGGCACACCCCTGCTGGCTATTCCCAACTATACCCGGCTCAATCGTGCCGATCCTACACCTTATCCTCAATACACCGAAAGAGCTTCGGCCTCCATCGTATGGATAAAAAAATAGGGCCATTTCATATCTTTAACAAACATACAATCACATGAGGATGACAACTAAAACCAAGCTCCTGCTTTTTCTTTGCCTGTCCTGCGCCGGTCTTATATACACCCCGGCCTTTTCGCAGGTATCTCCCGGCGAATACGCCCCCTGTCAGGAAATGCCTGACCTCATTACCAAATACAATGCGGACTACAGGGCTATCGTGCGGTTCTATACGCTGCCTGCCAACGGCGGTTTTGGTTTCGGCTATGGCCGTGGCGGTGGCGGCGATGCGGAAGGAGGCGCCTCTCCCGAAAAAAGGACCCGTCTGGAAACTCTCTATCACGACTACCTGAAAAAGCTCGAGCAGCTGGACTTTAAAAGCCTTCCACAGGAATGCAAGGTCGATTATATACTTTTTAAGAGGAATCTGGACGATAAGCTGGGATCCTCCGCCAGAGAGGCTGCACAATATGCCAGGGTAAAAAGCTGGTTCCCTTTCTCCGACTCCATTTATGCGCTGGAAGTGCTGCGCCGCCGCGGTCATCAGTTCGATGCGGAAGCATTGGCCAAACACTGGGCAGACTTTGCCGAGGACATCAAGAAATTAAAAAACCGGCTAAAGGCCGACAACTCGCTGAGCATAGACGATATCTATGAGGCAGGTCTGATCGCCGCCGACCTGAGAAGATCCATCGGCGCCGTCTACAATTTCTACAATGGTTATGATCCTCTCTTCACCTGGTGGATGCCCAAACCTTATAAAGAGCTGGACGATGCGCTGATCGCTTATGCCGATGCATTCAAGGATAAGAACAAGGCCTTTTTACCCTCCGACAACAGCGGCATCGTCGGCAAACCCGTTGGCAGGGATGAGCTGATGCGTCAGCTGAAATTTGAAATGATACCTTATACCCCCGAGGAGCTGATCGACATTGCCAATAAAGAGTTCGCCTGGTGCGATGCGGAGATGTTAAAAGCTTCCAGGGAAATGGGATTCGGCGACGACTGGAAAGCAGCGCTGGAAAAAGTAAAGAATACTTATGTGCCTGCCGGCAAACAGCCGGAGATGATCCTGGGGTTATTCAACGAATCTATCGACTTCTTAAAAAAACACGATCTCGTCACCATTCCACCATTGGCGGAGGAAACATGGGGTATGAGCATGATGAGCCCCGAACGACAGCTGGTCAACCCATTCTTCCTGGGCGGGGATCAGATCATCATCTCCTATCCTACCAATACCATGAACGAGGATGACAGATTGATGAGCATGCGGGGTAATAACCCTCATTTCTCCCGGGCTACGGTCCATCATGAGCTCATCGCCGGTCATAACCTCCAGGCTTATATGCAAAGCCGCTATCGTACCTATCGTGATTTTGGATCGGGGTTCTGGACGGAAGGATGGTCGCTCTATTGGGAGCTGCTGCTGTGGGACCTGAAATTCCCCAAAGGTCCCGAGGACAGGATCGGGATGCTGTTCTGGCATATGCACCGGTGCGCCCGCATCATCTTTTCTCTTAACTATCACCTGGGCAAGTGGACGCCACAACAATGTATCGACTTCCTGGTGGATCGCGTGGGACATGAAAGAGCCAATGCGGCCGGCGAGGTACGCAGGTCTTTTGTAGACCGGTATCCCCCGCTGTATCAGCTCGCCTATCTCACGGGGGGGCGTCAATTCTATGCATTGAAAAAGGAGCTGGTGGACAGCGGCAAGATGACCTATAAGCAATATCATGACGCCATCCTGCACCTGAATGCCATGCCGGTGGAAATGATACGCGCGATACTTACCAAACAGCCGTTGGAGAAGGATTTCACCACTAAGTGGAGGTTCTACGACACCGGCGGCGTGAAGTGATCACCACACATATGTCCCGACAGCCCCGGCATTTAATGTCTGAAGGCTTTGCCCTCCGGCGCCTTTGATAGTAAACGTCCGGGCCGCGGCTCCCGTATTCAATACGATCAACACCGTCTTACCTGCCGGCGTCCGGAAAGCCACATTCGGCAGGGATCCCGCATCCGTACCCATTGCATCGGACCCGATACGTACCGAACCAGGCCGTACGAACTTGGCGGCATGGGCGATGATATAATAAGCAGGGTTATGCGTTACCTTGTCCCCGTCGATGGTCACGGCGCCCAGACATCTGTCACAACCACCTCTGTCGGTATGTGGCTTATAGGCAGGATCTGCCGCCAGGTTCCATTCGATGACGTTGCGGCTCCAGTTGCGGCTGGCTCCGATGATGAGCTTCTCGATATGCTCCGGTATGTCCTTGGAAAAATTCCCGGGTCCGCCTACCCACTGCTCCGTGAAGTACAGGTTCTTTGTCGGATAGGCGTCGTGCACCTTTGACAGCGCATCGATCGTTCCTCCGTACAGATGAAAGGCAGATCCGTCAACATATATCCGTGCCGCAGGATCATCCAGTATGGAGATAGGATATTCGGGCTTATCGCAATTGTGATCGTAGACGATGATCTTTGTCTTGATGCCGGCGCGTTTGAATGCAGGTCCGAGGAAATCCCTGACGAACTCCCCTTCGTCCTTTGCCGGCATGTACATGCTGGGGTTATTACCCGGATGCAGCGGCTCGTTTTGTACCGTTATAGCGTCGATGCGAATGCCTGCCTTTGCCATGGCCCGGATATATTTTACAAAATAGCGGGCGTATGCTCCATAATATTCCTTCTTCAGGCTGCCACCACGGGTATCATGATTATCCTTCATCCAGGCCGGAGCGCTCCAGGGGGAGCCCAATATCTTCAGGGAAGGATAGATGGCAAGCACTTCTTTCAGCACGGGGATCACATCCTGTTTGTCGGGGCCCAGATCGAAATGTGTCAAGGAGGTATCCGTCTGTCCTTCGGGCAGATCGTCATAGGAGAAGACATGATCGTTCAGATCCGAGGCGCCGATGCTGATACGCAAATAGCTCCCACCGATGTGATTACCCTCCGTGGAAAAAAGGTCCTTTAATAAGGCCGCCCTGGCGGGAGCGCTCATATGTATGATATGTTGCGCGCTGCCACCCGTCAATGCCCATCCATACCCATCGATGGTCTGGAAGGATTTGCCCGGCTCTACCTTGATGGTGACGCTGCCTTTTTCACCGGGCGCCTTCCCCGTCTGGCGGGTAAAGAAAACTTGTTGTGCCGGGTCTGTCACCCAGCTGCTCACTTTCATCTGCGCCTGTGCATGTATCAGGCTGCTTAAGCATATCCCTAACAATATGGTCCGCATAGTCTATTGTATGATAATTGTGGAAATAGAATGAGGCAGGCTCTCCGTAGCAGCTTCCCTGCCTTTTAGGATCACCCGGTAAGGGAGCTTTTCATCCGTCGTATTCAATACGATCACGGCAATGCTCCCATCGGTGTTGGCAAAGGCCGAGGTCTGCAGCTGCGCCCGGTTGGAAGAAGCAGCGATACGTCTGGCTCCCGGGTGGATGAATTTGGAGAAATGACCGATATAATAATACGCATTGGTATAGATCAGCTTCCCGGTACGGGTATCGGCGTGCACGGGTGCAAAACAAAAATTACCTACATGATTGGGGCCGCCTTTTTCGTCCAGCAGGATATTCCAATCCGTCCAGCCCACGCATCCGTTGTTGAAGTCATTTACCATGGAATAGCCATACTTTTCCCCTAATGACCAGCTGCCAAGACTGTCGAAGTTAAATTTTTCCTTGCAGCCTTCCGTGAACAAGAGGTTGGTATTAGGGAAAGCGCTGTTCACCAGCTTCAAATTCTCGAACTGCATGGGACCGCCCGTCCAGGTCTCATACCAGTGAAAGCCGATGCCCCACACGTATTTTGCGGCGGCCGGGTCTTCCAGGATGGCGCTGGCGCGCTGATACAGGAGGTCGCGGTTATGATCCCAGGCGATCAGCTTCTTGTCGCCAAGACCCGAGGACTCTAATACAGGTCCTAAATAGTTCTTGATAAAGTCCCTTTCCTCTTCCGCCGTATAGATACATGACTCCCAAGTTTGTTTGGCCATGGGTTCGTTCTGCACCGACAAACCCCATACGGGAATGCCTTTGGCTTCATATGTTTTGATGAATTTCACATAGAAATTGGCCCAGCTGCGGCCATATTCCTGCTGCTTGAGATGACCTCCATGCAGGACATCGTTATTGTCCTTCATCCATCCGGGGGGGCTCCAGGGAGAGACAAAGAGACGGAGATGGCCCCCGGCGGAGGCAATAGCCTGTTTGATGAATGGGATGCGGTACTGCTCGTCATGCGCCACGCTGAAGCTGGTAAGGTCCTTATCGTTGTCCTTCACATAAGAATAGCTCCCGCTGGAGAAGTCGCAGCTTTGGATATTGGTCCTTGCCAGTGTATAGCCGATGCCGCTTTGGGGGTCATAATACGCTCTCAACAGCTCCTCCTGTTGCGCCTTGGGGATCTTTGCGAATGTCTCCGCCGACGCATCCGTCAATGCTCCGCCAATCCCGATGATGGTCTGGAAGGCCGCATTGGGATCCACCAGTATAAAAGGCTCCGTCTCCAGCGGCTGGCGCGAATCCATAAAGCTGAGCTTGCCGCCCTGTGTCAGGCGTAGCTGTGATTTGTCTGCTGTAGTGTATACGGTGGCCGTATTGGGCTGTGCGAACGCGACGCCGGTCAGCGTCGTCAGAAAGATGGCAAGTATCTTTGATTTCATGTACTAAAGATATTGAATATTTCCACTCCACCATGCCGGCAGGCGAAGGGAAGCGCTACGTCAAAACCACTGCAATCCGGTTATTTACGTATCCACCGTTCGAAGAACTCATAGGTTCGCAACATCTGGTCCATCCGCTGCCGGTTGTCTCCGCTGCGTGTGAGCTCGTGCGTAGCGCCCGGATGACGGACATATTCCACAGGACGCCCCAGCACCTTCAGGCTTCTGTATAACATCTCTCCCTGTACAAAACCTGTCCGGCGGTCGTTCTCCCCATGGAAGATGATAAGAGGAGTGGTGATATTGGCGACATAGGTAATAGGAGATTCTCTTTCCAGAATGGCCTTGGTCCGCGCCTCCCAGGGATAGCCGCCAAAATAGTTCGGCACCAGCCGCCAGGCATTGCCTTCCCCGAAAAAGGTAGCCAGATCATATACACCCCGCTGGGCGCAGGCAGCTTTGAAACGATGATCGTGCCCCACGATCCACGCCGTGAGATAGCCGGCATACGAGCCTCCGCTGACCACCAGCCTGGAAGTATCCGCCCATCCCTCCGCCACCGCTTTGTCCAGCACGGTCAGCACATCGCTGGTAGGGCCCGTGCCCCAATCCTCTATATTGGCCCGCAGGAACTCCAATCCATAACCTCCGGAGCCGCGGGGATTGCAATAGACGACGCCATATCCTTTGGCGCAGAAAAATTGGAACTCATGCCACATGCTGGTCTCTCCCGGTCCCCACATGGCGGAAGGCCCTCCATGAATATCCAGCAACAAAGGATATTTTTTGCCCTGCTCATAATTCGTAGGCTTCATTACCCAATACTCTATCGTCAGCCCTTTGTCATTGGTAAATTGATGCTTCTCGGGCATCGACAGCTTTTTCCGCTGCACCCAGTCATAGTTAAAAGAGCTGATCCGGCGCACCTGTTGAAGGGTTGCATCGGAAGTATACAGGTCGAATGGATCGTTCACCTCCGTACGGACAAATACCAGTCTACCCCCTCGGAGGTCGAAGCTGCCTGTACCGCTGTTATGATCCGACAACTGCTCCGTCTTGCGGGTAGCGATGTTCACCCGGTATAAAGGAGCGCCCCCATTGGATTGCGCGGTGAAATATATCCATTTCTCATCCCCGCTCCAGGTATAGCCCCCCTTGGCGCGGTCGAAAGGAAGCTCGATCGCAGGCCCGCCCTGCAAGGGTAGTATGGCTAATTGAGGGACGGTGATAAAAGAGGTCGTGCTATATTGATAGGACAGCCATTTGCCGGAAGGAGAAACGACGGCATTGGAAAAAACCTTCCCTTTCTCTCCTAACAACAGCTTCAAATGGCTGCCATCCCTGTCGCCCAGGTAAATGCTGCTCTCCAGGCTTCTGTCCGGATGTTGTGTGGAGTCCATATTCCCCGTGATGATCAAGTGCTGACCGTCCGGCGTGAAGTCCACATCTGCTATGCGATAAAAGCCGTGGGTCAGGGCCACGGGCTGCGAACCCTCCTGTACGGCCTGTATGAAAAAATTATTGAAGCTCATCTCGGGGTTGACCCCCATCTCATCCTGGAAGTTCAGACGGTCTACCACCTTTGCCTTTTTATCCGCTACATCATTATCCAGGTAGGCTCGTATCTCATCCAGGCTCCCGTCGGGATCAGCTCTGGCATGGTTGGGGACGAGACCCTCATTCCTGTCGAATCCGGCCATCTCATAGGGCCAGGCAGGCACTGCATGTCCGGGATTGAGTATCGTATCCTTTTCAAGGTCCTGCAAACGCAGGTTGGAAGAAAAGAGAATATATTTTCCATCGGGAGACCATTTCGGCGTACCGGCCCCATATTTATAATGAGTGAACTGTACGGGCTCGCCTCCATCCATCGACAGGATAAAGACCTGCGGCCTGCCATCCACGGCGCGGACAAAGGCTATCTGTTTCCCATCCGGACTCCAGGCGGGCTGAGAAGCGCTTTCTTTCACGGTGAGCTCTTTCGGGGATGCCGATCCATCCGCTGCCACGACATAGATATGATTGACATATTTGTAATCCCCTTTCGACTCGGCATCCGGCTCGATCTTCGTTACAGTGAATGCGGCCTGCCTGCTGTCACGGCTTAGCGTAACGCCGCTGAGGGATTGTATCTTCAACATGTCCGTCACTTTCACCGGCTCGCTGCCGGGTTGACCATATACAAAAAGGGAAAAGAAAGCCAGGGGGGCAGTTAAATATTTTCTCATGTGTTAAAAATAGGCGATTCCTATCACAACGAGCAATTCTCGTGATAATTCACCAGCCTGATCGGCTCCCACCCCATCTCCATGCCCGCGTAGACACTGCCGATGTCATCCAGCGCGGCTTCCACCTCTTCCACGGTGGAGAGGACCACCAGCTTTTTACGATGCGCTGACAGATCAGGCAGCCCTTTCAAATACTGCGCATATCTTCCCCGCATCTCCCGCAGTCCGATGGCACCATGCCATTCCACCGCCCGCCGAAGATGCTGTTTACAGACAGCCACTCTTTCTTCCAATGTGGGGGGCGCATGCAGCTCACCCGTCTGCTGCAAATGCCGGATCTCCCGGAATATCCAGGGATAGCCGATAGCGGCACGGCCTACCATGATGCCGTCTACGCCATATCTGTCCCGATACTCCAGCGCTTTTTGCGGGCTGTCGATATCTCCATTGCCAAAGATGGGGATCGTTATACGGGGATTGTTCTTCACTTTTCCGATAAGGGTCCAATCCGCCTGTCCCTTGTACAATTGATCCCGGGTCCTGCCATGAATGGTCAGGGCGGCAATCCCCACATCCTGCAGCCGCATGGCCACCTCTTCGATGTTCCTGGACCCTTCATCCCACCCGAGGCGGGTCTTTACCGTGACAGGCAGACGGGTTGCCTTTACACAGGAAGCCGTCAGCCTCACCATCCGCCCGATGTCCTTTAACACTCCCGCGCCGGCTCCCCTGCCCACGATGCCCTTCACCGGGCAACCGAAATTGATATCCAGCAGGTCCGGCTCCACCGTCTCGACGATCTGTGCAGCGAGGGCCAGGTTCTCTTCATCCCCGCCAAAGATCTGGATGCCCACGGGACGTTCCTCATCGAAAATATCCAGCTTGCGCCGGCAGGCAATGGCATCCTTGATCAGCCCCTCGCTGGAGATGAATTCAGTGTATAGCAGGTCCGCTCCATGCCGTTTGCATACAGCCCGGAATGGCGGGTCGCTTACATCCTCCATGGGCGCCAGCAACAGCGGAAAATCCGTCAATAATATATTTCCTATCTTCACCATATGATTAACTCGCCGACAAAGTTAGCCCTATTCGCAACCCTATGCACAGTTTTTATCATCATCGGCTGCAGCAAGAGCAACACGCCGGTTCCCAGCAGCATATTCGCCACCACCGGCAATAAGACCTGGCAGTTTCCAGGGTGTGTTGTACAATGTCTCCAATAGCCAGGACAGCATCACGCTCTCCGATGGAAGATTCAGCGTCGCCTATACCAAATACTGATCTGACTTCTACAGGCATTAAAACCATTTTAATGCTTTAATGGGTTATACTAAGAGACGAGAGTACAGCGTTCATGCTCATCAGAAAATTACTCCTAAAACCTGAAATGCTGTGAAAAAGGCTCTTTTTACCCACACTGCCCTTATCTCCTGTTTGGTTTTATGCATTACAACGGGTTGTAAAAAGAATAATGATAGCAACAGCGCCGACAGCGTTTCTGCTGTTGTGGCCGGAGCATCCTGGAAGTCAGATCGCATCAAAAGTTATGAAAATTTCGGTACCCTTGGCGCCAACAACGGGTATATCCTGATCGATGCTTATTATGGAAAGGGGCCCGGCGACACCTCGATTATGGAGCTGGTCATCGACGATACAGCCCATGCAGGCCTGGTAGACCACTTCCATTGCGCAAGCTTTGCGTTATACACGAGCACGCCCAGCATTTATGGTCTCGTCTATGGAAAAAATACACATGGGACTATTACTGTTACTTCATGGGACAAGAATGCGCACACCATCGCGGGTACATTCGATGGCGTCATATATAATGTACAAACCAATGTCGACGACAGCATACAGGTTGACAAC
>DASZXP010000146.1:0-30781 GCA_035545935.1 Puia sp. | reverse complement strand
AACCATTCCCCGCCCCCCCGGTCTAATCCGCCATAAAACTATACTATGAGACGAATCCCAGGCATATTGATAGTAAGTTCCTTAGTCCTTTCCCTAGCCCGCTGCAGCAGCTCCAAAATATCCAGGTCCAGCCTCGTGCCCTTTACCAAAGACTTGAGACAGAAGCTGGAAACGGGCAACATCGACCTCAAGCAGGTACAATTCTACGTCGATCAAAAGATCGTTCTGGAACGCAACCTGGGCGATCAGAAGATAGAGGTCACTTCCGGCGTCGTAAAGCTCGAGAATGGGAAATACATCAACGAGGTCATTATCCCCGCCCTTACCCCCGGCATCTGTGAAGGGGTGGAAGGAGACAAATTGATGATCAGCTTCGAGAAAGGGAATAACAACCTGCCCTTTGGCCCCTGCAGCGGATATACATTTAATCAATATTCGTTATATGGCGTCGAATGGAAGAATGGCACCACCGCCGTGATGTACGACACCAATAAATTCAGGGCACACTGCGGCACTTGTCAGGATATAGCCTCCGTCACTCTCCTGATAAGGAAAAATGTGAAGGACAAGCTCGAACATACCTCCCGCACCCTGAAGGGCCGTACAGTAGGAAAATAAATGTCAGGACAACGGGCCTCCGGCCCGTCCGGAGTCAGTTTTGGGCCAGGACGCTGCCTGGGCCGTCCCCATTGGCCAAATCACTAAGCACCTCCATATTCCCGTCTACAATGGAGAGGGTCTTGACCTGGGCGCTGTTCTCTATGGTGACATAGTAAGCCGTTCTATCCAGCCCCGAGACTTCCGTCACCACCTTGATCTGGAAGCTGGGATACTTATCGCGTATCAGGACCGCCATCTCCGGGGAAATGTCCTTCTGCCCATCCATCTTGTACCAGACCTCGCCGGCTACCGCCGGCCATTCCTTATGGAAATACCGGTAGGCGCGAACACTCACTTCGTTAAGAGGTACATTGGCCGCAACAGGACCACCGCCATCGATTTTTTCCGATATTTGCCTCACCTGACTTCAGAGTATCCATGTCTAAAAAAAGAACGCCTAAATTACTGGCAGGCTATACGCACCACAATAAGATCAGGCTCGTCCACGGCGGCAGCGACTATTTCACCACGCTCATGCAAATGATCGACAAGGCCACGGTCATGGTCCACCTGCAGACCTATATCTACGAGGACGACGAGACAGGCCGGACGGTCAGCGCCGCGCTCATACGGGCCGCCCAGCGTAAGGTACAGGTATACGTACTCCTGGATGGATACGCCTCCCAGGATCTTTCAAAGGATCTCATAAAGGAGTGGAAGGAGGCCGGCATACGGTTCCGCTGGTTTTGGCCTCTTCTAAAAACCCGAAACTTTTACTTCGGTCGCCGCATGCATCATAAAGTAGTAGTAATCGATGCTGCCTATGGCCTCGCCGGCGGCGTCAATATCAGCGACCGATACAACGACATCGGCGGACAAAAGGCCTGGCTCGACAGAGCCCTCTTCGTGGAGGGCGAGGCAGCGCTCAAGCTCCATATCATCTGCCGGGACATGTGGACAAAGGCCTATTATAAGAAGGACGGAGGCCGTAAGGAAAAATTCGGCTGGCTGCCCGGCATCATCCCCGCCGAAGAATGTATGGTGCGGGTGCGGCGCAATGACTGGGTGCAGGGCAAAAGCCAAATCTCCAAAAGCTACCTGGAAATGTTCCGGAATGCCCACTCTCATATCACCATACTCTCCAGCTACTTCCTGCCCGGCTCCATCTTCCGCAGACAGATGACCCTCGCCGCCCGTCGCGGCGTAAAAATAAAGATCATCGTAGGCGGCGTCTCCGACGTAAAGATCTCACGGCTCGCCGAACAATATATGTACCGCTGGCTCTTCCGTAACAAGATCGAAGTGTATGAATACGGCGACACCGTCCTCCATGGCAAGCTCGCCACCTACGACGGACAATGGATGACCAACGGCTCGTATAATGTAAATAAGATCAGCGCTTACGCCAGCGTGGAATTGAATATGGACGTCCGGAATGCCGAATTCGTGGAGAAGGTGGAAAAAGAGCTGGAAGAGATCATTACCCGGCACTCGGTCCGTGTCACGGAAAAGAACTTTCGTCATTCGGTATACGCTCAGTTCATGCAATGGCTGTCCTTCCAGACCATACGGGTACTCTTCTTCCTTTTTACATTTTACTTCCGGCAGGAGAAGGGGAGCTGATCACTTTCTTCGATCTTCATCACTCTCCTTCGATCTTCCGGATAAAAGCCCGAAAGCTCTGCTTGTTCCACCCCGCCATACGTCCCCGTTGCAATATGACGGCATTTCCCCCCGGCTGCTGAAGAAAATAATGGAAGACGAATCGCGCATTCCCATTCTCCCATCCCCTCATTTGCCCAAACCGTAGATCGTTGAACACCAGGGTATCGCCCCATCGTTCCACCGTATAATATCCCTGTGAGAATCGTCTCAGTGTACGCACATCCTCCCGCTGTTTCAGCGGGCCTAAAAGAGAATCGTTACGGGGAAAATAGCTCCATTGCACAAGATGTCTATGGCCTAACAAGGAAAGATAGCCGGTATGGAAGCCCGTCGAATCCTCCGCCACGATATACCACAACCAATTGTTGAGCGGTGTTGGCGTGGTAAAATACCGGTCATAGACTATGTGCTGGGCATGCAGGTCTTCCGTCGCCCACCTGTCGATCCTGTATTTATTCAAAAGACAGTAATAGAGATAACAACAGCTTAGGATCAATCCAAATCGTATCCAGAACCTGCGCCACCGGCTCCCGCCTTTCAGGATCACCAGCGCGATACAGGCGATCCCAAGCCACACCGAAAAGAAAGGATCGGCAACAAAAAGTACATTGAACGACACCCGGTAATGGCTAAAAGGTTCGAACAAGCCCGTACCATATGCGTTGAATGCGTCGATAAAAATATGAACGAACAGCTCCAGGAAAGCAAACAGGAACCACCACCCGAAAGACATTTGCGCGCCATGCCAGCGACGCCTCCCCACCCAGGCAAAAAGTAAACCCACTGTTACCGCAAATAACAATGAATGCGTAATACCTCTGTGCGCCACCACATCATGCGCCGTATCCAACCAGAAAGCAGCGATAAAATCCACATCCGCCAGACTCTGAGCCACCGCCCCCAGCACCATTGCTTTTTTACCTATTTTTCGCCCCGCCAGGGCATCGCCAATGATGGCGCCTAAAGCTATATGTGTGATAGAATCCATGTAGTATACGTATGCAATCCCCAGACCAGCCGGGTTGGGTTTATTCGCTATCCAACGTCTTACGGCCTCTCACGGCCGCCCCCTCACGCTGCTGCAGGTCCAGCACCGTCATCACATTCTTTCCCTTCTTCAGCCAGGACGCCGGACAGTATAACCGCTGTTGCGGTCCCACATACCAATACCTTCCTAAATTATGCCCATTCACCCATACCACGCCTTTCTTGAACCCGCTCATATCGAAATACGTGTCCGCCGTCTCATTCACATCGAAGACGCCTTTGAAAAAGATCCCTTCTTTGCCGCCGTCCGCCCCTTTGCTCCCCGCACCTGTCAGCCCCTCCACATACGGATCATTCAACGGCAGACGGAAGATCTCCCAGTTCATCAACGTCATGCCATTCAGGGTCACCCTCTCCGTAATGCCCTTCCGGTCGATCATATACTGCGCGAAATTGATATGCCCCATCCCCTCTACCAGTATTTCCAGCAGCGGGTCCTTTACGTCCGACTTCGGCAGTTTCACCGTCCATTTACCGCCATCACGGAACACCGTATCCACCAGCTTGCCATTCAAAAAGACCAAAGCAAAATCATGTGGCTCCGTGATCGTGAGATTGCCACTCTTATGCCCGATGAGATGGGTCCTGTAAAGGATAAGACCGCTGTGCTGACCATAATCTTCCATAGGCCTCGGCTGCGGCGACTGTATCCCGGCCGGCAGATGCTCCCATATGGAAGTAAAAGGCTCCAGGTTAAAAGAACCTACTTCCATCGCAGGTACAGGCGCGGGTACATCCGGAAGCTTACCCGCCGTATACTCCCCGATCAGCTTTCGTAATGCATAATATTTTGGAGTGGCATTGCCCTGTTCATCGATAGGCGCATCGTAATCATAGCTCGTCACATCCGGCTGGAACTGGACAGGAGAAAAAGCATTGGCCCCCGCCGTAAATCCGAAGTTCGTACCGCCATGCACCACGTATAAATTAAAGGACCGCTTGTGCGACAGAAGATAACGCACTTCCCGCAAAATGCCTCCCGTATCCGGACGCTGCCATTTTTCTTTCCAGTGAGTAAGCCAGCCCGGATAGGTTTCGCTGCTAAAGGCGGGCACATGAGGGTTCTGTTTGAAAGCCTGTTCGAAATCCCCATCGCTGCCGCCGCTGTCCAGACCAATGGCGCAACCCGATAGGCTCCCCGCCCCCAGCATAAAATCCGTTGGACCATCCGCCGTATAGAAAGGAACAGTGATCCCCGCAGACCGCCACCATGTACGCAAGGTCTCCAGATAGACCCTGTCATTGCCATAGCTGCCATACTCGTTCTCGATCTGCGTCATCAGGATCGGCCCGCCCTTATCACACTGCAATGACGCCACCTCCGCCGCCACACGGGTCACATAACGCTTCACCGCGCTCATATAACGCGGGTCCATGCAACGCACTTTTATATCCGGGATCTTCAACAGGTAGAAAGGCAGACCTCCCCAGTCCCACTCCGCGCATACATACGGTCCCGGACGCAGCAACACCCACATCCCTTCTTCCTTACAGATCCGGATAAAGGCTGCTATATCCCGGTTGCCCGTCTTGAAATCGAATACGCCCGGAGAAGACTCATAATAGTTCCAGAACAGGTATACCGCGATGGTATTACACCCCATCGCCCTGGCCATCCGGATCCGATGCCGCCAGTACTCCCGGGGAATACGCGCCGGATGCATCTCTCCGCTGATGATCTGAAAGGGTTTTCCATCCAGCAGGAACTCGCTCTCGCGAAAAGAAAATATATGCTTTTCCTGCGCCATCAGCACGGGGCTTACCAGCAATGTCACCAGGAGAGTCCAGATAATTTTATTCATGTCCCGAAGGTAAGTAACTTGTACATTTATGGATAACCCTTACTTATGAACGAGCCATTATTATGGAAGGCTGATATCGCAGAATGGGAGAAGATATCCGTCGATACATATAAATTTGTTATCGACCAGGCAAAAGAACGCCTAAATGAGATAGTAGAGGAATCGCAGACCATTACAAAAAGGGGCATGTCGATCCTGCTATCCTACATCGTAGCCTTATCGGGGTTATTGGGTTATGCATTCTCGGAAAAGTCAAAAATTACACACGGCAATGGATGGCTTGTTTGCTTTTCTATCTGTATTGCTATTCTGTCCATATATTCGTTCACACTCTTGTTCCAGTTGATATATCCCAAAACCGTATTCTTCAAAGGCAGTCCATCCAGGGAAATATTCTACCAGGAAGTCTTTAATGGTCTTACCTCCGAAGAAAGCTATAAAAATGTTTTGTATAATGAAATAGAAAGGATCCAGGACAAGATTGACAAAATGGAAAGCTCCAATAAAAAAAGGTCAATTCAGTACAGAAGAACATTAAAAATATCGCTGCTGCTCGTAGCTATATCTATATTCGTAATAGTACGCGCTATTTATACCTAGCCCCGGATACTTGTATTAGGCGTATTAGGCTTTGGACTTACTCTGGGCTTTGACATATGCTCACAAATTTATCCAAAGGTACAACTTTTCCCTCGTCCTCAAAACCCCTTCAAACATTTAATTACCAATATTTTACAAATTCTTCCGCTCGATCACCCTCGTCCCCCCGTCCGGCGTCCCCGATATCACGATATCCGCCATCCCGATAAAGAACCCGTCTTCCATCACCCCCGTAATATCGCTTACCCGCCGATGCAGACCCGCCGGATCCTCGATCTTGCCGAAGGAGCAGTCGAAGATATAATTGCTGTTATCCGTCATATAAGGCTTATCACCCGTCATCCGCATCCGGGGAGTACAGCCCAGCGCCGCCAATTTACGCTCCGTCAATTCCCACGCAAAAGGCACCACCTCCACCGGCAGGGGGAATTTACCCAGATGCTCTACCAGTTTGCTCTCATCGACGATAATGATATAGAACTTCGTAACGGCAGCCACGATCTTTTCCCTCAATAAGGCGCCGCCCCCACCCTTGATCAGGTTCAACTCCTTATCCACTTCATCCGCCCCGTCGATGGTAATATCCAGATGATCCACCTCTGAAAATGGTATGATGGGTATATTCAGCTCCCTGGCCAGCGTCTCCGATTGCATCGAAGTAGCTACCGCCTTCACCGACAGCCCGTTTTTAACCATTTCCCCAATCCCCTGGATGGCCCAATAGGCCGTGGACCCGGTCCCCAAACCCAGTGTCATACCCCCCCTGATGTACTCGATTGCCCTGCCGGCAGCGATCTTTTTCCCATTAACAGCAGCGTTCTCCATGATTATCAATTATTTATATATGTTTACTCTACTTTTTTGGTGGGGAACTGCAAATTCCCTACTTTTATGCCCTCATCATCCACATGAACCAGGGATTTGCAAATATAGCTTGTTGTTGTTGCTGTTGTAAGCAAGCCATGGTTATTTTGGTGGAGGATGACCTCTTATAGGCTTAGTAAACTGTTCTCAACAAACATATAAAGCTCCACCGCCAGTGGAGCTTTTTTATTTTACAATATATGTCAGCAACAACGGATCTTATAATACACAACGACCTTCTCTCCTCCGTAAAAGCGATGGAGAAAAAGATAGGCAATACTCCCCTGCACAAGGTCACCCGCCTGCTCGATAAAAAGAACGTGCATGTATACGCCAAGAAGGAATGGATGCAGCTATCGGGTAGCGTCAAGGCCCGCGCAGCCTATAACATCATTCGCAAAGCCATAGAGACCGGGGATCTTTCCCCCCGCCGCACCCTCCTGGACGCCACCAGCGGGAACACAGGCATTGCCTACGCCCATATTGCCCACGAGCTTGGTATTCCCGTCGCCCTCTGCCTGCCGGAGAACGCTTCCCGGGAAAGAAAGGATATCCTCCAGTCCCTCGGCGTCCGTCTCATTCTTACATCCCGCTTTGAAGGCACCGATGGGGCCCAGCAGATAGCAAAAAGCCTGGCAGAGGAAGACCCCGAAACTTATTTTTACGCCGACCAATACAAGAACCAGAACAACTGGAAGGCGCATTACCATACCACCGCTCCCGAAATATATGAAGCCCTGCCCGGGATCACGCACTTCATCGCCGGGCTCGGCACCACAGGCACCTTTGTAGGCACAGGCCGCCGGCTGCGCGAACTAAAACCTTCCATCCAGCTCATATCCCTGCAGCCCGACTTTGCCCTGCATGGCCTGGAAGGGTGGAAACATATGGAGACGGCCATCGTACCCAAGATCTATGACCCCACCGTGGCCGACGCCAACTACGAGGTCAGCACCGAAGAAGCGCACGACATGATCCGGGCCGCCTATAAATACGAAGGGCTGCTGTTAAGCCCCTCCTCCGCCGCCAACCTTGCGGGCGCCCTGCGCATCGCGCAACAGCTGGAGGAAGGGACCATCGTCACCGTCCTGCCCGACAACGCAGATAAATACAGTGAAATAATCAAAAAACTCTTATAACAATGATCATCATCGAACCCAGGGTCCGCCAGCTAATGATAGAGGATGCGATCAACACATTCCCCGACGAATGCTGCGGCTTCCTGTTCGGCAGGGAAGAGCATGACGGCACACGTGTCCTCGTCGACATACTGGCCGTGGACAATTCCAAAGAGGGCGATAAACGCAGACGTTTCGCCATATCCCCCCAGGATTATATGACAGCCGAACAACATGCCCTCGACCACGATTGGACGCTGCTGGGAATATACCACTCCCATCCCAATCACCCGGCTATCCCTTCCGAGCACGATCGGGTGGCGGCTCAACCTTTTTTTTCCTATGTTATCGTGTCCGTGCTCGAAAAAGAGGTCATCACCCTGCGCTCCTGGGTGTTGAATGACGATCAGCAATTTGAAGAAGAAAAAATAATAGATTACCAATTCTCATAAAATAAAAAAAGAATAATAAAATGGCAACCGTGATCATTCCCACACCGCTGAGGAAATTCACCAATA
The DNA here is from genome assembly GCA_035545935.1 of Puia sp. Taxonomy (GTDB): domain Bacteria; phylum Bacteroidota; class Bacteroidia; order Chitinophagales; family Chitinophagaceae; genus Puia. The sequence continues at coordinate 22,567 of DASZXP010000146.1, read as the reverse complement.
ATACCGCCAGGCTGGAAGTCAAGGCCGGTACTATACAGGATACAGTCGATGAGCTGACCCGGAATTTTCCCGATCTTAAAAAACATCTGCTCGATGAGGGTGGCAGCATCCGCAGCTATGTAAATATATTCGTAGGCAATAACGATATCCGCGATCTCCAGCAGGAACACACCGCGGTAAAAGACGACACCGTCATCAGCATCGTCCCCGCCATCGCCGGCGGCAGCCCCGATCAGCCTCTCTTCACAAAAGAAGAGCTGGCCCGGTACAACAGGCATATCATCATTCCCGACTTCGGCATGGAAGCCCAGCAAAAGCTGAAGAAGGCAAAAGTCCTCGTCATCGGCTCCGGGGGGCTCGGGAGTCCCGTGCTCCTGTACCTGGCAGCGGCAGGCGTCGGCACCATCGGCATCGTCGACTTCGACGTGGTGGATGACAGCAACCTCCAGCGACAGGTACTGTTTGGCGTCGACGAGGTGGGCAAACCCAAGGTGGAGGCAGCCAGAAGAAGGATCGCCGCCCTCAACCCGCATACCCATATCAACATATACAACACCCATCTCAACTCTTCTAACGCGCTGGACATTTTTAAGGATTACGATGTCATCGCCGACGGAACGGATAATTTCCCCACCCGCTACCTCGTCAATGATGCCGCCGTACTGCTGGGCAAACCCAACGTATACGCATCCATCTTCCAGTTCGAAGGACAGGTATCCGTATTCAACTACACAGACAGCAAGGGCCATACAGGCCCCAACTATCGCGACCTTTATCCTACCCCTCCCCCTCCCGGACTCGTCCCCAGCTGCGCCGAAGGCGGCGTCCTCGGCGTTCTGCCCGGCATCATCGGCAGCCTGCAGGCCCTCGAGGTCATCAAGGTCATTACAGGCGTGGGAGAGAACCTCTCCGGCAGATTTTACATTTTTGATGCCCAGAACTTCGAGAGCAGGACCTTTAATATCAAGAGAAGGGAAGATAACCCCATCAATGGGAAGAACCCCACCATCACAGCCCTCATCGACTACGAACAATTCTGCGGCATGCGGGCAGTGGAAGAAAAACACCTGAAAGAGATCACCGCAAAAGAACTATACGACTGGCAGGTCAAAGGAGAGAAATTTCAGCTCATCGATGTCCGCGAGCCCCACGAATACGACATCGTCAACCTCGGCGGCGAGCTCATACCCCTGGCCACCGTCAGCGACAACGCGGGACGCATCGACACGGAAAGAAAAGTTGTGGTTCATTGCAAAATGGGAGGCAGGAGCGCAAAAGCCATCCGCGAGCTGGAAGAAAAGTTCGGCTTCACCAATTTATACAATCTCAAGGGCGGTATACTGTCCTACATCGACGAAGTCCAGCCCGAACTGACAAAATATTAACGGATCACCTTCTCACCGACGTGCGGCGGAGCTGTGCTCCGTCGCCCAAGTCCGGGCCGCCAGGTCCGGCTTTTTTGTATCATGCACTACCGTAAAGGCCACCAGGACCACCACCACACCCAAAAAAGATAAAGCCGCGAGACGTTGCATATAATTTATTTTAACGCTCCCTGATGCCCTGGCCACCGGTGACAATGCGGGAATTGACAACCACCTGCCATTCCAACTTGATCAAGCCTGTCAACCAGGGTATCAGGAAGTATTCTATCAAATTGGTAGAGTAAAGATAGGCTCCGTATCCGGCACTTCCAAATAAATAGTCCACTATTTTTGTAGACTAATAAAATAGTTTTCCACACCGGCCATCCTGGCGGCGTACTGCTCCCGCCGGCTATTAGCCGTCCGATAAGTCTTAGTAATCCAGCAATTTTTCTATTATTTCCGCCGCCTTCATCGCACTCGGCAGCATGGCGCTCTCCAGCCCCGTATTCATGGGCACCGCCGGCAGGTTCAAAGCCCCCATCACCTCCACCGGCGCATCCAGGTGGATATAACAATACACGGAGATACGCCAGGCCAGCGCCTCCGCAAAAGAATTATTTTGTTGTTCCTCCGTCAGCACCAGGCACTTCCCATGCCGGCGCACCGTGGAAAAGATCAGCTCTTCATCCAATGGATACAAGGTCCGCAGGTCCAGCACTTCCACACATCCCGGAAAATGCTTTGCCGCCGCCTTGGCCCAATACACCCCCATGCCATAAGTAATGACACAGCAGGTCTCCCCTCTTGCCGTAGCAGCCCTGTCCGCCGCCAGAACGATACCCGCCCGGCCCAGCGGCAGGATATAATCCCGGGAAGGCTCCACGCACTTGGCATCCTCCGTCCCCGGCACCTTACTCCAATACAACCCCTTATGCTCCAGCATCACTACAGGATTGGGATCCAGGAACGCCGCCTTCATCAGCCCCTTCATGTCAGCCGCATTCGACGGATACACTACCTTTATGCCCTTAATGGACAATAACGTCGTCTCGATACTCCCGCTATGATAAGGACCACCCCCTCCATAGGCCCCGATGGGTACCCGGATCAAGGTCTGCACCGGGAATTTCCCGGCGCTCAGATAACAGGACTTGGATATCTCCGTCACCAATTGATTAAACCCGGGATAGATATAGTCCGCAAATTGTACCTCCACGATAGGCTTGGCGCCCACCGCGCTCATACCCACAGTCGATCCGATGATATATGCTTCCTGTATGGCCGTATTGAAAACACGATGATCCCCGAACTGCTCCGCCAAAGTCGCCGCCTCTCTGAATACGCCACCCAGCCGGCGCCCTACGTCCTGACCATATAGCAAGGCCTCCGGATGATCTTCCATGATCTCACGAATGGCAAACAGAGCCGCATCCACCATGATGACCTTCTCTCCGCCCGATGGACTACGCTCCCCCCCTTCCGCCGTCACAGGCGTCGGGGCAAAGACGAAATCCTCCACCGCAGCCGGGTCCGGCTCCGGCGCCGCCACCGCCGCCTGGAATTGTTCCGCCACCAGCGCTACCGCCGCCTTCTCGATAGCCAACAATTTCTCCGGCTCCATCCCCAGCCCAAGCATACGCGCCCGCAGTCTTGGCAAAGGATCATGAAGACCATGCGCCTCCAGGTCCTCCGCGCTGCGATAGAACTCTTTTCTTACACCGCTGGTATGATGACCCAGCAAGGGCACCTTTGCCTGCACCAGGTAGGGACGACGGCCATGCCGCACCTCCCCTATCACCCGATCCATGGCTTCATAGCTTTCCTGGAAGTCGCTACCGTCGATACGTATACGCCCCATGCCTTTGAAGCCTCCCGCATATTCATAGGCATCCATTGCCCTGGACTCTTCTGATCGTACGCTGATGCCCCAGTCATTGTCCTGCACCAGGTAGATGATCGGCAGCTCTTTCAACACCGCGAATTGGAACGCCTCGCTGACCTCTCCTTCCGTCACGCTGGCATCGCCCAGACTGCAAATGACGATGGGAGACTCACCATGTTCTCCTTTTCGATGAAGGGAAGAACCGATCTTTTCCAGGTACTGAAGCCCCTGCGCTATCCCTGTCGAAGGGATGGCCTGCATGCCCGTAGCGCTGCTTTGATGGATGATCCCGGGCTTGTCCCCTCCCTTGTAGTTGGGATGGGCATAGTACTCCCGTCCACCCGTAAATATATCCCCTCCCTTGGCCAGCAGCTGCAACATTAGTTCATACGGTTCGAACCCAAGCCCTAACAAAATACTCTCGTCACGATAATAGGGACTGACCCAGTCGCAGGGTTGCAGATGAAAGGCCGTGGCCAGCTGAATAGCCTCATGCCCCCGGGAAGTGGAATGTACATACTTGCAAATAGCCCGGTTGTTCTCATATGTCGCGGCCATCTCACGCGCCGTGCACATAAGACTATAAGCCCTGGAAAGAATATCTAAAGTTATCATGTATAAAAAAAGCCCATTCTGTACTTCTCAGAATGGGCATAAATATCTTGACGATACAATTATTTTATCTCGATGGTCAACAAGCTATCGTCTTCTATAAATGCCTCCAGCTCATCCCCCACAACACACTCGCCCACACCGGCGGGCGTTCCCGTAAATACAAGGTCTCCGATATTGACAGAGAAATAATTGGAAATATAAGCCACTACTTTGTCGAAGCTGTTGATCATCAGGCTCGAGTTTCCCTGCTGTACCAGCTCCTTGTTCTTGTAAAGGCAGAAATTGAGGTCCTTCTTGTTCTTCACGTTTTGAAGAGGTATCCATTTGCCGACGGCAGCTGAATTATCCCATGCCTTTGCCTTCTCCCAGGGCAGCCCCTTTTCTTTCAGTTCATTCTGGATATCTCTTGCGGTGAAATCGATGCCTACCGAAACAGCATCGTAATATTTGCTGGCAAATCTGTCCTGGATATATTTACCGTTCTTGGATATACGAAGCACCAGTTCACATTCATAGTGAAGCTCGTTAGTGAACTCGGGATAATAAAAAGGCGTATGTGCTTGCAGCAATGCGCTCTTTGGCTTCATAAATATAATGGGCTCCTCCGGTATCTCATTATTTAACTCCTTGGCATGAGCCACATAGTTACGGCCAACACAGAATATTTTCATATTCAATCAGGGTTTTTAAATAGAAAATTCTTTAAACCAGTTCTCATTCGGCCTGAAAAGACCCCGGGCACCAGCACAGGAATATTGAATATTAAAATATCTACTCATTGTGGGTGAATGCAATATTTATGCGAAAATAAAGATTCCCCTTTATAAATCATAGCGTAAAATCCAAATTATTGTACTGGTTCATCGTCCGCTCAATCCCGCTGGTGACAAAGCTTTCCACCAATTCCACCGTCTTGTCGATCTTCTGGCCCACCAGGGGCAGCTCCTCTTCCTTCCATCTTCCCAGCACAAAATCGACTTGCCTGCCCTTCGGAAAATTGCTGCCGATACCGAATCTCAGCCGGGGATAGCCATTCGTACCTAAAACCTCTTCTATGCTCCGCAGCCCGTTATGACCCGCACTGCTACCCGCCGGCCGGAGGCGGAACTTCGTCAGTGGCAGCGCCAGTTCGTCGACGATGATCAATACATTTTCCAGGGGGACCTTCTCCTTGTCCATCCAGTATTTCACCGCCTTGCCACTAAGATTCATGAAGGTGGTCGGTTTGATGGTGATCAGCGTTTTCCCTTTCCATCTGATCTCCGCCACTTCGGCTAGCCGGTCCAGTCTGAAGGCGCCCTCATGCTTTTTTACAAGCGCATCCGCCACATCAAACCCGATATTATGCCTCGTGCCAGCATAATCTGCCCCGATATTACCCAATCCCACGATGAGATACTTAGCCATATACGAGCATCGAATGCTTACTCACAAAAAGGGTTAAAAATAACAAAAACCCGGTTAAGTTTCTAACCGGGTTCCTACTAATAAATTACTTTATTTCTTACCACCCGCAGCAGGTTTGGCCGCAGCAGCAGGAGCCGCGGTAGCAGGAGCAGCGCCTCCGGCAGCAGGCGTAGCAGCTTCTTCCTGTTTCAATTGACGGGTGAGCACCACCGACGCAATGGGGATACGGGGCGAGTTCAGGATCTCATAGTTCTCCGCCTTCACATCCTCTACCCGCACGTTGCCATTCAATTCCAGCTCCGTCAGGTCCACTTCGATATTCTCCTTGAGGTACTTTGGATAGGTCTTTACCTTCAATGCTTTCATCTTGGTGATCAGCTTACCGCCATCCTTTACACCCTTGGAGGCGCCGGTGAATTTAATGGGAATGGTAGCTATTACCTTTTTGTCTTCCACCAGTTCCAGAAGGTCGACATGGATCAGCTCGTCCGTCACCTTGTCGAACTGCAGATCTTTCAAAATGCATTTGTAAGAAGCGCCGCCGACCTTGACCTCCGCCAATTGGAAGTCGGGTGTGTAGACCAGTGATTTAAAAGACGTCGCAGGAGCTGAGAAATTCACCTCCTTTGCACCCCCATAAATTACACCGGGCACTTTTTCCTCAGAGCGAAGTTGGCGGGTGGCTTGTTTGCCCTTTTCGGTCCTGAGCTGTCCTTCGATTGTAATCGTTCTCATTTTTTATGTTAATTTAAAAATTACTCTCATTTGTTCCGCGCTCTCCCCTCACTTGTTCCGCAGCTGCGAGTGAATGAACAGCCCCGTTATACTCCTGTTCTCATGGGCATTCCGGATGGCTACCGCAAACAATTCCGCCACGCTCAGCACTTTTATCTTCGGGCTCGGCCTCTTCAGCGGAATGGTGTCGCACACCACCAGCTCCTCCAGCACACTGTTCTCTATATTCTCATACGCCTTGCCGCTCAACACCGGATGCGTACACAACGCCCGCACGCTCCTGGCCCCCTTTTCCTTCAAAAGACCCGCGGATTTCGCCAGCGTTCCGCCCGTATCGCAGATGTCATCTATCAGCACGATATCCTTGTCCGTCACGTCCCCGATGACCACCATGCTTGCAATCTCATTCGCACGCTTCCTGTGCTTGTCACAGATCACCATTTCCGCATTGAAATAGGAAGCAACCTCCCGGATACGATTGGCGCTACCCACGTCAGGGGCCGCAAAGGTAAGGTTTTCTACCTTAAGTTGCTCGATATAAGGGATAAAAATGGCCGAGCTGTCCAGGTGGTCCACCGGGATATCGAAATACCCCTGGATCTGGGGAGCATGAAGATCCATCGTGATGACCCTATCCGCCCCTGCCGCCACTAACATATTGGCTATCAATTTACTACCAATCGCCACGCGAGGCTTGTCCTTCCTGTCCTGCCGCGCATACCCATAATACGGGATCACCGCCACCACCTTGTAGGCCGATGCCCGGCGGGCAGCATCGATCATCAATAACAGCTCCAGCAGGTTCTCCGCCGGAGCAAAAGTGCTTTGTACCAGGAAAACCATGTCCCCCCGAATACTTTCATCAAAGGTCGTCTGGATCTCTCCATCGCTAAATCGTTGAATAGTAATCTTTCCGGAAAGGGTACCGAATTGTTGTGCAATTTTCTCGGCCAGATACTGTGATCCCGTGCCGGAGAAGATCTTGGCTAAATGCTGCATAAAAAGGTAAAATGTGGGGCGAAGATATAAAATGTGCGGGAATTGAGCCCTATACTTAAATGTAGCCCAATTCCTGCAAATCGCTAAAGTCTGTAGACCTTCGTCGGAAGAACTTCGGCGGACCTGCTTCGTCACGGTCCTTCTCGTTCGTACCCTTCGTACCCTCGGGTACTTCGAAAGCTCCTCCTCGTCCGGGACCTCCGGTCCTGGAGGAGCTCCCTCCGGTCGCTCCTGAAAAAAAAGACCATTTCCCGGTTTTTAGGACAGGAAATGGTCTCAATACGATATACACGGTTTAGTGGCTTACGGAAGCCAGCTGACTGCCCGAGGTAGTAGAGGCAGGCGCTACGGCAACTTTCGCAGCAGCATCCTTGTCCGAAGACTTGGAATTGATCACATAAAAGACAGAGGAACAAACAAAAATGGAGAACATCAGAGCTACAACATACATACCGATACAGAACAGGAAGGGCTGCCAGCCGCCAATTGCGTTGAAGGTTGTTCGTTTCATTGGATTTTAGATTAAGATTTTCAATAGATTCGGATTATCTCGAAAAAACAGTCCGTTCGAGCTAATAACGAAAGACTTGCGTCCTTATTTTAACTCTTCTTTATAAAGTACAAAATAATAGATTAAATTGATTTATGCAAGCTGGGAAAACCCCCATAAAAGGATGGGCAATAAACGATCGGCCACGCGAAAAATTACTCAGTAAAAGCCCGGGAGCCCTGAGCGATTCCGAGCTCCTGGCTATTCTTATCCGTGGCGGCACCTCCGATCGTAACGCTATCGAGCTTGCCAGGGATGTCCTCACGCTGGGAAGGAACGATCTCCAGCGTCTCGGTGATCTTTCCGTCAAGGAATTGATGAAAGTAAAAGGCATCGGCCAGGCCAAGGCCATCACCATCGCTGCCGCGATGGAACTGGGCCGACGACAACAAGCCATCATTCTGGAAAAACCCCGCTTAAAGGACGGTGGCGATGCCGCTGCCTATTTACGGGTCATGATGAAGAATCAGCGACAAGAGGCATTTGCAGCCCTCTATCTCAACAGTGCAGGAAAGATCCTCCACTTCGGCATCGTCAGCCAGGGCGGTCTCACCGGCACCGTAGCCGACCCACGCGTCATCTTTAGAAAAGCCCTCGAAGAAGACGCCACCAGCATCATCCTATGCCATAATCATCCCTCCGGCAATCTCCAGCCCAGCCGGGCCGACGAGGAATTTACCCATAAAATAAAGGAAGGCGCCAAACAGCTCGACCTCAGACTCCTGGACCATATTATAGTAAGTGAAGAAGGATATTACAGCTTTGCCGATAAAGGTTTACTGTAAAGAAAACCTTTACGCCTGCCGATGGCAGGCCATCATTAGCGTCCGGGTAATGGCCGCGGACCGTCAGGTCCGCCCATACATCAGCATGTCTTAAAAAGATATGTCTTAAAAAAATCTCAAGCCTGCGCCGTCGGCCCCCCGAAATTCATCGGCAACTGCACCTCTTCCAGGTCCTGTATCTTCCCATTCGCCGTCTCGAACCGCACCAGGTTCTCCGTCAACGCCTTCATAAACCGTTTGGCATGCTGTGGCGTCAATATGATACGACTCTTTACCTTGCTCTTCGGCGTACCCGGCATCACGTTTACAAAGTCGATCACAAATTCAGCATGGGAATGCGTAATGATCGCCAGGTTGGCATACTGCCCCTCCGCTGTCTCCTCGCTGATCTCGATATTTAGCTGGCTGTTCGGCTGCTGGCTTTCTGACATACAAAAATTTCCGGAAAGATACCACAAATAAGAAAGGTCACCAAAGGCGACCTTTCTCGTAAACATTATGCAACAGTCTATTTATCCCACCAGCTGTTGGAAAACAATGTCAACCCTTTGGGTACATTATTACCATTGTGATCCAATTCAGCCTGCACATAAATGAACCTTCTGGGAATATTTGCACCCGTAGTAGCCGTCAATGCCGGGAGGCCCGTTCTTTTCCAGTCCATCAGGGGCTCAGGTTCAGAGAACAAAGCAACGTATTTCTGTGCAATGATCGTCTGCAGCCGTGTAGCATGATCGGCGCCTGTCAGCGGATTGGCGGCAAGATAGGTCGAACCGTTCAGCCCAAGCGCATCGAACGAAGCCCCTACAGCCGCGTTATAGGCGGCTGTTTCCTGTCCGTCCCCTTTGGCGGAGTGTGCCTCCGCCTCGATAAACTTTAACTCCGAATAAGTCATAAGGGATACAGGAGCGTTGTAGGCGCCAATGGCATCCCCTATCCCATTACCCGCCAGGTCGAAATAAGCGTTCAGCCGGGGGTCGGACTTCGATGACATGAATTGATATAAGTATCCATCGTCATAGGAAATATCTCCACGTTGCGTAACATACTGATACCAGGGATTGGCTTCCGTGCCGTCATCGAAGAAAGGAACAGCTGCATTGTCCGAATTGCCCGTAAATCCATTGGCAGCTGCAGCCAAAGCCTTATCCGCATAAGAATTATCCACTTTTGACAAATGGATATAGAATCTGGCTTCCAAAGAATAAGCCAGTTTGATCCAGCTGTCGGTCACACCGCCATAGATAAAATCGTCGTCGCCTGGCTCGATCTGTGAATCAGCAGCGCCCAGGTCCGTAATGGCAGAGCTTAATAGTGAAAACACCGAATCATAAATATCCTGCTGGCTATCATATTTTGGTTGCAGTACGCTGGAATCCCCTCTGAATGCCTCGGAATAAGGTACGTCGCCCCAAAGGTCGGAAGCCAAACCAACTTCATAAGCCAGCAGTACCTTGGCTATTCCGCTGTAATGAGCATATCCATTCTGTACAGCCAGCTCCTTCAACGTGTAGAGGTTATTCAACCCTTGCGTATAAAAATTGGACCAGCAGTTATCGAAATCCTGCGCAGTGAAGACGTATTGATCATAAGCCTTGAACTGCCTGGCAGCTCCCCTAACGGACTGTATGAACACAGAGGTAAACCTGGATACATCTCCACCCACCGTGTATGCAATGCTGTATTCGGCGCCTGGTAATAAAACGTTGGGCAATAACCGATCCTTCGTCGAAGCATTGGGATCCGTATTGATCCCGGCCGGGAAAAGCGTTTTCTTACACGACGCCAGCACAACGACTACGAGCAAAATACCCGCTAATCTTTGAAAAAGAGTTTTCATTATCAAAATATTATGTTTTGAATAATAGTTTTAATTACAGTCCGATTTTAAAATTGAAACCAAACGTCCTCGTACCGGGATTGTTGAAATAATCTATACCCAGACCTGCGCTTCCGCCCAGTCCGGTATCCGGATCTACACCGGAATATTTCGTATGCAGCCATAAGTTCCTTCCTATAGCCGTTACGGTCAGCGATTTAATGACATTATGTATCCGCCAGGACTTGGTATTGAATGTATATCCCAGGGACACTTCCCGTAGCCTGACATACGACCCGTCTTCTACAGACTGTGCTGCAGGTCCCGTAAAGCTGTTCCCGATATAGTCGCTGTACCAGCCCTGATCGAGCACTACAGGGGTCTTATTGGCACCGCCTGTCACGACAGCATTTCCATTCCCATCGGCATGCCCCAGAACACCCGGAAACGTATAGCTCGCGCCCCTGTTCTCCGTGACCTTCGCCGTGCCAAAATATACCATGGCGCCATTCGTACCATTCCAAACATCGAACTTCTGCTTGGTCTCGAACAGGAATCCTACACTCAAGCCTTTATAAGTGAAAGTATTTTGCCAGCCCCCGATCCATTTAGGATTCGGATTGCCGATAGGCACGGAATTCGTTCCGGCTATGGGATACCCCGCTGGCGTACCATCCTGACCATCGGAGACGATCAGGTTACCCTTGCTGTCTCGCAAAAAATCCGTTCCGTATACAATACCATAGGGCTGACCTACGATATTTTCGATCAGCGCGCCCGTAAACCCGGTAATGGTATAGGTGCTTACACCCGGCGCCAACGCTGTGATCTTGCTCCTGTTGAAGCTCCAGTTGATATTCATATCCCAGCGGAAATCCCCTGTTCTCACCGGTGTGGCATTCAGGACAACCTCCAACCCATGGTTCTGCATCGCAGCCCCATTCGTATAATAGGAACCATACCCGGATGAAGGGGAGATAGGTACAGACAGTAAAAGGTCATGCGATTTGGATGTGTAATACGTCACATCGAGCCCTAACCGATTGTCCAGGAAACGTAGCTCCGTTCCGACATCGATGGATGAAGTTCGCTCAGGCTTAAGATTCGCATTTCCAAGCCCATTGCCGAAGACAGCCTGCTGCCCGCTGATAGGGAAAGAAATACCGGAGGTCCAGCCGTCGGCCAGCGCTACAACTGAAGTGCCCGCGAATGTATTCGTTGTTCCATATATACCGGGGAGCCGGCCGGCTTGCCCATAGGAGAACCTCAGCTTGCCATACGAAAAGACTTTGCTTGCCATATTAAATGCATCCGAAAAAACAAAGCTCGCTCCGGCAGAAGGGAAATAGACAAAGCTGGGATAAGGCACAGCATAAGAGATAAAGGTGGATGACTTTTCAGCACGGATGCCCCCATCGACGAACAAATATCCTTTATAGTCGAGTTTTACCTGGGCATTGAACGCCAGTCTGCTAGTCCGTTGATAGTTGTTGCTGGCCAGCTGGCTCGAAGTATTTGCCAGAGAATAATAATCCGGTGCAACATATCCGTCCCCTTCCAGGTTGTTCTGGTTGAATTCCGTAAAATAGAGATTATTGCCCAACAGTAAGGTGCCTTTCAGGTCATCCGTCAGATTGTGCGTTGCAGTCACCAGCAGATCGTTGTTGTAAATGGTATTGGAGATATTCGTATAATCGATCTGTCCTGTCGGATAGGCGTTGGAATTGATCGCAAACGACTGGAAACGGTCATCTCCATAGTGATCCACGCCGATACGCTCAGTAATATTCAGCCAGCTGTTAGGATCATACGAAAGGTACGCGTTGGCCAGGATGCGCTGAACCTTATCCCTGAATGGGTTCCGGTTAATGGTCCAGTACGGGTTGTCATATTTCCCGCCGCTCCTGTTGCTCTCACCACGGAAGGTTCGTTGATTGCCGTCGCTGAGCAAAAAGGCCCTTGGATCCTTTGGATCACTGGCGCCGTTGGAGTTATCGAACGTAGTTGGCGTACGCATGAGCCCCAGCATGATACCACTGGTATTGCTTCCTTCCTGGACACGATTGCCGCCGGAAACAATATAATTCACCGTTGCCCCCGTCTTCAATTTATCGCTCAGCCTGGTATCGCCGCTGACGAGAAAGGTGGTCCTGTTAAAGCTGCTCACCGGTATGATACCCGAGGAAGCAAGATTGGAAAATGAAAAACGATAGCTGGAAAAATCATTCCCTCCGCTTAAAGAGAGATTATGCGTCTGGGAAAAGGCTGTCCGGAAGAACTGCTTGGCATTGTTATAAGGAACAACCTTTGTCTTTCCTGTGGGGTCGGACGCGCCTACTATGGACCCATGCGGATCCCATTCCGTGGCAACACCGTCCCATTTCAAGGTGTCTATCAATGCGCCCCAGGTAAGCCTCCGTCCGCTGGCCGAAGAATTTGGCGCATTATACAGACCATCATACCCTTGCGAATATTTCATTTGAAGCTCAGGAAGCTTGTTCACATTGTCGAAAGTGAAATTGGCCGAGTACGTTATGTCGAACCTGTTGCCGCCTCGCGCCTTCGCCCCCCGTTTGGTCGTGATCAGAATGACCCCATCGCTGCCCTGTGTTCCATACATGGTCGCAGCGGCAGGACCCTTGATAACAGAAACATTCTCGATATCATCCGGGTTGATATCGATGGCCCTGTTGGATTGAGCGACATTCCCAAGGGATACGCCATTGTTTGAATTGTCGATAGGCACTCCATCGACAACGATCAGCGGCTGCCCCGCCACCAGGCTCGTTACCCCTCTTAACCTCATGTAAGTGGCAGCGCCGGGAGTTCCTGTGGAACTGGATATCTGCAATCCAGCCACTTTGCCTCCAAGTCCCGATAAGGCATTGTTCGCATCTGCCTGGACCAGTGATGCCCCCGATACCTGTTGGGTAGCATACCCTAAAGCTTTTCGCTCTTGTTTGATACCCAATGCAGTAACAACTACTTCGGTAAGATTGCTCTCCTTTTTTGAGATCTGAATGGTCAAAGACGTTTGATCACCGACCTTAACCTCCTTCGTTTCAAAGCCCGTCCCCGTAATAATTAACGTCTGGGAAGACTCCGCCTTAATGGCGAAGGTGCCTTCCGCATCGGCGCTTACAGCTTGTTTCGACTCTTTAACGTGGATGGTTACGAAGGGAACAGGCGCCCCTGATTGATCGATGATCCTGCCTGTAATTGTCTTGACTTGGGAAAAAGCAAGTGTAGTGCACAACACTAACACTGCTGATAGCATTAGAGTTTTTCTCATGTGACAGTCTATTTTGTGACTGCCAAATATAGTTTTTTTTACCACTCATCAAAAAAAAATGTTAAAACCTAATAATTACCCTTAGACAAAGACAGATAAAATTGAACTGCGAAACCTTTAAAATCCTAAAATGCTAATTTGGGAATTTAAGAAAATAGTAAATTAGTTATTGACAATGCTATTTTCCACAGCCTACTACTCTTAAAGCCTTATCACATGAGAAAAAACTACCGCCTGAAAGGGCTCTTATTGCTCTTCCTTGCATTTTGCCTTTCCACCTGTAAAAAACAGTCCTCACGTACGCCTAACCCGGCGCTCCAGGACGGCAAAGAAGTTCCCATCATTACATTCCGGTCCGACCGCAACGCCAATGCCCTCCAACAACATTATCTCGCAAAAATTCAAAGCCTTAAAAATCAGCCCCAGGGAATTCTGACAATGTGCGCCGGCGATGCAACCACACAACAATATGGCGTCAACAGATCAGGGACTTGCAACAGCGGCTACTCTTACACTCTTAGGATTGACGATATCGAATTCCTGAACCCTACTAAACCCACATCGGTTTCCGTATCCATCAATGGGCATTCATTTACGCCGACCTACGTCGGCAATCCTACTACCGGGTACTGGCAATATAGCCTGTCGGCAGCCTACTCCGCCATTGGATTGTCCAACAGCAGTTACTGCACCAGCCTTTCGGTGACTATACAATATTATGCCTGTGGCGGTTTGGTAAACACGGAGATATTGGAGCTCAGACCTTCGGAAGCCTGTGGCAGAACCACGCCGTCGACCACTTCCACGGTTAACCTCTACTCCTGGATCCCAAGTTACTGGTCAACCCAGCCCGGCAGCGTGGACCTGGCAATCCTCATCGGCACCTGCGATGACTGCAGCGTTATTTTGCCGGATTATTATGTATTTGAATACAAGCTCACGACCGAAACATCTTATCATTACGTGCGGGTTGCCTATCCTGACTACCTGGACTATAATCTCGCCTTGCCCAGTGGCACCTATAATCTAAAAGGTTACGATGAGTGTGGTACATTCAACGGCGGTGTAATATCAAATACTGGTCCGGAAGTGACAGGCTCTCCATCTACATTTACCATACCATAAGATCACAGACGCTGCCTCCCGGAAGCATCAGAGGAGTAAAATGACTGCTTCCGGGATATTTCATGCTCGGAATCGTCCGGAATAGTACCTTTGCACCATGGAATTATTAGACGGACAACTTGTTTCCAGGACAATAAAGGAAGGATTGAGACTAAAAGTGGCCCAGTTGACAGCAGAAGGCAAAAAAATACCCCACCTGGCCGCCGTACTCGTTGGTAACAATGGCGCCAGCGAGACCTATGTCGGAGCCAAGGTAAAAGCCTGCGCCGAGATAGGCTTTAAATCCACGCTCATCCGCCTGGACGACGACATCAGCGAAAACAAATTACTGGGCGTCATCGACGATCTCAACGACGACCCCGACGTAGACGGCATACTCGTTCAGCTCCCCCTGCCCAAACATATCTCCGACGAGAAGGTGATCGACACCATCCACCCTTCCAAGGACGTGGACGGATTCCACCCCGTCAATGTGGGCAAAATGGTCCAGGGCCTGCCTACGTTTATTTCCGCTACCCCGCATGGCATCCTGCTGATGCTCGAGCACTATAAAATAAATACCAAAGGCAAACATGCCGTCGTCGTCGGCAGAAGCAATATCGTGGGCCGCCCCATGAGCATCCTGCTCAGCAGCAATACCCCCACCGGTAATTGCACCGTCACCATCTGTCATTCCCATACACACAACCTCGCCGAGATCTGCCGGCAGGCCGATATCATCGTAGCCGCCCTCGGCAAACCCGAATTCGTAAAGGCGGATATGGTAAAGGAAGGAGCCATCGTCATAGACGTAGGCATCACCCGCGTCCCCGACAGCACAAAAAAAAGCGGCTTTGCCCTGAAGGGAGACGTCAAATTCGATGAGGTTGCCCCTCGCTGCAGCTATATCACACCCGTACCCGGTGGCGTAGGCCCCATGACTATCGCCGCCCTGATGAAAAATACTTTTCTGGCCTGCGAGGACAGGAATGGAAGCGGTCTTATTTAACACCATTATGCCATCCGACAATATGCCACCCGTTACCCCAAAACAGCAGGCCCTAAGCCTGCCCGTGATGGAGGCGTTCTACACCATCCAGGGTGAAGGCTATCACCAGGGCAGGGCGGCCTATTTTATCCGCCTCGGCGGCTGTGACGTTGGCTGTGTATGGTGCGATGTCAAGGACAGCTGGGACGCTAACGCTCACCCCAGGATCAGCATAGAAGACATCGTGGCTGAAGCGGCCCGCTACCCCGGTCGCCTGGCCGTGATCACAGGAGGAGAACCCCTGATGCACGACTGCACAGCCCTCACCGCCGCATTGAAAAAAGCCGGATTTTCCTCCAATATCGAGACCTCCGGCGCCTATCCCGTCAGCGGCCACTGGGACTGGATCTGCCTGTCCCCCAAAAAATTCAAGGCCCCCCTGCCCGGGATCCTCCCCCTGGCCAGCGAGCTAAAAGTCGTCATATACAATAAATCCGACTTCCAATGGGCCGAACAATGGGCAGCCCGGGTATCCCCACAATGTCGCCTGTTCCTGCAGCCCGAATGGAGCAGATTCGCCACCGTCACCCCCCTTATCATCGACTATATAAAGGACAACCCCCAATGGGAATTCTCCCTGCAATTGCATAAATACATTCATGTCCCCTGACCGCCAGGCATGCCCGGTCGCCAAAAGCCCTCCCAACCATGTCCCTGACCAGGCCATGTCCCTGACCGTCAGCCCGATGCCGGCTCCTGTCTCCCCGTAGAATAAATCTTTATAACTTACGTTTAAGATATTGATTTGTATCTTTCCAATATGAGAAACCGTTCATTTTTGTTCCTACTTCCGGCGGCCGCATTACTCATCGCATCCGCCGCACAGGCCCAATACAAGCCCGAAAAAGTAAACAAAAAGGCCGCCCAGCTCTATACCAAAGCCCTCGAACAGGCCGAAGCCGAAGACTTCAAAGGCGGCATCGAAACCCTCAAACAAGCCATAAAATTCGACGAGAAATTCGAAGACGCCTACCTCTCCCTCGCCGGCATGTACGGCGAGCTGAAACACTACCAGGATGCCATCGACAACTACGAAAAAGCCAGGGCCATCGATAGCAGCTACTTTCTGGATTACAACCTCCCCTACTCCATCAACCTGGCCGGCAAAGGAGACTTCGACAAAGCCCTCGACGCCGTCAACCTCTTCCTCACTGTCACCAACCTCAATGAACAAAGCCGCAAGGCCGGAGAGTTCCGAAAAAAATGCTACCAGTTCGCCGTCGACTACGCACATACGCATAATAACAACGGATACAAGTTCGAACCCCAAAACCTCGGTGACAGCATCAATACCCCCGTCTCCGAATATTACCCCACCATTACCATCGACGGCAGCAAGCTCATCTATACCCGGCGTGTCAACAACTTCAACGAGGACTTTTACGAATCCGACAGGATGGACGGCATCTTTCACAAATCCAAAAGCCTCGAAGGCAACATCAATACCAACCAGAACGAAGGTGCGCAGAATATATCACAGGACGGACAATGGCTGATCTTCACAGGCTGCAATTTCCCGGAAGGACATGGCAGCTGCGACCTCTATATCTCTTATCTCACCGACCAGGGATGGAGCTCGCCCGAGAACCTCGGCGACAGCATCAATACGGAAGAATGGGAATCAGCGCCCTCCCTCTCCCCCGACAAAAGAGACTTATACTTCGCCAGCAGACGCCCCGACGGCTTCGGAGGCAGCGACATCTATGTCAGCCACCGGCTGCGCAACGGACGCTGGAGCTCTCCCGAGAACCTCGGCCCCGTCATCAATACCATCGGCGATGAAGGCACCCCATTTATACATGCCGACAACCAAAGCCTGTATTTTACATCCAGCGGTCACCCCGGCTATGGAGGGGACGACCTCTTCGTGTCCAGAAAAGGCCCCGGAGGAGAATGGCAAAAGCCGGAAAACCTTGGCTTCCCCATCAATACCATCGAAAATGAAGGCAGCCTCGTTATATCCGCCGATGGAAAAACAGCCTATTATGCCAGCGACCGCGCCGACAGCCGGGGTGGCCTCGACCTGTATACCTTCGAGCTAAGAGAGGACATACGCCCCGCCCAAACCCTCTGGGTCAAAGGCCGCGTCTTTGACAAGACCACCCACAAAGGATTGCCCTCCGGCGTAGAGCTCACCGACCTCTCCACCCGCACCGTCATCAGCCAGCTGCAGACGGACGAGACGGGCAATTACCTTATCACCCTGCCGAAAGGAAAGGATTACGCATTCAATGTCAATAGGAAAGGATACCTCTTCTTCTCCGAGAACTTCCCCCTCAGCCAGCTCAAAGAAGACACCGCCTACAACATAGACATACCCCTGCAGCCCATCGAGGCCGATGCCGCCATCGTACTCAGGAACATCTTCTTCGACCCCAATAAATATGAACTAAAACCCGAATCCCAGGTCGAGCTCGATAAGGTCGTTCAATTATTAAAGGAAAACCCCACCCTGAAGATCCAGATCAACGGACACACCGACAACTCCGGCAAGACTGCCGATAACGTCACCCTCTCCGGCAACAGGGCCAGGTCCGTTGTAGCCTATCTCACGGCCAAAGGCATCGACCCCGGCAGACTCTCCTCTAAAGGCTGGGGAGATACGCAACCTGTAGCAACAAACGCAACACCCGAGGGCCGCGCACAAAATCGCCGCACCGAACTGAAGGTTATCAGCCGCTGATCCATTTCTCTTTTTTCCACACCCCCGCTTCCTCATTCCCATTTGCCAATTTTTTTAGCAATAAACCCCCTTTCTTCCTACCTTTACACACACACACATACCTACCCGCACACACCTATCTATGGAAAAAGAACTTTTATATCAGCTGGCGCTCGGCAGTATCCCCGGCATCGGCCCCGTATACACCCGAAGATTATTGCATCATTTCGGTGAACCCAGCGCCATCTTCCACGCATCCGGACCCGCGCTGGAAAAAGTCTTTGGGCTCGGGTCGAAAAGAGCCCGGGACATTGCCCGCTTTACAGACTTTTCAGCAGCGGAAAAAGAGATAGCTTTTTTGGAAAAATATTCCATTCGCCCTCTCTTTATCACCGACAGGGATTATCCCCAACGCCTGTTACGCTGCCCCGACGCCCCCGTCCTTTTATTCTTCAAAGGTCCCGCCGACCTCAATGCTCCGAAGGTCGTTGCCATCATTGGAACCCGCAGCCCCTCCGAATATGGCAGACAGGTGACCCAACGGCTCATCCGGGACATGGCATCCATTCCCGGTGTCCTAGTCATCAGTGGCCTCGCCTATGGCGTCGACGCTGTCGCACACCAGGCCGCCCTGCAATATCACCTCCCCACCATCGGAGTGCTGGGACATGGATTGGATCAGCTATATCCCCGCGAACACACACGCCTGGCTAAGGACATGGTCCGAACAGGAGGCCTGCTGACAAAATTCACCACAGGCACAAAGCCCGATGCCTATAATTTTCCCATCCGCAATCGCATCGTCGCAGGCATCAGCGATGCCGTCATTGTCACAGAGACCCGCACACGGGGAGGCAGCCTGCTCACCGCTGAAAATGCGCTCCTCTATCACCGTAAGGTCTTCGCCATCCCAGGCAGGCTCGATGACGAAAGAAGCTCCGGCTGCAACACGCTGATCCGTGAAGGCAAAGCCCAGCTGCTTACGGATATGGCGCAATTGCAGGAGCACATGCACTGGACAAACCCAACCATCTCACCCACCGTTAGACAGGGCTCCCTGTTCCCACCGGAAAGACCCGGTCTCTCCGACAATGAAAAGATATTGTTACAATTGTTTGATCAAAAAAAGACCCTCACCCTCATGGATATTCACACCAGCGTCCGTCAGGACCATGATACGCTGTCCGTCACCCTGCTCAACCTCGAGCTCCTCGGCCACATCAGCTCACTGCCCGGCAAAACATTCCGGCTGGTAGAATAAGCTCCTCATTCTTAGCTCCTTGCCCCTGATCTCCCCGTACGTGTACATAAAAATTTGGGCCGTATTTATCCACTGCCCTACCTTTGCACATGGCAAGAATAAATCCCCCCACAGTCAAGTCAAAATCACCCTCAAAATTTTTCGGAGACGGATTAACATTCGATGATGTACTGTTACTACCCGCCTTTTCACAGGTCCTGCCTCGTGAAGTGGACATCCGTAGCAAGCTCACCAAAGACATCACATTGAATATCCCCATGCTGTCCGCCGCAATGGACACCGTCACCGAAGCGACACTGGCGATAGCGCTCGCCAGAGAGGGTGGTATCGGGATCCTGCACAAGAACATGAGCATCGAAAAACAGGTCGAACAGGTCCGCAAAGTCAAACGTAGCGAGAGCGGACTCATCCTCGACCCCATTACTCTTCACGAAGACGCCATCATCGCCGATGCGCTGCGCCTCATGAAAGAAAACAAGATCGGCGGTATCCCCATCGTCGGCAACAACAAGGTGCTGGTAGGCATCCTTACCAATCGCGACCTCCGCTTCGAAGACAACAAACGCCGCAAGGTCAGTGAGGTCATGACAAAGAACAACCTCATCACCGCCCCCGAAGGCACCGACCTTAAAAAGGCGGAAAAGATCCTCCAAAAACATAAGATCGAAAAGCTGCCCGTCATCACCAAACAGGGCCGCCTCATCGGTCTCATCACATACCGCGACATCTTACAGCTGTCCAGCCATCCCAATGCCGTCAAGGACTCCTATGGCCGCCTGCTCGTCGGCGCAGCCCTCGGCATCACAAAAGACCTGCTCGAACGCGCCGCCGCATTACAACAGATCGGGGTCGACGTAGTAACCCTGGACAGTGCACATGGTCACCACATCGGCGTTATCAATGCGCTCAAGACATTGAAAAGATCATTTAAGAACCTCCAGGTCATTGCCGGCAACATCGGCACAGCCTCCGGCGCCAAGGCGCTCGCGGACGCAGGCGCAGACGCCGTAAAAGTAGGCATCGGCCCCGGCTCCATCTGTACTACCCGCATCGTGGCAGGTGCAGGCGTTCCCCAGATCACAGCCGTCATGGAAGCCGCCTCCGCGCTCAACCCCAGAGGCATCCCCCTCATCGCAGACGGCGGTATCCGCTACACAGGCGATATGGTAAAAGCCCTTTCCGCCGGCGCCAATGTCGTGATGATGGGCAGCGTTTTTGCCGGAGTGGAAGAAAGCCCCGGTGAGACCATCATCTATGAAGGCAGGAAATTCAAACAATACCGCGGCATGGGCTCCATCGGCGCCATGACCCAGGGCAGCAGCGACCGTTACTTCCAGGACGTAGAGGACGATATCAAAAAGCTCGTACCCGAAGGCATCGAAGGACGGGTAGCCTTCAAGGGCAATCTGTCGGAAGTTGTACAGCAATATGTAGGAGGCCTTCGCGCAGGGATGGGTTACTGTGGCGCCAAGGATATCAAGACCCTGCAACAGCAATCCCAGTTCATCAAGATCACCAATGCCGGCATGAAAGAAAGCCATGCCCACGACATCGAGATCACGAAGGAAGCGCCTAATTACAGTCGCTGATCCCCCCATAGCAACAAAAAAGCCCCATATACAAGCCATCCCGCCCGGATGGCTTTTTTTATGCAATCTTTCTCCGGATGGCATCGTTATAGTCAAACTCCAACAACATGCAAATGAACAAGCTTATCCTCCTCTTTTGCCTGACCTTCCCCTTTTCCAGAACCTTCAGCCAGTCTGTCGACAACAAAGAGCAAGCCCGGCAGCTAAAACAGGAGGCCGTGCAGATAATGGACAATGGCGACCCCGACAAGGCCATCACCCTATTGGAATCCGCCCAAAAGCTCGATCCCGATGACCACTCGTATCTGTATGAGATTGGATATGCCTTATATCTGAAAAAAGATTACTCCAAAGCCGTCGACGTCTTTAAAAAGACGACAAAATACCCGGACGTCACAGACCAATGCTATCAAATGCTCGGCAACGCATACGACATGAATGGCCAAAGGAACAAGGCAAGGGATGCCTATGCCGACGGACTGAAAAAATTTCCCGCCGCCGGCAGGCTCTATATGGAATCCGGGCTCCTCGACATGATAGAAAAGGACTACAACAAAGCCGCCGCATCCTGGGAGAAAGGCATTCAGGTACAGCCCGACTACCCTTCCAACTACTACAGACTGACCAAGCTCTTTGCCCAGACCACCGATCGCCTCTGGGCCATCTTTTATGGCGAGCTGTTCATGAACATCGAACGGAACACCGACAGGACAGCAGAGATAAGCCAGATCCTGTTCAAACTATACAAGGCATCCATCACCTTCTCGGACACGTCAAACGCTATAAAAGTGGACCTGGCCAACAGCAATATCTCTTTCGACCCTAAAAAAGGGCTGAAGATCCCCTTTCACATCGTTTATCCCATGGATTTTGCAATAGCCGTCACCCCAGCCGCCCTCGCCCCCAAAAAAGAGGTCAACATCGCCTTATTAAGCCGGACAAGGGTCAACCTGGTCGACATCTGGTTCAACAAACAAAAACATAATAACCAATACCCGAACATACTGCTCGACTTCCATCGCACGCTCGAAGAAAAAGGAATGCTGGAAGCATATAATTACTGGATCCTGATGAAAGGGGATGAGGGCGAGTTCACCCAGTGGCGCGACAGCCACCGGAAAGAATTCGATGCATTTGCGGCCTGGTTCAATGACAATCCCCTCCAGCTCGATACCAGCCATTACTTCGTCCGGACCCAATACGATTGATCCTTCTCCCTTTTTTCACAGAGAATTTAAACCGTGAGTCTCCAACAGACGACTATTAGGCTTATTTTTATCCAAAGTTTATGGTTTGAAGAAATTCCATCCTTTTTTACTATCGTTCGCTTCCGGACTGTTACTGTTTGCCGCATGGCCTCCGTCGCCCCTCACCCTTCTGATATTCTTGGCCTTTATTCCCCTCTTATGGCTGGAACAGCAGGGCATCCGCAGAAGCAGATTCTTCGGCTGG
>DASZXP010000145.1:0-20279 GCA_035545935.1 Puia sp. | reverse complement strand
CTGCCTTTTCCAACCTTTCAGGCGGATCATCCTCTCTTCGATGCCAGGGCGTACTGGCGGGGGCCTGTATGGTTCGATCAGGCGATGTTTGCTATCGAGGGCTTTAAAAAGTATAACAACACCAAAGCAGCTGCTGCGCTGCAACGCAAATTATTTCAACATGCAAAGGGGCTGCTGGGGGACGGGGCCATCGCAGAAACATATGATCCATTGACTGGAGAGAGGCTTACAGCTGTGAATTTTAGCTGGTCGGCTGCTTCGATACTGCGGCTGCTGCTGTTATGATCATCATATACATAAATTAATATCAAATGGAAAGATTTACAGACCAGGTAGCTGTTATTTCGGGAGGAGCGGATGGCCTGGGTAAAGGCATTGCCTACCGGCTGGCTTCGGAAGGCGCCAGTCTGGCCTTGTTCGATGTCAACACGCGATTGCTGGAGCAGTCCGTCGCTCATTTTCAGGCGCAGGGATTCACGGCCAAAGGATATGTGGTAGATATCTCTTCGGAGCAGGCCGTATCAGGAGCTTTCCACCAGGTGGAGGCTGAATTTGGAAAGATCGATATCATGGTGAACTCGGCAGGCATCGTTGGCCCTACCAATACCCGCATCACGGAGTACAGTGTCGAAGAGTATGATAGAATATATGGGATCAATCTCAGGGGCTCGTTCCTGATGACCAAATATGCCATAAAGGCGATGGAGAAACAAAACTATGGGCGCATACTGTTGCTGGCCTCTATTGCCGGCAAAGAAGGCAATCCCAATATGGCAGGCTACTCGTCGATGAAGGCCGGGGTCATCGGGCTGGTCAAGGGAGTGGGGAAGGAATATGCACTGACCGGCATTACGGTAAACGGACTGGCTCCGGCTGTCATCAGGACGGCCATGAATGATAATACCGCGCCGGAGCAGCTTGCATATATGACGGCTAAGATACCTATGAACCGTCTTGGCACCGTGGAAGAAGTAGCTTCCATCGCGGCGTGGATCCTCTCGAAGGAGGCGAGCTTCAACACCGGATTTATTTTCGATCTTTCGGGAGGAAGGGCGACTTACTGATCATCAAACCCTCCTATGGGAATTAATTAGTACTGGAGGGGGGTCCTGCTTGTATGCCTCATTCGAACAATACGAATTTCTTCGGCGATGATTCGATATGAAATGCGGTAATGATACCTTTCAAATGCCCGCCAGGTGCCGTCATTATTTTTCTTGAATTTATCAGGAGGGAACATTTCAGGTTGCACCGGCAATTGATCAGCGATCGCGGTCAGTTCTTCAACAACCTTTCTCGCATTTTGGGAGGAATCCTTACTAATATAATCGTAAGCTTTTCTTAACTCTGCTATGGCTTGAGGCGTCCATACCGTTACCATGACTTGATCTCTTTCTTCAATTGATCATTGGTCATGAAATTGCCCCTTTCGATTTCAGCATTCCCTGCTTCGAGATCCTTATTGTACTCATCGATGGTTTGCTGCTTTTCGGCGGTATGATAACCGATGCCCATTAGCTTCAACGTACGGAGTAACCAATCCTGTTTTGAAGAGTCGTTGATACCGTCAAAGTCGATTATGAGTTCCATAAAGGCTGGCTTTTTACAAATTTACTTCTTTTCTTTGATTATTCTAATAGGTCTGTAAATCAGTGTGTTGTGGGTATTTAAACAGGCAGATGCTATTATGTGCAAATTGATTGGTCGACTGTTTGCAAGCCCTTGGCATTCAGGGGGCACATTTGAGTAACGAATATGTGTAGGCCCGAAATTAAAAGCCCTCGACATTGTCGAGGGCTTGTGGTGGGAGTTGACGGGTTCGAACCGCCGACCCTCTGCTTGTAAGGCAGATGCTCTGAACCAGCTGAGCTAAACTCCCTTTACCTTTTCGGCCTTCCGTATAAAGGAGTGCAAAGATACGGTTTGAAAAGTTTTTACAAAAATTTTTTTCGAGACTTTTTTAAACATAAATCCCGGTGGAGCAGGGGGTTATTCACCCTTCCAACTATTGTTGCTCCTGTTTACATCCGGCAGCATTTTATCGGGGTCGAGGGTCACCGTGGACAGTTTCTGTCTCCCGGCCAGCGGCGCCAGCTGCAACACATGCGTACCCGACTGCATCCAGGTCTCCACCGGCAGGTTAATACGTTGTTTGCTGCCATCCTTCCATACCAGCTCCAGCGTGGCGGGCATCACCATCTTATCGAGGTTGCTCAGCGTAATCTGTACTCCCTTTGCCGGATCGTTGTCGTTGTACGTGACTGCCTGTACGGCCTGGTCCAGTCCGCCATTCCGGAAGAACCATTCCCGCCAGAACCAGCAGAGGTCTTCGCCGGCCTCGTTGTCCATGGTGCGGAAGAAATCATACGGCGTAGGATGACGATAAGCCCAGCGGCGGATGTATTCGCGAAATGCGTAGTCGAACCTTTCCTTACCCAGAATGACCTCGCGCAGGAGCACCAGCCCCAGGGCGGGTTTGAAATAGGTCATGGGATGACGGTATTTCTCCGGGATGCCATCGGCGCGGGTCATCATCACCGGCGCGGCAGGGTCTTTTAATAAAGGAACGATCTCTTCCACGGGATTTCCGCCGCCGGGAGCGTATTCTCCATCCCGCTTGGGCGCATATTCGCCTTTGTTGAAAGCGTCCGAGGCATAGATATCGATAAAAGTATTGAAGCCCTCATCCATCCAGGCATATTGACGCTCGTCCGACCCGACGATCATGGGGAACCAATTATGACCTATCTCGTGCGCCGTCACCCAATAAAGCTCCTTGCCTTTGTCCGTGATCCCGTCGAAGACGATGCCGGGGTATTCCATTCCGCCCGCGATACCGGCCTCATTGATCGCCACCGGATAAGGATAGACATACCACATCTGCGAGAAATGTTCTATCGACATCTTCAGATATTCCGTAGCCCGTCCCCATGCGCCCTCACCGGCGCTCTCTATCGGATAGACGGACATGGCCAGACATTTCTTGCCGCCGGGCAGGTTCACACGGGCGGCGTCCCAGATATACGCGTGGGATGCCCCAAACGCAACATCGCGGGTATTGATCATCTTGAAATGCCAGGTGAGGGTGGGTTTTTGGGAGGGCCGGCTGGAAGGGTTGTTGATATCCTCCGCCCCATGTATCATCACCGTCCTATCGCTGGCTTTGGCGGCCGACAAACGGGCCTGCTCTTTTGCAGTGAGGACCTCCTGCGGGTTTTGCAATTCGCCGGAGCCGGCAACGGTCATATTCCATGGCAAAGTGACCTTGTAGTCGAAGTCGCCGTATTCGCAATAGAACTCGCCGCTGCCCAGGAAAGGCAGGGTATTCCAGCCCTGCGTATCGTCGTATACACACATACGTGGGTACCACTGGGCTATCTCATAGATCTTGCCGTTGACGGTGGACGTATAATCCGTACGATTGCCAAAATCACCCGGCACCGTATAATGATAGCTGATATGTATCTTGATCCTGCCGCCACCGGAGGGCAGCGCTTTTTTCAGACGTATCTGAAGACGGGTGTCGGTGACGATATAGTCGGCGGTAGTAATGACGCCGCCCTGGTCGATCGTTACAGCCCCCAATATATAGCCATCCGTATGCTGGAAGCCGACGCCATCCGTGTAGAAATTGCTCCGCGCGTCCGCGCGGTAGGTATTCTGATCCATCTGCAGCCAGAGGGAGCGCAGACTGTCGGGGCTGTTGTTGGTATAAAGGATCGTCTCATCGCCTGTCAGCACGTTGGTAACTGTATCCAGACTGGCCTGCAGGGTATAATCCGCCCTGTTTTGCCAATAGTTGGCGGCAGGAGCGCCATTGGCCCCGTGGTAGGGTTGGCTATGGCCGCTGTAAAATCCGGGTGCGAACAGCGCTTGCGGATCATACCCCGGCGCCATAGGATTTTCGGGTAGCCCCGCGGTTTTTTGAGCGTGTCCGATAAAGGTAAAACCGATGAGCCCCAGCAATAAGAACCAAAAATAATTTTTCCTCATTTTTTATTTCCCCCTGTCTGTAAAAATATGGTATTTGCCTGTTAAATTTGTTAGCATTATGGAAAAGCCTCGCAGCTACTGTGAAGTCGTCGAAAGAATGGATAAGGACAATGTACATGTCCATTATCACGATAAGGAATACGGCTTCCCCATCCATGACGATAATCAGCTGTTTGCCCGCCTGATCCTGGAGATCAACCAGGCCGGTCTGTCGTGGACGACCATCCTGAACAAAAAGGACAATTTTTTCAAAGCCTTCGATGACTTCGATATTGCCAAGGTGGCACGTTATGGACAGAAGCAGAAAGACCGGCTGATGCAGGATGCGGGTATCATACGGAACAGGCTCAAGATCGAGGCGGCCATCGACAATGCCAAAAAGATCCAGGTCCTTCAAAAGGAATATGGCTCTTTTAAGAGCTGGCTGGACAAACATCATCCGCTGTCAAAAGAAGAGTGGGTAAAGCTGTTCAAAAAGACATTCCGGTTTACGGGCGGAGAGATCGTGGGAGAGTTCCTGATGAGCAGCGGTTATCTCCCCGGAGCGCATATCGAGAGCTGTCATATCTATAAAAAATTACTGAAGCAAAAGCCAGCATGGGCACAAAAAAGAAAAGACTAGTCCGTAGAATATTTGGACTTATCCTTTTGTGGATCGTTATTCATCTCATTTATGTCACCGTGGATGGCCTGCATGACTATAAGGGCAAGGCCGATATTGCCGTGGTGCTGGGCAACAGGGTGGATGCGGACAGTTCGCTCTCACCCGTACTCGAGGGTAGGGTAGACAAGGCGCTGCTGCTATACAGACAGGGACGTGTGAAGCGGATCATGGTCAGCGGCGGCAGAGGGATGAAGGCTGGAAAAGTGCCGGAAGGCATGGCCATGAAAAGGTATTTGATCGGGCAGGGCGTACCGGCGGATCATATCATCGAGGACAATGACGGGGAAAATACCTATCTGACGGCCGTGGACTTCAAAAAAGTGAATGAAACGCTGCATTGCCAGTCCGTCATCGTGGTCAGTACTTTCTATCATATCACCCGGTGTAAGTATATCTTCCGGAAACTGGGTATACAGCATGTACACAGCGCCTCATCGGACGTCTTTTATGCCAACGATCTTGTCGGACTGCTGAGGGAGTTTCCCGCCTTGTATAAATATATGCTTGTCTACTGACGATCAGTTCAGCTGGACCACCGGCAGCCGGTAATGTAATCCATCGACAACGAACAGCTCATCGATCTCGTAGGTCCAAAACTTATAGAGGGGAGATTTGGAAAGATATTTTTCGACGGCGGCTTTGTCTTCGGCGGAGAAGGTGATCCACACTCTTTGTGTTTCCATCGTCACTACATAGTGGTCGATGATCCCTTGCTCGATCAAACGGTTTATATACGTTCGGTGGGAGGGGACAAGAGAGGCGAACTCATCGTTCATATCGAATTGTATGGTAACCTGGAATTTTCGCATGTTGCTTACTTGATATTAACAAAACATCAGCTACAAAGTTCACAGGATCCTTTTGCTATTATATCATACGGCTCATTTCGTGCAGAAGTTGCCTCATTATAGTTTCCAGTCAATCACCTTGTTAACCCATTCTTCCCGGTAGGGCGTCGTCACTTTGATGTAGTTGTCGGTGTAACCTTCCATCATGGGTGTCTTTACGTGCCCTTCCAGCAGGACCTTACGGGTCTGACCTTCGTGCTGACGGATAAAGTATTGCATTTTCTGATAGGACAGGTTGCGTAGTATCTTGTTTCGCTGGTTACGGATCTCCATGGGAACCACCGGCTTGATCTCCAACGCCTTGGTATGGTCCCTTTCGGAGTAGGTGAAGACATGAAGGTAGGAAATATTCAGCTCGTGCAGGAATTCGAATGTCTCTTTAAAAAGGTCTTCCGTCTCGCCGGGGAATCCAACGATGACATCCACTCCGATGGCGCAATGCGGCATCAGGCTTTTGATCAGCTGCACCCTCGAAGCATACAGGTCCCTTTTATAACGACGGCGCATCGATCCCAGGATCCGGTCGCTGCCACTTTGGAGCGGTATGTGGAAATGCGGCATGAATTTCCGGCTGCCCGCCACCCATTCTATCATTTCGGGACTGAGCAGGTTGGGTTCGATGGAAGAAATGCGGTAACGGTCGATCCCCTCGATGGTGTCGAGGACACGCATGAGCTGGAAGAAATTCTCATCCCTGGCGTCCCCGTCCGGCCCTTTGCCGAAATCTCCCAGGTTGACCCCTGTAAGGACGATCTCCCGGGTATTGCCTGCCTCCGCCAGCTGCCGGACATTTTCCACCGTCCGTGCGATGGTATCGCTACGGCTTTTGCCTCTTGCCATGGGGATGGTGCAGAAAGAGCAGTTATAATCACACCCATCCTGTACTTTCAGAAAAGTGCGGGTCCTGTCATTCAGGGAGTAGGACGGGTGAAAACCGGTGAGCTCCCCGATGTCGCAGCTGCAGATCTTCGCCGGATCGCCCTTGGAAAGCTCTTTCAGGTGTTGGGCGATATTGAATTTCTCCGCCGCGCCCAGCACCAGGTCGACACCGGGGATGGCGGCAATGGCTTCGGGTTTTAGCTGGGCGTAGCACCCCGTGATCACTACCAGGCTTTCGGGATTCCGGCGTTGGATACGGCGTACCAGGTGACGGCATTCCTTATCCGCGTTGTCGGTGACGGAGCAGGTATTTATGACATACACGTCGGCCTCCTGGTCGAACTCGCGTCTGTCGAACCCTTCTTTTTCCAGCAAACGGGATAGGGTGGAGGTCTCTGAGAAATTCAGCTTGCACCCCAGTGTATGAAAGGCTACCGTCTTGTTTTGGACCTGCTCCATAGTTATTCAGCCTGCAAAGGTACTGAAGGGCAGGCAAATACCATGGAAAATGCGATTGTCATTGATCCTGGTCAAGAAAGTCCGCAGCCCTCCGAATATTGCCTATTTTTATCCCGTTGCAACCTGGTTGACCCCAAAACGGGCCGGAGGTCTGTTGACCAGACATTAGCCTATGCGTATCGTATTAAAACCATTGTTGTTGATCTATTGCGTTTGCGCTCTTCTACTCTTTATAACTGGCATGTTATGCACGGTGCCTTTTGTCGTCGTTTTCTCCCTGCTCGAACCCATAAAAGGGGGGAATCTTATCTATAAAGCCTGTTTTTGCTGGGATTGGTGCTGGATGACCCTCATGGGATTGCGTCATATCACCCTGCCGGGCCCGGAGCCTGATCCGCAAAAACGGTATGTCTTTGTCGCCAATCATATCTCTTACCTCGACATCCCGCTGATCCTGCGGGTCATCCGCGGCCAGGCCTTTCGTGTGCTAGGCAAGGCGGAGATGAAGAAGGCTCCCATCTTTGGCTATATCTACAGCCGGGCCGTGGTCATGGTAGACAGGAGCAGCCCTGATCAACGATCGAAAAGCGCCCGCGAACTGATAGGCGTCCTGCGACAGGGTATTTCCGTCTTTATCTTTCCGGAAGGTACGTTCAACGAGACCCACGCACCGCTGAAAAGTTTTTATGACGGCGCCTTCCGCATCGCCATAGAGACCCAAACGCCCATCAAGCCGATCCTTTTTCTCGATACTTACGACAGGATGCACTATTCCAGTATTTTCAGCCTCAACCCGGGCAGGTTAAGGACCGTCTTTCTTCCCGAGGTCGGCGTGGAAGGATTGACCATAGAGGATTTACCCGCCCTGAGGGAGAAAATATATAAAATGATGGACGAAAGCCTTAGAGTACGCGGCGCTTCATGGATCACCCCCACGATAAACAAGGCATACCAGGATGTCCCGGAGAATGAGTAATTTTGCCGGTTAATGTATGCCGAAGTCATCATACCTCTGGCGTTGCCGAAAAATTATACCTGGTCCGTACCGGAGCAATGGCGTATGTCCATCCGCGAGGGATGCCGGGTAGAGGTGCAGCTGAAGAATAAGAAATACGCGGGCATCGTCAAACGACTGCATACGGAAAAGCCGGAAGCCTTCGAACCAAAGCCGATCCTGAACCTTCTCGACCAGGAGCCCATCCTGCATTCCACGCAATTACAGCTATGGGAATGGATCGCCGGATATTATCTCTGCAGCGAAGGCGAGGTGATGGCGGCGGCGCTGCCTGCCCATTTCAAGCTCAGCAGCGAGACGATACTCGTGTTCAATGACGAGACGGGGGACGATTTCTCGCATTTGGATCATGACGAGTATCTGGTAGCGGAGGCCCTTCATATCAAAAAGGAACTGAAGATCTCCGAAGTCCAGCAGATCCTCGACTCCTCTCATGTCTATCCCGTCATCAAACGGCTCATCGAAAAAAAGGTCTGTTTTGTCTGGGAGGCCCTGAAAGACACCTACACGGCAAAAAAAGAAAGCTATGTAGTGCTGCATCCTGCCTATAGCAATGAGGACAAGCTTTCCCAGCTGCTGAACGACTGGGGACGCGCTCCCAAACAAATGGAGCTGCTGCTGGCCTATCTGCATCTGTCCAGGACGGAAGGAGAGGTCACCAAATCGGGACTGCTAAAAAAGTCAGGCGCTTCGGACGCGCAGCTGAAAGGGCTGGTGGATAAAGGCATCCTGGTCGTCGAACGGCGGGTGGTGGACAGACTGCGTTACCTGCCCCGTGATATCAATATCGATTTCGAGCTGACGCCCGCGCAGCAGGCGGCTTTCGACGGCATCGAACAATGCTGGCAGGAGCGATCCGTCTGTCTGTTGCATGGGGTGACTTCCAGCGGCAAGACACAGGTCTATATCCGGCAGATAGAAAAGATCATCCGGCAAGGCCGGCAGGTGTTATACCTGCTGCCGGAGATAGCCCTCACGTCCCAGATCATACGCCGGCTGCAAAAGCATTTTGGCGGCTACATCGGTATTTATCATAGCAAGTTCAGCCAGAACGAAAGACTGGAGATCTGGAACAAGATCCGGAGCGGCGAGCTAAAGATCATTCTTGGCGCCCGGTCGTCGATATTTCTGCCCTTCAATGACCTGGGGCTTATCGTGGCGGATGAAGAACATGATGCGTCCTATAAGCAGCAGGAGCCCGCGCCCCGCTATCATGCCCGCGACGCGGCCGTTTACTATGCCTCCCTGTTCAAAGGGAAGGTGTTGCTCGGCAGCGCCACCCCTTCCGTAGAGACCTATTTCAATGCCATTTCCGGTAAATACGGCCTCGTAGAATTGACCGAGCGGTTTGGGCAGGTGCAGATGCCGGCGATAGAGGTGATAGACACCAAAAAGATACGGCCTTTGCCCAGCGCCGATGGGGTTGCCCGGCAGGACGGGAAGATCATTCTCAGCCCCCCGCTGCAGGAGGCCATCGAACAATCCCTGGCCGCTGGTAAGCAGGTCATTCTTTTTCAAAACCGGCGTGGTTATTCGCCTTACCAGGTGTGCGAGGTCTGCGGCTGGATACCTCAATGCCGTAATTGCGATGTATCGCTGAACTACCATAAGCTGACCAATAAGCTGCATTGTCATTATTGCGGCACCGTATACCCGCCGCTGACGACCTGCGCCGCCTGCGGCAACCACCGCTTTGTCCAGCGGAACTTCGGTACGGAGCGTATCGAGGAATTTTTGGAAGAGGTCTTTCCCAAGGCCAGGATCGCCCGTATGGACATCGACAGTGTCCGGGGCAAGACGGCGCATGACAACCTGATCCAGCTGTTCGAACAGCAGCGGATCGATGTGCTGGTAGGAACGCAAATGGTGGTGAAGGGGCTTGACTTTATGCATGTCAACCTGGTGGGGATCCTGGATGCCGACGGCATCCTCAGCTTTGCGGATTTTCGGGTCAACGAAAGGGCTTTTCAATTGATGGAGCAGGTCAGCGGGCGGGCCGGCCGGATGGATGGCCAGGGCAGGGTATTGATCCAGGTGATGAATACGGCCCATCCTGTGCTGGGCTATATCAGGACGCATGATTACAAGCTATTCTTCCAGCATGAGATCGCCGCCCGGCAGCAGTTCTTTTATCCGCCCTATTCCCGTCTCATCCTGGTGACTTTCCGGCATAAGGACAAGGAGGTGGTGACGTCCGCGGCGCAGCTGTTTGCAAACAATCTTAAAAAGGAGCTGGGGCCTTACCTGGTGGGACCCGCGGAGCCCGTCATCGCCCGCATACGGAATCAATTCCTGATGGAGCTGCTGCTCAAGCTGCCAAAGGACGGGGCTACTATTCAGTTTGCCAAACACCTGATCCAGCAGCAGACGGCTATCCTGCACAACCACCCGAAATTCAGGAGCGTGGTGATCCTTCCGGACGTGGACGCAGTATGATCTATCCTTTCTTTTCCAGCACCAATACCACTTTGTTGAAGTCGGCGGAGGAATTGATCACTTTCCGGAAATTTTCGTAATCGGACAGGGGGAAGAAGGTTCGCCTGTATTGTTCCATGATATGGACTTTTATCGTATTGCCTTCCACTTTGTAGTCGGAGGTAAAACCCATGGTGACGCCCGCCTGGTCCTGGTACTCGTTGTGGAACGTCAGATCGTCCAGGTTCTTGGCCGTATATCCATCCGGCAGCTGCAGGGTGATGAACCTTTCCAGCGAATGGGGGTAAGCGATCTGTATCGGGAACTGCCGGGCCTTCTCCTGGTACATTTCTACCTGTGGACCGATGATAACCCCTATTTTCAATAAGATCTTATTGCCGGCATTCTCCACCATCTCGCTGGCCTTTACCGTGGCATTGACGGTGAAAGGAGCATTTTTACTATAGCTTTCAAAGTCGGCGTTATCGATCTTCGAGGATACGATGTTCTCCGAATTGGTGCCAAAACGCACGATGCTCTTCAGTACCTGCCGTTGCTGTTCGGCATCGCCCAGGCTGATGCTGGCCCGATAGTAAGCGGCCGAATAACCTCCATAGCTTTGTTTCATGTCCACCACTACCGTGTCGAGTCCCGGCGTCAGGTGGAGCGAGGATTCGATCCTGTTAAAGCTTTCCGAAAAGTCCTCCAGCGGCAGCTGTCTGATCTCGGCTATGGCCGTCGTAAAGGTCCCGATGGTGACGGGCCGACAGAACAGCGCTTCCTGGCCGCCCCAGTAGGGATCGATAAAGGGATAGCGGGTATAAAGCTCCGATGGCGCCATGAATTTTTTAGTATCCGGGAAATAGATCGCCGGATCGCTGGCATTGTTCCAATTCTCGAAAGACCGGTCGATACGCGCGTCTTCCCGGCTGCACGTCATTACTATCTGGTAGGGGATGCCCAGCTGGTTGAAAATGGCGCCATACAGCCGGACGATGCCCCGGGGACTGGCTAATTTATTCTTTATGATCCATTCAAGACTGCCCGCATTCTCGGCGTCGATGTCCTTTCGGGTAGCGAACTGCTTCTTTACGAAATTCTCCACCGTAGCGATCTTTTCCGCGATGCTGCCCAATTTGCCCCATTTATTGGCTTCTACCAGGTCCTTTGTCTTTTCTATCTCCTTGTCGGAGAAAGTGCAATAGAACTCATATACTTTCTTTGCCATTTCCTGCCAGGTGAACAATCGATCCTGACCGTTGCCAGACTCGGTGTTGTACGAGAGCCTGTATTCTATGGTTTGCAGATTGGCCTTATAGACGGCATATTTTTCATCCTCGGCCGCGGGGATATCCTTCAATTTCCCGTCGATGATCTTCTTTTCACCCAGCACGGTGTCCGTCGAGGCCAGGCGGCAGTTGTATCCCTTGGCCTGGAAGACGAGCCTTTTGGGGGCAAGGATCTCGAGCAATGCCTCCCGTACGGGGAATTTACTTTGCATATACTGTGCGCCGAACCAGGAGGGGGAACGTTTGTACGTATAGGTATACTCGACCTCGGACCCTATTACCAGCCCTTCCATGGCGAAGATCTTGTACTCGTTGCCGTCTTCTTCTTTGAGGTCCTTGATATTCTGTTTGTCGATGTTGATGACCTTGCCATCGGGGAGGATGGTCCTGGCCCGGATGTCGACGATATCATTATTATCGGCGACGCCTAAATATACTTTGTTGAAGGCTTCGATGCCTGTGTTGTCATTCAGGTGGATGATCTTATGCAATGTCCTGTACTCGGCCACTTCCTTTCCTTCATCGATGAACTCCACTCTTCTGATATCGCTGATGACTACGGCCGATTGCTTGTTCTCCTGGTCCGTCATCTTGTGAAGGGTGGGGTGGCTGCTCCATTCTTCCTTGTAGATGGCCGGCGTCTGGCTGCTGCCGGATAGGACGCCCGATAGGAGCAGCAGGAATGAAAGAAGTTTTTTATAGATATGCATAGTGATAATTTTAGTCTTGGGTCAGGGATATGCTTTCTTTGTATAGGGGGAACAGGTTTTCCAGCACCTTGTTCCAATCGGAGAACTGATCGGCGTTGAGCAGGAGACGGTCGTTGTCGAACTCCTGGCTGAACACAAGCGCATTGTCTTTTTTCTCGTAGCTCATGTCGAAACCCCATACCTTGTTGTGAAAGGTCTTTCCGGCGGGCATATAGCTGATGTGATAGCCTTTTGGTATTTTCAACACCACTACATATTTCCGCTGGTTGTAGAAATCGAACTCTATAGGCATCCGGCGCTTGGGGTAATCTATCTCCTCGTGTTCGTAAAATTTGAACAGGTTCATGTTCAGGTACCAGTCGCTGCCGATGTGCTTGGCATAATCCCTCAGCGTGAACTGCCCCGACAGACGGATATGGGCTTTGTCCGTGAGGTCGCCGATGCTGAAGGAATCCAGCTGGAACTTGTTGGAACCCCTGTGGAACATGGCTGACATTCTTTTTTCCTTATCCTTGTCCTGTAAATAAGACAGCATATCCAGGAAGCCCATCGAGTAATAGCCTGTGAGGTCGAGAGCCACCCGGCCTTTGAGACTCTGATCCGTCAGTTCGAGAAAAGTGGTATCCGTCACCCGGGAGAGCCCGGCGGCGGGAATAGGCACCTGCAGCAGCTTGTACGCCGTGTCGTCGATGGCCAGCATCGCCTGTTTATCCTGTATCCCCACGGAGGGCATGCCGAATGCGCAGGCAGGGTCCGTGGCGTCGAGAAAAATATATTCCTGTCCCAGCCGGATGGTAGAGATCATGTGGTTGTCGACGAGGGGCAGGGGAGTCTCCGTATAGGTGTAGGGCAGTTTCCGCGTGCCTATCCATGTGTAATAAGCGTCTACGCCCGCCAGCTTTAGCATGGTGGTGAGAATGCTGCTCATGTCCTTGCAATCTCCAAATCGCCTGTTGCAAACCAGGTTGGCATCCCGGGGGATAAACCCTTCCATGCCCTGCTCGAAGGCAATGTATCTTATATTCTGCTGTACCCATGAATAGATCCGTTGAGCCTTTTCCCTGGGGGTGGCGACGCCTTTGCAAAGGGAGTCCACGAGATGGTGCAGGTCGGTGCCTATCTGGTTGTTGATGGAACTAAGATAGCCGCGATAGATCTTATACAGATCGCCCGGGTTGGCCATATAGCTGATGGGCTTGCCGGACGGATCGAGGTATTTTTCGATGTAAAAGATGACGTGGGTAGTATACCATCTGCTGCCGGGCGCGTCTTCATAAGCCCGCTCCGCCGCCAGGTCTTCAGCCTGGAAGGTATACGTAGTTTCACCATGACGATGATCTTCGCTGACGCTGACCTTTGCTGAATCGATGCCTTTCAAAAGATATTTCACGCTCACTGTCGAAGGGAAGGTTATTTTCAGCAATGCATGCAGGACGGGGATGCCTCTGAAAAAATAGAAAGGGGTCAGCATGTGCGGATCCTTCTCCAGGGTAGAGATGTCCAGGGTCCCTACCGCACCGGCCGCTATTCCGGGGAAGTCGAAGGAGGTTTCCTGCACATCGTCATAAAAGACCCCTTCCGACTGGCTATGCGAGGTCTTGAAATCCGTGACCTTTATCTTTTTCCCTTCGGCCGTCTTCGTAAAAGCCGTGTATTGGAGGATAGTGTCAAAGCTACCGTGATAAAAGCTGTACTGGCTGAGCCTTGCGCCCGCGTCCGATGACAGGAACATCAGCTGCTGGTCTTCCTCACTCTGCACCTGCGGCTGGTTGTCCTTGAGGGTAATATGATAGTGCAGGGAATGGTTCAGCACCACGGCCTGCTCCCCCGGGAATTTTTTCTGTATGTCTGCCACCGATTGGGACATGCCCGTCAGCGGCCAGATGGCCTGTAACAGAAGTGTCGATAGTAGGTTAATTCGTGCTTTCATTTTTTACGGATATTGGTCTGCCGAAATAATAGATATAGGTGGCACTGACCTTGCCCTTATCGTCAAAAATACGCGCCCTGCCGTTGAGGCTGTCGAGATAGTAGGTCCATTCTTCCGTGGGCTGACCCTTGTCGTTGAACTCCTTGTAGAGGCCATGTATGTCGTCATGTACATAGACGCCCGTGGACGCTATCTGTCCATTGGGATAGTATTCGGTGAAGGGGCCTTCCAGCGCGCCGAAATTCCGGTGTTTTTCCACGCGAAGCTTCCCATTGGTATGGTATAGTTTGTAGACGCCGTCGAGGAGACCGTCTTTATATTCGACCTCCGCTGAAACATTGCCATTGGGAAAATAGGTCTTTATTTTTCCGGACCAGCCGGTGAGCGGGATGGCAGGGACGAGACTGTCCTTTTTGTCGAGATAGCTGTAGCTGATGGGGTGGTCGTCCCTGAAAGTCACCTGGTAAAGCAATGTGCCGTCGGGATCGAAACTTTTATAAACACCGTTACGTACATCTTCCTTGTATTGTGTTTCCGTCTCGGGCTTGCCATTTTTATAATACCACACCTCTTTTCCATCCATCTTGTTGAATCGGTATTCGACAGTGTGCTGCAGCTTGCCGTCGAAGTCGTAATATTTCCACATGCCGGTGCGATCTCCCCGGGAGAACTGCCCTTCTGTATTGAGGAGTCCATTGGGACCATACGATTTGTAAGGGCCTTCGATCAATCCATTGACATATTTGTCTTCCGCCAGTATTTTACCATCGGGGTAGTAGAAGGTACGCGGTCCGTCTATTTCACCCTGTTTGTAGCCCACCTTCTGATAGGTCCTGCCGTCCGGGTATTTCGTTTGCAGCTGCCCGTTGCCATGGTGGAAGACGACATAGGTCAGGACTTTGCCCGTGCTGTCGTATTGGGTGTATTCCTGGATCCAGCCTGATCGGTATTTTACCAGCTCTTCTTTCCTGCCGTCGGGCCAGAAGGAGGACTTGTATCCATGGTATTCGCCATTGAGATAATATGTGCTGTCGGTGAGAGCGCCAAGCTCGTTGTACGCTACCCAGGTGCCCGCCATATTATCGCCGGAATACCATCCTTCCTCTTTCTTTTGTCCGTGCTGGTAGTAGGAGCAATGGTATCCGTCCATCTTGCCGTTCACATAATGGGTCTCGGCCTTTTTGGCGCCGTTGGGGTAATAGGCAAGGGAATATCCCTGCAGATCGCCATCCGCATAATCGTCTGTCTCCAAAACATGGCCGGACGGATAGAAAAAGGTCTCGACGCCGGTGATATTCTCTTTCTCATTGTATGTAGCCTGGTTCTTTTTGGATCCATCCGGATAATATTGCGTAAGATCCAGCGGCCCTGTACTGCGTTCGGTGGTGCTTATGATACTCCCTTTTTTGTCGAAATACCGGACCTTTTGTATATGGTCGCCGGTGTAGCTGTAGATCGAAAAGAGCTTGCCGTCATAATCATAGTATTTGGCATCCCCGTATGTCTTGCCTCCTTTCTGTACAAGCTCGGTGCCCAACGTGCCGTCCTCGAAATATTCCTTGTATTCTCCTTCGGACTTGTCATTGACGAAATGCTGGATACTTTTTAGCTGACCGTTGGGATGGTATTGTTTCCAGTCTCCTATCTGATTGCCTCCCTGATAGGCCCCTTCCATCTTTACCAGGCCGCTGCTATAATATTTTTTGTAAGGACCATCCAGCTTACCATCCTTATAGGCGGCAATAACATCTATTTTCCCGTTGGTCCAGCTCCTTACCTCTCCCTGCTGCTCACCGGCTACATAGTTTTCCAGGAGAGAGGTATCCCCATGGGTATTGAAGCTGATCTTTTGTCCTTCCTCTTTTCCCGCATGATAATGGGTAATGGTCTTGACGCCGCCGCAGAAGAAATATTCGACAGACTCGCCTTCGAGCGCATTGTTCTTATACCAGGAGTGACTGGATGGCGCGCCGTTGGAGAAATAGTAGGTTTCCTCGCCTTCCTGGCTGCCGTTGTGATAGATCTCCTTCCCTTTGACCTCGCCGTTGGCATAGTAATAGGTCCAAGGACCGTCTTTTTTACCTTCGTTGGTGTAGGACCCTTTGCTTTTCAGATTGCCTGCTTTATAATAGAACTCCCAGGGACCTATCGTTTTTTTCTCTTTGGTGATATATTTTCCATGACTGTCTATCCCTCCGTCGTAGTAAAACCAGGTGGCGTTGTCGATGCTTCTTTTGGTATAGGTCAATTCACGCGTGGAGCGTATGAGGTCGAAATAGTCGGCTGCCTGGCTGGTAAGTGCATCGATGGATTTCTTGTTCTTTTTAACATAATCCTGTATCACATCGATGTCGACGCCGGAGAAGATATGGTTGACAAAATTTTCGAACTGTCCACCGGTGTACACCGACTTGAAATAAGGGATAAAGTACTGCATGTAAAAGTCGCTGTCCGCCTCGTTGTACTCCATTTTTTCAAAGAGGACCTGTATCTGCCGCGAGATGGGATCATCCAGATGGGGGATGGGTTTATAGTTCTTGTCGAGCGCGATCTTGGATTGGATGATCTCTTCCAGCAGCCGGTAGTTCTCGTCGGGCTCGATCTTTCGCTCGTCCACCAATTCCCGGATATTATCCTTGTTCTTGGAGATGGCGGACAGGAAGCTGATACAGCTGGAATGATGTCTGCCTTCCGGTGTCATAAGCAGGTAGGCTGTAAAGCATAGCGTGGCCGGGACCAGCTTGCCCTGGTTAAGGGCGGCCGCACCCAGCTTGAAGTATAAACTATACGTATAAGGACTGACCATCAGTCCCTGTTGAAGGACTTTTTCGGCGTCGGCATAGCGCTTCATCCCTATAAGAGTGGCGCCTTTGTTAAGATAAAAGAATCCATAGGCTGGATATTTATGCATGCCGGAATCATAGATGCGCATGGCCTCTTCGTGCTTTTCCTGCACATCCAGCGAGTTGCCATAATGGTTGATGATATCCGGCCATTTTTCTGCGTCCTCGTTCAGGGCCAGGGCTTTCCGACAATATTCGGCGCTTTTATCATACTGGCTATCAGCATAATAACAAAGGCTGATGCCATACAATGCCCGGACATAGTTGGTGTCGTATGGCTCTACCTGATTGAATGTCTGGATGGCCCGTTGGTATTGAGAGGAATCGTAGAGGCTATCGCCTTTTTGCAATAATTCGCCGGAAGCTATTCGGATGCTGTCTTTTTGGGCGTGCGTGCAAAGACAGGTGAGCAGGGAGGCCAGGAGCAGCACTGCCGTTGATCTGTTCATAAAGGTTCGCTGGTTAGGAGGTCTTTAGGTATTAAATGGGTGCAATCGATACAATAACGTAAAATAAATCATTAAAAACATATAACACCCGTATTTTTGGTAAACTATGATCGATCCCGTTGAAAATTTCTCATTGCGGCCTTACAACACCCTTGGTATAGAGGCCCGCGCACGTTATTTTTCTGCTCTCAGGAGTTTGGAGGACCTGTCCGACCTGGCTGACCCGGGCGGCAGATCTTCTTCCGGACCGCTGCTGATCCTTGGCGGTGGCAGCAATATTCTTTTTACCGGTGACTTCGACGGACTGGTGCTTCGCAACGAGCTGAAGGGTATCGAGCTGCCGCGGGAGGATGACGACCACATATATGTCCGGGCTGGGGCGGGGGAGAGCTGGCATGGCTTTGTGCAGTATGCCCTGGAGAAGGGTTGGGCCGGGATCGAGAACCTTTCGTTGATACCGGGCAGCGTGGGCGCAGCGCCCATGCAGAATATCGGCGCTTATGGGGTGGAGATAAAAGACGTCTTTCATGAGCTGTCGGCCTGGCATCTCATGGAGAAAAAAATATATACATTCAATCTGCGGGACTGCGAGTTCGGGTATAGGGAGAGCGCCTTCAAACAGCGTTATAAGGACCAGTTCATTATCCTGGATGTCACGTTCCGGCTGAATAAGAAGCCGCATTTTCATACAGAATATGGCGATATACGGGCGGAGCTGGAGCGGATGCAGGTGCGGGAGCTAAGCATACGGGCCGTCTCGGAGGCGGTGATGCATA
This sequence comes from Puia sp., assembly GCA_035545935.1. Lineage (GTDB taxonomy): Bacteria > Bacteroidota > Bacteroidia > Chitinophagales > Chitinophagaceae > Puia. The sequence continues at coordinate 2,009 of DASZXP010000145.1, read as the reverse complement.
TCCGTAGAACCAAACTGCCCGATCCGGCTAAGATAGGCAATGCGGGAAGCTTTTTTAAGAACCCCACCGTGACGAAAGAAAAGCTGGCGGAGCTGAAGATCAGCTATCCGGATATTGTAGGGTATCCGCGTCCTGTCGGTATCAAGCTGGCGGCAGGCTGGCTGATCGAGCAATGCGGATGGAAAGGTTTTCGCCGGGGCGATGCGGGGTGTCATGCCCATCAGGCGCTGGTGCTCGTGAACTATGGACATGCCACGGGACGTGAGATCTATGATCTCAGCGAAGAGATCCTGCAGAGTGTGCAGGCGAAATTTGGCGTGGAGCTGGAAAGGGAGGTAAATATAGTCCCCTGACCGGAGCACACGGCCAGGGGCATCGATGTTCTTAATTGAAATCGTCCAGGTCTTCTTCTTCACTGCTAAATCCACTACCGGCCGAGCCCAAATTCACCATGGAGCCGATAAGGTCCTTGAACTCTATCTTGCCTTCCACTACCTTTTTACTGATCAATGAATAGGCCGCGAGACCGTGTAATACGAACTCCATCAGCAGGGCCGCCTCGCGCTCGTTGGCGAGCTTGAAGTATTTCTTTACGAGGGCATGCAGACCGTCCACTTTGTACAGCTGCTGTATCTTATCCTGGTCCTTTGTATTAAAGAAAAGATTGAGCTGATTGCCCTTGTCGAACCAGTGGGTGATGGACTTGAAGGGATTTTCGTCCTTGGTGTCCTTTCTCTTTTTCAGCTGGTCGGGGTTCGGGAAATAGTTGACGAACTGGCTGCGAAATGATTTTTCCAGGAGGTTGAAGGCTACCTGGTAAGGGCCTTCCTGTTCGCCTTCATATACCAGCTCGATCTTGCCGGTGATGGAAGGTACGATGCCTACCAGGTCGCTGATCCAGACCTGCGTTTCCTTTTCCCCGTTAAGGATAGCCCTGCGTTCGGCGGCGCTCACGGCATTTTCGAAGGCGGCGATGGTAAGACGTGCCGAAACACCGCTCTTTTTGTCCACGTATTCGCTGTTACGGGCTTCGAAGGACACCTGCTCGATCAATCGCTTCACCAGATCGCTGATGACGACTCTTCCTTTTTGTTCGGAGTGAATATCCGCTTCCTGCTCGGTGATGGCCAGGGCCGTGTCGACATTCTTTGGATAATGCGTCAGGATCTGGCTTTCGATACGGTCTTTCAACGGCGTGACGATAGAGCCGCGGTTCGTATAATCCTCGGGGTTGGCCGTGAAGACAAAGAGCATATCCAGCGGCATCCTCAATTTAAAACCCCTGATCTGGATGTCTCCTTCCTCTAAAATATTGAAGAGCGATACCTGTATGCGCGCCTGCAGATCGGGGATCTCGTTGATGACGAAGATACCCCTGTTGCTCTTGGGGATGATCCCGAAATGGATCACCTGCTCGTCCGCGAAGTTGAGCCGGAGATTGGCGGCCTTGATGGGATCGATGTCCCCGATGAGGTCGGCGACGCTGACATCGGGTGTCGCCAGCTTTTCTCCATAACGCTCCGTGCGGTGCAGCCAGCTGATAGGGGTCTTGTCGCCCTGGGCAGCCACCAGTTCGCGGGCAAATTTGGAGATGGGGTCGAATGGGTTGTCATTGACCTCGCTGCCGCTGACATACGGTATATATTCGTCCAGCAGATCGATCATCTGCCGGGCCATTCTTGTCTTGGCCTGTCCCCGGAGTCCGAGGAAAAGAATATTATGGCGTGACAATAATGCCCTTTCGGTGTCGGGTATGACGGAATCTTCATAACCTATGATGCCGGGGAAGGTAGTTTCTTTGCTGGTCAACTTCCGGATAAGGTTTTCCCTGATCTCTTCCTTTACAGATCTGTTCCTGTATCCCGCTGCCTTTAGCTCTCCCAATGTCTTTACTTTAGTAATATCCATTTCTGCGTTTTATGGTTTCGCGTTTTAATACACGGTCTTTCTTTTGCCGCTTTCAAAATCCCTGAAAATAAATGCTCCCAGATGGTCCAGTGAGGCGAAGA